>NZ_JADPIQ010000048.1:0-884986 GCF_023073015.1 Bradyrhizobium sp. 87
CGTTGTTCGGCTCCTGCTCGAACTTCACCAGCTGATTGTCCACGGTGTCCAGGCTCTCGCTGGTTTCCGTCAAAAACTCCCGCAACAGATCATCCATGAGCTACGCCTTACAGACCTGGATCTGGACCTCGACGCCCGAGCCGCGCTGGCATGAACGGAAGCCCCCACCTTGGATCGTTAGACATCCCCTTTCACGGTCCCGTTAATTTCATCCTCCGTGCTAATACGGATATTGAAGACAAGTTTGCCGTTCGACTGCATGGGACAGCGTTTTTCGGCAAGACCGGCCCCACGCCGCAGCGGCGAGACGCGTTAGGTGAACGTGCCGATAACAGCGAGACCCGGCGCGCGGGAAAGCCCTGCTTGTGAAGGAGATATGCGCGGTCTTCGCGCAAATTGTATCGAGCTGCCTGCAGCCCGGGCCGGTCTCGCCACGTCGCCTGGTGCTTTGCCGGGATATGCATCACCCGCATTTGCGGTAAACGAACCGTTACCCGCGTCCGCTGCGGCCGGTGCCGCGCTAACCCAGGCGCGCGGCCGGGGCAAGCTCGCCCTGGGGACGGTGCTCCGCCAGGCAATCGTTGATGGCGGCGAGCAGCGCGTGCGGCGTGAACGGCTTGCGCAGACAGCGCGCCGCACCGAGCTCCAGCGCCATCCGGAGGAAATCCGGGGCCGGCGAATTCAGATTGCGAACGCGTAGCCGGACATCGCTATCAGCGGAACGGCCGGCGCGCGCTCGTGAAAGATTCTGACCGATTCGAACCCGCGCATGTGCGGCATGAAGATATCGATGATCATCAGATCGAACTGTTCGTGTTCGAGCGCACGAAGTCCGGCTTCCCCTCCTTCGGCGATCGTCACCCGAAAATTGTTGCGCTGGAGATAGACCTCGATGGCCATGCAGACCATCGGGTCGTCATCGACGACGAGAATATCGCGCAGATCTTCTGTCCCCGTTTGAGCTTCCCGATTTGGCGATTCAATAATTGAACCGTGGCGCACGCCATGCTCCTTTGCTCGAGAAATGGACTGTTGAGAGCGTCCTTGGCGGAGCCGGAAAGACGATTGACGCGGAATCTGCGGCCACGCGGCGCCAAGGCAACTCCATGACGACGACGCGGCGCGGATGACCTTGAAACGCGCCGGATCAACCATGACCGCGAACAAGCTCCAAACCGATTCTCCAGCCGCACCATCTGGATCTGCTGGTTCCCAGCTCGGTAGGAATTGGGTCAGGGAATCTGTCTTGGCGAGGCCGACGTGCAGCGGCACTGACTGCGATCGGACGTCTTGTCCCAATTGCCAATATATCCCGACGGGAACATGATGGAACGTGGCCGAACGACAAGCAGTTTCCCGTGCTGGTCCGGGAGACGGGAGGCTACTTTGGAAACAATGGTACGTTCCTCCAACGGTTTCCTGTCCGCGCTGTCGGCGGACGATTATGAATTGATCCGCCCCCACCTGCGGACGGGCGATCTGCCGCACGACGCGGTGCTGGTCGCGACCGGCGAAACGCTCAAGCGCGCCTACTTTCCCCATCGCGGCGTCATCTCGCTGGTGGTGGAGCTCGCCAGGGGCGAGCACGTGCAAGTCGCCATGATCGGCCGCGACAGCCTGCTCGGAACGCTCTCGATCATGGGCGATGCCTGCGCGCTGAACACGGCCATCGTGCTGGTTCCAGGCTCCGCCTCGATGATGGACCTCGACCGGCTGCGCGTCGCGGCCGACCAGAGCTGCACCCTGCGGACGCTGCTCACGCGTCACGGACTGGCGGTCTACGCGCAGGTGCAGCAGACCGCGGGCTGCAACGCCGCTCATCCGGTGGAGTCACGGCTGTCGCGCTGCCTGCTCCACACCCATGACCTCTCCGGCGACTACCGGCTGCTGCTGACCCAGGAGGCGATGGCGCAGATGATCGGCGCTCGGCGCAACAGCGTGTCGCTGGTCGCCAACACCTTGCAGCAGGCGAATTTCATTAACTACAGCCGCGGACACATCCAGATCCTCAACCTGGACGGCCTGCGCCAGACGGCGTGCGAATGCTACGCCACCGTGAAGGCGCAGTATGACCGGCTGCTCGGCCCGCGCTGACTGGCGCTGCGGCGTGGTAAACCGGCCGCTAATTCCGGCCCGCAAACACGGAATGTCCTGCTACCGGAACTGAAATCCAGATGCCGTAGACACGGATGTGCCGCGCGCGCCTGTACGGGCCGGCGGCAAACCGTGATCAAGGCAGGCCAAACCATGTTCGAAGTCACCGTCGCGCCTGCGCAAACAGTGCTTGATGCCGAACCCGCGCGCGAGCCGGGCGCGTACCAGGCGCTGGTGCGCGAGATCGGCGAGGATGGTGCTTGCGAAGTGCGCGACGTGTTCTGGAGCGAAACCTGCGCGCGTCTGCAATCGTTCCGCACGCTCTCGCTCGCGCAGCACCACGGCAGGATCGCCCGCGAAGCGCATTCGCTGAAGGGCGCGGCCGGAACGTTCGGCTATGTCAGGCTCGCGGTGCTGGCGCTGCGGCTGGAGAAGACCGCGGAGAGGCTCGGCGACGCCGGATTTTGCGACCTCCTGGACCTGATGGACGCCGCCTACGCTGCCGCGCGCGCGCAGGAGCCGGAGGGCTGACGCGCTCGCTCGAAACGCTCCAACCACTCACGCGTGCATGCCCGCCGTACTTCTACGGCTTGGGATTTTCACAGATGGCTAATCATAGGCAGCGATAGTCGCCGGAAACCAGGAGGGTTTCCATGTTCACCTACGAGACCGCGGACCAGAAAGAAGTTCGCCGCTTCCGCATCGCACAGTTCAACGGCCGGATGGCGACGGTGGCCGCTGGCGAGGCGACGGTGACCGGCTTCGTACGTTCGGTGCTGGAGCAGGAATCGAGCATGCCGCCCCGCTGGACCATCACGATCATTCCCAACGTGCCGAAGGACGAGCTCAAGCCGCTGCGGCCCTCGTCGCGCGCGCGTCCCTTCGCCGAAGATTATTTCTGAGCACGGTCGGAGCCGCGGGTCTTTTTCGAGAAATGCCTCACGCTTGGCCCTCGCCCGCTGCCGGGCGGCCCGACGCAAGGCCCTTCAGTCGATCGAATGCAGCAGCGCCGCACGGACGAGGTCCGCCGTGTTGCGCGCACCGAGCTTCCGCATCGCCTCGGCGCGATGGCTCTCGAAGGTGCGCGGGCTGATCTGCATCCGAAGCGCACCCTGCTTGTTCGAATAACCCTCGCTGATCAGCCTCAGCACCTCGCGCTCGCGCTTGGTCAGCCGCTTCTGGCCTGACAGGCCGAGGATTTCGGCGCTCGGCACGCGCTGCAGCTGTGGCGCGCGCGCGAACTTCGATTCGGCGCCCTCGGCCCTGGACGCGATCGGCAGGCCACCCGTGTGAGAACCGGCAAGCTGTTTGACGAGGCCACAAACCCGCTCGGTCTGCACTAGCGCATTCTCCACGACCCGCTGCAAATAGGCACGGTCGCCCGTCACCGGCGCGAGCTGATCGCTGTGATGCTTGATCTCGCCCATGTAGAGCAGGAGCGCCGTGAGGGGACCGTTGAGCTCGCGGGCGATGGCGGCTGCCATTTCGTCGGCCGCCTTGGCACGGGCGGCGTTCAGACGGACGGCATCGAGCTCTTCAGTTGGAGCGGCGTTGCTTTCGTACCATTCCGACGGCCGCGAATCAGTGGCCGTATCATTCTGTGACCCCATGTCACTCGTTTAGCGGAACCCAACGCGGTCTGTAGTTAACTTTTTGCTCCGTAAGACTACGGTGAATTTGGCAGTTTTGTGCTGAAACCCCGGCACAGGCACACTTTATGCTTGAGTGGCAACGTCCCTCAACATTCTTAGGTTGCTGAACCTGCCCAATTGATAGACGGGTCGCTCGACGCCTTCTTAACGATCAGATCCGCGCCGATTACCTGCGGCCTTGGATTTTACGGATATATTAACGGCGGCTTGCTTCTCTATGTCGCAATTGAGAGCGCGCAAATGCCTCCATGCATGGGGTCGGTAGGCCTGCTGGAAACGTTGCGGAAGATTGCGTGCCATGAACGAGATCGACCAGCTATCGAACTTCCTGCAGAAGCTGACGCCGCTGTCGCGCAGCTGCCTGCTCAGCGAGCTCGAACGGCTTGAGCTGTGCGGCATCGACATGCCGGGCTCGTCCGACCTGCAGTCCCGGTTGCGCGCCGAATTTCGCAAGGACGGATCGAACCAGGCGCGCGCCACCAGTCCCTCGCGCCATTTCTTTGCGCCGCTCGAGCTGCTTCTGATCGACGGCGCGCCCGAGCATGCCAACATGGGGCGGATCTCGCGCAACACCCTCACCCCGATCTGGGAGTGGATCTGCCGCGACCTGCTGCCGACCATGGCACGCGACTACATCAAGGCGATCAACGACCAGGTCGCCGCCAACAACCAGAAGGAAGTGCTGAAGATCGCATCGACCTTCCAGACCAAGGTCGTCAAGGTTCTCGAAAGCACCCTCGCATCAGCGGAGAGCACCGAGTTCGCGCGCGGCAAGCTCGCGCAATACACGGCATCGCACACCGCCTTCGAGGACGTGAAGAAGATCCAACATGTGCTGCGCGCCGGCGCCGCGCTGCCGAAGTTCAACGACAGGCTGCCCGAGAAGATCGCGAAGTTCGACGACGGCACGGTTGATCAGATCACCGCCCGATTGGACGCCTTCAAGAAGGCCCATCCCGAGGCGCTGCCGTTCGCGCTGACGCTGGTGGCGAGGCGGCTGAAGACGTTCTGGCAATTGGTGCGTCTTGCCACCAAGGCCGCAGCGAGCAAGGGCGCCGCCGATGTCGCCGCCGCGCCCTATGCCTGCGTCGTTCACATGGTGCTCGACCAGCTCGACGACAGGCGCCTCGCCTTGCGCATCGCGCTCCGGCACAACCGGGTGCTGATTGCGCGCGACCTGCTCGCCGAGATCTACGAGACCGAATATGCGCTCAAGGTGCGGATCGACGGCATCGAGCATTGCGAATGGGGCATTCGGCTCCAGCAATTGATGGACGCGATCGCGGCGCTGGTGTCCGCCGAGGTGAGCCGCTTCCCCTCCAATGTCGGCCACATTCTCGGTTCGCGCCGGCTGCGCAGCCACGACACGCTCGGTGGCAAGCTGTCCTATCTGGCCTGGAAGGGACGCGATGCGATTGAGGACGGCGCGGCCGCGTTGCGCAAGCTGATCGGCCAAACCTGATCCCGCGCTAATGCGCGCGCGGCAGGCACAGGAAACGATCGAGAAATCGCCCTGACAGCACGAACCTGAACCACCAATACATTATTCGCCGCGACGTCATTGCTGCGATCCTCGACAGCCCACCACCGGCTGCCCAGAGCAATAGCGCACGTGCAGCAATCCGCTTGTGATGTGCTTCACATTGGCGCCAGCGCGCACCGACGCATTGTCGCAGAACCGTCACGAGCGAACCGGGAAAAATGCGCGCGTCGCGCGCAATTGAGGCGCTCCATTATTCAATTGGGCGAGGCGCGCGTGGCTTGGTCCAATTGCAGGACAGCGCGCGTACATGCAGCCGCACTGCACGTCGCGAGATCTCCAGTGATTGTCGCAACCCTGCGCCCGGCGCGCGGGTAGACGTAAAAACTTCCCGACCGAGATCCAGATAATTTTAGACGTGATGGGCGCTTTAACGTTACTCAGATAATTCGACAATCGACTGAAGCCTTCCATATTTGAAACTGCTCACGTCGCTAACACACCGGCACGGAACGGAGTGCTTGCGATGAACGACGAAATTGTAGAACTCGCCGAACGAAGGCCGAAAACCTTCGGACGGCGAAAGGTGAAGCCGCGCGCCTGCGTGGCCGACGGCAAGCGCCATCTTCGCGCGTTTCTCGCGGAAGTGCTGGAGGATCTCGGCTTCGTCACCACCGAATGCGCCAGTGCCGAGGAGCTGCAGAGCGTGCTGACAAGCGAATTGCCCGACCTGATCCTGCTCGGCATCGCCGCCGACGGCATCGAGCCCGGCAAATTTTTGGAGACGCTGGTGCGCGAGGCCTTCGACGGCAGGGTTCTGACTGTGGGCGCCCGCGAGTCGATCATCGTCAGGGCCGTGCAGCAGGTCGGCGAGGAATACGGCCTCAAGATGCTGCCGCCGCTGACGACGCCGTTTGCCGCGGAGACGCTGCGCGACCGTGTCGCGATGCTGTTGCCCGAGGAGCCGGCGCCGAGCCCCGCCGTGCACGTCGGCGAGGCCCTGCACGCCGGCTGGCTCGAGCTCTGGTACCAACCCAAGATCGACGCGCGCACGCTGATTCGCAATAGCGCCGAGGCGCTGGTGCGGATGCGGCATCCGACCTGGGGCGTGGTGCCGCCCGCCTATTTCATCCCCGAAGAGCACGACCCGAATATGCGCGACCTCTCCGAATTCGTGATCGAGCGCGCCATGCAGGACTGGCACTATCTACTGGAGCAGCAGAGCCCGGTCGATCTCGCGATCAATTTGCCGGCGTCCTATCTGAAGGAGCCGCAAGCCGTGCGTGATCTCTGCCGGCGCATGCCGACGCATCCGGCGTTCGGCGGGCTGACGATCGAAATCGACAGCGAGGAGGCGATCCGCGATCTCGATCTCCTGGCCGAGGTCGCCCGCGAACTGCGTCTGCACAATATCGGCCTGTCGGTCGACAATCTCGGCGCCAACTGGCCGTCGCTGATGGACCTTGGAAAAATTCCCTTCATCAAGCTGAAGGCCGACCGGCACTTCGTCACCGGCAGCGGCACTGATCGCCTCAAGCGCACGGTGTGCCGCCACATCGTCGAGCTTTCGCATGGCTATGGCGTGCGCGCCATCGCCGAGGGCGTCGAGAGCCGCGCCGACCTCGTCGCCGCCAACGAGCTCGGCTTCGACCTCGTGCAGGGTTTTCTGTTCGGCAAGCCGATGCCGCTGAAGAAGTTTGCGCGGAGCACGCTGACGCGGACGGTGATGGGGTGAGTCCTTGCGCGAGCGGCGGATTACGCTGTTGCCGCGCACCCCTCAGCCGTCGAGTGCACGGAGCTCGTTTCACCCATTGGGCTGCGTGCCTCGACCTGTTCGACGTGAAGCGCGAAGCTGGTCGCGCCGGAATGCTCGAGTCCTGCGCGGAGCCGCATGCTCGGAATCAGGTAATCGCCGCCATTCTGGCGCCGGTAGGGAATCGGGGATGTCGTCGCAAGCGTTCGCATCCTCTCGCGCAAACGTTCGGCAGTCGCTTGGAAACCCGCTTCGTCCAGTTTGTCGGCCTTGTAGACGACGAACGGCGGAAGCACGTCATAGCCGGGATAATAGAGGATGCCGTGATTGATCGGGAACAGCAGGTCGTCGATCGGCCCGTTGATCCCGCGCGCCGAATAATGCTCCTGCCAGCCGCCGGCGGTCACGATCAGCATCGCGCGTTTGCCCGCCAGCCTGCCTTCGCCGTAACGGTCGCCCCACCGCTTGTCGCTGTGCTCGCCGACGCCATAGGCGAAACCGTAGGCGAACACGCGGTCGACCCAGCCCTTGAGGATGGCCGGCATGCTGAACCACCATAGCGGGAATTGCAGGATCAGGACGTCCGCCCACAGCAGCTTCTCGATCTCGGCCTTGACGTCCGCGGTGAGTGTACCCGACTCGAACGCCTGCTTGGAGGCGGCGGCCGGCGCCAGCCGCCCGTCCGGCGGCAGCAGCGGAAAATCGGCGCGGCCGACCTCGGATGTCCATCCCTGCGCGTAAAGGTCTGACACCCGCACCTCGTGTCCCTCAGCCTCGAGTTCTCTGACGGCAACGTCGCGGAGCGAGCCATTGAGGGAGCGCGGCTCGGGGTGAGCGAAGAGGATCAACACTTTCATGATCAGCACCTTGGTTGACGATTGCGAGCAGCAGGTAGCGCCTCCGACTGCAATCCGGTAGTTGTCGCCGATGGATAGGATCATGCCGAAATATGGATAAATCGGACGTGACGCTCGAACGCATGCGCAGCTTCGTGCGGGTCGCCGAGCGCGGAAGCCTGTCCGCGGTCGCGCGCGAGCTTGGTCTCGGCCAATCGACAGTGACGCGGCACCTTCGGGAACTGGAGCAGGCCGTCGGCGTGCCGCTGCTCACGCGGACCACGCGCAGCGTGACGATGACCGAGGAGGGGCGCCGCTATTACGCCGACTGCGTGCAGATCCTGCGCCTGGTCGAACTCGCCGGCGACGAGGCGCGCAGCACGCGCGGCGCGCCTGCCGGAACGGTGCGCGTCTCCTGCACCGCCGCCTTCGGCGTGCTCCACGTCAGCCGTCTGGTTTTCGCGTTCCAGGACCGCTATCCGGACGTGGCGGTGGATCTCAGCCTGACCGACGAGCGGATCGACCTCGTGCGGGAAGGTGTCGATATCGCTTTGCGTCTGGGGCCGCTCCCCGGCAGCTCGATGAAGCTCAGGCTGCTTGGTCAGTCGCGGCGGGTGCTTGTGGCCGCACCGGACTATCTGGCGTCGCGCGGCAGGCCCGCGCGCCCGCAAGACCTCGCCAGCCACGAGGGTGTCAGGATGTCGAACATCGCCGGCAGCGACGTGCTCGTGCTGCACGGGCGCCGCGGCGGCCGTCATGTGGTCCCCTTCGCAGGGCGGCTGCGGGTGGATCACGGGCTTGCCGCACGCGAGGCGCTCGCGGCCGGTCGTGGCATTGCGCCGGCGCATCTTTGGCTCGTCGACGACCTGCTTGCCTCCGGCCAACTCGAGCGCGTGCTTGAAGACTACGCGCCGCCGTCCGTTCCGCTCAACATGCTGATCGTGCCGGAGCGGTCCGGCATCGCGCGGGTACGGCTGCTGGTCGATTTTCTTGCCGAGGGAATCGCACAGCTGCCGGGGATTGAAAAGCCGCAACCGGGCAAGAGGTAAGGCCGCATCAATTCGGCCTCAGGCAAACCGCCGTGCGAAGAAGACGCAGGCGACCACCAGCGCGGTCGCGACGATCATGCTCCAGGCCACAGGTTCGTGCAGGAGCAGGCCTGCAAGCGCAAGGCCGAAGAACGGCTGGAGCTGCTGCAACTGGCCGACGCGGGCGATGCCGCCGATCGCAAGCCCGCGGTACCAGAAGATGAAACCGACGAACATGCTGAAGACCGAGACGTAGGCGAGCCCGATCCAGGCGGGCACACCGACGCCGCTCCATGTCGACGGCCAGGTTAGAATCGCGACCGGCACCATCAGCGGCAGCGACAGCAGCAGCGCCCAGGAGATCACCTGCCAGCCGCCGAGCCGGCGCGACAGCGCGGCGCCTTCGGCATAGCCGAGCCCGCACAGCACGATCGCCGCGACCATCAGGAGATCGCCGGTGAGCGATGCGGTGCCGTCGTTGGACAGCGCAAAGCCGGCGACAGTGGCGCTGCCCAGAATTGCAAAAAGCCAGAACATCGGCTGCGGCCGCTCGCCGCCGCGCAGCACGCCGAAGATCGCGGTCGACAGCGGCAAGAGCCCGATGAAGACGATCGAATGCGCCGAGGTGATGTGCTGGAGCGCAAGCGCCGTCAGCAAGGGAAAGCCGACCACGACGCCGATGGCGACGATCGCGAGCGAGACGAGATCCTTGCGCTGCGGCCGCGCCTGACGGAGCAGGCCGAGCACGGCCACACCGATCAGCGCCGCGATGACCGCGCGCGCCGAGGTCAGGAACAGCGCGGAAAACCCGCCGACCGCCACGCGGGTCGCCGGCAGCGATGCGCTGAAGATGATGACGCCAAGAAGCCCGTTGCCCAAGCCGCTGCCGGAAGAGTGCATGCCCATCTCGCCTTGTCGGTGGTGATCCGAACTGGCGAGGCCAGCCGGTGTCGCGACGATTACCTGTAAGCCTCCCAAGGCCCAACAACAAAAAGCGCGAAAACAACCCCATGCACAGTAGCCGGAGCTGCAAGATCAATGACTTACGCCGGGGCGGAATCGTGTTTCTAGACCGCGATCGTGATGCGGCGGGCGCTGAAGGCGAGCCGGGGATGATTGCCGACGAGCAGCAGGGCTGCGTGGGACACTTAATTCGCCTTGATGCCCGCTTCACTGATCAGCTTGCCCCATTTCGAGCTTTCGCTTTGGATGAAGCGGCTGAACTCCTCCGGCGAGGTCGGTGCAGGCTCTGCGCCAAGCGTCCGGATCTTCTCGACCACCGATGGATCCTTCAGGGCCTTTCCGAAGGCTTCGTTCAACCGGCCGACGATATCGGCTGGCGTGCCGGCCGGAGCAACCAGCCCGAACCAGCCAACGGATTCGAAACCCGCAATACCGCTCTCGGCGAGTGTCGGCACATCAGGCAAGGACGACAGACGCTGCGCAGACGACACACCGATGGCGTTGAGCTTACCTTCGAGGATCAGTTGCCTCGATGCGGGGATATCCAGTACCGCGAAGGGGACATGGCCTGCGAGAACATCGACCGTCGCCGGCGCGGTCCCGCGATAGGGGACCAGCTCCATGGCGATCCCGGTCTTCTGCGTGAACAGTGCCGCGGTCAAGTGCATGGCGGTCGAATTGCCGCCATGCCCGATCGACAACGCGCCCGGCTTGGCCTTGGCGAGCGCGATCGATTCCGCGACCGTATGCGCCGGCACGTTCGCTGACGCAACCAGCACGAAGGGAATTTTCGCGAGCAGGGTGATCGGCGCAAGATCCTTCGGATCGAACGGCATCGACGAATTGAGATGCGGATTGACCGTCAGGCTGCCTGCCGGCGCAATGCCGAGCGTATAGCCGTCAGGCTTGCCCTGCGCGACCGCGGCCATGCCGATGTTGCCTCCAGCACCCGCGCGGTTCTCGATCACGAGACCCTGTTTGAGCTCGGCAGTGACCAGCGGTTCGAGCGCGCGGATGACGGTATCGGCGCTGCCGCCGGGCGGAAAGGTCACGATGATCTTGATCAATTGCTCGGGATAGACCGCTCGGACCGCCTCCAGCGGCAGCACGGCGAAACTCGCGGCCGTCAGCACGGCCAAAATACGGCGGCTTGCAACGTGAAACACGTTTCCCTCCTGGTGCGAGTCTTTTTTTGTTTTGTGAACCACGACTTTGTAAATCACCTGCCGGCGGACTTCGCCGCGAGACCGTCCGCTTCAAATCGCCTTACGCCGAAGCGCCGGTGATGCGCGTCAGCAAGCCTTGTGGGTCCGCTGGCGCGGCCTGCCCGCGCCAGGCGATGTGCTGATCGGGCCGCGCCAGCACCAGCTTCTCGGCATACGCGCCGTTCGCTTCGTCCGGCGCAATGTCGAGCAGCGCGAGCGGAATGCCGCGCTGCTCTGCGGCAGACTTCAATGGCGCTACATCGATCGCCGGATCGAACCGCAGCAAAGTGTAGCCGACGCCGAAGGCATCGTAGAGCGATCGCCCGTCCCGCAGAAACAGGTGCGGCGCGCGAGCGCCCGGCACGGTGGAGGGGGTGAAGCTGCCCATCGCGTAAGCGGGCGGCGTCTCGCCGTCATAGGCGATGATCGGCGAGGCATCGTAATAGTAGCCGAAGTTCAATCCGGCACAGCAATATTGCTGCACGTTGAGATCGTAGGCCGCCCTGGCCAGCGCTGCGCGCGCGGCGTGGCCGCGCGGCGTGTCGTCCTCGATCTCCGCGGAGACTCCACCACGCTGCGCCATCATCTTCATCGCATGGTCCATGGCAAAGCGCGACACCTGTTCGGTGATGGGCTGACGCTCCGCCTCGTAGGCATCCAGGATCGAAGCCGGCGCCCACCCGTTCAGATGCGCCGCCACCTGCCAGCACAGGTCGACGGCGTCCGCAATCCCCGCATTCATGCCGTAGCCCGCATACGGCATCCACAGATGCGCGGCGTCGCCGCAGATGAAGACTCTGCGGTCGCGGAAGCGATCGGCGACAAGCCGGCGGCCGACCCAGTCCTCCTTGCTGAGGACGCGGTATTCGAAGCGCTCGTCGACGCCGAGAATGGCGCGGATCGCCCAGTCCCGATCGACCGAATCAAATTCGGGCTCGTCTGGCTTCAGGTGATTATGGATCAGCCAGCGGTCCTGACCGTCGATCGCCACCGTCGTGCCTGAGCGTCGCGGGTTGAGCGAGAGCACCATCCAGGCCGGCTTGTGCGCGCCCATCAGCTCCTTGAGCTGCGGCGCTTCGATGAAGGTCGATTGCACGCGCTGGATCACCGGCGTGCCGGACAGGTTGGCGCCGATCGATCTGCGAACCAGGGAACGGCTGCCATCGCAACCGATCACAAAGGAAGCCTCGATGCGGAGCGAGCTTCCGCTGTCGAGGTCGCGCGCCAATGCGACCACATGGTCGTCATTCTGCTCGATGTCCGTGATTTCCGTGCGCGCCAGAATGGTGATGCGCGACTGAGCGGCGGCATGGCTGAACAGGATCGGCTCGAGATAGACTTGGTTGATCCGGTGCGGCGGCTCCGGCGTCGGCCACCAGGTGTCGGGGCCGCCGGTGGCGCTGTAGCGGCGTGCGCGCGAGGGAATGTCGATGCGGCACAGCTCGATGCCGGTCGCCGTGGTCCGGTAGGAGCAGTCGTTCGGGAAATCTGCGGGCAGGCCTGCGTCGCGCAGCTTTGCGGCGACGCCGAGCCGGCGGAAGATCTCCATCGAACGCGCCGAGACGTGATTGCATTTGACGCTGGGCGGATCGCCGGCATGGCGGATCTCCGCGACCACGACGTCGATCCCACGGGAAGCCAGATCCATCGCCGCGGTCAATCCGACGGGCCCGGCGCCCACCACCAGCACCTGTGTCCTCATGTTCGTTTCCAATCCCTTGGCGATCGCCGCTTCACCGACCACGGCATGCATTTTATTGCATGCTCGCTTATGTGATAAGCCGGAAAGAACTCATCAATTCATGAGCTTTGCCTATGAACGTCACCTTACGGCAATTGCAGGCCTTCACCGGCGTGTACCGTACGCGCAGCATCACGCGGGCTGCGCGCGAGCTGGGGATCACGCAATCGGCGGCGAGCCTGTTGATCCAACAGCTCGAAGCGCAGCTCGGCGTCAAACTGTTCGATCGCTCCACTCGTTCGGTGCAGCCGACGCGGGCCGCTGACGAGGCAGTTCATGCCGCCGAACGGATGCTGGGCGATGCGCTGGGCCTGTCGCGGCGCATGCGTGACCTCGCGCAGGCGCGCGCCGGCCGAGTCGCGTTTCTCGCCTCAGCCGGTACCGCATCGGCACTGCTGCCCTCGGTGCTGGCAAAATTCCGGGCAGGCTATCCCGACATCGAAATCGACATGCGCGACGTCGCCGCCGACGATCTCGTTCCACGTCTGATCGCGACGGATGCGGAGTTCGCGATCGGCAGCGTCGAGGGAGAATTCGCGGAGCTGACGATCGAGACGCTGACCCGCGGCCGCCTGAGCGCCATCGGCCGGCGCACCCCCGACTTCGCGGCACGGCGCTCACTGACATGGGACGAATTGGATCAGATGCCGACGATCGCGATGCGGCGCGAGACGCGGATACGCATGCAGATCGATCAGGCGCTGGGGAGCCAGGGCAAGCACCTCAACCCGACCTATGAAGTGACGCTGATCAACACCGCGCTCGCCATGACGGCGCAGGGCCTCGGCCTTGCTATCCTTCCTGCGACGATGCTGCCGGCCGATCAATTTCCAACTCTGATCGCAAAGCCGCTGATACGCCCTGCCATCACCCGCCCGGTGTCGCTGCTGCAGCGCCAGGGTCGGACGCTGTCGCCGGCCGCGCAGGCGTTCGTGGCGACGGCGCGGACGGTGCTGGCGGAGCGAGAGCCGGCAAGATCAGACTGATCTGCCGAGCTTTCTGGAAAGCCGTTTTATTGTGGCGGATGATGTTGGCGGAGAGGGAGGGATTCGAACCCCCGATAGGCTTGCACCTATGCCGCATTTCGAGTGCGGTGCATTCGACCACTCTGCCACCTCTCCTGAAGGCGCCAAGTAAGGAGCATGGCCCCTGTGGTTCGGGCGTTAATAGGCGAGGATGGCGGGCCAGACAAGGCTTGCGAGGGCGAAAATCGGGCCGGTTTTCCGGCTGGACCCACGATGTCACGGTGATGATCGGGGGCGATCGCGGATTTCGGCGGCGGTTTGCGCGGGAATGGGCCTGAGCCGTTCGCCACTGACCCGGCGCGAGCCCGATGCGGCACGTCGGTGCCGAATCACTGGTACCCGCAAAAGGCGGGGTGGGACCGCCAGACGCGGTAAACACTGGCGGTCCCGGTGCCGCTCATTGAAATACTGGCTGGGAAGGGCGGCTTCGCCGGCCAGGTGAGGCGACGGTTTCGACCGTAGCGTGCGGGCGGTGCACCGCAACGCAATCCGGTCCTTAACCTAACCAGTCAAGGTTACTCCTTGTCGGACTTGGCCTTTTTCTTCCCGTTCTCCGTAGAATCGCGGTCTTTGTCTTTGTCCTTGCCGTTGTCCTTGCGGCGGTTGGTGAAGCGGGCATTGCCGAGGCCGGTGCCGATGGTGAGCACGCCCCAGCGATCGACGTCCTGCATGAACGGCACCTCGGAGAGGCCCTGAACCACGCCGTCATTGTGCATCAGGATCGCGGTGTCGTGCTCGCCGATCTGCGGAATGCCCTCGAGCAGGCTCGCCGGCAGGTTGAACTTGCTGCTCTCCCAATTGCCCGGCAGGTTCTGTGCGCCTTTCTCGATGGAGCCGTCCGCGTTGATCACGCCGGGACAGGCGATGCCGATGAACGGCGCCAGCTTGTAGCCTTCCTTCTCGGCCTCGGTGATCAGCCCCTTCAGCATCTTCGTCAGCCGCTTCACCGCGCCTTCGCGCGTCGGCTCGTCGTCGGCATGACGCCACAGCTCGGACTTCACGACCTTGGCTTTCGACAGGTCTTTTGCCTTTTTCCAGCTGGTCTCAACCAGGCCGCAGCGGATGTTGGTGCCGCCGATATCGACGGCGAGGATGCTGTCATGGGCCTCGAAGATCCACGACGGCGCCAAATGCAGCGCGCCGATCAGGCCGGCCTCGTCGGGATGATGGCGGATCGGCAGCATGTCGATCTTGAAGCCCTCGGCGATGAGGATAATCTCGGTGCGCGCGATCGCGAGCTCGCCGAGCCGGGAATCGCGAAAACCGCCGCCGACCACGATGCGCTCGGTCTTGGCCCAGGCCTTGGACTTGAGGAAGCGGCGGGTGACGTAAGCGAGCTCCTGGGCGAAGTCCTCGATGGCGCTATGCACCACCGCCCAGGCCTCGGTGTCGTCGCCGACCAGGATGGCGTCCAGCGTCTTCTTGCTGATCTCGTCCGACGGCTCCTTGCCGAACGGGTCCTCGCCGGACTTGCGCAGCGGCTTGCGCCAGCGCTCGAGGATCTCGCGGAACGCGCCCTTGCTGGCGCGGTCGCCGATGAAGCCATCCTCGTCCTTCATCTCGATGTTGAAGCTGTCGATATCCACCGACGGCAGCCGCTCCGCGCCGTGATGAGCGATGCCCGTCGTCGTCTTGACCAGCTCGTCTGTTGCCATGGTAAGCCCCTTGCCCGTGTGACTGAATTCGCCGGGACAACGGCGGGGGAACCTGTTGGTTGCGGCGCGGTCCGAAATTCGCCTGCGGGCCGGATCGGGCCCAAATGCTTCAAATCCGGCCGTTTTCGCCGGCTTTTCCTTGACTCCGGGGGATCAGCGGCTATAAATCCCGCAACCGGCGCGGGGCGTTTCTCGCGCCGCTTGTTTTTACGTGGGTTTTCAAAGGGATAACTCCCGCCCGCACAAAACTCGCATAAACCCATAACGACTGACAAAAAGCCGGCCCCGACAATATGTCGCGAGGCCGGGAATGAACACGAAGGAAAACAACGATGTTCGCAGTCATCAAAACCGGCGGCCGGCAGTACCGCGTCGTTCCGGATGATGTCCTGGAAGTAGGCAAGATCGAAGGCGAAGTCGGCTCGATCGTGCAGCTCAATGAAGTTCTCCTGGTCGGCGGCGACACGCCGATCCTGGGTCTGCCCACGGTCGCCGGCGCGTCCGTTGCGGTCGAGGTGCTCGACCACAAGCGCGGTCCCAAGGTCATCGCTTTCAAGAAGCGCCGCCGCAAGAATTCGCGCCGCAAGCGCGGCTATCGCGACGAGATCACCGTGCTGCGCATCTCGGAGATCCTGACGGACGGCGCCAAGCCCACCAAGGGGCCGCGTCCGAAGCGGGAGAAGGTCGCCAAGCCAGAGACCACGACCGAAGAGGCCGCCGCATAATTTGATCACGCGCCGTCACGAAGTGATGCGTGAGAAATTGTGAAATGATTCCGTCAAGGAATTGATCTAGAAATACGTAGAATTTCGGAGACGAGCCATGGCTCACAAAAAAGCAGGCGGTTCATCGCGCAACGGTCGCGATTCCAAGGGCAAGCGCCTCGGTATCAAGGCGTTCGGCGGGGAAGTTGTGATTCCCGGCAACATCATTGCGCGTCAGCGCGGCACCACCTGGCATCCCGGCCTTAATGTCGGCATGGGCACGGACCACACCTTGTTCGCCAAGATCGAGGGCCGCGTAACGTTCCAGGCCAAAGCCAACGGCCGCACCTTCATCTCGGTGCTCCCGCTCGCAGAGGCGGCTGAATAGACGGTGGATCAAATTTGGAGTCCGCCGGGTCCCAGACCGAACCGGCGGAGTCCTTGAGATCACAGATCGAAGGCTCCAGGGGAGGCGGGAAACCGGCCTCCCCTTTCGTTTGCGTGCTCACTTTTCACTTTAGTGACTTCGACGGAGCCGGACATGTTGCAGGATTTTTCGAGCGTGACCTTGCGGGAGGCGAGACCCAGCGTCGTCGCCACCGAGCGGCTGACCTTGCGGCGGCCGACCCTCGCCGATGTCAGGACCATCGCCCTCCTCGCCAACGACCGTCGCGTCGCCGAAAACACAAGGCGCCTCCCGCATCCCTATTCGCAGGACGACGCCATCGCCTTCATCCGCGCCAGCGCCCTGCCCGGCAGCGAGACGGTGTTCCTGATCGAGCATGACAGCGGCCCCATCGGCATGGTCGGCATCGACCGCTCGACGCCCGACAACGCCGAGCTCGGCTATTGGCTCGGCGTCGAGCATTGGGGCCGGGGCTTTGCCACCGAGGCCGCACGCGGCGCGATCGACTTCTTCTTCGAGGAGTTCGAGGACGATCATCTCTATGCAGGCGCGCGCGTCACCAACCCGGCCTCGCGCAACGTGCTGGAGAAGTGCGGCTTCCAGTGGAGCGGCGTCCAGCTGCATCGCTTCCTGGCGCTGGGCTCGTCCACGCCCGTCGACTGCTTCCGTCTCTCGCGCGGCGTGTGGGCGTCGCTGAAGAGCTGGAGCAGCGCGCGAAGGGTGAGGTAGGGCGGAGGCGGCTCAAACTGTCGTCCTGGTGAAAGCCAGGACGACGCTCGAATTTATTCCGCTGTAATCACGCTGGCGGATTCACATCCGCGTCCCTGCGTCCGAGATCGCGCTCACGCAGATAAATATAGAACCCGGCGGCGATGATGATGGCGGCGCCGACGATGGTGGCGATTTCGGGCACGTCGCCGAACACGACGAAGCCGAAGATCACCGCCCAGACGATCATCGAATATTGATAGGGCACGACGACGCTGGCCGGCGCGAGCTTGAGCGAGCGGTTGACGCAGAACAGCGCCGTGACCGAGACGCATCCCGCCAGCGCGAAGATCACGAGGCTGCCCGATGTCGGCGGCACCCAGTGGAACGCCGACAGCACAGCGCCCAGCAAGAACGTGCCGACGAATTGCGACGACGCCATCACGATATCGGGCGTCTTGCGCAGGCTGCGCGTGATCAACATCAGCGTTGCGAAAGAAAGACTGCCGCCAAGCGCGATCAGCGCCGGCAGGCTCACCGTCTGTGCCGAGGGCCGCAGCGCGATCAGGACGCCGCAGAAGCCGATCAGGATCGCCGTCCAGCGCCGCCAGCCGACCTTCTCGCCGAGAAAGATCGCCGACATCGCGGTGACGAAAATGGGCCCGGCGAGATAATAGGTGATGACGTCGGCGAGCGGCAGGTAGACCGTCGCAAGGAAGAAGGCCGCCACTTCCAGCGTCGACAGCACGACGCGAAAGAGCTGGAGACCCGGCCGCTCCAGATGCAGGAACTGGTGACGCTGCCGCCAGACCAACGGCGACAGCAGCAGCAGCGCCGCGCAGGCGCGCAGGAACAGCAGCTGCCCCACCGAATAAGTCCCGACCAGGAACTTGCCCATGGCATCGCCAAACGAGAACATGAAGATCGACAGCACCATGAGCGCAATCCCGGCAAGGCGCGCCGAGCGTTCGTCATAGGCCGATAGATTCTTGAACAGGGGCATCGAGCGCCGTTGTAATGACGCAGGCCGTCACGACAAGCCCGCGTTGGACGAATTGAACGGATTGTCGCACTCTCCGCGTCGCGGTAGCGACAGGTGTCTCACAAGAGAGCCAGGAAAGAGCTTAGCCATGACCGACTTCGACCCGGCCCGGCATCGCATGATCCCCGCGCAACGCTGGTTTGAGGATTTCGTGGTCGGCGAGCGCTTCGTGCTGCCGAGCCGCACGCAGACGACGGCGGTGTTCGCGGCGTTCCAGACCGCGAGCGGCGACACGCATCCGGTGCATTACGACGTGGAGTATTGCCGCAGCCGCGGCATGCCGCATCTGCTCGCCCACGGTTTCCAGACGCTGATCCACACCGCGCCCGGCGCCGGCCTGTTTCCGTTCATGGTCGAGGACTCCCTGGTCGGCTTCCTCGAGCAATCCAGCCGGTTCCTCAAACCTGTCTTCGCCGACGACACAATCTATCCCGCGCTCGAGGTCACCGAGCTGGTGCCGGGACGCTCGACCGGCGTGGTGACGCTCAAAAGCACCGTGTTCAACCAGCGCAAGGAGCTGGTGCTGGAGGGCACGCAGAAATTCCTGATCCGGCGCCGGCCAGCTGGTTAAGCAAGGCCACAAATCGCCGGGTTTCGGCCGATTTGCGGGTCCATCCGGGTTGCCGCGCGGGACCGGCTGGCCTACCTATGGCCCATGAAATTCCTAGACGAAGCAAAGGTCTATATCCGCTCCGGCGACGGCGGAAACGGCTGCGTGGCGTTCCGCCGCGAAAAATTCATTGAATTCGGCGGCCCCTCCGGCGGCAATGGTGGCCGCGGCGGCAATGTCATCATCGAGGTCGCCGACGGGCTGAACACGCTGATCGACTATCGCTACCAGCAGCACTTCAAGGCCCAGAAGGGCGAGAACGGCTCGGGCTCGGACCGCCACGGCGCCAATGGCAAGTCGATCGTGCTGAAGGTCCCCATCGGCACGCAGATCTTCGATGAAGATCGCGAGACCATGATCCACGATTTCACCACTGTCGGCGAAAAGTTCGTGCTGGCCGAGGGCGGCAATGGCGGCTTCGGCAACGCGCATTTCAAGACCTCGACCAATCGCGCGCCGCGCAATGCCAATCCCGGCCAGCCCGGGGAGGAGCGCTGGATCTGGCTGCGGTTGAAGCTGATCGCGGATGCCGGCCTCGTCGGCCTGCCCAATGCCGGCAAATCGACCTTCCTTGCCAAGGTCAGCGCGGCCAAGCCGAAGATCGCCGACTATCCCTTCACCACGCTGCATCCGCAGCTCGGCGTCGTGAATGCCGACGGCCGCGAATTCGTGTTGGCGGACATCCCCGGCCTGATCGAAGGCGCGCATGAAGGCGTCGGTCTCGGCGACCGCTTCCTCGCCCATGTCGAGCGCTGCCGCGTGCTGCTGCATCTCATCGATGCGACCTGCGAGCACGCCGGCAAGGCCTACAAGACGGTGCGAACGGAGCTGGACGCCTATGCCGGGCAGCTCACCGACAAGATCGAGATCGTCGCGCTGAACAAGATCGACGCGATCGAGCCGGACGAGTTGAAGAAGCAGAAGGAGCGGCTGAAGCGCGCCGCCAAGAAGACGCCGCTGCTGCTCTCCGCCGTCACCGGTGACGGCGTGCAGGAAGCGTTGCGCTCTCTTGCGGATGTGATCGGCGAGAGCCCGGTGTCTGCGAAAGCGAAGAGCGCGGCCGAAGCGGAGCCGTGGTCGGTTTGATTTTTCGTCGTCCCGGCGAAGGCCGGGACGACGCTGGAGTGTACGGCCGCAGACGCGTGCATCGCTGATAGCTTGTCTTCGCGCCCTCGATAGCGCAGCATCCCACAATCAAGAAACGGCAGGGATCACGCATGGCGCGCGCGAAGAACGTTCTCTGGATCATGTGCGACCAGCTTCGCTATGACTATCTCGGCTGCACCGGCCATCCCACGCTGAAGACACCGAACATCGACGCCATGGCGAAGCGCGGCGTGCTCTTCAGCAAGGCCTATGTGCAGTCGCCGATCTGCGGCCCCTCGCGGATGTCGTTCTACACCGGGCGCTACATGCGCTCGCACGGCTCGCACTGGAACGGCTGGCCGTTGCGGGTCGGCGAGCCCACCCTCGGCGATCACCTCAAGAAGCTCGGCGTGCGCTACGTGCTGGTCGGCAAGACCCACATGGCGCCCGATCTCGAAGGCATGAAGGCGCTCGGCATCCCGCCGGAATCGATGATCGGCGTGCACGTCGCCGAATGCGGGTTTGAGCCCTATGAGCGTGACGACGGCCTGCATCCCACGGGGCGGCCGCGTCCGAAATACGACGAATATCTGCGCCAGCAGGGCTTTGATGCGCCCAATCCCTGGGAGCATTGGGCCAATTCAGGCGCGGCCGAGGACGGCTCGCTCCAGAACGGCTGGCTGCTCGTGCATGCCGACAAGGCCGCGCGCGTGCCGGACGAGCATTCCGAGACGCCCTACATGACGCGACGCGCCATGGATTTCATCGGCGAGGCCGAGACCGACGGCAGGCCGTGGTGCCTGCATCTGTCCTACATCAAGCCGCACTGGCCCTACATCGCGCCCGAACCCTACGCCAGCATGTATTCGACATCGGACATGATCCCGGTGATCCGCTCCGAGCGCGAGCGGCAGAACCCGCATCCGGTGTTCGGCGCCTATATGGACATGCGCTACTCCCGCAACATGGCGCGCGACGATGCCCGCGAGAAGGTGATCCCGACCTATATGGGCCTGATCACCCAGATCGACGCCCAGATGGGCGTGCTGATGAAGTTTCTGGAGGAGCGCGACCTGCTGGACACCACCATGATCGTGTTCACCTCCGATCACGGCGACTATCTCGGCGATCACTGGATGGGCGAGAAGGATCTGTTCCACGAGCAGTCGGCGAAGATCCCGCTCATCATCATCGATCCCTCGAAGGAGGCGGATGCGACGCGTGGCACGCGCAACGATGCGCTGGTCGAAGCCATCGATCTCGCGCCGACCTTCGTCGACTATTTCGGCGGCAAGGTGCCGGGCCATATCCTCGAGGGACGCTCGCTGCTGCCGCTGCTGCGCGGCGAGAGTCCGCCGGATTGGCGCAAGGTGGCGTTCTCCGAATACGACTATGTCATGCAGGACGTGCGGCTGAAGCTGAATCAGCCGATCGAACGCTGTCGCCTGTTCATGGTGTTCGACGGCCGCTGGAAATACATCCACGCCTCAAGCTTCCTCCCGATGCTGTACGACCTCGAAACCGATCCGGAAGAGTTTCTGGATCGCGGCGACGATCCCGAGTGCGCCGGCGTCATCGCTCGACTGCAGGCCGAGCTGTTCGACTGGGCGCTGCATCCCAACGACCACATCACGACGCCGCGCGAGAAAATCGCCGCCTATGCCGACAACCAGCTCCAGGTGAAGGGCGGGATTTTGATCGGTGTTTGGGACGAAGCGGAGCTGGCGTCGATCAAGGACGGGATCGCGCAGCGCGCGAAGCTGTGAGTGAGCGGAAAGAGCCTCTCTCAGCTCGTCATGCCCGGGCTTGACCCGGGCATCCACGTCTTGCGTTAGGTGGCGGTGCACGTGGATGGCCGGGACAAGCCCGGCCATGACGGCGGAGAGCGGAGCGCAAACAGAAACTAATTCTCGATCTTGTACCCCGTCGCCTTCACGACCGGCTGCCAGAACGCGGTGTTGGCGGCGAGCTCCTTGGTCAGACCTTCCGCGCTGCTGCCCACCGGGATCAGACCGATCGCGGTGAGCTTCTCCTTCACCTCGGGCTTGGCGAGCGCGGCGCTTGCGGCCGCGCCGAGCTTGCTTGCGAATTCCGGCGAGCTGCCGGCGGGAAGCCACATGCCGTACCAGGCGTCGGCGACGAGATCGATGCCGCTCTCTTTCAAGGTCGGCACCTCTGAGGCAAAGGGCGAACGTTCCGCGCTGCTCACCGCGATGATCTTCACGCCCTTGGCGCGATGCTGCGCAAGCGCGTCGGCCAGCGTGGTGATCCCGAACGGAACATGGCCGCCGACGAGGTCGTTGAGGATAGCTGCGCTGCCGCGATAGGGCACGCGGCTCAAGGGAATGCCGAGGTCCTTCTCCAGCTTCGAGCCCATGAAATGCGGAATGGTGCCGCTGCTGGGTACGCCGAACGAGGTCCTGTCCGGATGTGCCTTCAGCCAGGCCGCGAACGACTTGAAATCCACAGCGTCGACCGCCGGGCTGATCACCAGCGCAAATTCAAAGCGCGCCAGCAGCGAGACCGGGACGAAATCCTTTGCAGCATCGAAGCTCGGAATCGTCTCGACCATCGGCAGCAGGTACATCGTGGGTCCGGTCGTCACCAGCACCATGCTGCCGTCGGGGCTTCCCCCCTTCACCGCCTTGATGCCGATCAGGCCGTCACCGCCGGTGCGGTTCTCGACCACGATGGTCCGCTGCAGTGCCGGCGCCATCTCCTGCGCGATCAGCCGGCACAGCGTGTCGCCGCCCGCGCCGGCCGCGAACGGGAAGATGATCTTGGTGAGCCCAGCCTGTGCGCGCGTCGCTCCCACCTGCGCCAGCAGCGGCAGGCTCAGACACCGGACCATGAATTTGCGGCGATCCATGGGTTTCCTCCACCGTTATGGTTGGCAGCATGAGAGCCGGACGGCCGCCCGGGGCAACCCGGCGTTCATCCTTTAGCATGCCGGCGCCTTGCGCGGGCCATCGTCCTGCTGCAAAAGCAGGGCCTCATCGGCGCCGCTCTCGCTCCGCCGTGTCCGATGCAGAGCAATCCGTCACACGCGCCAGCACTTGCACACATGGCCAGCCCCGAACTCAGTCAATTCCGCCGCATCGTCGTCAAGGTCGGCTCCGCGCTGCTGGTCGATTCCGACAAGGGCGAGGTGCGCGCGTCCTGGCTTGCCGCGCTCGCCGACGACATGGCCAAGCTGCATCGCGAGGGGCGTGACGTGCTCGTCGTCTCCTCCGGCTCGATCGCGCTCGGCCGCAGCCGCCTGAAATTGCCGCGCGGCCCGCTGAAGCTGGAGGAGAGTCAGGCAGCCGCCGCCGTCGGTCAGATCGCGCTCGCCCGCATCTGGTCGGAGGTGCTTGGCGCCCACGGCATCGGCGCCGGCCAGATCCTGGTGACGCTGCAGGACACCGAGGAGCGCCGCCGCTATCTCAACGCGCGCTCCACTATCGGCAAGCTGCTGGAGTGGCGCGCGATCCCCGTGATCAACGAGAACGACACGGTCGCCACCAACGAGATCCGCTACGGCGACAACGACCGCCTCGCCGCGCGCGTCGCCACCATGGCCAGCGCCGACCTGCTGGTGCTGCTGTCCGACATCGACGGGCTCTACGACGCCCCGCCGAAGAACAACCCGAACGCCAGGCTCATTCCCGTCGTCGACAGCATCTCCTCCGAGATCGAGGCTGTGGCAGGCGACGCCGAGTCCGAGCTGTCGCGCGGCGGCATGCGCACCAAGGTCGAAGCTGCCAAGATCGCGACCACCGGCGGCACGCATATGCTGATCGCCTCGGGCAAGATCGAGCATCCGTTGCAGGCGATCGCCGATGGCGGCCGCTGCACCTGGTTCCTGACGCCGGCCAATCCCATCACCTCGCGAAAACGCTGGATCGCGGGCTCGCTTGAGCCGAAGGGTACGCTGACGATCGACGCCGGCGCGGTCGCGGCCCTGCGCGCCGGCGCCAGCCTGCTGCCGGCCGGCGTGATCAAGGTCGAGGGCCAGTTCGCCCGCGGCGACGCCGTGATCGTGCGCGGCCCCGACACCAGCGAGGTCGGCCGCGGCCTGATCGCCTACGACGCCGACGATGCCGAGCGGATCAAGGGCCGCTCCTCCCCGGATGTCATGGCCATCCTCGGCATCAGCGGGCGGTCCGAGATGATCCACCGGGATGATCTGGTGGTGGGCGGGTAGCCGCTAGGGCATCCGAGTAGGCGCCGGCCGAGGCGTGGATGGCCGGTCAAGCCCGGCCATGACGCCGGAGCTGGGCCATTGATCGAGCTGCCGTCCGGCACGTGAAGCCCTGCCATACCCTGCCGACCCTTCGCAAAAGCGGGATTTCCGTGCTAGGACACTGCCTTAGCAGAAGGTTGAAACTCCCATGGCCGCCCCCCTCAAAGCCGTCGACGGCAATGCCGATCTTCAGGCGCTGATGACCGATCTCGGTACCCGTGCCCGCGCTGCCGCGCGCGTGCTGGCGCTGGCGCCGCCGGAGCAGAAGAACCGGGCGCTCGAGGCCATGGCGCGGGCGATCCGCAACAATGCCGCCGCGATCCTCGCCGCCAATGCCGAGGACGTCACCGAGGCCCGCGCCTCCGGCAACGCCACCTCGTCCTTCATCGACCGCCTGACGCTGACGCCGGCGCGGGTGGAGGGCATGGCCGAGGGCATCGGCATCGTGCGCGGCATTGCCGATCCCGTCGGCATCGTCACCGAGAGCTGGCAACGGCCGAACGGCATGACCATCGAGCGCGTGCGCGTGCCGCTCGGCGTCGTCGGCGTGATCTTCGAGAGCCGGCCGAACGTTGCGGCGGACGCCGGTGTGCTGTGCCTGAAGTCGGGCAATGCCGTGATCCTCCGCGGCGGCTCCGACAGTTTCCGCTCCTGCCGCGCGATCCATGACTGCCTGGTGCAGGGCCTGCGCGAAGCGGGCCTTCCCGAGGCTGCCATCACGCTGGTGCCGACGCGCGACCGCGCGGCGGTAGGCCAGATGCTGTCGGGATTGAATGGCGCCATCGACGTGATCGTGCCGCGCGGAGGCAAGAGCCTCGTCGCGCGCGTCGAGCAGGAAGCGCGCGTGCCGGTGTTCGCGCATCTCGAAGGCGTCAACCACATTTACGTCGACGGCAGCGCCGACCTCGCCATGGCGAAATCGATCGTGCTCAACGCCAAGATGCGCCGCACCGGCGTCTGCGGCGCCGCCGAGACGCTGCTGGTCGATCGCGCCGCAGCCGGTAAAAACCTCAAGCCGCTGGTTGAGATGCTAATCGAGGCCGGCTGCGAAGTGCGTGGCGACGACGCCGTGCAAAAGATCGATGCGCGCGTCAAACCCGCGAGCGCGGACGATTGGGACACCGAATATCTCGATGCGATCATCGCAGCGAAGGTGGTGAACGGCGTCGACGGCGCGATCGCGCATATCCAAAATCACGGTTCGCACCATACCGATGCGATCGTGAGCGCCGACGAGACCGCTGCGAAAAAATTCCTGAGCGAGGTCGATTCCGCGATCGTGCTGCACAACGCCTCGACGCAGTTCGCCGACGGCGGCGAGTTCGGCTTCGGTGCCGAGATCGGCATTGCCACCGGCAGATTCCACGCCCGCGGCCCGGTTGGCGCCGAGCAGCTGACGAGCTTCAAATATCGCGTTCACGGCACCGGGCAGACGCGGCCGTAGACGACGCAGGGCGCGGGGCATTGAGCAACAATTTCGTCGCGCCACGTTTCTTCGCGCAGGCCATACCGACCCATACCTCGGGCATGCGCATCGGCCTGCTCGGCGGCTCGTTCAACCCGCCGCACCAGGCCCATCGCGCGATCAGCCAGTTCGCGCTGAAACGACTCCAGCTCGATCGCGTGTGGTGGCTGGTGACGCCAGGCAATCCGCTGAAGGAGAACGGCGCGCTGCATGAGCTCGGCGCGCGCATGCAGGCGGCGCGCGAAATGGCCGACGATCCCAGGATCGAGGTGAGCTGTCTCGAATCCGTCATTCGCACGCGCTATACCATCGATACGATCAACACCTTGCGCCGCCGCCTCTCGGGCTTGCGCTTTGTCTGGATCATGGGCGCCGACAACCTCGCTCAATTCCATCGTTGGCAGCACTGGCGGCGCATCGCCGACCAGGTGCCGATCGCGGTCATCGACCGTCCGCCGCAGAGTTTTCGCGCCCTCGCCTCTCCCGCCGCCCAGGCGCTCAGGCGCTATCGGATGCCGGAGAATGAGGCCGCCTTGCTCGCGGACCGGCCCGCGCCAGCCTGGGTGTTCCTGACCGGAATGAAGCTGAATCTCTCGTCGACCGGCTTACGGAACCCGGACGGAAGCTGGAAAGGTACGAAGTGAGTCAGATTGTGCGAACGCCATGCGGTCTTCGGGCTCTCTGGCATATTGAAACCCTTAACCCCACATGATGTAGTGTAACCAGTGGGCGCCGGATTCGGCGTTCGCGATACAGTGAAAGGAATGGTCCCTGACCACATCTGTATTGTCCAAGACAGCCTCACCCAAGACGGCTTCACCGAAGTCTGTTTTACCCAAGGTTGCCAAGCCGACGCGTAAAACATCGACCAAAGCTGCGGCCTTGAAGGCGCAACCCGACGCCGACAAGACGCTGAGCCTGATCCTCTCCCGCCTCGACGACATGAAGGCGGAAGAGACTGTGACCATCGACCTTCGCGGCAAATCGGCCTACTCCGACTACATGATCGTCACCACCGGCCGGGTGAACCGGCACGTCGGCGCGATCGCGGAGAACGTCGCCAAAGGCCTCAAGGAAAACGGCATCAAGAACATCCACGTCGAGGGCTTGCCCAATTGCGACTGGGTGCT
Organism: Bradyrhizobium sp. 87; assembly: GCF_023073015.1. Taxonomy (NCBI): domain Bacteria; kingdom Pseudomonadati; phylum Pseudomonadota; class Alphaproteobacteria; order Hyphomicrobiales; family Nitrobacteraceae; genus Bradyrhizobium; species Bradyrhizobium sp. 87. The sequence goes on from NZ_JADPIQ010000048.1 coordinate 26,809, forward strand.
GATCGATTCCGGCGATGTGATCGTGCACGTGTTCAGACCCGAGGTCCGCGAGTTCTACAGTCTCGAGAGATTGTACACGCAGGGCCCAGGGGCGGCGAAGGCGATCTGAGAGGCTGCTGGCCGATTTCGAATCGGCTGACGCGCATGCTAGCGTCGTGCGCGCGCAGATCGCGCGCGGTCCAGAAAACGCGACCCTGAACATATCATGCGCATAGCCGTCATTGCGGTGGGCCGGCTGAAGCAGGGCCCCGAACGGGAGCTTGCCGAGCGCTATTTCGAGCGGTTCGACGAGGCCGGCCGCAAGCTCGGATTCCGCGAGCTCGCCATCCACGAATTGCCCGAAAGCCGCGCGCGCGATACGGCGACGCGGATGGCCGAAGAGGCCGCGGCGATCTCCGCCCATATTCCCGAAAAGTCGGTGCTGGTGGCGCTGGACGAGCGCGGCCAGAATCTGGATTCGACCGTATTCGCACGGCATCTCGGGCGCTGGCGCGACGAGGGTGCCGGTCATACTATCTTCATGATCGGAGGGGCGGACGGACTTTCGCCCGAATTGCGCCGTAAGGCCAAGCTCGTGATCGCGTTCGGCTCTGCGACCTGGCCGCATCAAATGGTCCGCGTCATGCTTCTGGAACAGCTTTATCGGGCCGCCACCATTCTGGCGGGCCACCCCTATCACCGCGCGTGATCCGCGCCACAACGAGCACCTTTGCTTAAAGCGATGCGAGCGCCGATTTTCAACCTGCTGCTGATCGCCGGCGTTGCCGGCGCAAGCCTCGCGCAAGCTCAGACGCCTGCACCGCAGACTGCGGCCGTAGCGCCCGATGCGATCAAGCAGCGCGAGCAGGAGCTCGAAGCCGCGCGCGCCAGCAAGAAGAGCGCTGAGGAAGCGCAGGCCAAGCTCAAGGCCGAGATCACCTCGCTCGGCCAGGCCCGCACCCAGCTCAATCAACAGTTGATCGACACCGCCGCCAATGTGCGCACCGTCGAGACCAAGATCGACGAGGCCGAAGCGCGGCTGCGATCGCTGAACGGCCGCGAACAGGCGATGCGCAGCTCGCTCGATTCACGCCGCGCCGACATCGTCGAGGTGCTGGCGGCCTTGCAGCGCGCCGGAAGGCGGACGCCGCCGGCACTTCTGGTACGGCCCGAGGATGCCCTGCAATCGCTGCGCACGGCGATGCTGCTCGGTGCCGTGGTGCCGGAGTTGCGCGGCCGTGCCGAGAAGATCGCGGGCGAGCTCGGCGAGCTCGTGGCCTTGCGCAAGACCATCGCGACCGAGCGCGACCAGCTTGCCTCCGACCGCGACAAGGTGCGCAACGACCAGACCCGGCTCGCGGCTCTGGTCGACGAACGGCAGCGTCAGCAGGCGTCGCGCGAAAAGGACCTCGACGCCGAGAACGCGCGCGCCGTTGCGCTCTCAAGACAGGTCGGCGATCTCCAGGGGCTGATCGCCAAGATGGAGCAGGATCTGCAAAGCGCCGCCAAGGCGGCCGAGAAAGCAGCTGAGGCCGCCAAGCAGGCCGAGGCCAAGGCGGCTGCAAACGCGGCCGCCAGCGCCAAGACCGGCCCCGGCACATTCAAGGATCGTTCCCGCACCACCCCTGCGATGGCCTTCGCCGCGGCCAAGGGCCTCCTGCCTCTGCCGGTTAACGGTAACAAGATCAGGGATTTCGGCGGTTCGGACGGGCTCGGCGGGGTCCAGAAGGGCATTTCGCTGGCGACGCGGCCCGGCTCCCAGGTCACGACGCCGTGTGATGGCTGGGTGGTCTATGCCGGCCCGTTCCGCAGCTATGGACAACTCTTGATCCTCAATGCCGGGGGCGGGTATCATGTGCTGATCGCCGGGATGGAGCGCATTTCGGTCAACATCGGACAATTCGTGCTCACGGGGGAGCCTGTCGCGACCATGGGGTCGACCTCTCAAGTCGCCTCCATTCTCGCCACGAACGCGAGTCAACCTGTGCTCTATGTCGAGTTCCGCAAAGACGGCACTCCAATCGATCCAGGCCCATGGTGGGCCGCAAATGAAGGCGAGAAGGTTCGCGGATGATGCGCAAGACTTCAGTTATCCTCCTCAGCGCGGCCACCGGTGCGGCGCTGACGCTGTTCGTGACGCAACCGCGCGCGGTCTTCATGGGCTCCAGCGCGCGAGCCGCCACTGCGGACACCTATCGCCAGCTCAATTTGTTCGGCGACGTGTTCGAGCGCGTGCGCTCGGACTATGTCGAGAAGCCCGACGACACCAAGCTGATCGAATCCGCGATCAGCGGCATGCTTACCGGTCTCGATCCGCATTCGAGCTACATGGACGCCAAGAGCTTCCGCGACATGCAGGTGCAGACCCGCGGTGAGTTCGGCGGCCTCGGCATCGAAGTCACGATGGAAGACGGCCTGATCAAGGTGGTCTCGCCGATCGACGACACCCCGGCCTCGCGCGCCGGTGTCATGGCCAACGACATCATCACCAATCTCGACGACGAGGCGGTGCAGGGCCTGACCCTGAACCAGGCGGTCGAGAAGATGCGCGGCCCGGTCAACACCAAGATCAAGCTGAAGATCATCCGCAAGGGCCAGGACAATCCGATCGACGTCACGCTGGTGCGCGACAACATCCGCGTCCGTTCGGTGCGCGCCCGCGTCGAGGCCGACGACATCGCCTATATCCGCATCACCACCTTCAACGAGCAAACCACCGAAGGCCTGAAGCGCGAGGTCGCCAACCTCTCGAATCAGATCGGCGACAAGCTGAAGGGCTACGTCATCGACCTCCGCAACAACCCGGGCGGCCTGCTCGAGGAAGCGGTCACCGTCTCCGACTCCTTCCTGGAGAAGGGCGAGATCGTCTCGACCCGCGGCCGCAATGCCGAGGAGACCCAGCGCCGTACCGCGCATACGGGCGACCTCACCAAGGGCAAGCCGGTCATCGTGCTGGTCAACGGCGGCTCGGCTTCGGCGTCGGAGATCGTCGCCGGCGCGCTGCAGGACCACAAGCGTGCGACCATCGTCGGCACACGCTCGTTCGGCAAGGGCTCGGTGCAGACCATCATTCCGCTCGGCTCCGGCAACGGCGCGCTGCGTCTGACCACGGCGCGCTATTACACGCCGTCGGGCAAGTCGATCCAGGCCAAGGGCATCGTGCCCGACATCGAAGTGCTGCAGGACGTGCCGGACGAGCTGAAGTCGCGTACCGACACCAAGGGCGAAGCTTCGCTGCGCGGCCATCTCAAGAACGACGGCGACGAGAAGACCGGCTCGCAGTCCTACGTTCCGCCGGACGCCAAGGACGACAAGGCGCTCAAGCTCGCCGACGATCTGCTCCACGGCATCAAGAACAGCGCGTCCGCGGCGCCCACGCCGGGCGGCGACAAGGCCACGACCGACAAGCCCAAAGCGGCGAACTAGGTCGGCGCATCGCGATCTGACGAAAAGGGCGGCTCCCGGAGCCGCCCTTTTTGCTTGGAACTCCTGATATCCCCCGGCCTATCCCGGCCTGCCGCCGCTTGACCCCGGCGTGGTATCGTCATTGCTGAGTGATTCGGGATCGCGCATGACTGAAACGGCCGATGATCTGAGCGCCCCGCTCGGACGGGACAAGCCGCGCCGGAAACGTCGGCTGCGGCTGCCGTTCACGGCCATGCAGCTGCTCGCGGTCCTGCTCGGACTGTTCCTGGTCACCTTTGCCGGCTTCGCCATCTTCAACAAGGATCCGCTCGGCGGCGAGCCAATGACACGGCTCGCGATCCGCGAACCCAATGCCGCAGACAAGGCTGGCGACGACAAGCCGGCCGCGGCCGGCCATGGCCAGGACAGCAAGCAGGAAAGCAAGCAAGAGACCAAGGACGCACCGAAGCAGGCGGGCGAGCAGAAGACCGTCACCATGATCGACGGTTCCACCGGCATGCGCCACGACGTGGTGATCGGCGGCGATGCCGCCGGCAAAAGCGAGACGGCGGCGGCCTCCGCACCGCCGCCCGTCATGGCCGGGATCGACCCAAAACTTCTTGAGAAATCGCGCTATGGCATGATCCCCGCGGTTTCCGGGGATCTGAAGCCGTTCAACGTCTATGCGGCGGATGCCGACCGCGCCAAGGCCGCCAAGATGCCGGTGGTCGCGATCCTGATCGGCGGCCTCGGCGTCGGCGCCGCCAAGACCACCGATGCCATCATGCGGTTGCCAGCGGCGGTGACGCTGGCCTTCACGCCCTATGGGTCCGATCCAGGAAAACTCGCCGAGCGCGCCCGCGCCCAGCGCCACGAGATCTTCCTCCAGATCCCGATGGAGCCCTATGACTTCCCCGACAACGATCCGGGACCGCAGACGCTGCTGACCTCGCTGAGTGCCGACCAGAACATGGACCGCCTGTACTGGCATTTGAGCCGGATGCAGGGCTATGCCGGCCTCACCAATTTCATGGGCGCCCGCTTCATCGCGACGGAGCCGGCGATGCAGCCGATCATCCGCGAGGCGGCCAAGCGCGGGCTCGGCTTCTTCGACGACGGCTCCTCGCCGCGCAGCATCGCGCCGCAAGCGGCCGGCAGCCAGGCGATGCCGTTCGGCAAGGGCGATATCGCGATTGACGCGGTGCCGACCCCGGCCGAGATCGACCGCGCCCTGACCAAGCTCGAAGCGGCGGCGCGCGAGCGCGGCGTGGCCGTGGGCACCGCCTCCGCCCTCCCGGTCTCGATCGAGCGCATCGGCGCCTGGACCAAGACATTGGGCGACCGAGGTATCCTTTTGGTGCCATTGACAACCGCGATGCTGAAATCAAAATCCAGCTAAATCAACGGATTGGTATGGTACAGGCCCGCGGGGCCTGCTTAAGCCTTACCGACAGCATGCGAGAGGTCTGGCGGAATGGCGCGTTACGAGGATCTGCCCTACCGGACCTGCGTCGGCGTGATGTTGCTCAACAAGGACGGACTGGTGTTCATCGGCCGCCGCGCTGGCGGCATCGAGCATGTCGACGACACCCACGTCTGGCAGATGCCGCAGGGCGGCGTCGATCCCGGCGAGGACAATTGGGAGGCCGCCAAGCGCGAGCTCTATGAGGAGACCAGCGTGCGTTCGGTTGAGCGGCTCGGCGAAGTTCCGGACTGGCTCACTTACGACATTCCGCGCACGGTCGCCGGGCGCACCTGGAAGGGCCGCTACCGCGGTCAGCGCCAGAAATGGTTCGCGGTCCGCTTCACCGGCAAGGATAGCGAGATCAACGTCGAAAAGCCCGGCGGCGGTCACAAGGCCGAGTTCGTGAGCTGGCGCTGGGAGCCGATGAAGAACCTGACCGGGCTGATCGTCCCGTTCAAGCGCCCGGTCTACGAGCGCGTGGTGAAGGAATTTTCCGCGCTGGCGCAGGATTAGTTCAAGTCGCCATTCCAGGTTGATGCTAGAGCCAGTTCCGTTCCGATAGAATCGGGACGGGGCTCTAGTTTTTTATTTTGACGCGTTTTCTTGACGCGAACCGGTATCCACTTCGCTCGAAAACGCTCTAATGCACAGCCTGAAATGACGACGAGAGATCCACGCGTGAGCACTGAAAAACCCTACCGTCCCAATGTCGGAATCGCGCTGTTCAATGCCGATGGCCGCGTGCTGATCGGGCACCGCTTCAAGGGCGACGGACCCGAGATCATCCTGCCGGGTCTGGACTGGCAGATGCCGCAGGGCGGCGTCGACGAGGGCGAGGATTTGCGCGATGCCGCGCTGCGCGAGCTCTGGGAAGAGACCAGCGTCAAGAGCGCATCCTATCTCGGCGAGACCGACTGGTTGACTTACGAATTCCCGCCATATGACGGGCCGCAGACACATCGACTGGCGAAATTCCGCGGCCAGCGCCAGAAATGGTTCGCGTTACGCTTCACCGGCAAGGATGACGAGATCGATCCGCTGACGCCGCGCAACGGGCAGCCCGCCGAGTTCGACGCCTGGCGCTGGGAGCGGCTCGACCGCGTCCCCGATGTCGTGGTGCCGTTCCGCCGCCACGTCTACAGCGCAGTGGCGCAGCAGTTTGCGCCGTTCGCGAACTAAAAACGCGAAAAACAACCCCATGCACAGTAGAACGGGGTTGAAATCATTAGAGAACTTTGCCCGGAAATTTGCGTGAGCCTAGTTGATCGGTCCCACCGTGAACGGGCCGATTGCGATGAGGTGGCAGTCGCTGTCGCGCTTGGCGCAGTCGGCGAGCGCGGAATTGACGGCGGTCTGCTCGTCCGCGGCCTTGAGGCCGAGGCCCGGCCGGCCCGCGGTGCCGACCGCGACGGCGTTCCAGCCCATGCCGTCGGCGAGCTTGCGCACGACCTCGTCGCGCGCATCTGCGATGATCGAGGCGTTCGACGCCGCATGGAAGAAGCCGGTGATCCGGAGCAGGGTCGGGATCGGCACGACGAAATTCTCGTCGACCGCAACGACCAGGCAGGCGACGCCGGCGATCGCACCGCACGATTCCAGTGAACGCCGCGCGGCATCGTCGGTGGACGATGCGCCCATCACCATGAAATATTGGCCGCCGGGGCCGAGCGCGACCGCGCGGGATTTTGCCGCGGGCACGAACATGTTCTCGAGCCGGACCTTGGCGGGATCGCGCACCATCGGAAAGTCTTTCGAGGCGAAGGCGCGCTCGGTCATGGCATCATGCCGGACGAACGGTTGCGGCGGCATCGGCGGTTTGCCGTGCGTGTAGACCACATTGTTGCCGACTGCATAGAGCTCGCAACGCCGCGGCGACTGCGCGGCATCGGCGCGCTTCTGGCACTGATCGAGTGCGGCGTTGCGCGCGGCTTCCTCGTTCGGCTGATTCAACGACGCGCCGGTGAACCCGCCGACATTGAGTGCGAACGCCTTGTAGTCGCCGGCAGCGGAATAGTCGCCGGCCAGGTAGTTGCGGATGCGCTCGTTGATGAAGGGGACGCTGTCGGCAGGAAACTTGCCGGCCATCGGTGAAGCCGATGGTGCCGGCATGGGCATCGGCGCTTTCGCCGCCATGGTGGATGACGGGCTTGGCGCTGCTGCCGCAGCCGCGTTGGGCATCGGACTTGATGCTGGGCTTGGCGCGGTCACTGCAACCGCCGGCGCCCTGGTCGTCTCGAGCTTGGTGAAATAGAGGAAGCCGCCGACGCCGATGGCGACGACGGAGACGACACCGACCACCAGCGGCCACATCCAGTTCGGCGCGGCCTCAGCCTTCGTCACCTTCTTGATCTGCGGCGTCGCGTAGCTACCGTCCCCGCGCCGCATCGCCACCATGTAGGCGTGCACCGGCGTCGGGATGTTCTTGACCTCCTGCGCGCCGATATCGGCGAACTGCACCGACAGCTTGTTGGCGACCTGCTCGTGCACGGCGCGGGAGACGCAGATGCCCCCGACCTCGGCGAGGCCCTCGAGCCGGGCGGCGATATTGACGCCGTCACCGAGCAGATCGCCGTCGCGCTCGACCACGTCACCGATGGTGATACCGATGCGGAACGACATCTGCCGGCTCGGCGGATAGGCCATGTTGCGGGTTCGCAGGGATTCCTGAATGTCGATCGCGCAGCGCACCGCATCGACTGCGCTTGGAAATTCCGCAAGCACGGCATCGCCCGCGGTGTTGAAGATGCGTCCGCCCGCCCTGGCAATGAAATCATCGACGACCTCGCGATAGGCGGCGAGACGCCGCAGCGTCTCCTCTTCGTCTTCCGCAACCAGTCGCGAGTAACCGGCAATATCGGCCGCGAAAATCGCTGCGATCTTGCGTTTCATCTGCGGTCGGCCCCCGGAACAAAGTTCGCGGGCGCAGAATGGCGCTATCGGCGGCGCCGTGCAACAAAGTTTCAGCGCCCGCCACTCCCGTGACGAGCGCTGAACTTATTCAGGAATTTTCAGTTCGGGCCCCGGCGCAGTGCACCGGGGCTTAGTGCATCGCCGTGCTGCTGAGCTGCTGCTGGATGCTCTTGAAGTGGTCGAGCCGGGCGATGGCTTGATCGAGCTCGTTGCCTTCGTGCTCCTTCAAGCCCTCTTCCATCTCCGAGATGGTCGCGGCGAACTGCGCGCGGTCGAGCTCGGCCAGCGAGGTCGCGACGTCGGCGAGTACGGTCAGGCCCTTCTCGGAGACTTCGGCGATACCGCCGAGCACGATGATCTTCTCGTGCTTGCCGCCGGTGGTCACGGTGAGAATGCCGGGCCGGATCGCGGCCACGACCGGCGCGTGTCCCGCCAGCACGCCGAAGTCACCTTCGACGCCGGGGATATCGACCTGGTCGACCTCGCCCGAGAAGGCGAGCTTTTCCGGCGAGACGAGATCGAAGTGGAAGGTGGCCATTGGAAACCTGCGAATGGTGAGTAGCGAATTGCGAATGGAGCGGGAGCGGCGCGACTATTCGCTACTCCCTGCTCGCCCTTCGCAGCTTAGGCCGCCTCGGCCGCCAGCTTCTTGCCCTTCTCGATCGCCTCTTCGATGGTGCCGACCATGTAGAAGGCGGCTTCCGGCAGGTGGTCGTACTTGCCTTCGCAGAGGCCGCGGAAGCCCTTGATGGTGTCCGCGAGGTCGACGAACTTGCCGGGCGAGCCGGTGAAGATTTCGGCGACGTGGAACGGCTGCGACAGGAAGCGCTCAATCTTGCGGGCGCGGGCCACCGTCAGCTTGTCCTCTTCCGAAAGCTCGTCCATGCCGAGAATGGCGATGATGTCCTGCAGCGACTTGTAGCGCTGCAGCACCTGCTGGACCTGACGCGCGGTGTCGTAGTGCTCCTGGCCGACGACGAGCGGCGAGAGCATGCGCGAGGTCGAGTCGAGCGGGTCCACCGCCGGATAGATGCCCTTTTCCGAGATCGCGCGGTTCAACACCGTGGTGGCGTCCAAATGCGCGAACGAGGTCGCGGGCGCCGGGTCGGTCAAGTCGTCGGCCGGAACGTAAATGGCCTGCACCGAGGTGATCGAACCCTTCTGCGTGGTGGTGATGCGCTCCTGCAGCGCGCCCATGTCGGTGGCGAGCGTCGGCTGGTAACCCACGGCGCTCGGGATACGACCGAGCAGCGCCGACACTTCAGAGCCGGCTTGGGTGAAGCGGAAGATGTTGTCGACGAAGAACAGCACGTCCTGGCCCTGGTCGCGGAAGTGCTCGGCGACGGTCAGACCGGTGAGGCCGACGCGGGCGCGAGCGCCGGGCGGCTCGTTCATCTGGCCGAACACCAGCGCGCACTTCGACTTGACGCTCGGATCCGGATTATGCGGATCGGCGTTGACCTTGGACTCGATGAACTCGTGATAGAGGTCGTTGCCCTCGCGGGTACGCTCGCCGACGCCGGCGAACACGGAGTAACCACCGTGCGCCTTCGCGACGTTGTTGATCAGCTCCTGAATCAGCACGGTCTTGCCGACGCCGGCGCCGCCGAACAGGCCGATCTTGCCGCCCTTGGCGTAGGGCGCGAGCAAGTCGACGACCTTGATGCCGGTGACGAGAATTTCAGCTTCGGTCGACTGGTCGGTGTAGCTCGGCGCTTCCTGGTGGATGGCGCGCATGCCTTCGGACTGGATCGGACCGGCTTCGTCGATCGGCTCGCCGATCACGTTCATGATGCGCCCGAGCGTGCCTGCACCCACCGGAACCGAGATCGGCTGACCGGTGTCGGTCACTTCCTGGCCGCGGACCAGACCTTCGGTCACGTCCATCGCGATCGTGCGCACGGTGGACTCACCGAGATGCTGTGCAACTTCCAGCACGAGGCGGATGTTGCCGTTCCTGGTTTCCAACGAATTCAGAATGGCCGGCAGATGGCCTTCGAACTGAACGTCGACGACGGCGCCCATGACCTGGGTGACGCGACCGACCTGGGTAGCTGCTGTAGCCATGAAGCTCTCCTTCGAAATTCTTTACTTGAACGACCGTCGTTTGGTTCGTGCGTCAGACCGCCTCGGCGCCGGAGATGATCTCGATCAGCTCCTTGGTGATCTGGGCTTGACGGGTTCGGTTGTAGATCTGGGTTTGCTTGCGGATCATTTCGCCGGCGTTGCGGGTGGCGTTGTCCATGGAGCTCATCTGCGCGCCATAGAACGAGGCGTTGTTTTCCAGCAGCGCACGGAAAATCTGCACCGCGATGTTCCGCGGCAACAGGCCGGAGAGGAGTTCGTCTTCCTCCGGCTCATAGTCGTAGGACGTCGACGGCGCGGTCGCCGCCTTTTCTTCCACGGTCAGCGGAATGATCTGCTGCGCGGTCGGGACCTGGGCGATCACCGACTTGAACTGCGCGTAGAACAGCGTGCAGACGTCGAATTCGCCGTTATCGAAGCGGGCCAGCACCTTCTTGGCGATGTCGTCCGCGTTGACGAAGCCGAGCTGACGAACGCCGCGCAGGTCGAGATGCTCGACGATCTGCTTGTCGTACAGGCGGCGGAGCTGCTCGTAGCCCTTGCGGCCGACGCAGAAGAATTTGACTTCCTTGCCCTGCGCCAACAGCGCCTGGGCGCGCTCGCGCGCGAGGCGCACGATCGAGGAGTTGAACGCGCCGGACAGACCACGCTCGCCGGTGCAGACCAGCAGTAGGTGAACCTGATCCTTGCCGGTGCCGGCCAGCAGCACCGGGGCGCCGGGCGAACCGGCGGCAGCGCTGGCGATGTTGGAGATCACCGCGCTCATCTTGTCGGCATAGGGCCGCGCCGCCTCGGCCGCTTGCTGGGCGCGGCGCAACCGGGACGCCGCGACCATCTGCATGGCCTTGGTGATCTTCTGCGTCGCCTTGGTGGAGGCGATGCGGACGCGCATGTCTTTAAGTGACGCCATTCTTCGTTCACCCCGGCGGTTCGACCCCTTGGATCAAGCCGCTAGCCTATCCCAGTCGTCATGCCCGGGCGTGTCCCGGGCATCCACGTCTTCGTTTCCATGCAGTGAGGCACGGAAGGCCGGGACAAGAAGCCCGGCCTTGCGACCGTTCTCTTATGCGAAGCTCTTGGCGAAACCTTCGACCACCGACTTCAGCTTGGCGGCGGTGTCGTCGGAGAGATCGCGGCTGTCGCGGATCGCGTTGAGGATCTCGACGTTCTTGCCGCGCAGCAGCGACAACAGACCGTCCTCGAACGCGCGCACCTTGTTGACCGGCAGCGGGTCGAGATAGCCGTTGGTGCCGGCCCAGATCACGCAGACCTGCTCTTCCATCTTCAGCGGCGCGAACTGCGGCTGCTTCAGGAGCTCGGTCAGACGCGAGCCGCGATTGAGCAGGCGCTGGGTCGAGGCGTCGAGGTCGGAGCCGAACTGCGCGAACGCCGCCATTTCGCGGTACTGCGCGAGCTCGCCCTTGATCTTGCCGGCGACCTTCTTGGTGGCCTTCGTCTGTGCCGAGGAGCCGACGCGCGACACCGACAGACCGACGTTCACCGCGGGGCGAATGCCCTGGAAGAACAGGTCGGTTTCCAGGAAGATCTGGCCGTCGGTGATCGAGATGACGTTGGTCGGAATGTAGGCCGACACGTCGTTGGCCTGGGTTTCGATGACCGGCAGCGCCGTCAGCGAGCCCGAACCCTGGTCCTTGTTCAGCTTCGCCGCGCGCTCGAGCAGGCGGGAATGCAGATAGAATACGTCGCCCGGATAGGCTTCGCGGCCCGGCGGGCGGCGCAGCAGGAGCGACATCTGGCGGTAGGCGACGGCCTGCTTGGACAAATCGTCATAGATGATGACGGCGTGCATGCCGTTGTCGCGGAAGTACTCGCCCATGGTGCAGCCGGTGAACGGCGCGATGTACTGCATCGGTGCCGGATCCGACGCGGTGGCGGCGACGATGATCGAATATTCGAGCGCGCCCTGCTCTTCCAGCACCTTCACGAACTGGGCAACCGTCGAGCGCTTCTGGCCGATCGCGACGTAGACGCAATACAGCTTGATGTTCTCGTCCGGCTGCGCGTTGAGCGGCTTCTGGTTGAGGATGGTGTCGAGCGCGATCGCGGTCTTGCCGGTCTGACGGTCGCCGATGATCAGCTCGCGCTGGCCGCGGCCGATCGGGATCAGGGCATCGATCGCCTTGAGGCCGGTCGCCATCGGCTCGTTCACCGACTTGCGCGGAATGATGCCGGGCGCCTTGACGTCGACGCGCATGCGCTTGTCGGCCTGGATCGGGCCCTTGCCGTCGATGGGGTTGCCGAGCGCGTCGACGACGCGGCCGAGCAGGCCCTTGCCGACCGGCGCGTCCACGATGGCGCGGGTGCGCTTGACGGTCTGACCTTCCTTGATCTCGCGGTCAGCGCCGAAAATAACGATACCGACGTTGTCGGTTTCGAGGTTCAGCGCCATGCCGCGGGTGCCGTTCTCGAATTCGACCATTTCACCGGCCTGGACGTTATCCAGACCGAAAACGCGAGCGATACCGTCGCCGACGGACAGCACCTGTCCGACTTCGGAGACTTCAGCTTCCTGGCCGAAATTCTTGATCTGGTCCTTGAGGATCGCGGAAATTTCCGCGGCGCGGATGTCCATCAGCCTGCCTCTTTCATCGCGTGCTTGATCGAATTGAGTTTGGTGCGAAGCGAGCTATCGATCATTCGGCTGCCAAGCTTGACCACGAGGCCACCGATGATCGAGGGATCGACCTTCACGTTGAGCGCGACGTCCTTGCCGGTCACCGACTTCAGGGCAACCTTGAGGGCGTCGAGATTCTTGTCCGAGAGCGCCTCCGCCACGGTGACGTCGGCCGTCGCCTCGCCCTTGAACTTGGCGACCAGGGCGCGATAGGCGCGGATGACGTCAGCCACCGCGAACAGGCGGCGGTTGGCGGTCAGCACTTTCAGGAAATTGGCGGAGATGCCGGCGATGCCGGCCTTGTCCAGCACGGCCGAGAGGGCTCTGGACTGGGCATCGGCCGCGAACACGGGGCTGCGGACGAGGCGCTTCAGATCGGCGCTTTCGTTCAGCATGCCCTCGAATTTTTCGAGATCGGCTTTGACCTCGTCGACCACTTTCTGGTCGCGGGCCAGTTCAAACAAGGCCGTTGCATAACGGCCCGACACACCGGAAACGGACGTATCTTCTGCAGCCACAGACGTGCTCTTTTTGCTGTCAAACTCGCAAGGGAAAAACCGTCGCCACGAAGCGGCGCCTAGCGATCCAAGCCCTTGGAATTCAAGCGGGACTTCGATTTTCGACCCCGCACGGAAGTGCCGGGCTCGTTAAAATCGCGGCTTTGCTAACATAGCAGGCGCGCACGTGCAACATGACGCCAAATTAAAGGCATGACGTTCTGTCGCCAGTTCGTCGCACTCCACGACGACGCGACGACGACCTTGCCATGCCGCGGAATTGCCACAGCGCTTAAGCCCAACCCTGAGCCGAGGCCGGCGATTGGTTCCTGCCCTCAGCGCATAGCCGCCATGAACACGGATCGCTGAGGCGTGATTCCAGCCCTCCCGGCTCCACTCGCCGAATACTTTCTGAATTCTAAATGCGGAAAGCGATGACTTCGTTTTACAGTATTCGCGAGTAATATAGAGGTTAACAAACTGCTAAATTCCAATATTACGGAATGTCGGCCGAATATCCCTGCCGGTAACAAGATATTACACAGCGACACAGAACGGATTTACTGCCCAATTCACGCCTCATTAGGAATCGAAACGCGATCCCGCTCGCAAACTTACGGGGGCTCCACTTGCCACATATGTGGCAATACTAGCTTAGGGACCAATATATGCTTTGTTTGAAGACGCTGGGCTCAGTGACCCGGCCGCGTAAGGCGATCGCCTTTGTTGCCGCAACTCTTCTCATCGGGGGAACTGCCACCGAAGCTTCCGCCAAATCCCGCCATCACCATCGCTATTCCCACCATCATCACCGCCACCACGCCCAGACCGATGCCAACACGACCTCCGATTGGCGTAACGCCAATGCATCGATGACGCCGTCGCAGGGCACCGGACGTTCCTTCTCCGGCATGGCTTCCTTTTACGGGAACGAGTCCGGCAGCAGGACCGCCTCCGGCCAGCGCTTCAACCAGAACGCCATGACCGCGGCGCACCGTTCACTGCCGTTCGGCACCAAGCTGCGTGTCACCCATGGCGGCTCGAGCGTCATCGTCACCATCAACGACCGTGGCCCGTTCATCCGCGGCCGTGTCCTCGACCTCTCCACGGGCGCTGCCCGTGCCATCGGCCTCACCGGCGCCGGCGTCGGCCGCGTCACTGCCGAAGTCGTCTCCTAAAGCGCGACGCCTGAAACAAGCTCGCCGTCTTGGGGGACGGCGGGCTTTTTGTTTGTTCTTCCGCCGTTATTGCGAGGAGCGGAGAGACGAAGCAATCCAGACTGCCTCCGTGGAGGGATTCTGGATTGCTTCCGCCTTCGCTAAAGCTTCGGCGGACAAGTCGCTGCGCTCGCAATGACGGGGAGTTTTGCAGCTCCTTACAAAAAGCTCTGCGGATCGACGTCGACTTCGAGCTTTTGATTGCCCTTCGGCTTCGGGCATGCGGCAAGCCAGTTGCGCAGATAATCCGACAGGTCGAAGCCGCGCGCCGATTTCACCAGGATGCGGAAGCGGTAGCGGCCCTTGATGACCGCGAGCGGGGCTTCCGCCGGGCCCAGCACCACAACGCGTTCGTCGCGCGGCGCGAGCGCAACGAGGTGGCGGCCAAAGCCTTCGGCGCTCGGCCGGTCGCCGGCGGAAATGATCAGGCTCGCGAGCCGCCCGAACGGCGGATAGAGCGTGCGTTCGCGCAAATCGATCTCGCTATCGTAGAACGCTTCGCGGTCGCAGGCGATCAGCGCCTTCATCACGGGATGATCGGGCTGGTGGGTCTGGAGATAACCGATGCCACGGCCCTGCTCGCGCCCGGCGCGGCCGATCACCTGGTTGAGCAACTGCCAGGTGCGCTCGGAGGCGCGCGGATCGCCATTGGACAGGCCGAGATCCGCATCGACCACGCCCACCAGATTGAGCCGCGGAAAATTGTGGCCCTTGGCGACGAGCTGGGTGCCGATGATGACGTCGACGCGGCCCTCCGCGATGTCGTTCAGCTCGGAGCGCATCGTCTCGATCGAGGTGATGAGATCGCTCGACAGCAGCATGGTGCGGGCCTCCGGGAACAGCGCCGCCGCCTCCTCCTGCAAGCGCTCGACGCCGGGCCCGACCGCGACCAGCGATTCCTCCGCCGCGCAATGCGGACAGGTTTGCGGGCGCGGCATCGAGAAGCCGCAATGGTGACAGACGAGGCGCTGGCGGAAGCGGTGATCGACCAGCCAGGCATCGCAGATGGTGCAGGCGAAGCGATGGCCGCAGGCGCGGCACAGCGTCAACGGCGCATAACCGCGGCGATTGAGGAACAGTAGCGCCTGCTCGCGCCGCTCGATCGCGGTCCTGATCTCGGACGCCAGCCGCGGCGAGATGAAGCGGCCGCGCGCCGGCGGCTCGCGGCGCATGTCAATGGCCTCGATATGTGGCATGTGCTGGCCGCCGAAGCGCGACGGCAGAGCGATGCGCTGATAGCGGTTCTTGCGCGCATTGACCTCGGATTCGACCGACGGCGTCGCCGACGCCAGCACGATCGGAACCTTTGCGATATGCGCGCGCACCACCGCCATGTCACGGGCGTGATAATGCACGCCCTCGTCCTGCTTGTAGGCTTGGTCGTGCTCTTCATCGACCACGATGAGGCCGAGATTGGCGTAGGGCAGAAAGAGCGCCGAGCGCGCGCCGACCACAACCGGCGCGCTGCCCTCGGAGATCGCCGCCCAATTGCGCGCGCGGGTGCGCGGCGTCAGCTCGGAATGCCATTCCAGAGGGCGCACGCCAAAGCGCTGCGCGAAGCGATCGAGGAACTGGCCGGTGAGCGCGATCTCCGGCATCAGGATGAGCGACTGTTTTCCGCGGCGGATCGCCTCGGCGACGGCTTCGAAGTAAACCTCGGTCTTGCCCGAGCCGGTGACACCGTCGAGCAGCGCGACGTGAAAGCTGCCGTTGGCGGCGAGTGCGCGCATGGCATCGACCCCGGCGCGCTGAAGCGGCGAAAAATCCGGCCGGCTGAAATCCGGATCTGGGGCCGGCGGCGGCGGAGGCGGGGGCATCGGCTCGACCGAGAGCGTTCCTTCGTCGACGAGGCCGTCGATCACGCCGGCCGAAACCCCGGCCTCTCTGGCCGCCTCGGACTTGCCGTGCAGCAGCCGGTCCGACAGCACCTCGATCAGGCGCTGCCGCGCCGGCGTCAGACGTTTTGGCGGATCGCCGACCAGGCGCACGCCGGCGCGCACCCGCTCGGGGCCGAGGTTTTCGCCCATCCGCAGGCACATGCGCAGCACCATGCCGCGCGGGCTCAACGTGTAATTGGCGATCCAGTCCACGACCGCACGCAGCTCGGGCTTCAACGGCGGGATGTCGAGCTTTTCGCTGACCTCCTTGAGGCGGTTGTGCAGGCGCGGATCAGGATTGGCGTTTTCGGCCCAGACCACGGCGAGCACCTCGCGCGGGCCGAGCGGCACGCCAATAATATCGCCCGCCTTCAGCTCCATTCCGCGCGGCACCTTGTAGGAATAGGTCTGGTCGAGCGCGACCGGCACCAGCACGTCGACCATGCGGGTCGCGTTGGCGGAGACGGCGTTGCTGCGCGACGTGTGATCCATGGAGGGGGAATCGGAACCCGGGGGCTTCAAGGCTAGCGCCCTGAGGCGGCCTTAGCGAACGATAAACGAGTGTGATGCGATATACTGAGTGGAATCACCACGTCCAGAGCGCATGAGCAAAGCGGCCGCCCCACAAATCGAGCTCGCCAGCGCCGATCCTGACATCGCGCGGGAGATGACGCGCTGGCTGTCGCATCTCGGCGCGGAGCGGCGGCTGTCGCCGAAGACGCTGGAAGCCTATGCCCGCGATTTGCGGCAGTGCCTGATTTTCCTCTGCGGCCATTGGGGCGAGCGAGTGACGCTAAAGCGTTTCGCCGCGCTGGAGGCCACCGATATCAGAGCCTTCATGGCGATGCGCCGCGCCGACGATATTGCCGGCCGCAGCCTGATGCGCGCGCTCGCGGGCCTGCGCTCGTTCGGCCGCTTTCTCGAGCGCGAAGGCAAGGGCAAGGTCGGGGCGCTCTCGGCGATCCGCGCGCCGAAAGTCGCAAAGAGCCTGCCCAAGCCGCTGCCGATGGCGTCGGCCAAACGTCTTGCGGACGCCGACGAGCGCGCCGGCGAGGACCGCGAGACCTGGATTCTTGCGCGCGACGCCGCCGTGATGGCTCTCCTCTACGGCTCAGGCCTGCGCATCTCCGAAGCGCTGGGGCTGACGCGCCGCGAGGTCCCGCGTCCCGGTGAAGGCGACGTGCTGATCGTGACGGGCAAAGGCAACAAGACCCGCATGGTGCCGGTGCTCCAGAACGTGCTCGCACTGGTGCAAGAATACGTTTCCATGTGCCCGTATCCGCTGCCGGCGGAGGGGCCGATCTTCGTCGGCGCACGCGGCGGGCCCTTGAGCCCGCGCATCATCCAGCTCGCGATGGAGCGGCTGCGCGGCGCGCTCGGCCTGCCCGACAGCGCCACGCCGCACGCGCTCCGGCATTCCTTCGCCACGCACCTGTTGTCACGCGGCGGCGATTTGCGCGCGATCCAGGAATTGCTCGGCCATGCCTCGCTCTCGACCACGCAGATCTATACCGGCATCGATGCCGAGCGGCTGCTGGAAGTCTATGCCAGCGCGCATCCGCGCCGATAGCGGCTCAGTTGGCGAGATACTCGATATCGTAGACGTAGTTCGAGCCGCGCCCGACCTCGACGCGGACCATCGGCCTGAACGTCTCCAGCCGCTCGTACAGCGGCGCCGTGACCTTCACCGGTTGGCCCGCGATGCGAACGAGACAGTCCGCTTTGCGGCGGCTACCTGACCTCCACGCACGATCGACACGGCCTTCGATCACAAGGCGGGACGTCAGGTGATCGAGAAACAGCATTCGTCCGGCATACCATGCAAGACCGCTGCCGAGCAGCACGATCAGGATCATCGAGGCGAACGCCTTCGCCTGGTCACGCCATGAGCCGTACAGCGGAGGTTGTCGCAGCTGCGAGCCGACGATAATCAGGCCCAGAACAACGAGGCCGACATGGACGTCGTTGACTGCGATGATCGAGCTCTTGTCATAAAACCGCAACAGGCCGATGTAGGTCAGGCCAAGCGCGAGGACAATCTTGCCGACGAACGGAAAGGCCGCGGTGTTGCGGGCCTTCAGCAGCGCAAGCGCGGATGCGAGGATGGAAGGCCAGACGCAGGCTGCGATGAATTCCGCTGTGGTCATGGGACAGGACTAGATCAGCCCCGACGCGAAACCCTTAATTGCAACGGCCATCGCGGCTTGCCACTTGCGCCCGTCGCGCAGTTCGGTCAATCGTTGGTAAACAGGCAGGAGGGATTTATGAGCGCACATGAAAGCATGGAGCATGCCGAGCACGCCGAACACGCGTCCGGCTCGAACAAGAAGATCGCGCTCCTGATCGCGGTTCTGGCGCTGTTCCTGGCGATCTCCGAGACGCTCGGCAAGGGCGCCCAGACCGAATCGATCAGCAAGAACGTCGAGGCCTCCAACCTCTGGGCGTTCTTCCAGGCCAAGAGCATCCGCCGCACCGTGGTGCAGACCATGGCCGACCAGGGCAAGCTCATCCTCGGCGCGGCGAGCGACGAGGCCAACAAGGTGGCCGTGCAGAAGCAGATCGAGGACTGGCAGAAGACCGCGCAGCGCTACCGCTCCGAGCCGGAGACCGGCGAAGGCACCGAGCAGCTGGCCGAAAAGGCCAAGCACGCCGAGCATGAGCGCGACGAGGCGACTGCGAAATATCATCACTTCGAGCTGGCGTCCGCCGCCTTCCAGATCGGCATCGTGCTGGCCTCAGCCACCATCATCACCGGCATGCTGCCGCTCGCCTGGATCGCGGGCCTGCTGTCGCTTGCCGGACTTGGGATGACCATGCTCGGCGCATGGTCGCCGCATCTGCTGCATCTGCATTGAGGCTCGTAGCCCGCATGAGCGCAGCGACATGCGCGCTGTCATGCCCCGGCTTGACCGGGGCATCCAGTACGCCGCGGCTTCTCCGTAGCCATTGCCGTCTCTGGAATACTGGATCGCCCGGTCAAGCCGGGCGATGACAGCGAGTCTGCGGTGAGGCTTCACCGCGCTTCGTGCACGCTCTTGCGAAAGCGCTGGATCAGGCGGAGCGTGCGGGAGGACCAGCCTTCGCCGTTGCCGGCGATCAGCTCCTTGATGCGTCGCTTGACCGGATCGACCAGCTCGGCGGCCTTGGCACGCAGCTTCAGCACCAGATCATAGAGCCGCTCGAACCACGCCATCTCCATCAGCTTGTCGCGCGTCACGTCGAACACGAAGGCGGTGACGCCGACCCCGAGCAGCTTTGCGAACACGATGGTGAAGACCGCGCTGGTCCAGTATTCGTGCGTGAGCAGCCACAGGCCAACCAGCTTGAGCGGAAACAGCGGGACGATCGGTACAGCGAACACGATCAGCGTCATCGCTGGCGACAGCGCATCGACGCGGTCCGACAGCCATTGCTTGAACCGCGCAAGCGGGACGATTGCGACAACCCGCGCGACGATCGGTTCGAGATGGTCCCACAGCCAGGCTTCGATCAGGAAGATGATCGCAAGCAGGACCCAGACCGGTTGAAGCAGGCGGCGTAGCATGTGTTTCCCGCCCGATTCGGCGCTGGGCGCGACCTACATATGGATGGCCCGCTTGCCGACTGCAAGCGCGGCTTCCTTGATGGCCTCGGAGCGCGTCGGGTGCGCGTGGCACGTGCGCGCGAGATCCTCCGCGCTGCCGCCAAACTCCATGAGAACGGCTGCCTCATGGATCATTTCGCCGGCTTCGCGGCCGATAATGTGCACGCCGAGGACGCGATCGGTCTTCGCATCTGCGAGAATCTTCACAAAGCCGTCGGTGGTCTGGTTGACCTTGGAGCGCCCGTTGGCGGTAAAGGGAAACTTTCCGACCGTATAAGCCACGCCCGCCTGCTTCAGCTCCTCCTCGGTCTTGCCGACGGAGGATACTTCCGGCGTGGTATACACGACGCCTGGGATAACATCGTAGTTCACGTGGCCGGCCTGCCCGGCGATGATCTCGGCAACCGCGACGCCTTCATCCTCGGCCTTGTGCGCGAGCATCGGGTCCGCGACGACGTCGCCGATGGCATAGACGCCCTTCACGCTGGTGGCGAAATGCGGGTCGATCTGCACGCGGCCGCGATTGTCGAGTGCAACACCGGCTTCCTTCAGTCCGAGCCCCTCCGTGTACGGCACACGGCCGATACAGACGAGAACGACGTCGGCCTCCAGCGTCTCGGCAGCGCCCCCCGCGGCGGGCTCGATCGTCGCCTTCAGCGTCTTGCCGGAGGTGTCCACGCCCGTGACCTTGGCACTGAGCTTGAAGGCAAAGCCCTGCTTCTCCAGGATGCGCTGGAATTGCTTGGCGATCTCGCCGTCCATGCCGGGCAGGATGCGGTCGAGGAATTCGACGACGACCACTTCGGCGCCGAGACGGTGCCAGACCGAGCCGAGCTCGAGGCCGATCACGCCGGCGCCGACGATCAGCAACTTGCCGGGGACCTTGTCCAGCGACAGCGCACCGGTCGACGACACGATGCGGGTCTCGTCGATCTCGATGCCCTTGAGCCGCGCGATGTCCGAGCCGGTGGCGATCACGATGCTCTTGGTTTCGACGACCTGCGACTTGCCGTCGGCGGAGATCTCGACCTTGCCGGTGCCGAGAATCTTGCCGGCGCCCTTGAGCACGTCGATCTTGTTCTTCTTCATCAGGAACTCGACGCCCTTGACGTTGCCGTCGATGCCCTGCTGCTTGAAGTTCATCATCGCAGGCAAATCGAGCTTCGGCGCGGAGACGCTGACGCCCATCTTGGCGAAGGAATGCCCGGCCTCCTCGAACATTTCGGAGGCATGCAGCAGCGCCTTCGACGGCATGCAGCCGACATTGAGGCAGGTGCCGCCGAGCGTCGCGTTCTTTTCCACCACGGCGACTTTCATGCCGAGCTGCGCTGCACGCACCGCGCAGACATAACCGCCCGGTCCGGTGCCGATGACGACGAGATCGTAGGTAGCCATGAGAGAAAGTCCCGTAAGTTTAGCGTTGAAGGATGTGTCAGCGTCCGCGCGGCGCGTCAGCGTCCGCCGGACACATCGAGAATGGCTGAGGTAACGTAGGAGGCATCGTCCGACATCAGCCAGACGATGGCATTGGCGACTTCATCGGCCGTACCGACGCGCTTCATCGGCACCATATGGGCCAAGCGATGGGCGCGGTCGGGCTCACCGCCGGCAGCGTGGATTTCGGTGTCGATCAGGCCGGGGCGGATGCCCGCGACGCGAATGCCCTCGCCGGCAACCTCATAGCCGAGGCCGATGGTGAAGGAATCGATCGCGCCCTTGGACGCGGCATAGTCGACATAGGTGTTCGGCGCGCCGAGCTTGGCCGCAACCGACGACAGATTGACGATGACGCCGCCCTGGCCGCCATGCCTGGTCGACATCCGCTTCACGGCTTCGCGCGCGCAGAGGATGGAGCCGGTGACGTTGACCGCCATCACACGCTGGATGCGCTCGGCCGACATCTCGTCGACGCGCACGCCGCTGGTCCCGACAATACCGCCATTGTTGACGAGCGCGCCGAGCGTGCCGAACGCGTCCGCGGCCTTGAACAGCGCCAGGATGTCGCTTTCCTCGGCGACGTCGCATTTCACCGCGATGGCCTTGCCGTTGCTGGCCGCGATCTCGGCGACCACCTCATCGGCGGCCGTCTTGTTGCTGGCATAGCCGACAACGATCCGGAAGCCGCGTGCCGCGGCGGCAATTGCGGTCGCACGGCCGATGCCGCGGCTGCCGCCGGTGATGACAACGACTTTATCCGTCACGCGCGCCTCCATAGTTCGACACGCGCCGTCGCGAAAGGCGACGGCGCTCGCAGAGCATCAGCGATCAGAGATCGAGCACCAGGCGCGCCGGATCTTCCAGGCTCTCCTTGACGCGGACAAGGAAGGTCACGGCTTCCTTGCCGTCGATGACGCGGTGATCGTAGGACAGCGCCAGATACATCATCGGGCGGACCTCGATCTTGCCGCCGACGACCATCGGCCGCTCCTGGATCTTGTGCATGCCGAGGATGCCGGACTGCGGCGCGTTCAGGATCGGGGTCGACATCAGCGAGCCGTAGATGCCGCCATTGGTGATGGTGAAGGTGCCGCCCTGCATCTCGTCGATCTTGAGCTGGCCGTCGCGGGCGCGGCGGCCGAAATCGGCGATGCCCTTCTCGATGTCGGCGATCGACTTGTTGTCGCAGTCGCGCACCACGGGCACGACGAGGCCCTTGTCGGTGCCGACGGCGACGCCGATGTGATAGTAGTTCTTGTAGATCAGATCGGTGCCGTCGATCTCGGCGTTGACGGCCGGGATGTCCTTCAGCCCCTGGACGACGGCCTTGGTGAAGAAGCCCATGAAGCCGAGCTTCGAGCCATGCTTCTTCTCGAACGCATCCTTGTAGTGGGCACGCAGCGCCATGACGTTGGTCATGTCGACCTCGTTGAAGGTCGTGAGCATCGCGGCGGTGTTCTGCACGTCCTTGAGGCGGCGCGCGATGGTCTGGCGCAGCCGGGTCATCTTGACGCGCTCTTCGCGGGCGGCGTCATCGGCCGGCGACGGTGCGCGGACCTGAACCGCTGCGGCCGGCTGGTTGACGGGGGTCGGCGCCGAGGCCGCACGCTCGATCGCGGCGAGCATGTCGCCCTTGGTGACGCGCCCGTCCTTGCCGGAGCCGGGAACGGTCGAGGCATCGACGCCGGTCTCGGCCGAGAGCTTTCGCACGGAGGGAGCGAGCGGCGCATCGGCCGGTGGCGCCTTCGCCGCGGCGGGAGCAGCAGCGGCCGCAGGAGCGGCAGCCGCGGGCTTCGCGGGCGCAGCTGCCGGCTTGGCAGCGCCGGCGGCGCCTTCGGTAATCTGGCCGAGCAGCGCGCCGACGGCGACGGTGGCACCATCGGCGGCGATGATCTCGCTCAGCGTGCCGGCTGAGGGCGCCGGGACTTCGATGGTGACCTTGTCGGTCTCGAGCTCCACCAAGGGCTCGTCGACGGCGACGGGATCGCCGGCCTTCTTGAACCAGCGGCCGATGGTGGCCTCGGTGACGGATTCGCCGAGGGTCGGCACACGAATTTCAGTCATGGTCTTTTCCTTAAGGAGATCGCCAATGCGGACATAGGTGCAGATGTCAGCGCCCGCGGATGCGGGCGATCCAGTACGCCGTGACAGTCGTGATAGAGACGGGCGGCGCGGAATACTGGATCCCCCGCCCCGGTGCGCAATTGCGCACAAGGCGGGGCATGACGAGGTGTAAAAACTTCTCAGCTCAATGCTTCGTCCAGGAACGCCTTCAGCTGCGCCTGATGCTTCGACATCAGACCCGTGGCGGTCGCAGCGGAGGCGGCGCGGCCGACATAACGCGGACGCCGGCTCGCACCGTTCACCTGGTTCAGCACCCACTCCAGATAGGGCTCGATGAAGTGCCAGGCACCCATGTTGCGCGGCTCTTCCTGGCACCACACCACTTCGGCCTTCTTGAAGCGCGACAGTTCGGCCACCAGCGCCTTGAGCGGCACCGGATAGAGCTGCTCGACGCGCATCAGATAGATGTCGTCCATGCCGCGCTTCTCGCGCTCCTCGTAGAGGTCGTAATAGACCTTGCCCGAGCAGAGCACGATGCGGCGGATCTTCTCGTCGGGAACGAGCTTGATCGCTTCGCTCGGCAGCATCTGGGCGTCGTCATAGAGGATGCGGTGGAAGGTCGTTCCCTTCGCGAGCTCCTCGAGACGCGACACCGCCCGCTTGTGACGCAGCAGGGACTTCGGCGTCATCACGATCAGCGGCTTGCGGATCTCGCGATGAAGCTGCCGGCGCAGCACGTGGAAGTAGTTCGCCGGCGTGGTCGGATAGACCACCTGCATGTTGTCTTCCGCGCACATCTGCAGATAGCGCTCCAGACGCGCCGAGGAGTGCTCCGGTCCCTGGCCTTCATAGCCGTGCGGCAGGAGGCAGACGAGGCCGGACATGCGCAGCCATTTGCGCTCACCCGAGGAGATGAACTGGTCGAACACGACCTGCGCGCCGTTGGCGAAGTCGCCGAACTGCGCTTCCCACAGGGTGAGCGTGTTCGGCTCGGCGAGCGAATAGCCGTATTCGAAGCCGAGCACGGCTTCTTCCGACAGCAGCGAGTTGATGACCTCGTAATGGCCCTGCTCGTGACCGAGATGGTTGAACGGCGTGTAGCGGCTCTCGTCTTCCTGGTCGATCAGGACCGAGTGGCGCTGCGAGAAAGTGCCGCGCTCCGAATCCTGTCCGGACAGGCGGACATGGTGGTTCTCGTTGAGCAGCGTGCAGAACGCCAGCGCTTCGCCGGTCGCCCAGTCGATGCCCGTGCCGCCGTCGATCGCCTTGGCGCGGTTTTCTAGGAAGCGCTGGATCGTGCGGTGGACGCGGAAACCGTCCGGCACCTTGGTGATCTTGCGACCGATGTCCTTCAGGGCGGCGATGTCGACGCCGGTGACGCCACGCCGCGCATCTTCTTCCTGATCGGCGATCTTGAAGCCGGCCCATTTGCCGTCGAGCCAATCGGCCTTGTTGGGCTTGTAGCCGGAGCCGGCTTCGAGTTCGGCATCGAGCCGCGCGCGCCAGTCGGCCTTGGCCTTCTCGACCTCGCCCTCGGTCAACACGCCTTCGCTGATGAGGCGGCGGGCGTAGAGTTCGAGCGTCGACGGATGGGCCGCGATCTTCTTGTACATCACCGGCTGGGTGAAAGCCGGCTCGTCGCCCTCGTTATGGCCATGCCTGCGGTAGCAGAACATGTCGATGACGACGGGCTTGTGGAATTTCTGCCGGAACTCGGTCGCAACCTTGGCCGCGAACACGACGGCTTCCGGATCGTCGCCGTTGACGTGGAAGATCGGCGCGTCGATCATCTTCGCCACGTCGGACGGGTAAGGCGACGAACGGGAATAACGCGGATAGGTGGTGAAGCCGATCTGGTTGTTGACGATGAAGTGCACGGAGCCGCCGGTGCGGTAGCCCTTCAGGTCCGACAGGCCGAAACATTCCGCGACCACGCCCTGGCCGGCGAACGCGGCGTCACCGTGCATCAGCAGCGGCATCACCGAGATGCGCATATCCGGCGGATCGCCGTGCTGATCCTGCTTGGCGCGGACTTTTCCGAGCACCACGGGATCGACGATCTCCAGATGCGAGGGGTTGGCGGTCAGCGACAGATGGATGCGGTTGCCGTCGAACTCGCGATCCGAAGACGCGCCGAGGTGATATTTGACGTCGCCCGAGCCTTCGACCGCATCAGGATTGGCCGAACCGCCCTTGAACTCGTGGAACAGCGCGCGATGCGGCTTGCCCATCACCTGGGTCAGGACGTTGAGGCGGCCGCGGTGCGGCATGCCCAGCACGACCTCCTTCACGCCGAGATTGCCGCCGCGCTTGATGATCTGCTCGAGCGCGGGGATCAGCGATTCAGCACCGTCCAGGCCGAAGCGCTTGGTGCCGGTGAACTTGGTGTCGCAGAATTTCTCGAAACCTTCGGCTTCGACCAACTTCATCAGGATGGCACGGCGACCTTCGCGGGTGAACGAGATTTCCTTGTCCGGCCCCTCGATCCGCTCCTGGATCCACGCCTTCTGCGCCGCGTTGGTGATGTGCATGAACTCGACGCCGAGCGTCTGGCAGTAGGTGCGCTCGCAGATCGCGGTGATTTCGCGCAAGCTGGCGTATTCGAGACCGAGCACATGGTCGAGGAAGATCTTGCGGTCGAAATCGGCTTCGCTGAAGCCGTAGGTCCGCGGGTCGAGCTCTTCGCGATTGCGCTGGGCTTCGATGCCGAGCGGATCGAGCTTGGCGTGGAAGTGACCGCGCATGCGGTAGGACCGGATCAGCATCAGGGCCCGGACCGAGTCGCGGGTGGCCTGGAGAAGGTCGGCGGAGGAGAGGCCGCCGCTCTTATCGCCACCCTTGGCCTGCGCCTTGGCAGCGATCTTGGCTCCGACCGTCTTCTCGACTTCCGCCCAATTGCCGTCGAGCGCGGAGGTCAGATCATCCTGCGGGGTCAGCGGCCAGTTGGCGCGCTCCCAGGACGGGCCTTGGGCGTTCTTGCTGATGTCACCCGGCTGGTCGTTGAGGCTCTTGAAGAAGTCCTGCCACTCGGCATCCACCGAGGACGGGTCCTTCTCGTAGCGGGCGTAGATTTCGTCGATGTAGGTGGCGTTGGTGCCCTGCAAAAAGGAGGAGAGGGCAAAGGCTGCGTTCGCGTCTTGGCGAGACATACTTGAGTTCCTGGCGATTTCGGTTCGCGCATAACAAACGGCGCTGGCGCTGGGCTCCCCGGCAGAGGACCAGCGCGACAGGCACCATTTACCCTATTTGCTGCGAAACTTCGCCCGGAAAATTACGAAGGTGTGAATCAAGATTTCAATTTTTCGGCAAGCGTGTGGCCGAGGCGCGCGGGAGATGGCGACACTGTAATTCCAGCCGATTTCATCGCGTCGGTCTTGGAACCGGCGTCGCCCTTGCCGCCCGAAATGATCGCACCGGCGTGGCCCATGCGACGGCCGGGAGGGGCCGTGACACCGGCGATGAAACCGACCATCGGCTTCTTGCGGCCGCGCTTGGCCTCGTCCTTGAGGAACTGGGCGGCGTCCTCCTCGGCGGAACCGCCGATCTCGCCGATCATGATGATCGACTCGGTCTTGGGGTCGCCGAGCAGCATTTCCAGCACGTCGATAAACTCGGTTCCCTTGACCGGGTCGCCGCCGATGCCGACCGCGGTGGTCTGGCCGAGGCCTTCCTGGGTGGTCTGGAACACGGCTTCGTAGGTCAGCGTGCCGGAGCGGGAGACGATGCCGACGCTGCCGGTCTTGAAGATGTTGGCTGGCATGATGCCGATCTTGCACTCGCCGGCGGTCATGACGCCCGGGCAGTTCGGCCCGATCAGGCGCGACTTGGAGCCGGCCAGCGAACGCTTCACCCTGACCATGTCGATGACCGGGATACCTTCCGTGATGCAGACGATCAGCGGGATCTCGGCGTCGATGGCTTCGCAGATCGCATCGGCCGCGCCCGGCGGCGGCACATAGATCACCGATGCATCGGCACCGGTCTTCTCACGCGCCTCGCGCACGGTGTCGAACACCGGCAGCCCCAGATGCGTCGCGCCGCCTTTGCCGGGCGAGGTGCCGCCGACCATCTTGGTGCCATAGGCAATCGCGGCCTCCGAATGGAAGGTGCCGTTCTTGCCGGTAAAGCCCTGGCAGATGACCTTGGTGTTCTTGTCGATCAGGATGGACATGAGGTCTGCTTTCGCGAAACTAACGAGTGAGAGGTCAGTGGATGCGGCGGTAGACGCCGGTGAGCACGTCGGCCCAGCCTTCTGCGTCCGGCGAGAACTGGATCTTCAACGAATAGGAATCGTCGTCGATGATTTCATAGACGTGGCGCGCATTGCCGCGGAGCGAGCCGCGCACCAGCGTCAGGGTCTTGCCGACCCACCCGCCGGAGGCGGGCGAAGGCGGCGTGTAGCCGAGCGAGTCGTACCAGAACAATTTGTAGGTCCGGTCTTCGCGGTCGAAGGTGAAGATGCCGTGGGTGGCGAAGCTCTGCTTGCCGTCGCGGGTCTGGACCGAGTCCTGGATCAGATAGAAGCCATTGAGATCCATGTGGGCCACGACGCGAGAAGTCGCCGTTCCACCCTCCGTCCAGCGCGACGGAAAGACCACCTCTTCGCCATTCCATTCACCGGCGAACGCGGCAAGACGCGCGTGCTCCGGCAGCGGGGATGATGCAGCGAGATGGTCCTGAGTCATGGCCTCAGCCTCCCTTGACGGCCTTCACGATCTTCTGCGCGGCGTCGTCGAGATTGTCGGCCGGCACCACGTTCAGGCCGGATTCACGAATGATCTTTTTGCCCAGCTCGACATTGGTGCCTTCGAGGCGAACCACCAGCGGCACGCTGAGGCCGACTTCACGCACGGCGGCCGTGACGCCCTCGGCGATCACGTCGCACTTCATGATGCCACCGAAGATGTTGACCAGGATGCCCTTCACGTTGGGATCCGCGGTGATGATCTTGAAGGCGGCCGCGACCTTTTCCTTGCTGGCGCTGCCGCCGACGTCGAGGAAGTTCGCCGGCGCCATGCCGTAGAGCTTGATGATGTCCATCGTCGCCATCGCGAGACCGGCGCCGTTGACCATGCAGCCGATATTGCCGTCGAGGGTGACGTAGTTGAGGTCGTATTTGGACGCCTCGATTTCCTTGGCGTCTTCCTCGGTCTCGTCGCGCAGCGCGAGCACCTCGGGGTGACGAAACAGGGCGTTGTCGTCGAACGACACCTTGGCGTCGAGCACGCGGAGCTGGCCCTGCTTGGTCACGACGAGCGGGTTGATCTCCAGCATCGACATGTCCTTCGCGACGAAGGCCGCGTAGAGCTGCGCGGTGAGCTTCTCGGCCTGCTTGGCGAGATCGCCGGAGAGTTTCAGCGCGTTCGCGACGGTGCGGCCGTGATGGCCCATGATGCCGGTCGCGGGATCGATCGAGAAGGTCACGATCTTCTCAGGCGTGTTGTGCGCGACGTCCTCGATGTTGACGCCGCCCTCAGTCGACACCACGAAGGAGACGCGGGAGGTCTCGCGGTCGACCAGGATCGAGAGGTAGAATTCCTTGTCGATGTCTGAGCCGTCCTCGATGTAGAGGCGGTTGACCTGCTTGCCGGCGGGTCCGGTCTGGATGGTGACGAGCGTTGCGCCGAGCATCTGCTTGGCGAATTCGGAAACTTCCGCGGCCGACTTGGCGATGCGGACGCCGCCCTTGTCGCCGGCCGACGCTTCCTTGAACTTGCCCTTGCCGCGGCCGCCGGCGTGGATCTGGCTCTTCACGACCCAGACCGGGCCCGGGAGTGCCTTTGCCGCCGCGTCCGCATCGGTTGCCTTCAGGACCGGAACGCCCTTCGAGATCGCGACACCGAACTCGTTCAGCAGCGCTTTGGCCTGATATTCATGGATATTCATTTAGTCGCTCCCTGAACCCGCGGGCGGTGACCTCGTAGGCCCACCTCAGTCTTGTGGCTGGCATACCATATACCACAGGAACTGCAACCCGGATTCTCTGACATCGATCTCTGGACTGCCGATCCGGAGCCCGCCCCGTCCTCTACAAGAGTTGCAGCGGGGGCCCGGAAGTGAAACCGCCGAAGACCGGTTTTTCGATCTTCGGCGGGGAATGTTGGGTTTAGCGGCCCAGAAGATCGGGCGCGATCTTCTTGCAGGCGTCAACCAGACCCTGCACTGCGCCGACCGACTTGTCGAAGGCTTCGCGGTCCTTGCCGACGAGCTCGATCTCGACGACGCGCTCGACGCCCTTGGAGCCGATCACGACGGGCACGCCGACATACATGTCCTTCACGCCGTATTCGCCGTTCAGGTAGGCGGCCGAGGCCAGCACGCGCTTCTTGTCACGCAGATAGCTCTCGGCCATCGCGATCGCGGAAGCCGCCGGAGCATAGAAGGCCGAGCCGGTCTTGAGCAGATTGACGATCTCGGCGCCGCCGTTGCGGGTGCGGTCGACGATCTCGTCGAGGCGCGCCTGCGAGGTCCAGCCCATCTTGACGAGATCGGGCAACGGGATGCCGGCGACGGTGGAGTATTTTACCAGCGGCACCATGGTGTCGCCATGGCCGCCCAGCACGAAGGCGGTGACGTCTTCGACCGAAACGTTGAACTCGTCGGCCAGGAAGTAGCGGAAGCGCGACGAATCCAGCACGCCGGCCATGCCGACGACCTTCTTGTGCGGCAGGCCGCTGGCCTTCTGCAGGGCCCAGACCATCGCGTCGAGCGGGTTGGTGATGCAGATGACGAAGGCGTCGGGAGCGTACTTCTTGATGCCGGCGCCGACCTGTTCCATGACCTTGAGGTTGATGGAGAGGAGGTCGTCGCGGCTCATGCCGGGCTTGCGCGGCACGCCGGCGGTGACGATGCAGACCTTTGCGTTGTCGAGCGCCTCGTAGGAGTTCGCGCCGGTGTAGTGCGCGTCAAAGCCGTCGACCGGCGAGGACTGCGCGATGTCGAGCGCCTTGCCCTGCGGCACGCCCTCGGCGATGTCGAACATCACCACGTCGCCCAGCTCTTTCAGGCCGATGAGATGAGCCAGCGTTCCGCCGATCTGACCGGAGCCAATCAAAGCAATCTTGTCGCGCGCCATGTGAGCCTGTCCTTTAGACACGTAAGGAGGGGAAAACTGAGACGGGTGGTTATCCCTTTCGCCTCCCCCGTTCAAGTCACGGGTTGCCCAATTGTCGGGCTTGCCGCGTATTCAAGCGCAACCTTGTCATTCCGGGGCTTGGGGAAGCGCCGAGTCCGGAATGACAGCGCTGGCAAATAGGACTTAAGTCTCGACCAAGCCCTTGGTCGAGCCGCTGGCGGTGGAATCCTTGCGGCCGTGAGGCAGCGCCAGATAGGATTCCGAGCTCATTTCGATCAGGCGCGACGCGGTGCGCTTGAACTCGTTGGCCTCGTTGCCCTCATTGGCAAGATAGAGCGAGATCGGGTTGGCATCGGCGGAGGCCATCAGCTTCACGGCATTGTCATACAGCGTGTCGATCAACGTAATGAAACGCTTGGCGGCGTTGCGCTGGGAGAAATCCATCACTGGAATATGGTCGACCAGGATGGTGTGATAGTCGTGCGCCAGCCTGAGATAGTCGGATGCCCCGAGCGGCTTGTCGCAGAGATCGGCGAACGTGAAGCGCGCCACGCCGTGGGCCGAGCACGGCACGTGCAGGATGCGGCCCTTGATCGAAATATCGCGCGACTTGCATTTGGCGCCGCCTGACATCTTCGACCAGGCGCGGTCGAGCGCGGCGTCCGCCTCGGTGTCTGCCGGCGTCAGCCACATCGGTACGCCCTGAAGTTTTTCCAGCCGGAAGTCGGTGCGCGCGTCGAGCCGCAGCACGTCCATGTGGTCGGTGATCTGCCTGATGAAGGGCAGAAACAGCGAACGGTTCAGGCCGCCCTTGTAGAGGTCGTCAGGCGCGACGTTGGAGGTCGCGACCACCACGGTGCCGAGCTCCAGCAGCTTTGCGAACAGGCGGCCCAAGATCATCGCGTCCGCGATGTCGGTGACGTGGAATTCGTCGAAACAGAGCAGCCAGCTCTCCTCGAAAATCGCATGCGCGGTCAGCGCGATGACGTCGCCGTCGCCAATCTCGCCGCGCGCGATGCCCTGGCGATAATCGTAGATGCGCTCGTGCACCTCGGCCATGAATTCGTGGAAATGGGCGCGCCTCTTGTGCTCGACTGTCGAGTGCTGGAAGAACAGATCCATCAGCATGGTCTTGCCGCGGCCGACCTCGCCATGGACGTAGAGCCCGTGCGGCGCCTCGTCCTTGTCGCTGCTGAACAGGCGGCTGAGCAGGCCCTGCTTGCGCGGCGGCTTGTAATCGGCGAGCCGCTGGTCGAGCGCGGCATAGGCGTCGGCGATTTCAGCCTGCGCAGCGTCGGGCTCGATCGCGCCGGACGCGATCTGGGCCTGATAGGCCTCGCGGAATGAGGAACTGGGGGTCGAGAGCATGCTCTTTACCGCCAGAGATGAGCGGAAATTGCAAGCCGTGAATTGGGGCGGGGCGCCATGCATTCCGTGTCCCGGACGCGCTGCGGCACGCAGTGACGCTGCGCAGAGCCGGGACCGACTGTTTCGTACAGGACCGTTCGTCTATCGCCGCGTAATGGGCCCCGGCTCTGCAGCGCACCGCTTCGCGCTGCGCAGCGTCCGGGGCACGAGAGCTTCGCTACTCACACAGCTCGTAGGCGTCCTCGACCACATACGGGCCGCCGCCGGTTGAGGCGCGGGACGAGAACAAAACAAAACGTTCGGCCGTGAATGCCTTGCTGGGAAAATAGCCACGCAGCGAGAGATAATCGGCGACGTCACGGTCGGTGGCGTCGTGCAGCCGGGCCAGCGTGACATGCGGGATGAACTTGCGGCCTTCCGGGTCGAGGCCGATCCGCTGCATCAGGCGCTCGAGCTCGGCCTGCAATTCCATCAGCGGCTTGCTCGGCACGATGGTGGCGACCACCGCGCGCGGCTTGCGTCCGCCGAAACTCTGCAAACCCTGCACCTTCACCTCGAACGGCTTACGGTCGACGCGAAACAGCATCGAGGCGATTTCGTTGGCGGACATGCCATCGATATTGCCGATGAAGCGCAGGGTGACATGGTAATTTTCGGGATCGATCCAGCGGGCGCCGGGAAGGCCGCCCCGCAAATTGGAAAGCGACTGGCCAATCTCGGCCGGAATTTCCAGACCAGTGAACAAACGCGGCATCGTTTCGCACTCCCGATGCTTGGGCATGATCCCAGGGCAAGATCATATCCAAATTTTAGAGCCGGCGACGAATCACCGGTACCCTAATTCCTATCGCAGTTGTGTGACCCTGCGAAGCATCGCGCGCCTTACTCCGGTAAAACCCTGGGAATTACGGTTAGCGCTGCCTGGTTTTCAACGCCGTTGCTCAGCGATGGTGCCAAGGAATGCCTCAACCGTAGGCAAGATATTCTTGACGATGATATCGACGCCGGCCGCGGTCGGATGAATGCCGTCGGCCTGGTTGAGCTTGGCATCGGCCGCGACACCATCGAGAAAAAACGGATAGAGCGGCACGCCGAATTTTTTCGCCAGATCCGGATAAATCGAATTGAAGCGCGCAGCATAATCCGCGCCGTAATTCGGCGGCGCCAGCATGCCGCACAGCATCACCGCGATCTTGCGCGCCTTGAGGCGCTGGACGATCTCGGTCAGCGCGGTGCGGGTCAAATCGGGATCGATGCCGCGCAACGCATCATTGGCGCCGAGCTCGATGATCACACCGTCGGTTCCGTCAGGGACCGACCAGTCGAGCCGGTCACGGCCCCCCGAGGAGGTGTCGCCGGATACCCCGGCATTGGTCATGCCGACCTCTATGCCTTTGTCTTGTAAAGCTTTTTGAAGCTTTGTGGGGAACGCTTCCTGGGCCGGGAGGCCAAGACCCGCGCTCAGGGAATCGCCGAGAACCACCAGCTTGATCGGTTTCGCCGCCTCAGCCCATGCCGGATTTGCGACGGTCATCAAAGCGAACATCAACACGGCTATGTGCATGAACAATCCGTAACGCCTCTCGACCGCGCGGGCGGAGTTGCCATATGACCGGACCATGGACACTCGCATCTCTTCCTCTTCGCTCGCCGACAGTTCGGCCGACACCATCGCCATCTCCAACGTCAATCTGTCATTGGGTACGGGCGCGGCACGCGTTCACATCCTCAAGGATATCAGCTTGCGCGTGGGCCGGAGCGAGACGATCGGCCTGATCGGCCCGTCAGGTTCGGGCAAATCCACGCTGCTGATGGTGATGGCGGGGCTGGAGCGTCCTGATAACGGAGAGGTGGTGGTCAACGGCACGCCTTTCAATGCCCTCGACGAGGACGCACTGGCCCGCTTCCGCGGCCGCCAGGTCGGCATCGTCTTCCAGTCCTTCCATTTGATCCCGACCATGACCGCGCTGGAGAATGTCGCGGTGCCGCTCGAGCTTGCGGGCAATCCCGACGCCGCAAAGCGCGCGGCGCAGGAGCTGCAATCGGTCGGGCTCGGCGACCGTCTGCATCATTATCCGACCCAACTCTCCGGCGGCGAGCAGCAGCGCGTGGCGCTGGCCCGCGCACTGGCACCCGATCCAGCGATCCTCGTCGCCGACGAGCCGACCGGCAATCTCGACGAAGCCACGGGACAACAGATCGTCGACCTCCTGTTCAGCAAGCATGCCGAGCGCGGCATGACGCTGGTGCTGGTCACGCACGATTCTTCGCTCGCGCAGCGCTGCGATCGCGTGATCCGCCTCCGTTCGGGGCGCATCGACACGCAGTCGGCGCCGGCATGAGTGCTGCTGCCGCACCGTTTGCGAAGCCCAACGGCGTCGCGCTGTCGCTGCGTTACGCGCTGCGCGAATTGCGCGGCGGCCTGCGCGGCTTCTACGTCTTCATTGCCTGCATCGCGCTCGGCGTGATGGCCATCGCTGGCGTCGGCTCGGTCTCGGCGAGCCTGAGCGACGGCCTCGCCCGCGAAGGCCGTACGCTGCTCGGCGGCGACGTGTCGTTCGTCCTGTTTCAGCGCGAGGCGAAGCCGGAGGAAGTCGCCTTCCTGCGTTCGCGCGGCACCGTCTCGAGCGCCGCCACACTGCGCGGCATGGCGCGCTCGGCCGAGGGCAAGCTGGCCCTGGTCGAGATGAAGGCGGTCGACGACACCTATCCGATGCTGGGCCAGCTGACGCTGGCGCCGCCGCTGCCGATGTCCGAGTTGCTCGCGGAGCGCGACGGCGCGTTCGGCGCGGCCGCCGATCCGACACTGCTGGCGCGGCTGTCGCTCAAGACCGGCGATCGCGTCACCGTCGGGGCTGCGACGTTCCAGATCCGCAGCGCCGTCGAAGCCGAGCCCGACAAGCTCGCAGGCGGCATCGGCTTCGGCCCGCGCTTCCTGATCAGCGAAGCGGGCCTGCGCGCGACAGGGCTCGTCCAACCCGGCAGCCTGGTGCGCTGGGTCTATCGTGTGAAGCTGCCGGAGATCGCCAACAACGAGCGCGCCACCGACGCCTTCATCGCGGACGCCCGCAACGCCGCGCCGCAGGCCGGCTGGGAGGTCCGCAGCCGCTCCAATGCCTCGCCGCAGCTCGAGCGCAACATCAACCGCTTCACGCAGTTCCTGACGCTGGTCGGCCTCGCCGCGCTGCTGGTCGGCGGCGTCGGCGTTGCCAATGCCGTCAAGGCCCATATCGACCACAAGCTCGAGGTGATCGCGGCCTTCAAGGCCGTCGGCGCCACCGGGCGCGACGTGTTCGGCATCTATCTCGCCCAGGTTCTCCTGCTCGCCGCGATCGGCTCAGTGATCGGCCTCGCACTAGGCGCCGCCATGCCGTTCGCGATCGTCGGCCTATTCGGCAAGCTGCTGCCCCTGCCGGTGGTGCCGGCGGTGCATGCCGACGAGCTCGCGCTGTCGTTCGTCTACGGGCTGCTCACGGCGCTTGCCTTCGGCCTGTGGCCGCTCGGGCGAGTGCACGACGTGCCGGTGGCGGCGCTGTTCCGCGACACCATCAGCTCCGAATGGCATCGGCCACGCTGGAGCTATCTCGTCTTCATGGCCGTCGTGATCGCGCTGCTCATCGCGGTCGTGATCGGGCTGTCCTTCGACAAGCGCATCGCCGCGGTGTTCGTGGCCTCCTCCGTGGTCGTGTTCGCGCTGCTCCGCGGCATTGCCGCCCTGCTGATGACGATCGCACGGCGGCTGCCGCGCACGCGATGGCCGATGCTGCGACTTGCGATTGCCAACATCCACCGGCCGGGCGCGCTAACGCCCTCGGTCGTGCTGTCGCTCGGGCTCGGGCTCGCCGTGCTCGTCACCATCACCCAGATCGACGGCAATCTGCGCCGGCAGTTCCTGGCGGCGCTGCCCGAGCACGCGCCATCGTTCTTCTTCATCGACATTCCGAGCACGCAGGCCGAGCAGTTCGACACATACCTGCGCCAGATCGCCCCTGGCGCGAAAGTCGACGACGTGCCGATGCTGCGCGGACGGATCGTCGGAGCCCGTGGTGTCCGCGCCGAGGAGCTCAAGCCCAGCACCGATTCCGAGTGGGTGCTGCAGAGCGACCGCGGCCTGACCTATACCGCCGAGCTGCCGAAGGGCTCCAAGGTGGTCGAGGGCGAGTGGTGGAGCGCCGATTATTCCGGCCCGCCGCTGGTTTCGATGGAGAAGAAGATCGCGGACGGACTCGGCCTCAAGGTCGGCGACGAGGTCGTGGTCAATATCCTCGGCCGCGACATCCCCGCGAAGATCAGCAATCTGCGCAGCATCGACTGGCAGGGCCTCGGCATCAATTTCGTCCTCGTGTTCTCGCCGAACGCATTCAAGGGCGCGCCGCACACCCACATCGCGACGCTGACGGAAGCCGGCGGCGATGCGGCCGGCGACGGCAAGATCATCAAGGAGGTCGCTGACGCCTATCCGATGGTGACGAGCGTGCGCGTGCGCGAGGTGATGGAGACGGTCGGCTCGGTCGTGACCAACCTGGCGCTGGCGATCCGCGGCGCCAGCGCGGTGACCCTGATCTCGGCGATCCTGGTGCTCGGCGGCGCGCTCGCCGCCGGCC
Source organism: Bradyrhizobium sp. 87 (assembly GCF_023073015.1). NCBI lineage: Bacteria > Pseudomonadati > Pseudomonadota > Alphaproteobacteria > Hyphomicrobiales > Nitrobacteraceae > Bradyrhizobium > Bradyrhizobium sp. 87. The sequence continues at coordinate 63,010 of NZ_JADPIQ010000048.1, forward strand.
ATCGCCACCGGGTCTACGATGCGGTGATCCTCAAGACCCTGGGCGCGACCCGGCTGCGGCTGCTCGGCGCCTATGCGCTCGAATACCTCCTGATCGGGCTTGCCACCGCGGTCTTCGGCGTTTTCGCCGGCAGCGTCGCGGCCTGGATGATCGTGACCCGGCTGATGACCCTCACTTTCGTCTGGCAGGGCGGCAGCGCAGCCGGCGTGGTCGCGGCTGCCTTGGTCGTCACGGTCGGCCTCGGGCTCGCCGGCACCCTGCTGGCGTTGAACAAAAAGCCCGCCACGGTGTTGCGGAATTTGTGACAAATGGTAGCGGGCGGCGGCACGGGAGCGAAATCGCACGATTCCAGCGATTAACCACGTCCGCTCGTCTGGATTGCAGGTAAGGGCGACATTCAGCCGCGCGTGGACGGTTGCAGCGAATGTGTTAGTTTCCCACATATCGAATGGGTTCGGAGCCCCGATTGTTAGCCAAAATTTAGTCGGCAGACATCGGTATCCGAGATAGAATTTGACGAACCGGCGGCATGGCGACCCTCATGCCGGACCGGACCAACCAACGGGAATTCGACCATGTCGGACCTAGACCGCAATTACGCTTCTCCTTTCGGCAGGGCCGCCGGGCGTGTTGACGCCGCGACGGTCGATGCCGGCCTGCGCGCCTACATGCTGCGCATCTACAACTACATGAGCATCGGCCTGGCCATCACCGGCCTTGCCGCCCTCGGCGTCTACATGGCCGCCGTGACGGACGTTCCGACCCCGGAAGCCGTGCGGGTCGGCAAGCTGTTCCTGACGCCGTTCGGCTACGCGATGTTCGTCAGCCCCCTGAAGTGGCTGTTCATGCTCGCGCCGCTCGCCATGGTGTTCGTGATCTCGGCAGGCATCAACCGGCTCGCTCCTTCGACCGCCCAGATCCTGTTCTGGGTGTTCGCGGCACTGATGGGCGTCTCGCTGTCCTCGATCTTCCTGGTGTTCACGCACACCTCGATCGTCCGGGTGTTCTTCATCACCGCGGCGACTTTCGGCGCGCTCAGCCTCTACGGTTACACCACCAAGCGTGACATGAGCGGAATGGGTTCGTTCCTGTTCATGGGCCTGATCGGCATCGTCATCGCGAGCCTGGTGAACCTGTTCCTGGCGAGCTCGGTGCTGCAGTTCGTCGTGTCGGTGGTCGGCGTGCTGGTGTTCGCGGGCCTCACCGCCTGGGATACCCAGCGGCTGAAGAACGACTACATCTACGGTTACGCTTCGGCCGGCGGTGACATCGCAGAGCGTGCGGCCATCACCGGCGCGCTGTCGCTGTACCTGAACTTCATCAACTTGTTCACGCTGCTCCTGCAGCTCCTCGGCCAGCGCGACTAAGCGCCAGCCCAGAGTGGACGACAGCAACCCCCGGCCGAGAGGCCGGGGTTTTTGTTTGGGGCGAGCCTCTCAACACCCACCGTCATTGCGAGCGCAGCGAAGCAATCCAGAGTCCCTCCGCTGGTGCATTTCTGGATTGCTTCGTCGCAAGGGCTCCTCGCAAGGACGGAGTATGAGGAAGCACGGTTGCCTCTTCCAGCCGCCCCGGGAAGGCTCTAATCTTGCGGCATGTCCGCACCCGATATCAGGCCCACCACCGAGGCCGACCTCCCCGCCATCACGGCTATCTATCGGCAGGCTGTCCGCGAGGGCACCGCGACGTTCGAGCTGGAGCCGCCCGACCTTGCCGAGATGACGCGCCGCTACCGCACGCTGATCGACGGCGGCTACCCCTATTTCGTCGCCATCCTCGACGGGCGCGTCGCCGGCTACGCCTATGCCGGTGCCTACCGGCCCCGCCCGGCCTACCGCTTCACGGTCGAGAACTCGATCTATCTCGATCCATCCTTCCACCGCCGCGGCATCGGGGCGCTCCTGCTGGAGCGGCTGATCGTCGAATGCGAGGCACGCGGCTTCCGTCAGATGATCGCGGTAATTGGGGATTCCACCAATGCCGGCTCGATCGGCGTGCACACCAGGGCCGGCTTCAAAATGATCGGCACGCATCCCAGCGTCGGGCTGAAATTCGGCCGCTGGCTGGACACGGTAATGATGCAGCGGAGCCTCGGCGAGGGCGCCAAGAGCGTGCCGGGGAAGTAAGGCCCGTAGCCCGGGTGAGCGAAGCGATACCCGGGAACGCTGCAAGCAAAGACCCGGATGTCGCTACGCTCATCCGGGCTACTGGATCCCTGCTACACCACCGCCAATTTGCGATCGATCACCAGGAGCACGCGCTCCAGTTCGTGGCCGCGGCGCAGGATCAAGCCCGTCGCCGAGATCACGCTGTACATGCCCTGCTTGCGCGCGAGGCGCGGATCCTTCTCGATACGATAGATCGGCACTTCCGAGGCGCGGCGAAAGACCGAGAACACAGCGCGATCCCTGAGGAAGTCGATGGCATAGTCGCGCCACTCGCCTTCGGCAACCATCCGGCCGTAGAGATTGAGAATACGGTGCAGCTCGAGCCGGTTGAACGTCACGCGGCTCAGTTGCGCATTCGAAGCGGCGGGGCGCGCCGCCGCACGCTGTTCGCTCGGATCGGTATCCTCCGACAGACTCATAGGCCGCCTCCTGTCGCATCAGCATGACCGCGTCCGCGAAGACCGTCCCTCGACCGCGGATCATGACGGTTGCATGATTGCGCCAACTGTTCCCCACCGCAAGGGCCCTTGGAAGGACCTTGGAATCGGAGCCAATCCGCCCACACGCAGCGGTGGAACTCTGTCGCGGCAAACCGTCACGGGATCGTTAGCAGGAATCATAGTGTCGCCGCTTTTCCGCCAAGCGACTGCCGCCCTGCGTTGCGAAAAGACCTATGTGCGTTGACCCGGTCCTTTCGGTTCCGGATTCCTCAGCCCCCAGCCCCCCGGGGCCGTCAGGATCGGGTCTGTTCGCACGACAAGGAGGGCCAACGCGAGTTGGTCCTTTTTTGTTTGAGTCGAATTGTTTGGGTCGGGATGTTTCTGCCTCGACGGATATCTCAGCATCTCAGCAAAAACCCTTTCCCCTCATCCTGAGGAGCCGCGAAGCGGCGTCTCGAAGGATCGAGGCCGAGCTGCCTCAGCAGGGCCTGCATGGTTCGAGACGGCGCTGACGCGCCTCCTCACCATGAGGATTGAGAGTGTGCTTGAGTCGGACGATTCGAAGTGCGCGTCAGTGCAGCGACGTGTACGCCGCGCCCAGCATCGGGCCCGGTCTCTCCCGGCTGCCGTCCTGGACATAGACCACGGCACCGTCGACGCCGTCACGCGTGAGGTTCTCGATCGGCACCGTCCAGCTTTCCGGGCGGCCGGTCCAGTCGCCGACCTTCAGCAGGTTGCGCACCACGTTGTGATAGATCACTTGCTGTCCGCGATTTTCGCCGCGACTGATCGCGATCGGCACCGACCTCGCAATCGAGCAGATCCAGACCTCGCCGTGGGACGCCGTCGGCTCCTTGCTCGCGGCCACCGAGACGTTGATCTGCTTGCCCGCGAGCGACATCGTCACCGGCACGCTCATCACACCAGTGCCCGTCTCGGTTTTGCCGATGGCGCTTTCGATGCCGGTGCGGTCGCTGCCGACGACATGCGTGGAGCCGTTGACCACGACCTGCGGCGTGTAGACTTCGCGGTCGCCGCGCATGCGCGAATACGCACGCTGCCGTGCAGAGAAGCGCGAATCGGCCAATGTGTCCTTCCAGCCGAGATAGTCCCAATAGTCGATCGGCATGCTCAGCGCGATGATCGAGGGATCGCGGGCGAGGTCGCCGATGATCTTGTCGGCCGGCGGGCAGGAGGAGCAGCCCTGCGAGGTAAACAACTCGACAACGGCGCGGGGATCAGCCTCGGCAGGGCGGATGACGGCGACGATTGCACAGAGACCAAGAGCTCCCGACCAGAGGGCACCGGACCAGCGTGAAACCAGATGAGAAGCCGTCATTGTTGTCATGTCGAACGCCGCACACCATTGCTCGTGAGAGGGAAATCTTACCGCCGGATGGTCACCGTAATCTTACGGGCCTCACACATTTGTTGTCCGTCCAAGAACCGTACAAGGGGAGGTTCTGTGCCGGGCGGGCCCATCTGAAGCCTGCCGCAAACGCGTGAAGGCGGCCTTGTGATAGGCCGCCTTCGTGTAACCTACTACTCACTTCGCAGTGAGCCACCGTTCACAAATCCGCGCTTACGCCGCGAGCTTGCGTAGCACGTAGTGCAGGATGCCGCCGTTGCGGTAGTATTCGAGTTCGTCCAGCGTATCGATGCGGCAGAGCAGCGAAACGCGCTGCAGCGAACCGTCGCCGGAGACGATCTCCGCGGTCAGCTTCTGGCGCGGCTTGAGGTCGCCAACGAGGCCGCGCAGCGTGACCTTCTCGTCGCCCTTCAGACCGAGCGACGACCAGGAGGTGCCGTCCTCGAAGGTCAGCGGCAGCACGCCCATACCGACCAAATTGGAGCGGTGGATGCGCTCGAAGCTCTGGCAGATCACGGCGCGCACGCCGAGCAGACGGGTGCCCTTCGCGGCCCAGTCGCGCGAGGAGCCGTTGCCGTATTCGGCGCCGGCGAACACCACCAGCGGCACCTGCTCCTGCTGGTACTTCATCGCGGCGTCGTAGATCGACATCTGCTCGCCGTCGGGCCAGTGCTTGGTGAGACCGCCTTCCGGAATATTGCCGTCGGCGCCCTTCAGCATGAAGTTCTTGATGCGGATATTGGCGAAGGTGCCGCGCATCATGACTTCGTGGTTGCCGCGCCGCGTGCCGTACTGGTTGAAGTCGGCCGGACGCACCTGGTGCTCGCTGAGATATTTGCCGGCGGGCGAGGTGAGCTTGATCGAACCGGCCGGCGAGATGTGGTCGGTGGTGATCTTGTCGCCGAACATGGCGAGGATGCGGGCCTCGACGATGTCGGTGACCGGCTCCGGCTCCTTCTTCATGCCTTCGAAATAGGGCGGGTTCTGCACATAGGTCGAACTCATGTTCCAGCGATAGGTTTCGCTCTCGACCGTCTTGATCTTGCGCCAGTTGGTGTCGCCCTTGAACACGTCGGCATACTTCTTCTTGAAGATCGACGCGGTCACGAACTTCTTCATGAAGGCGTTGATCTCCTTGGTCGTCGGCCAGATGTCCTTGAGGTAGACCGGCTTGCCGTCCTTGCCTTCACCGAGCGGCTCGACGGCGAGGTTCTTGGTGACGGTGCCCGCGAGCGCGTGGGCGACCACGAGCGGCGGCGAAGCCAGATAGTTCGCCTGCACGTCCGGTGAGACGCGGCCTTCGAAGTTGCGATTGCCGGAGAGCACCGCAGCCGCGACGATGCCGTTGTCGTTGATCGACTTCGAGATCTCCTCGGGCAGCGGACCTGAATTACCGATGCAGGTGGTGCAGCCGAAACCGACCAGGTTGAAGCCGACCTTGTCGAGATCGGCCTGGAGACCGGAATCGGCAAGATAGGCCGCCACCACCTGGCTGCCCGGGGCGAGCGAGGTCTTCACCCACGGCTTTGCCTTGAGGCCCTTCGCGGCGGCGTTGCGCGCCAGAAGACCGGCGCCGATCAGCACGCTCGGGTTCGAGGTGTTGGTGCAGGAGGTGATCGCGGCGATCACGACGTCGCCATGGCCGATGTCGAAGTTCTTGCCGTCGACGGCGAAGCGCTTCCCCGGCTCCTCGGCCTTCTTGTATTCGCTGGCGAGCGCGAGCGAAAAGCCCTCGGCCACGGACGGCAGCGCAATGCGGCCTTCGGGGCGCTTCGGGCCGGCCATCGAGGGCACGACATCACCGAGGTCGAGCGTCAGCGTTTCCGTGAACACCGGATCGGGCGACTTGGCGGTACGGAACAGCCCTTGCGCCTTCGCATAGGCCTGCACCAGCGCGACGCGCGCCGAGGCGCGGCCGGAGGTCTTGAGATAATCCAGTGCGGCGGCATCGACCGGGAAGAAGCCGCAGGTCGCGCCATATTCGGGCGCCATGTTGGCGATGGTTGCCTTGTCTGCGACCGAGAGATGGTCGAGGCCGGGGCCGAAGAACTCCACGAACTTGCCGACGACGCCGAGCTTGCGCAGCATCTGCGTCACCGTCAGCACCAGGTCGGTCGCGGTGACGCCTTCCTTCATCGCGCCCTTCAGCTTGAAGCCGACGACGTTGGGCAGCAGCATCGACAGCGGCTGGCCGAGCATGCAGGCTTCCGCCTCGATGCCGCCGACACCCCAGCCGAGCACGGCAAGGCCGTTGACCATGGTGGTGTGGGAATCGGTGCCAACCAGCGAGTCGGGATACGCGACCTCGAAGGTGCCGGTCTTCTTGCCGACCGTCATCTTCTCCTTCTTGGTCCACACCGTCTGGGAGAGATATTCGAGATTGACCTGGTGGCAGATGCCGGTGCCGGGCGGCACGACGGAGAAGTTCGAGAACGCCTTCTGGCCCCATTTCAGGAACTCGTAGCGCTCCTGGTTCTGCTTGTATTCCTCGGTGACGTTCTTGCCGAAGGCCTTGTTGTCCCCGAAGAAGTTCACGATCACGGAGTGGTCGATGACGAGATCGACCGGCACCAGCGGATTGATCTTCTCGGCGTCGCCCCCGAGCTTCTGCATCGCGTTGCGCATCGCGGCGAGATCGACCACGGCGGGCACGCCGGTGAAGTCCTGCATCAGCACGCGCGCCGGGCGGAAGGCGATCTCATGCTCCAGCGACTTCTTGCGCAGCCACTTCGACACCGCGACGATGTCTTCCTTCTTGACCGAGCGGCCGTCCTCGTTGCGGAGCAGGTTCTCGAGCAAAACCTTCATCGAGTAGGGGAGTTTCGAAATTCCCTTCAGACCATTCTTCTCGGCCGTGGGCAGGCTGTAATAGACATAGGTCTTGGCGCCGACCTTGAGGGTCTTTTTGCATTTGAAGCTGTCGAGCGAGGTCATGTAGGAAATCCCAATTGTCAGTTATACCCGGCAGGGTATTTTAACACCGTCAGCGTAGGCAGGCTGAGTCACTTGCAGGGGCAGGTTGAGTTGCCGCATCAAGTAGTTCCGGGCTTATAGAAGCTTTCTAACCGCGCCGCCACAGCCACAATCGTGCCGCGGCAATCCGCGAGCCAAAAATTCCCATGCGCTACCCCAAGTTTTCCTGAGGCCTGGCTTTGAGCGGATCGATACGAGGCAAGATGCAGCTTTCCGGACGCGGGGTCAGTTGCGTGCGGGGCGGGCGCGAGGTGTTTTCCGCGCTCGATTTCGAGGCCGGCTCCGGCGAAGCCGTGGCGGTCGTCGGCCGCAACGGATCGGGCAAGACCTCGCTGCTGAGGCTGATCGCGGGCCTGCTCATTCCGGCGAGCGGCACGATCGCGCTGGACGGGGGTGACGCCGAGCTGACGTTGCCGGAGCAATGCCACTATCTGGGTCATCGCGACGCCCTGAAGCCAGCCCTGAGCGTGGCGGAGAATCTGACGTTCTGGGCCGATTTTCTCGGCGGCGAGCGTTTCGACACCGGCAAGGGACTCGCCACCGTCGGGCTCGACCATGCCGCCGATCTGCCCGCCGCCTTCCTGTCCGCCGGCCAGCGCCGCCGGCTGTCGCTGGCCCGCCTGCTCACCGTCCGCCGCCCCGTCTGGCTGTTGGACGAGCCGACCACGGCGCTCGATGTCGCGGGACAGGACATGTTTTCCGGATTGATGCGCGGGCACTTGGCGCGCGGCGGCCTGATCGTCGCCGCCACCCATGCCCCGCTCGGGATCGATTCGCGGGAGCTGCGGATCGGGGGTGCGGCGTGATTCGGGTCGACCCTCAGGTTTCCAAGCGGCCGAACTCCGCCCTCTCCGTTCCCTCTCCCCTTGTGGGGGAGGGTCAGGGAGGGGGGTGCCACACGGCGCACTCTCTCGGTTCTCGCGTTCGGCAGGCGGGCGCTCCGTTGCTAGCAGCCCGCACCCAAGAACCATCTTCCTCGGGGCTACCCCCCTCCCCCGCCCTCCCCCACAAGGGGGGAGGGAGCGCAGCTCGCCCGGCGCAACCGGCCGACGCTGCCTCCTCACCTCTGGGAGCAGTGGCATGACCGCCCTGTCTGCCCTCATCCGCCGGGATATCCGGATCGCGCTCCGCGTCGGGGGCGGGGCGTTGATTGGCGTGCTGTTCTTTCTGACCGTGGTGGTGCTGATGCCGTTTGCTGTGGGGCCGGACCTGGCACTGCTGTCGCGGCTCGGACCCGCCATCCTGTGGCTGGGGGCGCTGCTGGCGAGCCTGCTGACCCTGGACCGGCTGTTCATGGCCGACCACGAGGACGGCTCGCTCGACCTGATCACGATGAGCCGGACCCCGCTGGAACTCGCCTGCGCGTCGAAAGCGCTGGCGCATTGGCTGGCCGCCGGCCTGCCGCTGATCGTCGCAACCCCCGTGCTCGGCCTGCTGCTCAACCTCGACATGGTCGCAACCGGTGCTGTGGCGCTGACACTGCTCGCCGGCACCCCGGCGCTGACATTTACCGGGATGGTCGGTGCGGCGCTGGCGGTGACGCTGCATCGTGGCGGCTTGCTGATAGCTGTCCTGGTGCTGCCGCTGTCGATACCGGTGCTGATCTTCGGCGTCGCAGCCTCGCAGGCGGCGATCGTCGGACCCATGACGTTCGGCGCGCCGTTCTCGATCCTGTGCGCGCTGTCGCTGGTCAGTCTCGTGATCGGCCCCTTCGCGGCTGCGGCGAGCCTGAAGCATGGGCTGGATTGAGATGGGCTGGACTGACCTTGACCCCGATCAACTTTCGCTGCGGACTTTCGTGCTGATTGCGTGAGCGCTTACCGGTGATTATCAGGATACCATGACGCTGATCGACCTCGCCAACCCCACACGGTTCCTCGCGCTGACGGCGCGGCTGCTGCCATGGCTTGCGGCCGCGACCATCATCCTGCTCGCGATCGGGCTCTATCAGTCTGCCACCGCACCCGACGACTATCAGCAGGGCGCGACGGTAAAGATCATGTTCATCCACGTGCCTAATGCCTGGCTGTCGATGTTCGTATGGGGCGTGATGAGCATTGCCTCGCTCGGCACGCTGGTGTGGCGGCATCCGCTTGCCGACGTCGCCGCCAAAGCGGCCGCCCCGATCGGCGCCAGCTTCACCTTCCTTGCGCTGCTCACGGGCTCGCTGTGGGGCCGGCCGATGTGGGGCACCTATTGGGAATGGGACGCGCGGCTGACCTCGGTGCTGATCCTGTTCCTGATGTATCTCGGCCTGATGGCGCTGTGGCGCGCGGTCGACGAGCCCTCCCGCGCGGCGCGCGCCGCCGCCGTGCTGACCCTAGTCGGCGCCATCAACCTGCCCATCATCAAGTTCTCGGTCGACTGGTGGAACACGCTGCACCAGCCGGCCTCGGTGATGCGGATGGGCGGCTCGTCGCTCGACAGATCATTCCTGATTCCGTTGCTGGTGATGGCGGTCGCGTTTACCCTGCTGTTCGTCACGCTGCATCTGGCTGCGATGCGCAACGAGATTTTGCGACGGCGCGTGCGGTCCCTGCAGATGATGCAGGCGAGCCGTGTGGCGTTTGCAGAAGTCGGCACCGGCTCGCGTGAAGGCAGCACGTCAAAAGAAGCTGGGGCTGCATGATCATGTCGCTCGGTCCCTATGCGTCTTTCATCGTGACATCCTATGCCGCGGCCGCCCTTGTGGTCGTGATCCTGATCGGCTGGATCGTGCTCGATCATCGTAGCCAGACACAGCGCCTGCGCGAGCTCGAGCGCAGCGGCGTGACCCGCCGCTCCGGCCGTAGCGCGACGGATCGGCCATGAGAGATCGAGCATGAGAGATCAATCATGAGCGAGCAATCGACGTCCGCTCCGCCGCAGCGCCGCACCTTCCTGATGGTGCTGCCGCTGATCGCCTTCATCGGCTTGGCGCTGCTGTTCTGGTTCCGGCTCGGCAGCGGCGATCCCTCGCGAATTCCGTCTGCGCTGATCGGACGCCCCGCGCCGCAAACCACGCTGCCGCCGCTCGAGGGATTGCAGGCTGACAATGTGCAGATCCCCGGCCTCGATCCCGCCGCGTTCAAGGGCAAGGTCAGCCTCGTCAATGTCTGGGCGTCCTGGTGCGTGCCGTGCCACGACGAGGCGCCGCTGCTGACCGAATTGGCAAAAGACAAGCGCTTCCAGCTCGTCGGTATCAACTACAAGGATGCCGCCGACAATGCGCGGCGCTTCCTGGGGCGCTACGGCAACCCGTTCGGCCACGTCGGCGTCGATGCCAACGGCCGCGCCTCGATCGAATGGGGTGTCTATGGCGTGCCGGAGACCTTTGTCGTCGGTCGCGAAGGCACCATCGTCTACAAGCTGGTGGGACCGATCACGCCGGAGAATTTGCGGACGGTGCTGTTGCCGCAGATGGAGAACGCGTTGAAGGCGGCGGGGAGCTAGCTCTGTCGTCAGTGTGAGCGAAGGACCCAACCCCAAACACCGCTGTCATGCCCCGGCTTGACCGGGGCATCCAGTACGCCGCGGCCTCTCCGTATCTCACAACCGTCTCTGGAATACTGGATCGCCCCGGCGATGACAGTTGAGTGTGTGGCCGCAACCGGCAATGATGAGTTGAGAGCTCAACCCTTCCTCACATCGCCCGCCTCGGCCTCGCTCGCTTCCAGCGACGCCGGCTCGAGGTGATAGCGCTTGGTCAGCGGCATCTGGGCGATGGCGAAGATCATGGTGATCGGCGTGACGCCGAACACCTTGAAGTTGACCCAGAAGTCGGTGCTCTGGGTGCGCCAGACGATCTCGTTCAACACCGCCATGCCGGCGAAGAACAGCGCCCAGCGCAGCGTCAGGATGCGCCAGCCCTGCGGCGTCAAATTGAACATCTGGTCGAACATGACGGCGATGAAGGAGCGGCCGAACAACAGGCCGCCGCCGAGGATCGCGGCGAACAAAGCGTAGATGATGGTCGGCTTGAGCTTGATGAAGGTCTCGTCGTGGAGCACCAAGGTCAGCGTGCCGAACACCAGCACGATGACGCCCGTCACGATCGCCATGATCGGAATGTGGCGCGTCACCACATAGGAGGCGATCATCGCCGCGACGATCGCGACCATGAAGGCGCCGGTCGCTGCGAACAGATTGAACTTCGCATTGACGAAGAAGAACACGAGCAGCGGGCCGAGCTCGGTCGCAAGCTTGAACAGCGGATGCGGCTGGGTCTTGTCCATTCTTCAGCTTTCGATTCCGGCAATGGCGCGGGCGAAATCACGCGCGGTGAACGGCGCGAGATCGTCGACGCCTTCGCCGACGCCGATGAAATGCACCGGCAGTTTGAATTTCTCCGCGAGCGCCACCAGAATGCCGCCGCGGGCGGTGCCGTCGAGCTTCGTCATCACGAGACCGGTGACCCCTGCGGTGCGATGGAAGGCCTCGACCTGCGACAGCGCGTTCTGGCCGACAGTGGCGTCCAGCACAAGCAGCACCGCATGCGGTGCAGTCGCGTCCACCTTGCGGATGACGCGCACGACCTTTTCGAGCTCGTTCATCAGCTCGGCCTTGTTCTGAAGCCGCCCGGCGGTGTCGATCAGGAGCAGGTCGACGGCCTGCTCCTTCGCCGCCGTCAGCGCGTTGAAGGCGAGGCTCGCCGAATCCGAGCCTTGCGCGCCTGATATGACGGGCGTCCTGGTGCGCTCGCCCCAGACCTTGAGCTGTTCGATCGCCGCCGCGCGAAAGGTGTCGCCGGCGGCCAGCATCACCTTGCGGCCTTCGGACGCGAATTTTTGCGAGAGTTTTCCGATGGTGGTGGTCTTGCCGGAGCCGTTGACGCCGACCACGAGGATGACGAACGGCTTCTTGCCGGCGTCGATCTCGAGCGGCTTCGCCACCGCCGCCAGCACCTTCTCGACCTCGGTCGCGACGACGTCCTTGACCTCGTCCGCCGAGATCGCCTTGTCGTAGCGTCCCGTGCCAACCGCATCCGCGATCCGCACCGCGACCGAGGTGCCGAGGTCGGCGCGCAGCAGCACGTCCTCGATATCGTCGAGCATGGCGCGGTCGAGCTTGCGCTTGGTGACGAGGTCGGCGACCGCGGTCCCGAGCGAGGACGAGGTGCGCTTCAGCCCGTCGGACAGGCGGCGCCACCAGCTCAGCTTGGGGGTCTCGGGGGTGGTATCGTTCATGGTGGCGGTGTGTTAGCCGTTCCGGCTCGCAAACGAAAGTCTTGACCGAAAGTCCTGCAATTGCTCGATGTTCCCGAATTGACGGCCGACGAAATCCTGGCGCGCGTGCTCCATCGCGACGGATTGATGCTGGTCATCGACAAGCCGGCCGGCCTGCCGGTGCATCGCGGACCCAAGGGCGGTGCCAATCTGGAAACCTCCTTCGAGGCGCTTCGTTTCGGCCTGCCGCGGCCGCCGGTGCTGGCCCACCGGCTGGACAAGGACACCTCGGGTTGCCTCGTGCTCGGCCGCCATCGCAAGGCGACGGCGTCGCTCGGCCTGCTGTTCAAGCATGGCAAGATCGGCAAGACCTACTGGACCATCGTCGAGAGCGGCCCCACCGAGGACGAAGGCACCATCGACATGCCGCTCGGACGGCTGAACGCCGAGCGAGGCTGGTGGCAGAAGCCCGATCCCGAGGGCCAGAAGGCCATCACCAACTGGAAGGTGATGGGCCGGGGCGATGGCCTGACCTGGCTCGCCATGGAACCGGTGACCGGGCGGACCCATCAATTGCGGGTGCATTCGTCGGCGACCGGCTGGCCGATCTTCGGCGACAACATTTACGGCAACGGCCCGCGCTTCGGCGAGCCGAAGCTGCACCTGCATTCCCGCGAGATCGTGGTACCGATCTCCCGCAACAAGGAGCCGGTCCGCGTGGTGGCGCCTGCCCCGCCCCACATGCACGAGCGGCTCCGCGCCTGCGGGTGGAACGGGGAGTAGCCCGACTGCTCGCCCCTCATGGTGAGGAGGCCGCGCAGCGCCCCCTATAGTTTACGAAACGTTCAGTGCTCGTCTCTAATGATAGCGGTTGCTTAGAACAAGCTTCCGTCAATCTGCTCAGGACGAGCTGCGCGTCATGTCCACGGCCGAGTTATCGATCATCGACGAGGTCGAGTCCGCGCTTCGGACTGGCTCGGCGGAAAAGGGCCTGGCAACAGCCCGCCGCGTCACCGACCTGTTCCTGTCCTCCGCCGGCAGTTTCGACGACGAGCAGATCGCACTGTTTGACGACGTGCTCGATCGCCTGATCGGCACCATCGAGCTCCGCGCCATCGCCGACATGGGCGCGCGCGTAGCGCTCGCCGAGATCAGCGCGCAGCTCGCGCCGATCGCGCAGGCGCCGCCATCGGTCATTCGCCGCCTCGCCAACAATGACGAAATCCGCATCGCTGGTCCCGTGCTGCAGGAATCCGCGCGCCTCGACGACGGCGCGCTGGTGCAGATCGCATCATCCAAGGGCGAGCCGCATCTGCTCGCGGTCGCCGGACGCTGGTGGCTGAAGGAGATCGTCACCGATGCATTGCTGGCGCGACGTTATCCCAGCGTCAGCCGGCGGCTCGCCGCCAATCCCGGCGCGCGCGTCTCCGGAAGCGGATTTGCCGTCATCGTCGGACAGGCGGAGGCCGATCCCGAGCTCGCTGTCAGCGTCGGCGTCCGCGTCGATTTGCCGTCAGACCTGCGCCGTCAATTGCTGCGCTCGGCGAGCGAGGCCGTGCGGACCCGCCTGTTGTCGCGCGCGCCGCCGCATCTGTTCGAGGAGATCCAGAGCGCGATCGCCGCAGTCACCGTCGGTGTCGAGCGCGAGATGTCGGGTGTCCGCGATTTCGAAGGCGCCAAGCGCGCCGTCGCAGGTCTCAGGGCGACCGGCCAGCTCAGCGAAGCGACGCTGCTCGGCTTCGCAACACAGCGCCGTTATGAAGAAGCGGTGGCCGCATTGGCGGCATTGTCGGGATCGACTGTCGAAGTCATCCGCCCGCTGATGCAAAGCCTGCGCGAGGACGGCCTGCTGGTGCCGTGCAAGGCAGCGCAGCTCAGCTGGGAAACCACCGCCGCCGTGCTCGAAAGCCGCTTTGCGAGCGGCGCGATGAAGCCGGCCGATATCGCAAGGGCTCAAAGCCATTACGCGCGCATGACCCCGGAGAATGCGCGGCGGACGCTGCGCTTCTGGCAGGTGCGGGCGTTGTAGTTTTTCCCTCTCCCCTTGTGGGAGAGGGTGGCTCGCCGCGCAGCGGCGAGACGGGTGAGGGGTCTCTCTCCGCGAGTCCACATTGAGTTGAGTACGCGGAAGCAACCCCTCATCCGGCGCTTCGCGCCACCTTCTCCCACAAGGGGAGAAGGGAAGGAAGCATCACACCGTCAGCCGCGCGCCATCGCGACCGGCAATCCGCAGCGACACCACACTCCCCACACGCTCGCCCGCAATCGCCACCGGCAGATAATGCTCCGTCCGTCCCTGACCGTCGCTCTCGATCAGCACCTCACGCGTGGCGCCTATCTCGGCTTGCAGCCGCTGCAGGAGCGCGGTCTCACCGGCCGAGCGCAGCCGCTTCGCACGCTCCTTGATTGCACCGCCCGCCACCTGTGGCATCCGCGCGGCCGGCGTGCCGGGACGCGGCGAATAGGGGAAGACGTGGAGGAACGTCAGGCCGCATTGCTCGACCAGATCGAGCGAGCGCGAGAACATCTCCTCGGTCTCGGTCGGAAAGCCCGCGATGATGTCGGCCCCCAGCGCGATATCCGGGCGCAGCCGGCGGACCTGGTCGCAGAACGCGATGGCGTCGCCGCGCGTATGCCGCCGCTTCATGCGCTTCAAGATCATGTCGTCGCCGGACTGCAGCGACAGGTGCAGATGCGGCATCAGCCGCGAATCCTCAGCAATTGCATCCAACAGATCGCTGTCCGCCTCGATCGAATCGATAGAGGAGATGCGCAGGCGCCTCAGCTCCGGCACATGCCGCAAAATCTGCTTCGTCAGCATGCCGAGCTTGGGCGTGCCCGGCAGGTCAGTGCCGTAGCTGGTGAGGTCGACGCCCGTCAGCACGATCTCGGCATGGCCGCGCTCGGCCAATGCCCGGACCTGATCGACCACGGCGCCCATCGGCACCGAGCGCGAATTGCCGCGCCCGAACGGAATGATGCAAAAGGTGCAGCGATGGTCGCAGCCGTTCTGCACCTGCACGAACACGCGGGGCAGCCCGCTCGCAAAGCCGTCGATGAGATGCGGCGCCATCTCCTTCACCGCCATGATGTCGCTGACGGCGATTTTTTCGCTCGTACCGAGATCGAACGCCGTACGCGCCTCGCGCCACGCAGACGACCGCATCTTGTCGTCATTGCCGACGACGCGATCGACCTCGGCCATCTCGGCGAACATGCCGCTTTGCGTCTGCGCCGCGCAACCGGTGACGACGATGCGCGCTCCCGGCCGCTCGCGCTTCAATTTGCGGATCGACTGCCTCGCCTGCGCCACCGCTTCGTTGGTGACGGCGCAGCTGTTGATGACGATGGCATCTGAAAGGCCCGCGCCCTCGGCCTCGCGGCGGATCACCTCGGCCTCGAAAGCATTGAGGCGGCATCCGAAGGTGACGATGTCGACGCTCATCACCCGACCGGCGCGAACAGCGCCGGATCGAAACGGCCTTCATATTCGAAGGTCGCCGTGCCCGTCATCAGCACGTGATCGTCGCGCTCGCGCCATTCGATCCCGAGCTTGCCGCCGGGCAGCGTGATCTCGACATTGCGCTCGGCGCGCTTCAGCCGCGCCGCCGCGACCGCCGTGGCACATGCGGCCGAGCCGCAGGCCCTGGTCAGGCCGGCGCCGCGCTCCCAGGTGCGGATCGTGATGTGCTGGGGATCGACGATATGGGCTAGCGTGATGTTGGCGCGCTCCGGGAAGATCGGATGGTTCTCCAGCAGCGGACCGAAACGCTCGAGGTCGTAGGCGTTGACGTCATCGACCCAGAAGATCGCATGCGGATTGCCCATGCTGACCACCGAGGGCGAATGCAGGATCGGATTGTCGATCGGGCCGATCTGCAATTCGATGTAGCGGGTGTCACGAAATTCCTGGTCGAGCGGAATGTCCTGCCAGCCGAACTTCGGCGCGCCCATGTCCACCGTATAAAGATCCGGCGCCGGACCCTGCCAGGCATTGAGCAGGCCCGCGGCCGTCTCGAACGTTGCCGTGCTCTGGCCGGTCTTTTCGAAGATGCGCCGCACGACGCAGCGCATGCCGTTGCCGCAGGCGCCGGCCTCGGAGCCGTCTCTGTTGTAGATGCTGATGAACGCTTCGGTGCCGTCGAAGCGCGGCTTCTGCAGCACCATGAGTTGGTCGTAGGGCACGCCGCCTCGCGGCGATGCCACCGCGCGGGCATCGTCCGGGGTGACCTTTGAGGTGGAATCGCGCATGTCGACAACGACGATCTCGTTGCCGATGCCGTTCATCTTGGCAAATGCGTGGTTGGCCAGCGCGCTCATGAAAATTCCCGAATTTCGCCTGCCTTATATGGCGATCCTTGGCCCTCTTGGCCAGTGATTTGCCGACAAGAGCCAGGACGCTGCCATGACGCATCTGTCATGGGACGAATTCGGCGCTCGCGTGTTAGAACGGCGCAATTCGCGCGATCCGGGACATGCGGCCGGGCTAAGGCTTCGGGGACGTAAGGCCTTGGCGGATAAGCTATTGGGGAGAATAAAAATGTTCAGGTTTCGTCGTCTCGTTTTGGCCGCGCTGATCCCGGCAGCGGCCTTGTCGTTTAGTCTGTCCGCCACGCTGGCCCAAACGCCGAGCCCGGCACCGGCCGCATCAGCGAGCCCCTCGCCGGCCCCGTCGGCTTCGCCCGCCCCGGCCGCGAGCGCTGCCCCCGTCGCCACGCCCTCGCCGGCGGCCAGCGCCACGCCAAGCCCTGCAACGTCCCCTGCAACCTCGCCCTCGCCAGCCGCCAGTGCGTCACCCAGCCCGGCCACTCCGCCCCCGGCTGCCGCCGCGACGCCGGCTCCCGTGCAGACGGCCGATCCTTTCGGCCAGGAGACCACGCTCGAGTCCAAGAAGGTTTTGATGGTCAAGGGCACTGCCAATTGGGACTCGGCCTTCGACACGCTGATTGACGCCTTCAAGGCGCTGAACACGCTGCTGGACAAGCAGGGCATCAAGCACGCCGGCAATTCGATGATCGTCTACACCTCGACCGACGACACCGGCTTCACCTTCCTAGCCGAGATCCCGGTCGAGCAGGACCCGAAGAACCTGCCCAAGGACATGAGCGTCGGCAAATCGCCGGAGGGCAAGGCGCTGAAATTCGTTCATCGCGGCTCCTACGACAACATGGACAACACCTATGAGGCGATCACCAATCATCTCGACGACAAGAAGCTGGAAGCCAAGGACACCTTCATCGAGGAATACCTCACCGATCCCCTGAAGACGGCGGAGGACAAGCTCGTGATCAATGTTTTCGTGCCGCTGAAGTGAAACCGATGAAAAAGCCTGCCATCCTTTTGACCTCCCTTGTTGCGTCCTTTGCCGCCACGATGCTGGCAACGCCTGCGCTCGCCGACGATTTTCCGTCCGCGATTTCGGTGAGCGGCGAAGCCACGATCTCCGCCGCGCCTGATCTGGCGCAGATCGACGCCGGCGTCGCCAACGACGCCAAGTCTGCGAAGGAAGCCTCCGACGCCAACAACGCCGCGATGGGCAAGGTGCTGCTGGCGCTGAAGGGCGCAGGCATTGACGAGAAGGACTACCAGACCTCGCGGCTGTCGCTGCAGCCGCAATACGGCCAGAACAAATCCACCGGCGCCTCGCCCGTGGTCGGCTTCCGCGCCTCAAACCGCGTCACCGTGAAGATCCGCGACGTGACCAAGGTCGCCGCCATCATCGACACGCTGGTCGGCGCCGGCGCCAATGATATCGGCAACATCTCCTTCGAGGTTACGCAGGCCTCGAAACTGCTCGACGATGCCCGCGAGAAAGCTGTCGCAGACGCCCGCCGCAAAGCGGAGATCTACGCCAAGGCGACCGGCGTCACGCTGGGTGCACCGCTCAGCGTCTCCGAAGGCGGCGCCCCGATGCCGCTGTTCAAGGGACGCATGGCCGCAGCTCCCATGGCCGTACCGCAGGCCGCGGTCGCGCCGGGCGAGGAAACGCTAGCGGTGACGGTGAATGTGAGCTGGGCGATCAAGGCGAAAGAGCAGTAGGGGCAGCTGCCGCTACAGACTCCATTGTCGTCCCGGCCGCAATTGCGCACTAGGCCGGGACGACAGCGGGTTCGAAGCGACGGCGAAGCTAGATCTCCACCACCTGCCCCGGCTTCATCGCCACAAATCTTTCCTGCGGAACCTTCGCGGCATCGAGCGCCTCGACCAGCGCTTTCGCCGGCGCATCGATTGCTTCATCGGTCAGCTGAAACGTGCCGTGGTGATGCCCGAGTGCGGCTTGCGCGCCGCAATCCGCGAGCGCCTTCACCGCGTCTTCCGGGTTCATGTGCTGGTCGTGCATGAACCAGCGCGGCTCATAGGCGCCGATCGGGAGGATCGCCAGGCGGAGCGGCCCGTGCCTCTCGGCGACGCGGCGGAAATGCCCGCCATCGCCGTAGCCGGAATCGCAGACGACGTAGATTTTCCCCGCAGGCGTCTCCAGCACGAAACTCGCCCACAGCGCCTTGTTGCGATCGAACATGCCGCGCGCCGACCAGTGCCGGGTCGGCACCAGGGTCACGGCGATACCGCCGCCGAGCTCGACGCGATCATGCCAGTCGAACGCTTCCACCTTGATCGTCGCATCGGTGCTGCGCATCGTGACGTCATTGCCGAGCGGGGTCACCACACGCGGCGCAAAATTCTTGGCGAGCCGCGACAGCGTCGCCATGTCGAGATGATCGTAATGGCCGTGCGAGACCAGCACGACATCGATCTTCGGCAGCTTGTCGAACGCAATGCCGGGATCGTTGTGCCGTTTCGGCCCGGCGAAGCTGACGGGCGAGACCCGCGTCGACCAGACGGGATCGACGAGAATATTGAGGCCGCCGGTCTGGATCAGCCAGCTGGCGTGGCCGACGAAAGAGAGCCGCACCTTGTCGCCGTGGACGCGGTCGGGCGGGGCGTCGGCATGGGGGCTCGGCGCCCAATCCGGCCAAGTCGCGCGCTGCCGCTTGCCGCCGAATTGCCAGCGCAGGACCTCACGAAGCGATTTCGGCGGCACGCCGTCCGGATCGAAGAAGTTCAGGCCGTCGAAATGGTCGGAGACCGGGCCGTCATAGGTTTTCATGCGGGACATCCAAAGGGAGGGCACGCCGACCAATGCGCCGGCACCGGCGAGCAGTCCGAAAAGGCGGCGGCGGGTGATCGGCACGGAACTGGCTTCAAAGATGGTCGGAGGGGGAGGACATCACCGCTATATGGGCGGGGTCTGCGGAAAAGGAACCCGCCGCCGGAAAGTTCATCTTTTCAAGGCTTTGCCTTCCAAAGCAGCCCCGGCCACCCTAACTTTCCTTGACTTTCGGGCGTCAGCGGCGTTTAACCCCGGCACTTCTCGGAAAGGCTTTCTTTTCGACCCGCCGACTGGTCCCAGAGGCCAACGCCCGACAGCGCGATGCGCCCTCGGGCGTGAAGGTGTTTGGATTTCTGCTCCCTCGCCCCGCGCTTGCGGGGAGAGGTGAAAAAAGGACAACGGCATTGTTCGACAATCTGTCGGAACGGCTTGGCGGCATTCTCGATCGTCTGACGGGGCGCGGTGCGCTGACCGAAAAGGACGTCGACGCCGCGATGCGCGAAGTGCGCCGCGCACTGCTGGAAGCCGACGTCGCGTTAGAGGTGGTGCGCAGCTTCACCGAGCGGGTCCGCGAGCAGGCGATCGGCGCCACCGTCGTCAAGTCGGTGACGCCAGGCCAGATGGTGGTCAAGATCGTCCATGACGAGCTGATCAACACGCTCGGCGCCGAAAGCCAGACCATCGACATCAATTCCGTGCCGCCGGTGCCGATCATGATGGTCGGTCTGCAAGGCTCCGGCAAGACCACCACCACCGCAAAGCTCGCCCGTCGCATGGTCCAGCGCGACAAGCGCAAGGTGCTGATGGCGTCGCTCGACATCTACCGTCCCGCGGCGATGGAGCAGCTGGCCGTCCTGGGCCGCGATCTCGACATTCCGACGCTGCCGATCGTCGCCGGCCAGCAGCCGGCGCAGATCGCGAAGCGCGCGCTCGAGGCCGGCAAGCTCGGCGGCTACGACGTCGTGCTGCTCGACACTGCCGGCCGTACCACGCTCGACGAAGAGATGATGGCGGAAGCGGCAGCGATCAAAGCCGCCGCCAATCCGCATGAAGTGCTGCTGGTGGCGGACAGCCTCACCGGCCAGGACGCCGTCAATCTCGCTCGCGCCTTCGACGAGCGCGTCGGCCTCACCGGTATCGTGCTGACGCGCGTGGACGGCGACGGCCGCGGCGGCGCCGCGCTGTCGATGCGCGCGGTCACCGGCAAGCCGATCAAGCTGCTCGGCACCGGCGAAAAGACCGATGCGCTGGAGGATTTCCATCCTGATCGTATCGCCGGCCGCATCCTCGGCATGGGCGACGTGGTCTCGCTGGTCGAACGCGCTGCCGCCAACATCGATGCCGAAAAGGCCGCGCGCACCGCCGAGCGCATGCGCAAGGGTCAGTTCGACCTCAACGACATGCGCGAGCAGCTGTTGCAGATGGCCAATATGGGCGGCATCAGCGGCCTGATGGGCATGATGCCCGGCATCGCCAAGATGAAGAACCAGATCGCGGCCGCCGGCATCGACGACAAGATTTTGAAGCGCCAGGTCGCGGTGATTGATTCGATGACGCGCGACGAGCGCCGTCATCCCGATTTGCTCAAGGCCAGCCGCAAGAAGCGCATCGCCGCAGGTTCCGGCCAGAGCGTCGAGCAGGTCAACAAGCTGCTCAAGATGCACCGGAACATGGCCGATATGATGAAGGCCATGGGCTCCGGCAAGCGCGGTCCGCTCGCGGGCATAGCGCAGGCGATGGGCTTTGGCGGCGGCATGAAGCCGCCTTCGCCGGAAGAGATGAAGGCGCTGCAGGAGAAGATGCAGGGTGGCGGCGGACAGGGTCTGCCCAGCCTGCCGAAGGATCTACCTGCCGGGCTGCGCCAGGGTCTGCCGAACGTTCCGGGCCTGACCGGGCTGAGCGGCAAGCCGATGCTGCCGGGTCTCGGCGGTTTCCCTGGCAAGAAGAAATGAGGAATTCGTCGCGGGAGATCGCAGCGGTCTCGCGCAACGCGGAATACCAATCAACCGAACAAAACGTACTTTGAAGGAGAACTTAGATGTCCGTCGTTATCCGTCTCGCCCGCGCTGGCACCAAGAAGCGTCCCGTCTATCACGTCGTCGTCGCCGATTCGCGCTTTCCGCGCGATGGCCGCTTCATCGAGCGTCTCGGCTATTTCAACCCGCTGCTGCCGAAGGACAACGAGACCCGGCTGAAGCTCGACATGGACAAGGTGAAGGCCTGGCTCGCCAAGGGCGCGCAGCCGTCGGACCGTGTATCGCGCTTCCTCGACGCCGCCGGCGTCAAGAAGCGCGAAGTGCGCAACAACCCCGAGAAGGCCGTGCCGCGCAAGGAGCGCAAGGCGCAGGCCGAAGCCGCCGCGAAGGGTTAAGGCCAGATCATGCCGGCGCTGGTCTGCGTCGCGCGGATCGGCGCCGCGCATGGTGTGCGCGGCGCGGTCAAACTGTGGACCTTCACGGAAGATCCGTTTGCCGTGCGGAGCTACGGTCTGCTTTCGTCCAAGGACGGCAAGCGCCAGTTCGAGGTCGCAACGGCGCGCGCGGCCAAGGATCATCTGGTTGCAACGTTCAAGGGCGTCACGACTCGCGATGAGGCCGAGCGCCTCAACGGCATCGAGCTCTACGTCGCGCGCGAAAAGCTGCCCGCGACGGACGAGGGCGAATATTACCACACCGATCTGATCGGGCTCGCCGCCGTCACCATGGCCGGCGATGCGCTCGGCCGCGTGCTCGCGATCCACAATTTCGGCGCCGGTGACATCATCGAGATTGCGCCGCCCACAGGCACCACGATGCTGCTGCCGTTCACCGATGCGGTGGTGCCGGAGGTCGACATCGCCGGCGGCCGCGTCGTGATCGCGCTGCCGCAGGAGATCGCGGGCGAGGATCCCTCCCCGGGTCGTCCCGGCGAAGGCCGAGACCCATAACCACAGTGCCAGAATTTTTAGCTAAGCTGATCGCGCCAGCCGTCGCCAAACGAAGTGCGGTGGTTCTGGGTCCCGGATCTGCGCTCCGCTTGTCCGGGACGACAATAACTGAGATCCGATGACCAACCCCTCACCCTGGCGCGCGACGGTGCTGACGCTGTTTCCGGAGATGTTTCCGGGGCCGCTGGGCGTGAGCCTGGCCGGCCGGGCGCTGGCTGGCGGGCTCTGGGAGCTGGAGGCGCGGGACATCCGGGCCTCGGCCACCGACCGCCACCGCAGTGTCGATGACACCCCGGCCGGCGGCGGACCGGGCATGGTGCTTCGGGCCGATGTTCTGGCGGCCGCGATCGATGCCGCCGGGATCGGGCCGGACCGGCCAAAACTGCTGATGAGCCCGAGGGGTCGGCCATTGACCCAGGCCCGGGTTCTCGAACTCGCCAAGGGCCCGGGTCCTCTGATCGTCTGCGGGCGGTTCGAGGGGGTGGACCAGCGCGTGATCGACGGGCGGGGCCTGGAGGAGGTCTCGATTGGGGATTACGTCCTCTCCGGCGGCGAAATCGCGGCCTTGGCCCTGATCGACGCCTGTGTTCGGCTGCTTCCGGGCGTGATGGGCAAGGAGGCCTCGGGAACCGAGGAAAGCTTCTCGGACGGCCTGCTCGAATACCCCCAATACACCCGGCCGCAGCGGTTCGAGGGAACCCCGATTCCGGAGATCCTGACCTCCGGTGACCATGCCAAGGTCGCCAGCTGGCGGCGGGAGGAATCCGAGGCCCTGACCGCGGCCCGGCGACCGGATTTGTGGGCCCGGATCCCGAGCAAAGTCCCGAATCGGGGCGGACGCCAAAAAACGCCAAAAAACAAGACAGACGGGTGACAAACGCTCCGGCTTGCCTTATAGCAGCGGCCACATCCGCAATGGCTGGATAAACGAATTTCGCGCAGCCCCCGTTTTCCAAGGCTGGGCGCGCCGATGGAGATTTACCCATGAACCTGATCCAACAGCTCGAAAAAGAGCAATTCGACAAGCTCTCCGCCAACAAGGAGATTCCGGAATTCGGCCCCGGCGATACCGTGATCGTCAACGTGAAGGTCGTCGAAGGCGACCGCACCCGCGTGCAGGCCTATGAAGGCGTTTGCATCGGCCGTTCCGGCGGCGGTCTCAACGAGAGCTTCACGGTGCGCAAGATTTCGTACGGCGAAGGCGTGGAGCGCGTGTTCCCGGTGATGTCGCCGATGATCGACTCGATCAAGGTGGTGCGCCGCGGCAAGGTGCGTCGCGCCAAGCTCTATTATCTCCGCAACCTTCGCGGCAAGTCGGCCCGCATCGTCGAGAAGAAGCAGGACCGTCCGGCTGCCGTCAACGAGTAAGCTCCGCTTACAGGCGAGTTTCCAAAAGCGCGGGGCCAACCCCGCGCTTTTTTGTTGCGTCAGCCGTGCGCGTCAAAGCCCTCGCGATTCCGGTTCGGCCTGCTATATATTCTTGGAATGTTTCCAGATTTGACCAGCCTCTCGCCCGTCAAGCGCGTCGTCATCGACGATCGCTCGCGGCTGCCTGGCCGGTTCTTCGGACGCTTCGCGACCTCGGCAACGTCAGAGCTTACGCGCGCAGCCTAAAAGCTGCGCTGACGATTTTGTTGCCCGCGCGCTATCCGCGCAACCCGCTCTACACAACATTCCTGGAGCTGACGCTCATGTCCAAGCCGACCACATTGTACGACAAGATCTGGAACGACCATCTGGTGCACGAAGCCGAGGACGGCACCTGCCTGCTCTATATCGATCGCCATCTGGTGCACGAGGTCACTTCACCGCAGGCGTTCGAAGGCTTGCGCGCCACCGGACGCAAGGTGCGCGCGCCGGAGAAGACGCTGGCCGTCGTCGACCACAACGTGCCGACCACCGACCGCACCAAGCCGAACCCCGACCCTGAAAGCATCGAGCAGATCAAGGCACTGGCCGACAACGCCCGGGAATTCGGCATCGAATATTACGACGAGTTCGACAAGCGTCAGGGCGTCGTCCATGTCATCGGCCCCGAGCAGGGCTTTACGCTGCCCGGCACCACCATCGTCTGCGGTGACAGCCACACCTCGACGCATGGTGCGTTCGGCGCGCTCGCGCACGGCATCGGCACGTCGGAAGTCGAACATGTGCTGGCGACGCAGACGCTGATCCAGAAGAAGGCGAAGAACATGCGCGTCACTGTCGACGGCAAATTGCCGGATGGCGTGACGGGCAAGGACATCATCCTCGCCATCATCGGCGAGATCGGCACCGCGGGCGGTACCGGCTACGTGCTCGAATACGCCGGCGACGCGATCCGTGCGCTCAGCATGGAAGGCCGCATGACGGTCTGCAACATGTCGATCGAAGGCGGTGCACGCGCCGGACTGGTCGCGCCGGACCAGAAGGCGTTCGACTTCCTGCGCGGCCGCCCGAAGGCACCGAAGGGCGCCGACTGGGACGCGGCGATGCGTTACTGGGAGAAGCTGCGCTCGGACGAGGGCGCGCATTTCGACCACGAGCTGCGGCTCGATGCCGCGAAGCTGCCGCCGATCGTGACCTGGGGCACGAGCCCTGAAGACGTGATCTCGGTCACCGGCAGCGTGCCCGATCCCGACAAGATCGCGGACGAGGCCAAGCGCCTGTCGAAGCACCGCGCGCTGAAATACATGGGCCTGACCGCGGGGACGAAGATCACCGACATCAAGCTCGACCGCATCTTCATCGGCTCCTGCACCAACGGCCGGATCGAGGATCTGCGCGCCGCCGCCAAGATCGCGGAAGGCAAGCAGGTCGCAGGCGGCGTCAACGCCATGGTCGTGCCGGGCTCCGGCCTCGTGAAGGAGCAGGCCGAGGCTGAAGGTCTGGACAAGATCTTCATCAAGGCCGGCTTCGAATGGCGCGAGCCCGGTTGCTCGATGTGCCTCGCGATGAACCCCGACAAGCTGGCTCCGGAAGAGCGCTGCGCCTCGACCTCGAACCGCAACTTCGAGGGCCGCCAGGGCTTCAAGGGCCGCACCCATCTGGTGTCGCCGGCGATGGCCGCAGCCGCTGCGATCGCGGGTCACTTCGTCGACATTAGGGAGTGGCGGTAAGCTGCTCCCTGCAATTTGAGTGATTGCGGCAAACCGCCGTTAATCGGCAGCGCCGACACTGTGTCCTCGCGAGCGTTTCGCGAGGACACCAGCTCATGGCCAGCAAGCCTGAATATGTCGATCTGATCAGCGCGGCGACGCCCCAGCACCGGCGGCGCGCGGCACCGCTGCGCATGGTCGCCAAGCCCGAGGTCGAGGAGGCCTCGAAGCTCAGCCGCTGGCCGCCGGCGATGTTCAAGCAATGGAAGCTGGAGAACCTCACGCGCTGGACGTCGGCGACGTGGAAACTGAAGGATTGGCTTTAGGCCACCGGATGAACAAGGGCGCCGTCGAGGCGCCCTTTTCATTTCGGTCGTGCTTACCAATAGCGATACGGATGGTGCCAGCGATGCCAGCGGCAGACGCGGCGCGGGCCGTAATAGGTCCAGATGACCCGGCAGCGGCGCGGATGGCTGTAATAGGGATAGTAGCCGCCATAGTAGCGCCGGTGGAAATGGCGATGGCCGTAATAGGCGGGACGATAGATGCCGTAGCGATGGAATCCGCCTCCGCCATAGTGGCGAACTCCGCCGTAACGATAGCCGCCGCCATGAAAGGCGGGTGCGGCCCGGAAGCCACCAGCGTGGAAACCACCGCCGCGGAAGCCACCGATATGTCCTCCGCCACCGTGGAAGCCGCCTCCACCGTGGAAACCGCCGCCGCCATGAAAGCCGCCGCCATGTCCACCACCACCGCCGCCGCCGTGGCGAACCTGGATCATGTCGTCACTTGCGGCCTTCGCCGCAGGCAACGCGGTCGGATTGACTGGTGTCATCGCTTCAGCGCGGCGCGTCGTGCCGGCCGACAACATCAGCGTCGCGGCGGCCGCAATTCCGAGCAAGCGCATCCGGCTTGCCTTGAGACCCAATATCCTCAGCATCGACTTCTCCCTGAATCTGGACAGCGGAGTTGCGACGCTCGCTCCCGGCTCGCGTCATCCGTGTTCATTGGCGGTCGCTCCCGAGATTAAATTACGGACAGCGACGTGAACCCATCATGAATGAACGGCATTCCGCGGAAGCGCCTGCAGGCTAGTGCATCACCGCCACGGTCCATAGCCGAACACGAATGGCGCCGGCACGGCATAGGGATAGGGGCGGTAGAAGACCGGCCGCGCGTAATAATGCGGATCAGGACGCGGAGCGTAATGCATGATGTCGGGCCGCACATGTCGCCCTCCGTCGAACGCCGCGCGCCCTGCCGAGGCATCCGGCAGCTTCGTCACCCTATGCGCTGCAAAAGCGTGAGGCAGGCCTGCGGCAAGTCCGGCAGCGACGGCCAACGCGATCCATCTCATCATGACGGCCTCTGCCTGCAACATGGCGCTTCATCGGCGCGCGACGGCATCGCGCTCGTATCAGCCCCGGCGCCAGTAGCAGCTCATATGCGGCACGATCACCGTGCCGCTCGGGCGATATTCCTGCACATAGGTGGCGTTGCACTCGCGGACCGCATCGGGACCGGGATTGTAGCGGGGATAGACGCCATCCGGACTGTAATAGGGCGTGACGCGCAGGCGCGCCGGGGTCCGCTTGCGCGGCGGCGGCAGATCGTCTCGCGAGGCCGCTTGGGCCAGCCTGATCCCGGGAGCCGCGGTCTGGGCCTCCGCGCCAACGCAAAACTGCGAAAACAACCCCATGCACAGTAGCGTCAGCGCTGTTTTCGCTCGCATTTTTCTGCCCACCTGAACGTCCACTTCGAGGCCTACGCTCCCCGTTTTGACGGCGCTCGTCAACCTCGCCGCGCTTATAAAGCCGGATGCATCGCCGCGAAACCCACGCTATGAGAAGCCCATGTGGACGGAATTGAAAGCGCCCTCGCTGGCCGAGATGGAAGCGATGGCGCATGAAGTGTTCGAACGCCTGCCGGCGGAGTTTCGTAGGCTGTGCGAGGGCGTGATCATCCGCGTCGACGACTTCCCCACCGAGGAAGTCCTGGACGAGATGGCATGCGAGAGCGAGTTCGACCTGCTCGGCCTGTTCCAGGGCGTCGGCCTGCCGCAGCAGAGTTTTGCCGACGTGGCGCGGCTGCCCAACATGGTCTGGCTCTACCGCCGGCCGATCCTGGATTACTGGGCCGAGCACGACGAAAGCCTCGGCCATATCGTTCGCCACGTCCTGATCCACGAGATTGGCCATCATTTCGGCCTGTCGGACGACGATATGTCCGCGATCGAGGCTCAAGAGCCGGGTTGAGCAGAGAGCCCGGTTAGGCAGACGAGATCTGCCGAATTCGGCCTAGGATTTCCGCCCCGATCGCGATAAATACCGGTTCCCTAGACCATCCCGGGAAAGCGCAACCATGGACAAGTTCACCACGCTGGAAGGCGTCGCGGCGCCGCTGAAGATCATCAATGTCGACACCGACATGATCATTCCGAAGCAGTACCTCAAGACCATCAAGCGCACCGGCCTTGGCAAGGGGCTCTTCTCCGAGCAGCGCTACAAGGACGACGGCAGCGAGAACCCCGATTTCGTCCTCAACCAGCCCGCCTATCGCAACGCGAAGGTGCTGGTCGCCGGCGACAATTTCGGCTGCGGCTCGAGCCGCGAGCACGCGCCCTGGGCGCTGCTCGACTTCGGCATCCGCTGCGTGATCTCGACCTCGTTCGGCGACATCTTCTACAACAACTGCTTCAAGAACGGCATTCTGCCGATCCGCGTGGCCCAGGAAGACCTCGACAAGCTGTTCGACGACGCCGAGCGCGGCGCCAACGCGACGCTGACGATCGACCTGCCGAACCAGGAGATCCGCGGTCCCGACGGCGGCAAGGTCAAGTTCGAGATCGACCCGTTCCGCAAGCACTGCCTGATCAACGGCCTCGACGACATCGGCCTGACGATGGAGAAGAAGGCCTCGATCGACACCTATGAGGACAAGCTAAAGCGCGAACGCGCCTGGGCCTGATCTCAAGTTTTTGTTCAAGCCCCGGTGCTACAAGCGCCGGGGCTTTTTCTTTGTTCTGATTATCCCGTATCTTTCGAGCATGATCTTGTCGGAAAACCGCTGCACACTTTTCCGGATCATGCTCTAAGCTCCGCGCATGCTGCCCGACATCGTCACCTTCTGGCACGGCCCGATGGACGCCTTGCGCCAGACCTGTCTGCGCTCGCAGCTGGCTGCCGGCCACAAGGTCACGGTCTACAGTTTTGACACCATTCCCGGCCTGCCCGCAGGCGTCGAGAATGCCGATGCCGAAGCTATCCTGCCACATGCGTTCTCCGAACGATTGCGACCGCCGCAGCCGGACGGCAGCTGGCGCGACTGGACCACGCTTCAGTTCAGCGACTTCTTCCGCATGAAGCTGATGGCGAAGGACCTCGGCCTCTGGCTCGACGCCGACGTGCTGCTGCTCAGGCCCGTCGAGATCGATCCGGCAAAGCCCTATTTCGCGTGGGAGCGGCCGCGCCAGCTCGGCAACTCCGTGATTTACCTTCCACCTGAACACGGCATCGTTGCCGCTTTCGAAGAGCTGATGGAGCAGGAGGAGCTGACGCCGAACTGGCTGTCGCTGCGCCATCGCGTCACGTTTGCGATGCGCCGCCTGCGCGGCGGCTCGAACCGCCTCTCCGACATCCGCGTCGCGATCTTCGGGCCGGCGGCACTCACCGCGCTCGCGCGCCGCACCGGCGAGCTGCACTGCGCCTTGCCGAAGCAATCGTTCTACGCCGTGCATGCCGAGCCAAAACTGTTCTTCGATCCCTCGAGCTATCTCGGCCTCGTCACCGACCGCGACATCATCGGCCTGCATATCTCGCCCAAGGGCCGCGGCGGTGAGAAGCCGATCCCGGGCAGCCTGTATGCGTGGGCGGCGGAGCGGTTCGCATAATTTTCTCCGCTGTGCGGCGCTCTCGCGCCCGGACGCAGCGCAGCGCGAAGCGGTGCGTTGCTGAGCCGGGGCCCAGCGATGCGGCGAGATGGCTCCGGCTCTGCGAGCAGCGCTTCACGCTGCAGCGCGTCCGGGACACGAGAGCTGTATTTGATCCAGCGCAACGCGCACCTGCACCATTGTGCCTAATCTCGCTCCAATTCCGTCGTTCGAATGGAGCTTCGCATGAGCACCGCAACCAGGCCTTATCCCATTGTCCAGGACCTCATCGAGTCCTTTGCAAGCTGGCTGAAGCATCGCCGCGAGCTGAACGAGATCCGGCAGCTCGACCGCGCCGATTTCGACCGGATCGCGCAAGACCTGCGGATCGCGCCTGACGATCTGGAAGATCTGGTCCGTCACGGCAAGCACGCCGCCGACGAGCTGCCGAAGATGCTGGAGCAGCTCGGCATCAGTGCCGAAGGGCTCGGCCGCGCGCATCCGCTGCTGCTGCGCGACATGGAGCGGGTGTGCGCGCTTTGCAGCCACAAGGGCCAGTGCGATCGCGAGCTGGCCGACGGCACCGCCGCGGAGAACTATCACGGCTTCTGCGCCAATGCCTCGACACTGGAGTCGCTCGACCGTGCGGATCACGCGCATCGCTAAGGCGTTGCCCTTATCAAAGGATTAGTTTAGCGGCAGGATGTCCCGCCGGTGCTAGATCACGCCCGTACGGGCACAAGCCTCGCGCCGGGCAAATCCTTTGACGAGTTTTCTGCAAGCACGATAGCGCTCTTCCATGCTCGTCCCACTGACATTGCCTGACGGGCTCGGTTCGGCCGCGCTTTCCTTTTTGGCGGCACGAGGCTGCGAGGTTTTCTCGCGCTTGCTTGAAGCATCCTCCGGCGCTGGCACGAGCTTCCAGACAGGGCGGAGCTCTATGTTCGCCTTCTCAGTTGGATTTTCCTTGTTGACGGACGACAGCGTAAGGACGTTCTTGTCCATCCTGACGGTGACGGGTGTTCCGCTGATGGAAAATTTGTCGTTCACAATGTATTCGGCAAACGACCGGTACCCCGCCTCATCCTTCACCCACGATGCCTTTGTCGGCGGTCCCCAGAGGTAGTGTCCCTTGGCTAACCCGGTGGCAGAGACTTCCGTAACGATCAGCATGGCATACCGTCCTTTGCCATTCGTCCATCCACGTTTGTTGGACCACACGCCGACAAATCTGGAGTTAGCATTGAGCGGATCATTCTGATCAGGCGATATAGCGTAGCTTGGCAGTTTGAGTTGCTGAGCTGCCGCGATGGCTGCAACTTTCTGGTTATCTTCGGGCGCAAATAGATTTCGGACGACGGTTTTTGCGTCCGGTTTCGGAGGGGCAGCTGGGGATGAGAGCACCGCAACTTCGTTGGCCTTGAAATTCTTCACCCGCTGGCGCGCTTCTGCGGCGTGGCTGCTGCGGGGGTACCTGGTCAGAAACTCCTCGTAGAGGCCTGCCACCGTGGACGTCTGGATAGCCAGCCAAAACTTCTCGTCCTCCGCGGCATCTGCAGGCGCGGGAGCCGACGCGACTGGCGCTTGAGCGCTCGCCACCGGAGCTCTCAGGTAAATCTCTTCCTTCGACAAAGAGCCGTATACGAAAGGCTGCTGCTCGCGTCTGGTGGCCGCCATCACGTCGTCACGAACACGACGAAACAGAAACGATATCTCCAGCCCCGGCGTTTCAATGTGGCGAAGGAGCGATGCCGTGAATGGGCTGTTCCGGCCATCCCCGTCGCTTGCCGTAGTACCGTCCCGGGCGGCGTACGCAATCAGAACGTTATCGGATGGCTCCGTCGGAGCGAGTCCGCGAGCCACGGCCCGGGTGCTCAGCGAGCGTCTCATCTTTGCGGCAAAAGGATTGTTGCGGCATGCGTCCAGTATCACAAGGCCCAACTTTCGTGCCTTCGAAACCTGAAGGCTCACCGAGCGCAGGCTGATGGCCTCGCTTTCGATGTCGGTATCGCTGCGCAGCTCTGCGCCGACCGGAATCAGCCAGTTCTCGCCGCTGACCTCCATGCCGTGTCCGGCATAGAAAACGACCGCAAGGTCTGCTCCCTCCGCAGAGCGGCCGAACTCGACGACAGACTTCCTCATCTCTTGCGCAGTCGCGTTCTTGACCTGGGTGACTTTGAAGTCGAGCCGCTCCAGCGCGCGGCCGATGTCGGCCGCATCGCGCGTCGGGTTCGGCAACTCGGCTACCTTCTCATAGGCGCCGTTACCGATGACGAGCGCAACCCGAACCTGCTGCGCAAGCGCCGGCGTGGCGAATGGAAATGACGTAACGAGAAGGACTGCTAGGAAAAAAATGCGCATCAAATGCTTGCCCGGATCAATATCGAGCGTGAGGGTAGCATTGTCTTTCACCACCGCAACGGGAAAAGCCGGGATCGTGGTCGTTCAGAGAACCGCGGCTCCCCGAGCATACCGGTAACCGCGTCAATGTTCGTTCGGCTTGAGCGCAACCGCCTGCCCTCAGCCCTTCCCCATCGCCGCAATCGCGTCCGCGATCTCGATCGTGCGCCGCGCCATGTCGGCGTGCAGCCGCTCCACCATGGCGCCGTCGAGACGGATCGCGCCGCGCGAGACGTTCTCCGGCAGCTCGAACGCGGCGATGACCTTTCGCGCGCGCGCGACTTCCTCCTCCGGCGGGGTGAAGATCGCGTTGCAGGCTTCGATCTGCGAGGGGTGAATCAGCGTCTTGCCGTCGAAACCGAGATCGCGGCCTTGCGCGCATTCGGTGGCGAAACCATCGGAGTTGGCGATGTCGCTATAGGGGCCGTCGAGGATTTCGAGGCCATGGGCGCGCGTCGCCAGGATGCAATGGGAGATCATCGGGATCATCGCCGCGCGGCCCGGCAGCATCTTGATGCGCGTCTCGCGCGAGATGTCGTTGGGCCCGAACACGAAGCCTGACAGGCGCCGCGCTGGATCGCGCCCGGCGGCAGCGAGTTCTTCGGCATGCAGTACCGCGCGCGCGGTCTCGATCATGGCCCAGACCTTTACGGTCGGCGCCGCGCCGAGTTCGGCGAGACGGCGGCCGATCGTGTCGAGCTCCTCCACGCGTGAAACCTTTGGAACCAGGATGCCGTCGGGCGAGGCATTCGCCGCCATCGCGACATCGTCGGCCCACCAGGGCGTGTCGAGGCCGTTGGTCCGGATCAGGATCTCGCGCTTGCCGAACCCTTTGGCCGCGATCGCGGCCGCGATGCCATCGCGTGCCACTGCCTTGGCATCGGGCGCGACGGAGTCTTCCAGGTCGAGGATCAGGCCGTCGGCGGCGAGATTGCGCGCCTTTTCCAGCGCGCGGGGGTTGGAGCCGGGCATGAACAGATGGCTGCGGCGCGGGCGGGTCATGCAAGCGTTCCTTCCGGTTTCCTCATCTCATTCCGACCGAAGCCGATAGCATCTGGCCTGCCTATTCGAAAGGCTTGTTCGTCCCAGCGGTATATGATTAGGCATAGGCCATGACCACATTCCCAGAGCATTTGCTGGAAGGCTACAAGGCCTTCGCCACCCAGCGGCTGCCGACCGAGCAGACCCGCTACCGCGAGCTGTCGGTGAAGGGGCAGTTCCCTGAAGTGATGGTGATCGGCTGCTGCGACAGCCGCGTCTCGCCCGAAGTGATCTTCGACGTCGGGCCGGGCGAACTCTTCGTCGTCCGCAACATCGCCAATCTGGTGCCGGTGTATCAGCCCGACGGCAACGCGCATGGCGTCTCGGCGGCGCTGGAATATGCCGTGACGGTGCTGAAGGTGAAGCACATCGTGGTGCTCGGGCACGCCCAGTGCGGCGGCATCCGCGCCTTCGTCGACAAGATCGAGCCGCTCACGCCGGGCGACTTCATCGGCAAATGGATGCAGATGTTCATCAAGCCGGGCGAAGTGGTGGAGCAGCGCGACCACGAGACCATGGCGCAATTCGTCGAGCGCATCGAGAAGGCCGCGGTGTTCCGCAGCCTGGAAAACCTGATGACCTTCCCGTTCGTGCAGAAGGCGGTCGAGAGCGGCCAGATGCAGACCCACGGCGCCTATTTCGGCGTCGCGGAGGGATCACTGTTCGTGCTGGACAAGGCGGCGAAGGAATTCAGGAACGCGCGCGAGATGGCGTAGGTCCGCAGCTCTTGTGGGGTGGGCAAAGCGAAGCGTGCTCACCACTTTTCTAGCAATTGTGGAAAGATGGTGGGCACGGCGCTTCGCGTCTTTGCCCACCCTACGGCAGCACGGCTTACGCCGCCTTCTTCTTCGCGCTGATCAGCTTGCGGTTGATCAGGACTTCCGCGATCTGGATCGCGTTGAGCGCGGCGCCCTTGCGTAGATTATCCGAGACGCACCACAGCACGAGACCGTTCTCCACCGTCGCGTCCTCGCGGATACGGCTGATATAGGTGGCGTCCTCGCCGGCGGCTTCATACGGCGTGGCGTAGCCGCCGGGCTCATGCTTGTCGATGACGAGACAACCCGGCGCCTTGCGCAGGATGTCGCGTGCTTCGTCCGCGCTGATCGGGTTCTCGAACTCGATGTTGACGGCCTCGGAATGGCCGACGAAAACTGGCACGCGCACGCAGGTCGCGGAGAGCTTGATCTTGGGATCAAGAATCTTCTTGGTCTCCGCCATCATCTTCCACTCTTCCTTGGTGTAGCCGTCCTCCATGAAGACGTCGATCTGGGGGATGACGTTGAAGGCGATGCGCGCCGGAAACTTGTTATTGATCAGCTCCTGGTTGGTGTAGACGGCCTTGGTCTGCGAGAACAGTTCGTCCATCGCGTCCTTGCCGGCGCCCGACACCGATTGATAGGTCGAGACCACGACGCGCTTGATCGTCGCCTTGTCGTGCAGGGGCTTGAGCGCGACCACGAGCTGCGCGGTCG
Source organism: Bradyrhizobium sp. 87 (assembly GCF_023073015.1). Classification (NCBI taxonomy): domain Bacteria; kingdom Pseudomonadati; phylum Pseudomonadota; class Alphaproteobacteria; order Hyphomicrobiales; family Nitrobacteraceae; genus Bradyrhizobium; species Bradyrhizobium sp. 87. The sequence continues at coordinate 97,002 of NZ_JADPIQ010000048.1, forward strand.
AGCAGTTCGGGTTGGCGATGATGTTCTTCTTCTTGAAGCCCGCAGTCGCGTCCGCATTCACTTCCGGCACGATCAACGGCACGTCCGGGTCCATGCGCCAGGCCGAGGAATTGTCGATCACGACCGTGCCGGCGGCGCCGATCTTCGGCGACCATTCCTTCGACACCTCTCCGCCGGCCGACATCAGGCAGATGTCGACGTCGGAGAAGTCGTAATGCTCCAGCGCTTTGACCTTCAGCGTGCGGTCGCCGTAGGAGACCTCGACGCCCATGCTGCGGCGTGACGCCAGGGCCACCACCTCGTCCGCAGGGAATTTGCGCTCGTCGAGGATGTTGAGCATTTCCCGTCCGACATTGCCGGTCGCGCCGACGACTGCGACTTTGTAACCCATCGTTCACTCTCCGACGAAAAAGCTCTTTCCTGAAGCTGAGGCTTAAACAGGAAGAGCAGCGCTTCTATGCGAGAACCGGCCTCAAGACAACGTTGGACCATGCCTTAGGGACGTGGATGCACTCGCCCGAGGCCAGCACGGCCGCAAACCCCACCCAGATCCATCTGGCGCTTGCAGCCTTCGCCGACGAGGTCGTCGGCACGCTGGCGCGCCTGTTCGCCTATGTGGGGATTTTGGTACTGTTTGCCATCCTCGGCCTTGCCGCACTCGGCCAGCTGCCCAACTTGCGCGACGATGATCCGGCGCTGAAGCCCGATTGGAGCGTGGCCGACCGGTCGCCTCCGGCCTTCGCCCTTAGCCGGCTCGATTCGTCAGAAAAAACAGCTTCTTACGCGATCTTCAGGCATCCCGAAGGCGGCCGCAGGGACGTGATGCGCTGGGCCAGCGAGGCAGACAGGACCGTGGCCGAGCTCGAGATTTACCGGGAAGGCGGCGAATTCGACGTGACGCGTCCAGCAACAATGGATCTGGCCGTCCGGATGGGACTGGGCACCGCGACCCCGCTGGAGCAAGCCGGCCTGATCGACACGAAATTCGGCCCCGTCGCCCTATTCCAGCCGACCGGTCCGGCGGAGGGCGCGCGGGCCTGCCTCGGCTACCTCAAGCGCAGCGAGGAGCCGGCGCTCCAGATCTCCGGATTCTCCTGCCAGGGCGACAGCCTGCCTGCGCGGCGCGCCGCGATCGCCTGCACGCTGAACCGGCTAACGCTGCTGACCTCGGGCAACGAGCCGAAGCTGGCCGAATTGTTCGCCCATGCGGAGCTGAAGCGCCGCCCCTGCGCGCCCCCGGGCGCGTCGGACTGGCTGCTCGGCGCCGCCAATGCGCAGTTGCGCGGCGCGCTCTGATCGGCATCAAGCTCAAGTGGCTGTATCCATGCAACTTTTGCCGGCGCGCACGATTATTCAGCGCTGGTGTGACCCAATAGACCTAGTTGCAGCCGCCCCGGCCGGGTTAGTATGAGCGTGAAATTGATTGGCGGCTTGCCGCCTGAAGGGGACGTGATGAGCTCGAATTTCTCTGCCGCGAACAAACTGGCGATGTGGCTTACGGCCGGCGCCGTGATTGCCATGTCCTCAGCCTTCGCGACACCCGCCTCGGCCGACACCAAGAAGCAGCGCTATGACAGCGGCCGTCACTATTACGGCCCGAGCGGCCCCAATTCGAGCTATCAGCAGGGCCGCACCCGCATCTATGTGAGCAAGCGCTCCTGGCTCGACGGCGGCACCGAGGTCAATCCGGGCGACCGCAAGTTCTCCGACTACGCCTTCCCGCCGGCGGTAGGCTATCCGACCTTCGCGCGCGAAAATCTCAACCGCCCGATCGATCGCCAGCCGCTGAGCACGCCGCAGGATGTTGGCGGCTATCCGCAGAATTTCCCGCTGTACTGAGGCGGACATATCGACCGAATCAAATGGCCGGGCTCGCGCCCGGCCATTTTTGTTTGTCGTGTAGCCCGGATGGAGCGAAGCGCAATCCGGGATTTTCGACACGCGGGAAGAACGCCGGATTTCGCTTCGCTCCATCCGGGCTACGGCTCTAAGCGTGCAGCTTCTGCAATTCCTTCAAGATCGCTTCGCCCATCTGCGTGGTCGAGGCGGCAGTGGTGCCTTCCGACTTGATGTCGGCGGTGCGCAGGCCGCTGGCCAGCACCGCGGCGATCGCGGCGTCGACCTTGTCGGCGAGCGCGCCCATGTCGAAGGAGTAGCGCAGCGCCATGCCGAAGGACGAGATCATCGCGATCGGATTGGCGAGGCCCTGGCCTGCGATATCAGGCGCCGAGCCGTGCACGGGCTCGTACAGCGCCTTGCGCTTCTTGCTCTTGACGTCGACCTCGCCGAGCGAGGCCGAGGGCAGCATGCCGAGCGATCCCGTCAACATCGCAGCAATGTCGGACAGCATGTCGCCGAACAGATTGTCGGTGACGATGACGTCGAACTGCTTCGGCCATTTCACCAGCATCATGCCGCCGGAATCGGCGAGCTGATGCTCGAGCGTGACGTCGGGATATTCGCGCTTGTGGACCTGGGTCATGACCTCATTCCAGAGCACGCCCGACTTCATGACGTTGCGCTTCTCCATCGACGTCACCTTGTTCTTGCGCTTCTTCGCAAGCTCGAAGGCGACGCGGCCGATGCGCTCGATCTCATAGGTGTCGTAGACCTGGGTATCGATGGCGCGCTTCTGGCCGTTGCCGAGATCGGTGATGGTCTTGGGCTCGCCGAAATAGACGCCGCCGGTGAGTTCGCGCACGATCATGATGTCGAGGCCCTCGACCGCCTCGCGCTTCAGGCTGGAGGCCTCCGCCAGCGCCGGGTAGCAGACCGCGGGACGGAGGTTGGCGAACAGACCGAGATCCTTGCGCAGGCGCAGTAGGCCGGCTTCGGGGCGCACCTCGTAGGGCACCGCGTCCCATTTGGGACCGCCGACCGCACCGAAGATGATGGCGTCGGCCTCCTTGGCCTTGGCCATGTCGCCTTCCGAGATCGACACCTTGTGTGCGTCATAGGCCGAACCGCCAACGAGGCCGGTGTCGGTCTCGAACTTGGCGATCCCCGCCGAACTGAGCCAGTCGATCAGCCGCTTCACCTCGCCCATCACCTCGGGGCCGATACCGTCGCCGGGAAGCAGCAGCAGTTTGTGGGTCGCCATGGTCGTTTCCTCTGAGGTCGATTTCGGCCGGAGTGCTAGAGCGGCGTTGCGTGCTTGGCAAGACACCATTGCCGCTTCGGTTCTGTGCAACGCGGGCAGGGCCTGCCACACTGCGCATGCCGGAGTACCCATTTGCACGCCCCTGAACGTCCCCCGCCCGACGCCCATCCCGCGCGGCTGATCCTGACCCTGTCGCTGGCTGCGACGGTTGGGCTGGGTATCGGCCGCTTCGCCTATTCGCTGGTGCTGCCCGACATGCGGGAGGACCTCGGCTGGTCCTACTCGGCGGCCGGTTTCATGAACACCATCAACGCCGTCGGCTACCTCGCGGGCGCGCTTGTGGCATCCCGGTTGATCGAACGGGTCGGCTGGTCGGCCGCGATCCGTGGCGGAACCCTGGCCTGCGTCGCCGCGCTTGCGACTTGCGCGCTGACCGGGAACTTCGTTGCGCTGAGCCTGGCCCGTCTCGTGCTGGGCGTTGGCGCCGCGGCCGGTTTCGTCGCCGGCGGCGCGCTGGCCGCTTCCATTGCGCAGTCGCGCCCGGAGCGGGCCAATTTCCTGCTGAGCCTGTTCTATGCCGGACCCGGCATCGGCATTCTCGCCTCGGGCCTGATCGCCCCGTTCACGCTGCAATATTTCGGGCCGGGCTCGTGGTGGATCGTGTGGTGGGCGATGACGCTGCTGTCTGTCGTCATGACCGTGCCGCTGTTCCTGGTCCGCATCGAGAGCGGCGTGCGTTTCTCGCAAGGCGGCCACGGCGCCTTCGCCATTTTTCCGGTGCTGATCTACCTCGCCGGCTACTTCCTGTTTGGCGCGGGTTACATCGCCTACATGACCTTCATGATCGCCTATGTGCGCGACGGCGGCGGCGGGGCCGCAGCGCAGGCCGCGTTCTGGAGCCTGATTGGCTTGAGCGCCTTCGTCACGCCGTGGGCCTGGCGCCGCGTGCTCGCGCTCGATCGCGGTGGTCTTGCCACCGCCATCATCCTCGGCACCAACGCGCTCGGCGCCGCCCTGCCGATGCTCGGGCATTCGCCGGCATGGCTCGCGGTCTCGGCGATCGTGTTCGGCGTCGCCTTCTTCGCCGTAGTCGGCTCGACCACCGCCTTCGTGCGCTTCAACTATCCGCCCGAGGTGTGGCCGACCGCGATCGCGGCGATGACGATCTCGTTCGGCGTCGGCCAGACGCTGGGCCCGATCGTGGTCGGCGCGATCACGGACGCGCTGGGGAGCTTGAGTTACGCGCTGAATGTGTCGGCGGCGCTGCTGGCGCTGGGCGCGGTTGCCGCGCTGTGCCAGCGGAAAGTGGAGCCGGCCTCATAACAAGTGTCGTCCCGGCGAAGGCCGGGACCCATAACCACAGGGAGCATTTTGGGGAAGACTGGTCGTTCGGGATTGGCATCTAGCGAAAATCGATAGACCTCGCGGTATGGGTCCCGGCCTTCGCCGGGACGACAACAGCTAGCTTCCGCTGAACGAATTGTACCCCTGGTCTTCCCAATAGCCGCCCTTGTAGTCGTTGGTGACTTCCATCGACACCACGTATTTCGGGTTCTTGAAGCCGAGCTTGGTCGGCACGCGGATCTTCATCGGGAAGCCGTAGGCGCGCGGCAGGATTTCGCCCGCATATTTGAACGTCATCTGGGTCTGCGGATGCAGCGCGGTGCGCATGTCGAGCGGAGAATTGTAGCCGTCCTTGTCGGCGCACTGGAACCAGACATACTTTGCGCGGGTGTCGGCGCCGATCAGCTTAAGGAAGTCGCGCATGGGTGTACCGGTCCAGCTGCCGATCGCGCTCCAGCCCTCGACGCAGATGTGACGGGTGATCTGCGTAGCCTGCGGCAGCTTGTACAGCTCGGGAAGCGTCCACGACTTCTTGTTCTCGACGAGACCGCGGACTTCGAGCTTCCAGTCGGCACCGTCGACATCGGGCGCGTCGTCGAGATCGTAATAGGCGTTGAACGGAAACGGTTTTGTGATCGCGCTCTCGGGAAACGTCGGCGCCAGCGCGCCGGGATTGAAGATGAAATCCTGCACGGCATCGTTGAATTTCGAAACCGACTTCAGCATCTCCTCCGCGGAGGACGAGTCGATCACGTCGCAGCCGGTGAGCAGCGTCAGCGCCCCGAGGCTTGCGCCGCCCGCGATGAAGCGGCGGCGGCTGACCTCTGGCATCGTCTTGATGGAATCCTTGATCAGCAGCCGCTTGTCGACGCCCGGGATCAGGAATGAGCGCTTCGCCATGACTCTCTCTCCACTCAACGGCCGATGATCATCGCGCGCAGGCTCTTCGGCACCAGCAGCGCGAGTAAAACATGAATGACCAGGAAGGCGCAGATCGCGGCCATGCAGAAGAAATGGATGTAGCGCGCGGTCGGATAGTCGCCGAACAGGGACACGAGCCAGTGCAGTTGCACCGGTTTCCACATTCCCAGCCCCGACAGCACGATGATCACGCCGATCAATATGATGCCGGCATAGAGCACGCGCTGGACGTAATTGTAGACGGAGAGATCGGCATGGCCGAGCTTGAAGGTCAGCGCAGCCCTGACGTCGTGGAGCACGCCGGATGGGGTGATCGGCAGCAGTTTTTTCCGGAAGCGGCCGGTGGCAAGGCCGGTGACGAGATAGGCAAGGCCGTTGATCATCAACAGCCACATCGCCGCAAAGTGCCAGAGCAGGCCGCCACCGAGCCAGCCGCCGAGCGTGTACTCGCGCGGAAAGCTGAAACCGAACAGCGGCGAGGCGTTGTAGATCTGCCAACCCGACAGGATCATCAGGATCATGGCGAAAGCGTTGATCCAGTGCATGACCCGGACCCGGGCCGGCTGGATCACTTTGGCCGGGGTGGCGCTGACCTGCTCGTCGGTGACTGTGAGGCTCGACATGGCGGTTCCGTCCTGAACATCGTCTGACAGCAATTATACGCCGATGCTTCCGCTTTCGTTACGCCCTGTTCGGCATCGAATCCATGTCGGCTGGCTATCGTGGTCACAATAAAGCGAGCCGGGTACCCCCGGCTCGCCATTTCGTCGCATCCGGTTCGGGGATGAAGCCGGACGGCGCGGTGTTTACGTCGCCGGCATCAGCACGGTGTCGACCACATGGATTACACCGTTCGACTGGTTGACATTGGAGATCGTCACCATCGAGGTACCGCCCTTGGCGTCGAGGATCCAGACCTTGCCGTCCTGCTTCTTCACCGTCAGCTCCTCGCCTTCGGCGGTCTTCATCTTCTTGCCGTCGGTGAGGTCGGACGCCTCGAGCTTGCCGGGCACGACATGGTAGGTGAGGATCTTGGTCAGCGTCGCCTTGTTCTCGGGCTTCACCAGAGTGTCGACGGTGCCGGCCGGCAGCTTGCCGAAGGCGGCGTTGGTCGGCGCGAACACCGTGAACGGACCCTTGCCTTCCAGCGTCGGCACCAGGCCGGCCGCCTTCACCGCCGCCACCAGCGTGGTGTGGTCCTTCGAGTTGACGGCGTTCTGGACGATGTTCTTGGACGGGAACATCGCGGCGCCGCCGACCATGACGGTCTTTTCCTCGGCGCGGGCGGGCGCGACGACGGTCGCGGTGATGGCCAGCGCGCTGAAGGCCGCAGCGGTGAGATAGGCAATACGCTTCGACATGGAGGGTCTCCCGATTGGATTGTGACCGGCGATTGCCGGCGTTCGAGTTGGGCAACAACAGTGGCTGCGACCTGCGAGTGTGAAGCAGCAGCGCCGTCGTTGGCTCGAACTACGGGAGCGTTTGCGAAGCGGTTTCGAACAAAACTTCTTTGTGATGGGTGAAACTAAGTGCGTGGTTCTCCGTGGGGGGCGTCATTGCGAGGAGCGAAGCGACGAAGCGATCCAGGCTGCCACCGCGGATGCACCGCTGGATTGCTTCGCTTCGCTCGCAATGACGCGCCTCGACGATCTACCTGCCGCTCAATCCCTGTTGTGCGGCGTCTGGATAAACCCGCGATTATGCGTCGGGCTGATCAGCAGTTCATTGATGCACACCCGCGCCGGCATGCTCGCGATGAACGCGATGGTGCGGCCGAGATCTTCGGATTGCAGCATCCTGGCCTGCTCCTCCTCGCTCGGTACCACCGGGCGCAGCTTCAGGATCGGGGTCGCCACCTCGCCCGGCATCAGGCAGCAGGCGCGCAAGCCGTTGACGCATTCGTCCATGTTGAAGGAATGCGTCAGCGCCAGCACCGCATGCTTGGTCGTGGTGTAGGCCGGGCCCGGCATTTTCGAGACGTGGCGGCCGGCCCAGGACGAGACGTTGATGATGGAGCCGTCCTGCTGCTTGCGCATCGTCGGCAGCACCGCGCGCATGCAATAGAGCACGCCGTTGAGATTGACCTGGACCAGCTGGTCCCAGCCCTCCAGTTCCATGTCCTTCCAGCTCCGCTTAGGGACATTGATGCCGGCATTGTTCACCAGCAGGTCGATCCGGCCGTGCTTCGCAACGATTTGATCAGCCGCCTTCTGGGCCGCGGCGGCGACCGACACGTCCAGCGCGATGGCCTCGGCGGCCCCGCCCGTCTGGGCGATCTTCGCGACCACGGTATCCAGGGCGTCCTTGCGCCGGCCCGAAACCACCACCGTCCAGCCGTCGGCCGCCAGCGCCTCGGCGCCGGCCTCCCCGATCCCGCTGCCCCCGCCTGTCACCCAGGCCACGCGTTTCCCGTTTTTGGTCATGCAAACTGTCTCCGTTGCTTCATCGGGGCGGTTTTTGCTAATCCAGCCCTCGGTTTTGACCGGCCTCTGACGATCGTTGCGGTCAAGCCTTGCGGTCGAGGAAATCTTGCATGAACCAAGCTGCCAACGCCAATCTGTTTTCCCGCCTGTTCGACGGCCTCGACGATCCGAAGCGCCTCGCGATCGAGACGCATGACGGGGTCCGCATCAGCTATGGTGATCTGATCGCCCGGGCCGGACAGATGGCCAATGTGCTGGTCGCGCGCGGCGTGAAGCCCGGCGACCGCGTTGCGGTGCAGGTCGAGAAGTCCGTGACCAACATCGTGCTGTATTTGGCCACGGTGCGGGCCGGCGCAGTCTATCTGCCGCTCAACACCGCCTATACGCTCAACGAGCTCGACTACTTCATCGGCGATGCCGAGCCCTCGCTGGTGGTCTGCGATCCCGCCAAGGCGGAGGGCCTCGCCCCCATCGCCGCCAAGGTGAAGGCCAAAGTCGAGACGCTCGGGCCTGACGGCAAGGGCTCGCTGACGGACGCCGCCGACAAGACGAGCAGCGAATTCACCACGGTGGCGCGCGCAAACGACGATCTCGCCGCGATCCTCTACACGTCCGGCACCACCGGCCGCTCCAAGGGCGCGATGTTGACCCACGACAATCTGGCGTCGAACTCGCTCTCGCTCGTCGGCTTCTGGCGCTTCACCGACAAGGACGTGCTGATCCACGCACTGCCGATCTACCACACCCACGGCCTGTTCGTGGCGACCAACGTGACGCTGTTTGCGCGGGCATCGATGATCTTCCTGCCGAAGCTCGACCCGGATCTGATCATCAAGCTGATGGCGCGTGCCACGGTGCTGATGGGCGTGCCGACGTTCTATACCCGTCTGCTCCAGAACGCTGCGCTGTCGCGCGAAACCACAAAGCACATGCGGCTGTTCGTCTCGGGCTCGGCGCCGCTGCTCGCCGAAACCCATCGCGAATGGTCGGCGCGCACGGGGCACGCGGTGCTCGAGCGCTACGGCATGACCGAGACCAACATGAACACGTCGAATCCCTATGACGGCGAGCGCGTGCCCGGCGCGGTCGGCTTTCCGCTCCCCGGCGTGTCCGTACGCGTCACCGATCCCGAGACCGGCAAGGAGCTGCCCCGTGACGAAATCGGCATGATCGAGGTCAAGGGCCCGAACGTGTTCAAGGGCTATTGGCGCATGCCGGAGAAGACCAAGGCGGAATTCCGCGACGACGGCTTCTTCATCACCGGCGACCTCGGCAAGATCGACGCCAAGGGTTACGTCCATATTCTCGGCCGCGGCAAGGATCTCGTGATCTCCGGCGGCTTCAATGTCTACCCGAAGGAAATCGAGAGCGAGATCGACGCCATGCCCGGCGTGATCGAATCCGCCGTGATCGGCGTGCCCCACGCTGATTTCGGCGAGGGCGTCACGGCGGTGCTGGTCTGCAACAAGGGCGCCGATGTGACCGAGGCCGCGGTGCTGAAGGCGCTCGACGGCCGGCTGGCCAAGTTCAAGATGCCCAAGCGGGTCTTCGTGGTCGACGAGCTGCCGCGCAACACCATGGGCAAGGTGCAGAAGAACGTGCTGCGGGATACGTACAAGGATCTTTACGCGAAGAAATAGGGGCGCAACTGCTCCGGGCTGGGGGGACATGAACCGAGAGCAAGCTAAGAAGATACACAAGCACCTGCTCGATGCCGCCGCAGCATTCCGGCGAGCGGAGGCCGCGATCGTCGATGTTGGCGATGACGGCCGAAAGCTGTTTGCAGATCCGCTCGTAACGGCGGTTTTCCATTTGCAATTCAAGCTTCTGCGATTGATCTACAAGCGATTTCCGGATCTTGAACCGCCGGGACGGCCTGCCACCATCGACAGCACACTCCGGTGGGAAGACGTTTCACTTCCGTCCTCTGTGCTGGAGACCGATTTGGATCGCGTCATTTTCTCTGTCATGAAGTCGCGATGGCAGAAGTTCGCAATGGTCCTGTACTGCGCGGTTGAGAGGGTCGAAAAGGAAGAAGCGCTAGCGGCTCCCGTCGATTTTGAGGTCTTTGCGGCCCGCATTCAGGCGTTGGTTGAGGCCGACCTCCTGGAGGCGCAAGGCAATCTTCAAATGTGGGGCCACAGCGAAGTGAGATTGAAGGACCGGTCCGTCAATTAGTGCCCACCCACCAGGCTCATCACAAACCTGCTGCCGACGATGAACAGATAGCACCCGAACGCGACTTCCAGCGTCCGCTTCGACATTGCATGCGCAGCCTTCACACCGAGCGGTGCCGTCACAAGGCTCATTGGCATCACCAGGACCGCGCCGATCAGCGAGACGTAACCGAGCGCGAACGGGACCTGCAGGGCTGCAACGGCCGGGTAGCTCACCGCCGCAGGCCAACCGGCATAGATGTAGCCGAGCGCGCCGGGGATCGAGATCAAGACCGCGAGCGCCGACGATGTCGCCACTGCCTGGTGGATCGGGCGGCCGTAGAACGTCATCAGCAGGTTCGAGAACAGGCCACCGCCGATGCCCATCAACGTCGACAAAATGCCGACGCAGAAGCCGTAGATCCGCATCAAGGGGCCCTTCGGCAGATCATCGCCGAGCTTCCAGCTCTCGCGCGCGAAGATCAGCCGTACCGCGGCCGACCAAGCGACGGCGACGAACACGATCTTGAACAGTCGCTCCGGCGCGTAACGCGCGACCACGCTGCCGGCGACGACGCCGATCAGGATCGGCAGCCACCAGACCCGGAGGATCGCAAGATCGACGGCGCCGCGCCTGTAGTGCGCCTGGAACGAACGGATCGAGGTCGGAATGATGACAGCGAGCGAAGTGCCGATGCAGAGCGGCATGCGCACCTCGAGCGGCACACCGGCGATGCGGAAGCACTCGTAGAACACCGGCACCAGAATCGCGCCGCCGCCGATGCCGAACACGCCGGCCAAAAATCCGGAGAGCGCGCCGGTTGCGATCAGCAGCAGCGCGAGTTCGGCGATCTCCTTGATATCAAGTCCTGCAATCACCCCTGACCTGCCCCGGCGATGGGTCGCAACTTCTCCGATGCATCGCTCGGAAACGGCTGCCCGCAATGCTCTAGGCGATCTGATTTGTCGGGTCGACCGCCGCATCTCCGGTCCGGGGTGGGATGCGGACTGCGCATATCCGCCCGTCTCGCGAAAAATCGGCGCGCTTCGCGGAACTTGGAGATTGCTTGCCGACCATCCCTACCGGTTCGAACGTCATGAACTGACTGGCTCGAACCCTGGCCGGCCCGCAGCGGCTTGGAGCCGTTCCAATAGTAATTTCAATGCGTCTCGGGTCTCATTACAAGAGGTGAATTTATATTCTATCTTTAGCCGGTGCGCCACCCCTCTGGTATACCAAGTCTCCGATTGGCCTTGTTACATCAAGGGCCTAGAGCTGAACTCAAGTTCGGTTTATGGCGATTTGGTGATTGCGCAGGTGAAATCGACTCCGTAAATAGAGCCGACCTTTCGCGATCCCCGCGCGCCCCATGCTGGGCCGCAATAAAGCAATTGAAGCCCATGACCGCACGGATCGAACGACCGCTTTCGCCGCACATTCAGACCTACCGCTGGACCCTGACGATGGCGCTTTCCATCGTCCATCGCGCCACCGGAATTGCCCTCTACGCCGGAACGCTGCTGCTGGCCTGGTGGCTGATTGCGGCGGCCTCCGGCCCCGCCGCCTATAGCCACGTCCAAGCCTTCACCGGCAGCATCATCGGCCGCCTGATCGTGTTCGGCTACACCTGGGCGCTGATGCACCACATGCTCAGCGGCATCCGGCATTTCGTCTGGGACCTCGGCTACGGCTTCAAGGCCAATGAGCGCGAAGCGTTGACCTGGGGCGCCCTGATCGGCGGCATCGTGCTCACGGTCCTCATTTGGATCATCGCCTACGCGATCGGAGGCGGACGATGAGTTTCGACGAATCCCACGGCGCCCCGAAGGGCTCCTCCATGCGCACCCCGCTCGGCCGCGTGCGCAATCTCGGCGCGGCGCATTCGGGCACCTCCGATTTCTGGCGCCAGCGCATCACCGGCGTCGCCATGACGCTGCTGATGATCCCCGTGATCGTGATCGTGATGATGCTGCTCGGCCGCAACCAGGCCGGCGCCGCACAGATTCTCGGCTCGCTGCCGATCGCGGTGATCCTGCTGCTCTTCATCTTCGCCAGCGCCTGGCACATGAAGATCGGCATGCAGGTCGTGATCGAGGACTACATCCATAACGAGAAGCTGAAGCTCATCTCGATCATGCTCAACAACTTCTTCTCGTTCGCCGTGGCGCTCGCCTCGACCTACGCGATCCTGAAACTTTCCTCCGGAGTCTAAACCCATGGCCACAGAGACCAATGGCAAGGGCAACGGCGCTCCCGCCACCAACGGCAAAGCCTATCCGATCGAAGATCACACCTATGATGTCGTCGTGGTCGGCGCCGGCGGCGCAGGCCTGCGCGCCGTGGTCGGCTGCAGCGAAGCCGGTCTTCGTACCGCCTGCATCACCAAAGTGTTTCCGACCCGCTCGCACACCGTCGCGGCGCAGGGCGGCATCTCGGCGTCCCTCGGCAACATGCACAAGGACGACTGGCGCTGGCACATGTACGACACCGTGAAGGGGTCGGACTGGCTGGGCGACCAGGACGCGATCGAATACATGGTGCGCAACGCGCCCGAGGCGGTCTACGAGCTCGAGCATTGGGGCGTGCCGTTCTCGCGCACCGAAGACGGCAAGATCTACCAGCGCCCGTTCGGCGGCATGACCATGGACTACGGCAAGGGCCAGGCGCAGCGCACCTGCGCCGCCGCCGACCGCACCGGCCACGCCATGCTGCACACGATGTACGGCCAGTCGCTGCGTCACGCGGCCGAGTTCTTCATCGAGTTCTTTGCCATCGACCTGATCATGGACGACCAGGGCACCTGCCGCGGCGTTATCGCGCTCAAGCTCGATGACGGCACGCTGCACCGCTTCCGCGCCCAGACCGTGATCCTCGCCACCGGCGGCTATGGCCGCGCCTATGCATCCTGCACCTCGGCGCACACCTGCACCGGCGACGGCGGCGGCATGGTGCTGCGCGCCGGTCTGCCGATGCAGGACATGGAGTTCGTGCAGTTCCACCCGACCGGCATCTACGGTTCGGGCTGTCTCGTCACCGAAGGCGCGCGCGGCGAAGGCGGCTATCTCGTCAACTCCGAGGGCGAGCGCTTCATGGAGCGCTATGCGCCCTCCGCCAAGGATCTGGCCTCGCGTGACGTCGTCTCGCGCGCGATGACCATCGAGATTCGCGAAGGTCGCGGTGTCGGCAAGAAGAAGGACCACATCTTCCTTCATCTCGACCATCTCGATCCCGCGGTGCTGGCCGAACGCCTGCCGGGCATCTCGGAATCCGCAAAGATCTTCGCCAATGTCGACGTGACGCGCGAGCCGATCCCAATTGTGCCGACCGTGCATTACAACATGGGCGGCATCCCGACGAACTATCACGGCGAAGTCCTGACCAAGAAGGACGGCGACGACAACGCCATCATCCCCGGCCTGATGGCGATCGGCGAGGCCGCCTGCGTCTCCGTGCACGGCGCCAACCGCCTCGGCTCCAACTCGCTGATCGACCTCGTCGTGTTCGGACGCGCCGCGGCGCTGCGCCTCGCCGAGAAGCTCACGCCGAACGCCAGCCAGCCGGAATTGCCGGCGAATTCGTCCGACCTGGCGCTCGGCCGGCTCGACCACTACCGCTACGCCTCCGGCGGCACGCCGACCGCGAAGCTGCGCGAAGGCATGCAGCACGTGATGCAGAACAATTGCGCGGTGTTCCGCACCGGCGACATCCTGAGCGAAGGCCAGAACCTGATCGAGAAGGTCCATAGCGGCATCATCGACATCGCCGTATCCGACCGCTCGCTGGTGTGGAATTCCGACCTGATCGAGACGCTCGAATTCGACAATCTGATCTCGCAGGCGGTGGTGACGATGAACTCGGCCGCCAACCGCACCGAGAGCCGTGGCGCGCATGCCCGCGAGGACTTCTCCGAGCGCGACGACAAGAACTGGATGAAGCACACGCTGGCCTGGCTGGAAGATTCCGGCAAGGTCAAGATCGAGTACCGCCCCGTTCACGACTACACCATGACCAACGACGTCCAGTACATCCCGCCCAAAGCTCGCGTTTACTAAACGGCGCGCGTGTACTGAGCGAACAGCGAAAGCTTTATCGAAATGGTTGAATTCGCACTTCCGAAGAACTCCAAGATATCAGGCGGCAAGACCTGGCCGAAGCCCGCGGGCGCGACTGAGGTCCGTGAATTCCGCGTCTATCGCTGGAATCCGGACGACGGCAAGACTCCCAGCGTCGACACCTATTACGTCGACACCCATGATTGCGGGCCGATGGTGCTGGACGGCCTGATCTGGATCAAGAACAACATCGACCCGTCGCTGACCTTCCGCCGCTCCTGCCGCGAAGGCGTCTGCGGCTCCTGCGCGATGAACATCGACGGCCAGAACACCCTGGCCTGTACCCGCTCGATGCACGACGTGAAGGACGGCGCGGTGAAGATCAATCCGCTGCCGCACCAGCCTGTCGTGAAGGACCTCATCCCCGACCTCACCAATTTCTATGCACAATACGCTTCGGTCGAGCCGTGGCTAAAGACGACCTCGCCGACGCCGCAGAAGGAATGGAAGCAGAGCCACGAAGACCGCGAGAAGCTCGACGGCCTCTATGAATGCATCCTCTGCGCCTGCTGCTCGACCTCTTGCCCGAGCTATTGGTGGAACAGCGAGCGCTACCTCGGTCCCGCCGCGCTGCTCCAGGCCAACCGCTGGGTATCGGATTCGCGGGATGAGGCGACCGGCGAGCGGCTCGACAATCTCGAGGACCCGTTCCGCCTCTATCGCTGCCACACCATCATGAACTGCGCCAAGGCCTGCCCGAAGGGCCTCAACCCGGCGGAAGCCATCGCCGAGCTCAAGCTCAAGATGGTCGAGCGCCAGATCTAGGCGTCATTCATGCTGCGATCCCCGGCCGGAACGGCCGGGGCATTCTACGACGGGCAGGTGTTCGAGTAGATTTTGCCTGCACCCCTGCGCGCGCAAGCAGGCGGGTTGCAACCTCTGGTTCCCGCCACAAGCCGCTTCCTTCCCGGCGCGAAATTCAAGTAAGCTCTCCGGCGTGGGACCGGAGCGACCGTGCAGGGCGCACAACGCAATTCGCTGAGATTGCTGCAGTGGATGATGGCTGCGTCCCTGGCGCTGCCGATTGCGCTGTTCGCGATCGCCGCCTCGATCTCCTACACCTCGACGAAAGATATCGCCGACCGCGAGATCGAGCGCACCCTCGATGTCGCGCATGAGCATGCGCTCAAGGTGTTCGAGACCATCGACCGCAGCCTCGCCGAGATCAACGAGGTGGTGCGCGGCATGCCCGACGACATCATCCGCTCGCGCGAGCCGGCCCTGCACCGCCGCCTGAAGCAACTCTCCGATTCGCTGCCGCAGCTCAAATCGGCATGGATCTTCGATGCGGACGGAAAGTCGCTGGTCAACAGCCTGGCCTCGCCGCCGCCGGCGCAGAGCTTTGCGGACCGCGACTACTTTGCCGCCCATGTCGACCAGACCATCGGCAGCTACATCGGTGTTCCCCTGACGCCGCGCCAGCCCTATCAGGGCGCGCGCTTCTTCGGGGTCAGCCGCCGCCGCGGCTCCGACGACGGCAGCTTCATCGGCGTGATCCAGGCCTCTGTCCTCCCGGAATATTTCGAGAGCTTTTATGCCCGGATCGGCTCCGACCCTGGCAGCTTCCTCGCCATGGGACGCACCGACGGCGTGGTGCTGGCGCATCTTCCGCGGCTGGATCGCGACCTCAGGCTCGATCCTAACGGGCCGGTCGGCCGCAGCATCGCAGCTCACCCCGAGCATGGCCTCATCACCATTGCCTGGCCATGGGACGAGGTCGAGCGCCGCATCGGCTACCGACGCATCGCCGAATACCCGATCTATGTCAGCGCGGGGTTGGAGACCTCGGCGATCCGCGCGCGCTGGTTCGCCACCATGGGCCAGCATCTGGTGTTCGGCATTCCCGCCACCGCGCTGCTGTTTCTGCTGCTGGCGTTCGCGTTCCGGCGCACCCAGCATCTCCAGGCCGAGGCCGCCGCGCGGCGCGAAGCCGAGGAGGCGCTCAAGCACAGCCAGCGCCTTGAGGCGCTCGGCCAGCTCACCGGCGGCGTCGCGCACGACTTCAACAACCTCCTGACCGTGATTCGCGCCTCCGTTGACCTGCTGAACCGGCCGCAGCTGAGCGAGGAGCGGCGCCAGCGCTACATCACGGCCATCGCAGACGCGGTCGGGCGCGCAGCCAAGCTGACATCGCAGCTGCTCGCCTTCGCGCGCCGCCAGACCTTGAAGCCGGAGGTGTTCGACGTCGGCGCGCGGTTGCAGTCGCTGCACGACATGCTCGCGACGCTGCTCGGACCCGCGATCGAAATCGCGATGCGGCTGCCGGCCGAGCCCTGCCTCGTCAATGCCGATGCAAGCCAGTTCGAGACGGCGTTGATCAACATGGCGACCAATGCGCGCGATGCCATGCACGGCAAGGGCAGGATCGTCTTCAACGTCGAGGCCGCGGCGACCATTGCGGACACGCGGGCTCCCGTCTCGGGCAACCCTGATCTTTCAGGCGGCCGTGACCTTGCTGGCAAACACGGTTTCGTCGGCATTGCCGTCAGCGACACCGGCATCGGCATTCCGGCTACGCGGCTCGAGCGCATCTTCGAACCGTTCTTCACCACCAAGCAGATCGGCCACGGCACCGGTCTCGGCCTATCGCAGGTGTTCGGCTTCGCCCGGCAGTCCGGCGGCGAGGTGACAGTCACCAGCGAGGTCGGCCACGGCAGCACCTTCTCGCTCTACCTGCCGCGCGTGGCGCCGGATTTGCTGCCGCAGCGGCAGGCACCGAATACGGCCCCGGCCGTGGCCGGCAGCGGCATGTCGGTGCTGCTGGTCGAGGACAATATCGAACTCGCCAATTTCGCGGCCGACGGCCTCACCGAGCTCGGCTACAGCGTCACGCTGATCGACAACGCAACCGATGCACTCGCCGAGCTGGTCATGGATGCCGATCGCTTCGATGTCGTTTTCTCGGACATCGTGATGCCCGGCATGACCGGGCTCGATCTCGCGCAGGCGGTCCGCGACCGCGGCATCGGCGTGCCGGTCGTGCTGACCACCGGCTACAGCGAGGCGCTGTCCCAGGACGGCAAGGTCGATTTCGAGCTCGTGCAGAAGCCCTACGCGATCGATCAGCTATCGCGCGTGCTGCACCGGGTCGCGCGGCGCCGGGTGCGCGACGGCGCCGCCGAGTGAGCTGACGCCCGGAACCTACGGGAACCTTTTGATTTAGCTTGCGTTATCCGGCCATGCAAAAGCCGGTCAGAAAACGCGAATCGGGCAAGAAGCCGCCCATCGTCGAAATCATCGGCGAGACCGGCGGGGAAGTGGCTCCGCCGCCGCCCGAGCTGGTCGAGCCCGACCCGGAGCTGTCGCCTGAAGAGGCCGAGCAGGCCCGCAAGGACTATCTCCTCACCCGCTTCTGGATCAGCGCGCGCGGCTTCTGGGGCGGCAACGGCGACCGGCTTGCGTGGCTCTACTCCGTCGGCCTCGGCCTGTTGATCGTCCTCACCGTCGGCTTCCAATACGGCATCAATGTCTGGAATCGGGCGATCTTCGACGCGATCGAGAAGCGCGAGGCGTCCACCGTCTTCCATCTCACCGCGGTATTCTTCCCGCTCGCGATCGGCAGCATCGTGCTCGGCGTGGCACAAGTGTTCGCGCGCATGGGCATCCAGCGGCGCTGGCGGGCGTGGCTGACGGCAAGCGTGCTGACGCGCTGGCTTGGCAACGGCCGCTATTACCAGCTCAATCTCGTCAGCGGCGACCACAAGAATCCGGAATACCGGATCGCGGAGGATCTGCGCGTCGCGACCGATTCTCCGGTGGATTTTCTCGCCGGCGTGACGTCCGCGCTGCTGTCGGCCGTGACCTTCATCGTCGTGCTCTGGACGATCGGCGGCGCGCTCACCGTCACCCTTGCGGGATCGTCGGTGACCATTCCCGGCTTCCTGGTGATCGCCGCGATGCTCTATGCGGGAATCGCATCGGGCTCGATCCTGGTGATCGGCCGCCAATTCGTGCAGGTCTCCGAGGACAAGAACCAGGCTGAGGCCGATTTCCGCTACACGCTGACGCGCGTGCGCGAGAACGGCGAGAGCATCGCGCTGCTCGGCGGCGAGGAGGAGGAGCGCGACGGCATCGACCGCAATTTCACCAACGTGCTGCGGCAATGGGCGCGGCTCGCGGGTCAGCACATGCGCACCACGCTGGTGTCGCAGGGATCGAGCCTCGTTGCGCCGGTCGTGCCGCTTCTGCTGTGCGCGCCGAAATTCCTCGACGGCAGCATGACGCTGGGTCAGGTGATGCAGGCGGCTTCCGCCTTCACCATCGTGCAGAGCGCGTTCGGCTGGTTGGTCGACAATTATCCGCGGCTCGCCGACTGGAATGCCTGCGCTCGCCGCATCGCCTCGCTGATGATGTCGCTCGACGGCCTCGAGCGCGCCGAGCTGGGCGACGGCTTCGGCCGCATCAAGCGCGGCGAGACCAGCAATGACGCCATGCTGGAGCTGAAGGATCTCTCCGTCACGCTCGATGACGGCACCGCCGTGGTCGGCGAGACAGAGGTGGTGATCGAGCGTGGCGAGCGGCTGCTGGTGGCCGGCGAATCCGGCACCGGCAAGAGCACGCTGGTGCGCGCCATCGCCGGGCTCTGGCCATGGGGTGGCGGCAGCGTCAATTTCCATCCCGACCGGCGGCTGTTCATGCTGCCACAGCGACCCTACGTGCCGTCGGGCTCCTTGCGTCGTGCCGTCGCCTATCCCGGCGCGGAAGACGACTGGACGGTCGAGGAGATCGGCGAGGCCCTGCACAAGGTCGGCCTCGACCATCTCAAGGAGAAGATCGAGGAAGAAGCACCCTGGGACCAGACGCTGTCCGGCGGCGAGAAGCAGCGCCTCGCCTTCGCGCGGTTGTTGCTGCACAACCCGGATATCGTCGTGCTCGACGAGGCGACCTCGGCGCTCGACGAGAAGAGCCAGGACAAGATGATGAAGATGATCACCGACGAACTGCCGAAGGCCACCATCGTCAGCGTCGCGCATCGTGTCGAGCTGGAAGCCTTCCACAGCCGCAAGATCGTGCTGGAGCGCCGCAAGGGCGGCGCAAAACTCGTCAGCGATATCGACCTGATCCCGCGCAAGGGCAAGCGCAAGCTGCTCGGCCGCTTCCTGCGCCAGCGCAAGGCGCCGAAAAAGGCGGCGTGAGGGGCGGTCTCTTTTCTTCGTCGTCCCGGCGAAGGCCGGGACGACCCAGAGATTGTTGCCCGGATCGAGCGTTGGAGTCCCCGGCAAAACCGGCTATGCATGCGCCGCTTGCAACGAGGACTTTGACTTGGCGACCGATAATGCCCCTTCGTCCGCGCCGTTCGGCGCGTTTGCGCCGAACGCGGCGCAGGCCGCGATCATTCGCCTCGCGACACAATCGGGGCTGAAGCGCGGCGCGTTCCGGCCCTGGCTGTCGCGATTGGTGAACCTGCTGCGCGGTGGTCCCATCGACGTGCAATACCAGGGCGCATCGTTCCGCTTCTATCACCAGGGCAGCGCCACCGAGCGCGGCGCGCTGTTCAATCCCGATTACAATCTCGACGAGCTCGACTTCCTGCGCCAGCACACCCCGGAGGGCGGCGTGTTCGTCGACGTCGGCGCCAATGTCGGCACCTTCGCGCTGGTGATGGCGCGACAGGTCGGGCCATCAGGCAAAGTGATCGCCATCGAGCCGCATCCGATGACGTTTGGACGGCTGTCGTTCAACCAGGCCGCGTCGAAAGCGACGCAGGTGCGCCTGGTGCAGGCGGCCGCCGGCGACAGCGACGGCGAGCTGATGATCGAGAGCGGCGGCGACAATCTCGGTGCCACGCATGTCGTCACCGGCACGGCCAGCGCCGAGGCGATCAAGGTGCCCTCGCTGCGGTTGACGCGCATTCTCGGCGAGGCCGGCGTCACCAAGGTGGACGCGCTGAAGATCGACGTCGAGGGCTTCGAGGATCGCGTTTTGATCGGCTTCTTCCGCGACGCGCCGCAATTGCTATGGCCGCGCGCGGTGGTAATCGAGCATTTGTCGCAAAAGGAATGGCGGGACGATTGTATCGCCGACATGGTCGCGCGCGGTTTCGTGGTTGCGCGCAAGACGCGGAGCAATACGTTCCTGTCGCGCTGACGACGAACAACGGATGTTACGAATGATCGACCATATGGGCTTCCCGGTCTCCGACTATGAGCGCGCCAAGGCGTTCTACGCCAAGGCATTGGCGCCGCTCGGCTACAGCCTGATCATGGAGGTCACGCAGGAGCAGACCGGACACGATCCAGCCGCCGGCTTCGGCGCCGACGGCAAGCCGGATTTCTGGATCGGCGGCGAGGGCGCGCTGAACAAGCCGGTGCATGTCGCGATTCTGGCGAAGGACCGCGCCACGGTGGACGCGTTCTACAAGGCGGCGATTGCAGCGGGCGGGCGCGACAACGGGCCGCCGGGCATCCGGGCGCATTACCATCCGACCTATTACGGCGCCTTCGTGCTCGACCCTGATGGACACAACATCGAGGCGGTTTGCCACGCGCCGGAATAGATAAGTTCCATCCTTCGGCCGGAACCTCGTTCCGCGCGCGCCGTTGTCGTCCCTTGCAAGAAGGAGCACGACATGGCCAACGACAATGCCCGCGACGTCGACCGCGTATGGGATCTGATGAAGACGATCGGATTCGCGATGCTGGTGACGCGCGATGGCGACAAGCTCCGCGCGCGGCCGATGAGCGCCTATCTCGACCGCAACGCGAACACGATTTATTTCCTCACCGACGCGCGGCGTCACAAGGACGAGGAGATCGCGCGCAATCCGTCCATCAACCTGTCGTTCGCAGATGCCGGCAGCCAGAAATACGTGTCGCTGACGGGCACCGCAATGATCTCCAATGACCGTGCCAAGATCAAGGAGCTGTTCTCGACGCCGGCCAAGGCGTGGTGGGACTCTGCGGAAGATCCGAACATCCGCGTGCTCAAGGTCACGCCTGACGATGCCGAGTTCTGGGACTCGCCCGGCACCGTGATTTCCTATGTGAAGATGGCGGCCGCGGCGGTGACGAACACGCGCCCCGATCTCGGCGACAACCGCAAGGTCTCTATGTAATGCCGATCGAGCCGCCCGAGATACCGCCGTCGACGCCCGGTACGCCCACCGAACCGCCGCCGGGGATTCCGCCGAGCAATCCGCAGCCTGAAATCGCACCGCCGGTGCGCGAGCCCGGCTCGCCAGCGCCGCCCGACGAATTGCCGGGCCGCATGCCTGAAGAGATTCCATCACGCGGACCGAACGGACCGCTCACGCCGAATCCCGCGACGGATGCAAGTCCGCCGCGGGATCGCGCATGAGGCGACGCATCAGATCCGAGGCAATTGCAACCTGCGTCTGAATGCGCAATGAACGTCACCATAGTGAGGTGATTTGCGTGCAGAAATAAATCGGGCCGCGTCCGCTTCGTCCGCCACAATCCGGCCTAACGCGTAGCTGTTCATCCGAACACTTCGTCAAAGAACCTTCCGGGGAAGTTCACCACATGACCAACCTTCGTTTCGTGCTGCTTGCCACCACGGCTCTGACCGCGATGCAATTCGCAAGCTCCGCATCGCATGCACAAGGCGCGCCGCCGCTTGTCGTCGCGCAGGCGCAGCCACAAGAGACCGGCCCTGACGGAAAACCGAAGCAGCCGCCGAAGGGACCACCAGCGGCCGCGCCGCCTGCGGCGCCCGCGCGCCCGGCCGCACCGCCGCCCGCAGCTGCACCTCCCCATCCGCCGGCAGCGCCTCCGCCGGCTGCGGCACCGCCGCGCCCAGCTGCGCCGCCCCCGGCTGCGGCTCCGCAACAGCACGCGCCGACACCGCCGCCTCCGGCACCGCCTTCCGCGCGCCCGGCTCCCCCGCCGCCAGCACCGCCGTCCGCCGCGGCTCCGCAGCACGCACCGACGCCGCCTGCGGCAGCAACTCCGCAGGGACGCCCAGCGCCGGCGCCCACGGCAACACCGTCGCCTGCGCCGGCCGCTCCGACCGCGCGACCGGGTGCTCCGGCTGCACCTGCAGCCACACCGTCACCGACGGCGACTCCTGCGCCGACCGCGACGCCGGCTCCAGGCAGCACGCCGGGCACGCCGCCGACTGGCCGCCCCGGTACGCCGCCTCCCGGCGGACGTCCTGGTGCGCCCCCGGCTGCAGGGTCACCTGCTCCAGGCGCCACGCCCGCGCCGACGGCCACGCCGACTCCCGGTGGCACTCCGACGCCGCCGCCCGGCCGTCCAGGTTCGCCTCCTGCGCCTAGTGCAACTCCGGCTCCGACAACGACGCCGGCCCCCGGTGGCGCCGTGACACCGCCCCCTGGACGCCAGGGTGGTGCGCCTCCTGCTGGTGCACCCGCTGCCGGAGCTCCGCCGACCCAGCCGCAGGCAGGCGCCCCGCCCCGGCCGCCGGCTCCCCCCGCCGGCGCCGCTGCACCGAGCACCGTGCCGGGCTCGGCGGCTGCGACCCCGCCGCCCAACAGGGCGCAATACGCGGCGCCCACGGTTGCGCCGGCGTTCCGCGCCGCGCCCACGACGACCACGCCCCTGCCGCCACCGCCGCGTCCGCCGCAGCGTGACCTGACGCCGCTCGCGATCGGTGCAGGTGTCGTCGCCGGTGCCGTGATCGGCGCCACCATCGCCGACTACCGCAACCAGCGCCGCGAGTCGGTCGAAGGCGGCCGCACCGTCTACACCGAGCCGGACCGCATCATCATCCGCGATCCGGGTGGGCAGACCTACGTCCGCGGCAACGATCTCTATCGCTTCCGCTATGGCGCCCGCGACATCCGCACCGAAACTGTCGGCGCCGATACCCGCACCGTGGTGATCCGTCCCGACGGCAGCGAGATCATTACCGTTGTAGGTCAGGACGGTCGGCTGCTGCGGCGAATCCGCAGGGACCCGGCCGGGCGCGAGCTCGTCATCATCGACAACAGCTACCGCGATCCGCAGTCGGTCGGCGGTTTCTATGTCGACGCGCCGCCGCCCGTCGTCAACATGCCCTACGATCGCTATATCGTCGACGCCCAGGAGGCCTCGCCGGACGTGATCTACGAGACGATGGTGGCGCCGCCGGTGCAGCGGATCAACCGTCGCTACACGCTCGACGAGATCCGCTACAGCCCGAATGTTCGCATGCAAATGCCGAGCATCGACCTCAACACGATCAACTTCGAGACCGGATCGTGGACCATCCCACCGGACCAGGCGGCGAAGCTGCAGTCGATCGCGGACGGTCTCAACCGTGCGATCCAGGCCAACCCGCGCGTGGTGTTCCTGATCGAAGGTCACACCGACGCGGTCGGCAACGACGTCGACAATTTGTCATTGTCGGACCGTCGTGCGCAGTCCGCGGCCGAATTGCTGACCCAGCAATTCGGTGTGCCGTCTGAAAACCTGACGTCGCAAGGCTATGGCGAGCAGTACCTGAAGGAGCAGACGCAAGGACCGAGCGCGATCAACCGGCGCGTCACCGTCCGCAACATCACGCCGTTGCTCAACGGCGGCCAGGCCTCGCTGCCGCCGCCCCCGCCCGGCACCGCGCCGCCGCGCTGAGGCGACACACAAATGCAAAATGGCCGGGAGCAATCCCGGCCATTTTTTGTTTTGTTTCGTAGCCCGGATGGAGCGTGTCAGCTCTTGTCGCTCTCCAGCCGGAAGATCTGCGAGCCTTCGCTGCCCGAGAGCAGGCCCGTGTCGCTGTAGAGCTTCAGCTTGGCGCGGGTATCGTTGATGTCGAGGTTGCGCATGGTGAGCTGACCGATGCGATCGGCCGGCGTGAACGCCGCGTCCTCGACCTTCTCCATGCTGAGCCGCTCCGGCGCATAGGTGAGGTTCGGGCTTTCGGTGTTGAGGATCGAGTAGTCGTTGCCACGGCGCAGCTCGAGCGAGACCTCGCCGGTGACGGCGCGCGCGACCCAGCGCTGCGCGGTCTCGCGCAACATCAGGGCCTGCGAATCGAACCAGCGGCCCTGGTAGAGCAGGCGTCCGAGGCGCATGCCGCTGATGCGGTACTGCTCGATGGTGTCTTCGTTGTGGATGCCGGTGACGAGGCGCTCATAGGCGATGTGCAGCAGCGCCATACCGGGCGCTTCATAGATGCCGCGGCTCTTGGCCTCGATGATGCGGTTCTCGATCTGGTCGCTCATGCCGAGGCCGTGGCGGCCGCCGATGGCGTTAGCTTCGAGGAACAGCGCGACGGGATCAGAGAAGGTCTGGCCGTTCAGCGCGACCGGCTGGCCTTCCTCGAAACGCACCACAACCTTCTCGGCCTTGACGTTGCAGTCGTCACGCCAGAACGGCACGCCCATGATCGGGTTGACGATCTTGATGCCGCTGTCGAGACTTTCAAGATCCTTGGCCTCGTGCGTCGCGCCGAGCAGATTGCTGTCGGTCGAATACGCCTTCTCGGCGCTCATCTTGTAGGCAAAGCCCTGCGCCGTCATGAACGCCGACATCTCGGCGCGGCCGCCGAGCTCGTCAATGAACTGCTGGTCGAGCCAGGGCTTGTAGATGCGCAGGCCCGGATTGGTCAGGAGGCCGTAGCGATAGAAGCGCTCGATGTCGTTGCCCTTGAAGGTCGAGCCGTCGCCCCAGATGTTGACGCCGTCCTCCTTCATCGCCGCGACCAGCATCGTGCCGGTGACGGCGCGCCCGAGCGGCGTGGTGTTGAAATAGGTGATGCCGCCGGTCGAGATATGAAAGGCGCCGGACTGGATAGCGGCGATGCCTTCGTGGACGAGCTGCGTGCGGCAATCGACCAGCAGCGCTTTCTCCGCGCCGAACTCCATCGCCTTGCGCGGGATCTCGTTGTAATCGGCCTCATCCGGCTGGCCGAGATTGGCGGTATAGGCGTAGCAGCGCGCGCCCTTCTGCTTCATCCAGAGCAGCGCCGCGCTGGTATCGAGGCCGCCCGAAAAAGCGATGCCGACTTTCTCCCCCTTGGGCAGGCTTTTCAGGATCGTGGTCATGGGGCTTCCAATCGGTCTCGAAGGGCTGATGTCGTTTCACGGGTTGACCGCGCGAATATCAAATTTCGCGGGGCTCGGCACCCCTTTAATGGCTCAAACTGACGGCTCGGCACCCGTCTTGCGTCCGAACAGGCGCTGGCGGAGCCGGTAAGCGGGCATGTTCAGCCGAGTCAGGGCGGCATCGACCGCCTCGTCGGAAAACCGGGTCCGCGGCCAGCGGTAAATCAGCGCGTAGGCAAACCAGATCACGACGAAGGTGACGAGGCCGGCGATCGACACGTCGGTGAAGAAATGGCCGCCAAAGGCCATCCGCAGCCCGCTGGTCACGAGGCCGAACACCACGGCTCCGGCATAAGCGAGCGGTCGCCACGCCGGCGGTGCCAGTGCGGCCGGCGCCAGCGTCCAGAACGCGGTCGCGCCCTCGCCCGAGAAGAACGAGCAGTTGCGCGCGCAGCCCCCGCGCGGATCCCACCACGGCACGAATTGCTGGTCGCCGGCGAACTGCGTCACCACCACCGGGCGCGGCCGGCCCCAATAGGACTTGAAGGCGAGATTGGTGAGGATGCCGGCCGACATGATGATCGTGACCAGCAGGAAGACGATCGCGCGACCGGATACCATCAGCGGGCGGTCGGGCCGGACCATCTTGACCACGAGCGCGATCAGCGCAGGCAGCACGAACGCCCAGGCGACCCACATCGCGGCGTCGCGCGCGAAGCCGGCCCAACCGTTCAGCTTGAGCGGAAACGTTTTCGTCTCAGGGTCGAAGAACAGCGCGGCGAGCTTGAGATCAAGCTCGGGATAGAGGCCGAAAACGACGCCGATCACGAGCCACAGCGCCAGGGCGATGAAGAGTCCAGTCCGGTTCATGGCGCGCGGTTTAGCCCAGTGGGAAAGGGATGAAAACCCCGTGACAAGTCAGAAAGTCACCGCGCATCCGGCCGCGAATTCGACGGCAGCGGCGGAGGCGGTTGGCGCGCAGGCGGCGGATTGCGCCAAGCGCCGGCATTGCGGCCGGCGATCAGCCAGTAGACGACGCCGGCGACGATGCCCGCGCCGGTCATGATCTCCAGATGCCGCCGCACAATGCCTTCGAATTGCAGCGTGTCGGAATGAAACGGGACCAGGCCGAGATAGCAGGCGAGCCCCACGACGCCTCCGCCCACGGCATAGGCGAGCGCGCTGCGGATGTAGAGCGCCTCGGTGATCGCCACGATCACCGCCGCCGGCACCAGCGCAAAGCCCGAGACGAAGATGAAGCCGAACCCGAGCAGGATATCGATCGTGCCCTGATCGACGGGACCGGCGCCGAGATCGGCGAACTCCGGAAACAACAGCGCGACGACAACGATCATGCCGCCGACGAAACAGGCGGCGAGGAAGCCGATGAAGATGACGACGAGGCGGCCGATCAGGGACATGATGGGAACGAATTGGTGACTGACGGCGTCGCCACATCCACAATCGTCATGCCCGGGCTTGACCCGGGCATCCACGACTTGCTCTCTCGTGGCTCGACGTGGATGGCCGGGTCAAGCCCGGCCATGACGGGCGTTGAGAGCGTCGCCATCATCAATATCAATCCGTCATCGCCATGGCCCGCAGCGTCTGGCGTTCACGGGCCGAGAGCTTTTCCGTCTCCGACTTGAGCTGGCCGCAGGCGGCGAGGATGTCGCGGCCGCGCGGAGTGCGCACCGGCGAGGAATAGCCGGCGTTGAAGACGTATTCGGAGAATTTTTCGATCTGGTCCCAGTCCGAGCACTCATAGGCGGTGCCGGGCCAGGGGTTGAACGGGATCAGATTGATCTTGGCGTGAATGCCCTTGAGCATCTTCACCAGCAGCTTGGCATCGTCGAGCGAATCGTTGACGCCCTTGAGCATCACATATTCGAAGGTGATGCGGCGCGCGTTCGAGGCGCCGGGATAGTCGCGGCAGGCCTGCAGCAATTCCTTGATCGGATATTTGCGGTTGAGCGGCACCAGCTCGTTACGCAGCTCGTCGCGCACCGCATGCAGCGAGATCGCGAGCATCACTCCAATCTCCTCGCCCGCGCGCACGATATTCGGGACCACACCCGAGGTCGACAGCGTGATGCGGCGGCGGGAGATGCCGATGCCTTCGTTGTCGCCGACGATCAGCAGCGCGTCGCGCACCGCGTCGAAATTGTAGAGCGGCTCGCCCATGCCCATCATCACGATGTTGGTGACGCGGCGCGTACCGTCTTCGCGATCGGCCCAATCATTCAGACGATCGCGCGCCACCATCACCTGTCCGACGATCTCCCCGGCGGTGAGATTGCGCACCAGGCGCTGCGTGCCGGTGTGGCAGAACGAGCAGTTCAGCGTGCAGCCGACCTGGGAGGACACACACAACGTGCCGCGATCGGTTTCGGGGATGTAGACGCACTCGACTTCATGCGCCCGCTCGACATTGTCGCCGCTCGGCAGCCGCAGCAGCCATTTGCGGGTGCCGTCGTTGGAGATCTGCTCGGCCACGACTTCGGGCCGGTCGACGGTGAAATGTTGCGCGAGCTCGGCACGAATGCCCTTCGAGACCGACGTCATCTCTTCGAAATTCTGGGCGCCACGGAAATACATCCAGTGCCACAGCTGCTGCACGCGCATCTTGCGCTGCGCCGGTGCAACGCCGATCTCGCCGAGGCGATCGGCAAGCTCGGTGCGCGACAGGCCGATCAGCGAGGGCCTCGCCGGCGGCACATAGGTCTCGAGCGGAGTCTTCTCCACCAGTGTTGCGTTGTGCGGCTCGGTCGTCGGTTGCATGGAATGGCCTGATTTAGGTGGTCGTTCTGGGATGGTCCAAAGGACTAAACCCGGAACCTCGAGATTCCGAGTTCGATGCTACGCATCGCCCCGGAATGACGGGAGAAAATCTGGAACGCGCCCTATATAGCAACCGGAACGGCCGATTGCGACCTTATCGACCGCAGGCTTAACGCCTGCAATCCTGCGCGATCTTGTCGAGCGCCTGGGCAAGGCCCTTCAGCGAAAAGGTGTCGGTGGTCTCGGTCCCCTTGGACGACATGCCCTTGACCACGAGATCGGCGGATTTGCGCATGGCCTCGACCATCCGCTCTTCCTCGGCCGCGTTCTTGATCCAGAGACCGTCGCCCTGCGAGTACATGGCGAAAGCGGCGCCGCCCACCTCGACCGAGGATTCAGAGCCCGGCTTCAGCGCATAGCCGATCATGACCGAGACTTCGTTGTTGACCTTCTCCGCCGGGCGGGTGGAGACGAAGGCATAGGCAGGATCGCGCGGCCGATTCGGCGGGTTGGTCTTCGACGACGACGGCTTGGCCAGCGCGAAGCAGACCTTTTTGCCGTTGGGCGCGGCCGAATAGGCGCCCCAGGTGCCGAACTGACCGATCAGGGTTGGCTCCGCGCCGCCGGCAACCGCCGCGTGCGGGGCCGCCGGCTTGCTCTCGGGCTTTGCAGCCGTCTTTCCGGTCGTATTGGCCGCCGGCGCGGCCGGTTTCGGCGCGGCCTCTTTCGGTGCAGTCTTGGGCGCAGGCTGCGCCGTCTGCGCCCGCGCGGAATCGATGATTCCACAGGCCGCCACGCCCGTCATCAAAGCTAAAATCAGCACCCGCCACATGCTGGAGTGGTTCCCTCAATATTGTGACTGGAAGATGGCCCGGTCGCGCATTGTCCCCGGGGCAGGGATAGCCGGGAAAGTCCAATTTGGGAAGGCAGTTAGCGAAGGTCGCGGCGACTAGGCCCTGGATCGCGCCGCGCGTTGCTCCGCCCATTGCGCATCGGTCCAGCGCAACAAATCCTCGACGCCGGAGCTGCGCAAATGCGCGCCACCGTCGATCACCACCATCTCGCCGTTGATGTAGCCGGCACGGTCGGAGACTAGGAAGCTGGCGAGGTCGGCAAGCTCGGGGTGCTCGCCGGCTCGTCCCATCGGGTTGCGCGCGGCCCACCCTTCGTCGCGACCCTCGGGGCGGAGCTGGCCCGAGGCGCCGGCGGTCGGGAACGGTCCCGGCGCGATCGCGACGGTGCGGATTCCCTTCGGGCCCCATTCCACGGCGAGACTTTTGGTCATCGCCAACACGGCCGACTTCGCCATCGCCGACGGCACGGTGAAGGCGCGACCGGTGATGGTCGAGGTCGAGAGGATCGAGAGCACGACGCCGCCATGCTTGCCGTCGATCCAGCGCTTGCCGGCGGCAAGCGTGCAATACATCGCACCATGCAGGGTCGGCGCGAGAATCGCATCCGCGGCGCGGAATGAGAGATGCTCACTCTGCGCGATGAAAGTCGCAGCCGCATTGTTGACGAGAATATCGAGCGGCGCCCCGCGCCAGATCGCGTCCATCATGCTCTCGACGGCGGTGCCGTCTCGGATATCGCAGGCGATCGTGGTGACCTTGCCGCCGTTCTCTTCGCGCATCTTGCTCGCCGCCGCCTCGAGCCGATCGAGCTTGCGGCCGCAGATCACGAGCTCGGCGCCGAGCGCGAGGAAACGGTGCGCCATTGCAGCACCGAGGCCCGAACCGCCGCCGGTGACGAGGATGCGCTTGTCCTTGAGCAGGCCTGTTTCAAACATGGTTTGAATCCTTCTTGTTTCGTCGTTGCGCGCGCAGCGGGAAACCGTACCGCGGAAATAGGCTTCGCTACGCTCCCAATGACGGGAGGATAGGCTCCTGCGTTCCAACTGACAAAGAAACCGGATTGTCGCCCGCACCTAAATCCGGCAGAAACGGGCAAACTATAAATCCACTCGAAACGCCCAGTACTTCACTTCTCAAGAAGGTGCCGCCATGAAAGCCATCCTCTGCTCGCAATATTGCCAGCCCGACGATCTCGTTCTGGCCGACGTGCCGGATCCGGTGGCCGGTCCCGGCGAAGCCGTGATCGCGATCAAGGCTGCGGCGCTGAACTTCTTCGACATCCTGATGATTCAAGGCAAGTACCAGATCAAGCCGCCATTCCCGTTCTCGCCGGCCGCCGAAGTGGCTGGGGTGATCGAGAGCATCGGTCCCGGCGTGACTGATCTGAAGATCGGCGATCGCGTCGTCGCCTCCTGCGGCCACAACGGCGCGCGCGAAAAGATCGCGCTGCCGGCGGCATCGATCGTGAAGATCCCCGACAATCTCGATTATGACCGCGCGGCCGGCATCATCATCATCTACGGCACCGCGCTGCATGCGCTGGAAGATCGCGCGAGCCCGAAGCCGGGCGAGACGCTCGCGGTGCTCGGCGCCGCCGGCGGCACCGGACTTGCCGCGTGCGAGCTCGGCAAGCTGATGGGCCTGAAGGTGATCGCCTGCGCCTCGTCGGACGAGAAGCTCGAATTCGCGAAGGCGCACGGCGCAGAACTCGCGCTCAATTACGGCAAGGAAGATTTGAAGGAAGGCCTGCGAAAGCTTACGGGCGGCAAGGGCGTCGACATCATCTTCGATCCGGTTGGTGGCACCTATGCCGAGCAGGCCCTGCGCTCGATTGCCTGGGAAGGCCGCTTCCTCGTGATCGGCTTCGCCGCCGGCGACATTCCGAAGATGCCGCTGAACCTCGCGCTGCTGAAGGGCTGCGATATCCGCGGCGTGTTCTGGGGCGCCTGGACCCGGCTCAACCCGGAAAAGAACCGCGCCAATCTCGAGAAGCTCGTGAAGTGGACAGCGGAAGGAAAGATCTCCTCGCATGTCGATCGCGTCTTCCCGCTGGCGCAGACGGCGGATGCGCTCAAGGTGCTCGCCGGACGCCAGGCGATGGGCAAAGTGATCCTGCATCCGTGAGGCTATGCGGCACGACGTGTGTCGGTACGGCCGCTCGCCACGAGCTCAACTGTCATCGCCCGGCTTGACCGGGCGACCAGTACTCCGAGACGTCAGTCATTGAATCGAGAAGCCGCGGCGTACTGGTTTCCCGCCTTCGCGGGGAATGACCGCGAGCGCGGGACAGGCAGTGTCCGCGCCGCCGCCGGGTCAATCCCCGTCAACCATTGTCGACAAAATTGCGGGGCATTCCTCCGCCTCGCCTCAATCAAACCCAAATATCTCCCGATTCGCGCAAGCCGCCGACGTTTTTTGGGCTGATTCAGACGGCGATTTACCGGCTCCAGTTTGCGGGGCATTTCTGGACAACAACAAAAAGACTGAAGCCGGGATGCCCCAGCGTTGCGTTAGTAGTGGGGAGCATCACCATGGAGACGACGGCGTACCGCCCGTCCAGGGAATCGAGATCGTTCGATTCCGATCAAGCTGCATCACATCCGGCCGTCGCGTCCTATATCCGTGCGCGCGCCGCGCGGCTCGATCTGTCACCGGAAGATCCAATTCCACTGTTCCTGTCCGATCCGCTCGGTGTGCCGGAGTCAGGCGAATATACGGCGCGGGCGTTGGGTCCCCGGCTCAGAATTGTCCCGCGTGTTCTCGCGGCGGTTCTCATCGCATCCACGCTGGCCGTTGCGGCCGCGCTGTATCAGCCCAGTCTCCGCAATCTCTTCGCCGCCGACGCTGCCGGCCCGACGGGTGCCGAGCTGGACCAGGCCATGGCGTCGGCCAACGTGCCGGACAGGCCTCAGACCGCGTACAAGGACCCGGCGCGCTTGAGCAACACAAGGCTGGCGAGCGCTGACGCGCAGGATCTCCCCGCAGCCTCAGCTCCGAGCCGCGAAGCGATTGCGACTGCCTATCAAACCGCGCTGCAAGCCCAGGCGCCCGGGCCAGTCGCGGCGCCGCCTGCGCCCCCACCGCCCGCTAAGACGCTCGATGCCGACACACTGGCTGGGCTGATGGCGCGCGCGAACGGTCTGTTGGCGGTCGGCGACATTGCCGCGGCGCGCCTGCTGCTCGAACGGGCCGCCAATGCACAGGATGCAACGGCTGCATTTCTGCTCGCGCAAACCTATGACCCGGCGGTGCTGGCCACGAGCGACGCGCGGCGCGTTGCTGCCGACGCGACCGCCGCGCGCGACTGGTACCAAAAGGCCGCAGGCCTTGGATCGGCGGAGGCGCGGCAACGCCTCGCCCAGCTTCAGAACTAGAACTCTTTAGGGGATATCATGCGTAATGCTTTGAGAATGGCGCTTGCCGCCATCATGATGATCTATGCCTTCGCGGCACGCGCGGAGCAGACCGAATATGATCCGGCCAAGGTCTCTGACAGCCTGAAAGCCATCTTCCAGTTCGGTTCGACCTCGACCAAGCAGTCGCTGAACGCCAACACCGTGACGTTGATCACCGGCACGATCGGCGGCACCTATGTGCAATTCGGCGCCGACCTCGCCTCCGTGCTCGACGACGGCAACAGGATTCGTGTGTTGCCAATCGTCGGCCGAGGTTCGGTGCAGAGCGTTGCCGACATCCTGTTCCTGCAAGGCGTCGATCTCG
Source organism: Bradyrhizobium sp. 87 (assembly GCF_023073015.1). Lineage (NCBI taxonomy): Bacteria > Pseudomonadati > Pseudomonadota > Alphaproteobacteria > Hyphomicrobiales > Nitrobacteraceae > Bradyrhizobium > Bradyrhizobium sp. 87. Next base: position 129,359 of record NZ_JADPIQ010000048.1, read on the forward strand.
GAATCGTCCGCGCGGATACGCTCGACTATCTCGAGCGCAAAGGTTTTGCCAAGGACATCAAGAAGCAATTCACCTATGTGACGAAGCTCTACAACGAAGAGATGCAGGTGATCGCGCCAAAATCGGTCGCGACACTCAAGGATCTGGAAGGCAAAACTGTAAGCGTCGATCTGCCCAACGGCGGCACCTTCGTCACCGCGCTCACCGTGTTCGAGCGGCTCGGGATCAAGGCGAAATTCGTTTATGTCGAGCAGCGCATCGCGATGGAGAAACTGAAGGCCGGCGAGATCGACGCCGTCATCGTGGTCGGCGGCAAACCGTACAAGTCCGTTTCGACCTTCGGCAATGACGGCCGCTTCCACCTTGCGACCGTGGATTATGCAAAGCCCCTCCAGAGCGACTATCTGCCGGCGACGCTGACCGCCAAGGACTATCCGAACCTGGTCAAGGAGGGCGAGAGCGTGGACACCATCGCGGTGCCGGCCGTGCTCGCGGCCTACAACTGGGCGCCCAACACCGAGCGCTACCGCAAGCTTGCACTGTACGTGGACGCGTTCTTCACGAAATTCCCGACGCTGCAGAACCCGCCCTTCCATCCAAAGTGGAAGGAGGTCTCGCTCGCGGCGCCCCTGGCGGGCTGGAACAGATTGCCGGTGGCGCAGCAATGGCTCGACCGCCACGGCGTCGAACCGGTGACGCGGCAACGCTTCGAGGCGTTCCTGCGACAGAGCCCCTCGGCCGCAAAAGTGTCCGACGCGGACATGGAAACGCTGTTCAAGCAATTCCAGGCGTGGGACGCCGAAAAGGCCCAGGCCCAGGCGCAGGCGGAGAAGAAGTAGCGAGCAGTCATCCACACATACAGCTGTCATCGCCCGCGAAGGCGGCGATCCAGCATTCCGAGACGGTTATGGTTCAATCGGAAGGCCGCGGCGTGCTGGATTCCGCACCATCGCGAGGAATGACAGCGGAGTATGCGGCGACAGCTATTGCGCGGCTTCCGGCTCCACCTCATCCACCCCGCGCTTCAGCGCGGCGCGGGCGGCTTCGCGATGCTCGTTCGTGATGTGGCTGGCAACCATGCGGATCGCGGTGGCGAGTACGGCGGCGTCATCGGTGAAGCCGAGGATCGGCATCACGTCGGGAACGAAATCAAACGGCAGGATGAAATAGGCGATCGCCCCGAGCAGCGAGGCCTGGACATGGCGTGGCGTCTGGCGGTCGAACGCGCAGTAATAGGCCGCGAGCAGATCCTCCGCGAACGGCAGATGCGCGGCGACACGCTTCAGCTTGCGCCAGAAGCGGCGGCGCACGCTCTCACGATCTTCCGCGAGCCGGTCGGCGGGCTCGAAACCGACGCTGTGTTCGGCAGCCATGTTCGACAAACTCCCCGTTCCAGCCTGGGTGGCAGATCGCCGCATCCCGTGCTGATCACAAGATGGGGACGCGGCCTTCCCCTGCAAGACGTCAGCCTGGTGTCAGCTTGGCGATGGCGTTCATCGCCTTGGCGAGCTCGATGTCGAGCGCGGTGACGCCGCCGGCGTCATGGGTCGACAGCACCACCTCCACCGTTTTGTAGACATTGCGCCATTCGGGGTGGTGGTCCATCTTCTCGGCGACCAGTGCCGCGCGGGTCATGAAGCCGAACGCCTCGTTGAAATCCTTGAAGACAAAGGTTTTCCCGATCGCCTCGCGTCCTTGAGCCTCGGTCCAGCCAGGTAGTTCGCCCAGCGCCTGCCTGCGTGCCTCCGCCGAGAGCCGTTCTGTCATCCTCGCCTCCGTCCTTTCAGGGGAACTTTACCCTAACACCGCACTGACGCCCCGGGTTCATACGGGATTGGACCCCATCCGCTAACCATGACGGAGATGTAACCCTGCCGGACAAGAAATTTGCTACACTTGCAGGCGTAAACCGCCGGCCAAGATGAAACTGAGCCTCAAGCGAATGTTCGGGAGATCGATGACCGGGGGATTGGACCTGGCCGAAGCGCCCACCCCGCCCTCGCCGCGATCATCGGCGCGGAAGACGGCGCTCGTGACTCTCGCGCTGGTGCTCGCGATCGTTGGCGCGCTCGCCGGCGGCTATTACTTTGCCATGCGGCCGGTGACGCTGAAGATCGCGGTCGGCCCCGCCAACAGCGATGACGTCAAGGTCGTGCAGGCACTGACCCAGGCCTTCGCGCAGCATAAGAGTTCTGTGCGGTTGCGCCCGATCCAGACCGACGGCGCCACCGCCAGCGCCAATCTGCTCGCGGAAGGCAAGGCCGATCTTGCCATTGTGCGCGGCGACGTCGACGTACCGAAGAACGCGCAAGCGGTTGCGACCCTGCGCAAGAACGTCGTGGCGCTATGGTCCGTGTCCGGCAAGGGCAAGAAGAAGGGCGCGAAGATCACCAAGATCGCGCAGCTCGCCGGACATCGGGTCGGCGTGGTCGGCCGCACCCAGGCCAACGTCAATTTGCTCAAGGTGATCCTGCAGCAATACGGTGTCGATCCCGCCAAGGTCGAGATCGTGCAATACCCGGCAACCGAAGCCGTCGAAGCGATCAAGGCGCAGAGGGCTGATGCCTATCTCGCGGCCGGTCCCGTCAACAGCAAGATCACGGCGGAGGCGATCGCCGCTTCCACCAAGGATTTCGGCACGCCGACCTTTCTCGCGATCGATTCCGCGGATGCGATCGCCCAGAACCATCCGGTCTATGAAGCGGCCGAGATTCCCGCGGGCACTTACGGCGGCTCGCCCGATCGTCCCGATGACGAGGTCAAGACCATCAGCTTCTCGCACCACATCGTGGCGCGCAAAGCAGTGTCCGAAACCACCATCGCGGCGTTCACGCGCCAGCTTTTCTCCGTACGCCAGCAATTGGTGACGGAATTCCCGCTGGCGGCGAAGATCGAAACGCCCGACACCGACAAGGATGCGGTGATTCCCGTGCATCCCGGCGCCGCCGCTTTCGTCGACGGCGAAGAAAAGACCTTCCTCGACAGATACAGCGATTACATCTGGTGGACCCTGATGGCGCTCTCGGCCATGGGCTCGATCGGCGCCTGGTTTGCGGGCTATCTGAAGAAGGACGAGCGCGACAACAACAGCCATCTGCGCGAGCGGCTGCTCGACATGATCACCGCCGCTCGAAAGAGCGAAACGACCGAAGATCTCGATCAGATGCAGACCGAGGCCGACGAGATCCTGCGCGATACGCTGCGCTGCTACGACCACGGCGCGATCGAGGAAGGTGCGCTCACCGCCTTCAACATCGCGCTCGACCAGTTCCATGCGGCGGTTGCCGACCGCAAGGCGGTGCTGTTCAGCCTGCCGCAGAACCTGCAGCGCGCCGGTGCCCAATTCCGGGCCGCTGGCAACGCGTAAGCGCTCGCGCGTTATCGCCGCGTCACATTGTCTCAATATAGCGTCTGCTTCACCATGGCGACCGCCCTGGGCGATCGCCTCACGCGATATCGAGACCGTCTTCATGAACATCAAATTCTCCCGCCGCCGTTTCCTGACGACCAGCGCCGGCGCGCTCGGCGCGGTCGCAATGCCCCATCTCTCCCGCGCGGCCGACCGGCCGGCGGTGACCCATGGCGTGCAGTCGGGCGACGTCACCGTCGACAGCGGCGTGGTCTGGGCGCGCACCGACCGGCCCGCACAGATGCTGGTCGAGGTGGCGACGACGGAGTCGTTCAGGGATGCCCGCGCGCTGCCGCCGATCGCGGCGCTGCCCGACAGCGACTTCACCGCGAAGATGCTGATCGAAAACCTGCCGGGCGGACAGGACATTTTTTATCGCGTCCGCTTCCGCGATCTTTCGCACACCGCGGTGGAGGGCGAGCCGGTGACCGGCCGCTTCCGCACCGCACCCGCCGACCGTCGCGACGTCAGCTTCGTCTGGGGCGGCGACGTCGCAGGACAAGGCTGGGGCATCAACCCTGATGACGGCGGCATGTTCACCTTCTCGGCGATGCGCAAGCACCGTCCGGATTTCTTCCTGCACTCCGGTGACACCATCTATGCCGACGGCCCTATCCAGTCCGAGGTGAAGCTCGCGGACGGCAAGATCTGGAAGAACGTCACGATTCCCGAGAAGGCCAAGGTCGCCGAGACGCTGGACGAGTACCGCGCCGCGCACAAATACAATTTCACCGACGACAATCTTCGCGCCTTCAATGCCGAAGTGCCGATCTTCGTGCAGTGGGACGACCATGAGGTGACCAACAACTGGTCGCTGTCGAAGGAGCTGCCGGCGACCTACAAGGAGCGCGACATCGCACTGCTTGCGGCCCGCGCAAGCCGTGCCTTCCACGAGATGTATCCGATGCGCGAGAGCATCGTCGAGCCCGGCCGCGTCTATCGCCAGATCTCCTATGGTCCCCATCTCGACGTGTTCGTGCTCGACGAGCGCAGCTATCGCGGCCCGAACGGCCCCAACCTCGAAACCGTTTACGACCCGGCCAGCTATTTCCTCGGCCCGGACCAGATCGCCTGGCTCAAGCGCGGCCTGTTGAATTCTCGCGCGACCTGGAAAGTGATCGCCTCCGACATGCCGCTCAGCCTCGTCGTGTCAGACACGCCGAAGGGGGGATCGGAAGCCATTGCGCAGGGCGACGGCCCGGTGCGCGGCCGCGAGTTCGAGATCGCCGACATCCTGCGTTTCATCAAGATGGCGCCGGTCAGCAACACCGTGTGGCTCACGGCGGACGTGCATTACGCGGCCGCGCATTATTACGATCCGAACAAGGCGCAATTCCAGGATTTCGAGCCGTTCTGGGAGTTCGTGTCGGGCCCGCTTCACGCGGGCACATTCGGTCCGAACGCGCTCGACAATACGTTTGGGCCGGAGGTGCGTTTCGTCAAGGCGCCCGGGAAAGACAACCAGAACCTGCCGCCATCCGCCGGCATGCAGTTCTTCGGTCACGTCAAGATCGACGGCGCTTCCGGCCAGATGACGGTGACCTTGCGCGACCGCGCCGACGTCGCGCTGTGGTCAACCACGCTCGATCCGAAGCCGGCCTGACGCCGTATCGCTAGTTCGCCGCGCGGACCTGGAGCGCCGCCTCCAGCGCGTCGCTCGAACACGGCTTCTGCAATCGCGGCTGGCCGGCGAATTCGGGCGGGATGCGCGCGTCAGCGCCGTAGCCGGTGACGAACACAAAGGGAATTTTCAGCGCCGCGAGCCGTTCGGCGACCGCAAAGCTGTTCTCGCGACTCAAACCGACGTCGAGCAAGGCGAATTCGGGGGCGTGCGCCGCGATTGCGGTCAGCGCCTGCGCCACTGAACGTACCGTGCGGACGCTCTTCACGCCAAATCCGAGCAGGCGATCTTCGAAGTCGATCGCGATGATCGGATCGTCCTCGACAATGAGCACATCGGCGGGACAGTTTGAACCATCGGAAACAGCGGGTGCCATCATCGTAACTTGGAGCATGAGGTTTCTCTGACTGGGATACCGCGTCACGACGCCTGTACCCGGCGCGGAGGTTCCCGGAACGAAACCACCACATCACAGTTGTTAGGTCTGTCTACTTGTGCACACAGGACCTCGTCGGAACTCGCTAAATGTGGAGGCGGATGGGAGTTTAAGATGGACGCGCGGACCAGCAACGCCACCGAGATCGATAGCCGGCCGACCAACAATCTGCTGCGGCGCTTGAGCCCGGCCGACTTCGCCCTGCTTGCGCCGCATGTCATGCTCGAAAGCGCCGCAGCGAATGAGCTGCTCTACAACCCCGGCGACGACGTCCAGGTCGTCCACTTCCCCTGCGGACCGTCGCTTGCAACCTTCCTCGTTCCCAATGAGGACGGCCGCGATGTCGAGACCATCCTGGTCGGCCGCGAAGGCGCGGTGGGCGGCATCGTCAGCGAGGGTTATCTGCCGGCCTATACCCGGATCTGCGTGAAATTCGGCGGGCCGTTTGCGCGAATTCACGTCAGCAAGCTGGAGGCCGCCAAGCAGCGCTCGCCCTCGTTGCGCCATGTCTTCGCTCGTTACGCCGACTGCATGCTGGCTCAGATCTTCCAGTCCACCGCCTGCAACGCCATTCACTCGATCGAGCAGCGCACCGCCAAATGGATGCTGGCCGCTATGGAGCGGACCGGCGACGAGAGCAGCGTGCCTCTGACGCACGAGCAACTCGCGACACTGCTCGGCGTCGGCCGCAGCTATGCCAGCCGCGTGCTCCAGTCGTTCAAGGCGGAGGGCGTGCTCGACACGCGACGCGGATCGATCCTGGTCCGCAACCGCGAGGGCCTGCGCCTGCGCTCCTGCCTGTGCAACGAGGCCGTGAAGATGCACTTCGAGGAGGTGCTGCGCGGCGTCTATCCGACCGAGGAGAGGCAGGCCGGCTAGCCGCCTGACTCGCTCCTCTTCGGGGATAAGAAGCGGCCGCACTATCCCGCCGCGGGGGAACCTGGGCTAATGTCCCCGCATGAGCGGGGCTTTCCTTCACACTCTCTTCGACATCGCGGCGTGGCTGACCGCGGCCGTGGCGCTCTACGGGCTGTCGCGACAGGGCTTGCGGTTTCCGGCGCAATCCTTTGAGCGGTCCTACCTCGCCGCTTTGGTGTTCGGCGCGGGGCTCGGCGCCTATCTGTTCGGCTCCGCCAATCTGTGGCTGTCGGGCCAGAGCGGCATCGCGCGCTCCGTGGAAGGAGCGCTGGTCGGCGGCATCTTGGCGATCGAGCTCTACAAATGGTCCGCAGGGATCACGGTCCGAACCGGCGCCCGTTTTGCGCTGCCGCTGGCGCTCGGCATCGCGATCGGCCGGCTCGGCTGCTTTTTCGCGGGCCTCGACGATTTCACCTACGGCACGCCGACGGCATGGCCCTGGGGCCATGATTTCGCCGACGGCATCCCGCGCCATCCCGTGCAGCTCTACGAAAGCGCCGCGATGGGGGTGTTCGCGCTGCTCTACGTGGTGGCGGTCTTGAACCGGAGCGCGTTTGTGATCACCAATGGTTTCTACCTCGTCCTCGTCTACTATGGAGCACAGCGCTTCCTGTGGGAATTCCTCAAGCCCTACGGCACGCTGATCGGCCCCTTCACGCTGTTTCACCTGCTGTCGCTGTCCATCCTGCTCTACGCCGTCGTCATGCTGGCGAGGGCGCCCAATGCGAGACCCATGCATGAACGCGCCGTTGCGTAAGTCGCGTCCCTATATCTTCTGGGGCCAGACCCAATCTCTCTGCGAGACCTGCCTGAAGCTGGTGCCGGCCAAGATCCAGATCCTCGACAACGAGGTTTGGTACGAGAAGCGCTGCAAGGAGCATGGCGTCCAGTCCACGCTCGTGTCGACGGACGCCGCGTATTGGCGCCTGTGCAAGGATTTCATCAAGCCGGGCGACCGGCCGCTGGCCTTTCAACGGCATACCGAATTCGGCTGCCCCTATGATTGCGGCCTGTGCCCCGACCACGAGCAGCATTCCTGCCTCGCGCTGATCGAGATCACCGAGCATTGCAATCTGACCTGCCCGGTGTGCTTTGCCGATTCCTCGCCGGCGCGGACCAGCTTCACGCCGCTGGCCAAGGTCGAGCGAATGCTGGACGCGCTGGTCGCGAGCGAGGGCGAGCCTGATTTGGTGCAGATCTCCGGCGGCGAGCCGACGCTGCATCCCGACTTCTTCGCGATCCTCGATGCGGTGCGCGCCCGCCCGATCCGCCATGTCATGATCAACACCAACGGCCTGCGTATCGCCCGCGAAAAGGATTTCGTGGCGCGGCTCGCCGAGAACAAGCGCGGGCTCGAGGTCTATCTCCAGTTCGACTCGCTCGAACGCGACGCTTTGATCAATCTGCGCGGCGCGGATTTGCGCAAGATCCGTCAGCAGGCGCTGGAGAATCTCGAGCATTACGGCGTATCGACCACGCTGGTGGCGACCATCAAGCGCGGTGTCAACGATGCCGAGATCGGCGACATCGTCCGCCACGCGCTGACCTGGAAGTGCGTTCGCGGCGTCACGCTGCAGCCGGTGCAGGACGCCGGCCGCAACGAAAATTTCGACAAGAACACCGATCGCATCATGCTGTCGGAGATCCGCAAGCGCGTGGTCGAAACCGGCGTGTTCGGCGACAAGGACATGATCCCGCTGCCCTGCAATCCCGAAAGCATCTCGATCGGTTACGGCCTGCGCAACGGCAAGAAAGTGCTGCCGCTGACCTCGCTGATCCCGCAGGAGCAACTCGTCGCATTGTTGCCCAATACGATAAGCCCGGAGAAGCATCCGGCGCTGAGGGAGAAATTCATCGATCTGTTCTCGCTGTCCTCGGGACCGCTGAACACGAGCGAGCGCGTCTGCGAATTGCTGTGCTGCCTGCCGAGCTTCGAGGTGCCGCAGGGAATCACGTACGAGAACGTATTCCGCGTCACCATCGTGCAGTTTCTCGATCGCTTCAATTTCTGCGTCGGCAACGTCAAGCGCAGCTGCATCCATTTCGTCACCGAGAACGGCGCGATCATCCCGTTCGACACCTACAATCTGTTCTACCGAAACGGAAAGATCGACGGCATCCGCGCCGAACTGGCGGCGCAGTCAACCGCAGGAGTCCTGCAGGCATGAGCATCAGCGACACGCCGCCGCCAGCCCCTCCGGGACCGCCTCCTGCCCCGCCGAACAAGCGCGGCGGCTGCCTGACCGCGATCATGGCGATCTTCGGGATCCTCATGCTGCTACCCGGTGCCTGCGCATTGCTGTTCGGCGGAATGTCGGTGATCGAGGGCGGCCGGATGGGTTCCGACGTGGCACCGCTGGTGTTCGTAGGCCTGGTCGTGGGGCTGGGCGGGGTCGCCCTGATCTGGGCCGCGATCAAGGGCCGGCGCGGCTGAGCCCGGCTTTTCGCCTAACCCCCGGGAATTCCCGGACAAAATTCAATCAACCAACGGCCAAAGAACACATTGTTTTTTGGCGGTTTTTGCCTATATTGCGCCGCAACGCGTAGGGTGCCCGGTCGATATGCCGGGCTTTCCCTTTTGGGCGGAAAGCGCCCCGTTTCCAGTCTTCAAGCGTTGTTTCGAGAAGAGGTCCCGGTCTGACCGGCGAGATCGCGCTTAACCCATTGTCCGACCGCAAAGAAGCCCACTCATGAATCTTCGCAACATCGCCATCATCGCCCACGTCGACCACGGCAAGACGACCCTGGTCGACCGCCTCCTCCAGCAATCCGGCACCTATCGCGAGAACCAGAAGGTGACTGAGCGCGCCATGGACTCCAACGATCTGGAGCGCGAGCGCGGCATCACCATTCTGGCCAAGGCGGCCTCGGTGCAGTGGAAGGACACCCGCATCAACATCGTCGATACCCCAGGCCACGCCGATTTCGGCGGCGAGGTCGAGCGCATCCTCAACATGGTGGACGGCGCGCTGGTGCTGGTCGACGCCGCCGAGGGGCCGCTGCCGCAGACCAAATTCGTGGTCTCCAAGGCGCTCAAGGTCGGTTTGAAGCCGATCGTCGTGATCAACAAGGTTGACCGTCCCGACGCGCGGGCAACCGAAGTCATCAACGAGGTGTTCGACCTGTTCGCGGCGCTCGACGCCAGCGAGGAGCAGCTCGACTTCCCGATCCTCTACGGGTCGGCCAAGCAAGGCTGGATGGCCGAGAGCCCGGACGGGTCGCAGGAAGCCGGCATGCAGCCGCTGTTCGACCTGATCGTGCGCCATGTCGCGCCGCCGACCGTCGAGGAAGGCCCGTTCCGCATGATCGGCACCATTCTGGAAGCCAACCCCTATCTCGGCCGCATCATCACCGGCCGTATTTCCTCAGGCTCGATCAAGCCGAACCAGGCCGTGAAGGTGCTGGGCGCCGACGGCAAGACGATCGAGCAGGGCCGCATCACCAAGATCCTCGCCTTCCGCGGCATCGAGCGCACTCCTCTCGACGAAGCCGAGGCAGGCGACATCGTCGCCATCGCCGGCCTGACCAAGGGCACCGTCGCCGACACCTTCTGCGATCCGTCGGTCGACACCCCGCTGATGGCGCAGCCGATCGACCCCCCGACCGTGTCGATGTCCTTCATCGTCAACAACTCGCCGCTCGCCGGCACCGAAGGCGACAAGGTCACCAGCCGCATGATCCGCGACCGCCTGCTGCGCGAGTCCGAGGGCAACGTTGCGCTGCGGGTCGTCGAAGCCTCCGACAAGGACGCGATGGAAGTTTCAGGCCGTGGCGAATTGCAGCTCGCGATCCTGATCGAGACCATGCGCCGCGAGGGCTTCGAGCTTTCGGTGTCGCGTCCGCGTGTCGTATTTCAGAAGGACGAGGCCACCGGCGCCACCCTCGAGCCGATCGAGGAAGTCGTCATCGACGTCGACGAGGAGCATTCCGGTGTCGTCGTGCAGAAGATGAGCGAGCGCAAGTCCGAGCTGATCGAGATGAAGCCGTCCGGCGGCAACCGTCTGCGGCTGGTGTTCTACGCGCCGACCCGCGGCCTGATCGGCTACCAGGGCGAGCTGCTCACCGATACCCGCGGCACCGCGATCATGAACCGTCTGTTCCACGGCTACGCGCCGTACAAGGGCGAGATCCAGGGCCGCCGCAACGGCGTGCTGATCTCCAACGACCAGGGCGAAGCGGTGGCTTACGCCATGTTCAAGCTGGAAGATCGCGGCCCGATGATGATCGAGCCGGGCTGGAAGGTCTACAAGGGCATGATCGTCGGCGAGCATACCCGCGACAACGACCTCGAGATCAACGTGCTCAAGGGCAAGCAGCTCACCAACATCCGAACCACGTCGAAGGACGAAGCGGTGCGCCTGACCCCGCCGATCCGCATGACGCTGGAAAAGGCGCTGGCCTATATCGAGGACGACGAGCTGGTGGAGATCACGCCGAAGTCGATCCGCCTGCGCAAGCGGCACCTCGACCCGAACGAGCGCAAGCGCGCGGAAAAATCCAAGGAAGCGGTGGCTTAAGGCCACTCGGACACACGACGAATGCGTCATGGCCGGGCTTGTCCCGGCCATCCACGTCTTCGATACTGGTGTCAATGACGTGGATGCCCGGGACAAGCCCGGGCATGACGATGAAATTGACCGCTATGTCCCTCCCCTCCTCCGTCGACGTCGCGATCATCGGTGCGGGCGCCGCCGGTCTCGGCGCGGCGCATGCGCTGGCAGGCTCCGGCCTCTCCGTGATCGTGCTCGAGGCGCGTAACCGGCTCGGTGGCCGGGCCTGGACGGTGCAGGCCTCGCCCGAAGTCACCTTCGACGTCGGCTGCGGTTGGCTGCATTCGGCGGACAACAACTCCTTCGTCGCGATTGCAAAGCAGCTCGATTTCGAGGTCAACAAGGACCTCCCGCCCTGGCGCGAGCGCGCCTATGGCGACGCGTTTCCGAAAGCCGAGCGCGATGATTTCATGCACGCCATGGACGCCTTCTATCAGCGGCTGTGGGAGACCGCCCAGAAGGGCCAGGATGTCCCCGCGAGCTTCAGCCTGGAGCCCGGCAATCGCTGGAATCCCATGATCGACGCGATCTCGACCTACATCAACGGCTGCGAACTGAAGGACATGTCGACGCTGGACTGGGACGCGTATGAGGACAGCGACCTCAACTGGCGCGTCCGCCGCGGCTACGGCGCGCTGATCGCGGCCTATGGCGCGCCATGCCCGGTGGCGCTGAACTGCAACGTCACGCTGATCGATCATTCCGACCAGCGCATCCGCATCGAGACATCGCAGGGCACGCTGACCGCGGACAAGGTGATCGTCACCGTGCCGACCAATCTGATCGCCAATGAGGCGATCCGCTTCTCGCCACCTCTCCCCGCCAAGGTCGACGCCGCGGCCGGCCTGCCGCTCGGTGTCGATGACAAGGTGACGCTGGCGCTCGGCGATGCCGAAGCCTTCCCGAAGGAAGGTAATTTGCGCGGCGCCACGATGCGCACTGACATGGGCACCTATCATATCCGCCCGTTCGGCCAGCCCTGCATCGAAGGCTTTTTCGGCGGCAGCTTTGCACGCGAACTGGAAGACGCGGGCGACGGCGCCATTGCCGCCCAAAGCATCGAGGAGATCGCAGGCTTCCTCGGCAACGACATCAGGCGAAAGCTGAAGCCGCTCTACGAGTCGCGCTGGGCCCACGACCCCTTCGCGAGAGGCTCCTACTCGCACGCCCTGCCCGGCCACGCCGGTGACCGCGCCGTGCTGGCGGCACCGACCGATGGGCGGCTGTTCTTTGCGGGCGGCTGCCGAAGAAGTCGTTCGGAAGGCGCGCGCTGGCGACACGCTGTTTTTCTGCAAGCCAAAATCTGGTCCACTGCTTGCGATGAGTTGCACCGCGGGCAGCGCAATTGAGCAGCAACTCTTTTCGCTATTCGGTCTGCGTGCAACCGGAGACCGTTTCGACGACAATAAGCGAGACTTTCGCCGAGAGCGCGGTCAGGAACTTTCTTTCACGGCTCGCTATATTCTTGAGCTCATCGAAATCGAAGCTATCGTTACTGAGGATGAGTGGCTCGACGCGCTCCTAAAGAAATTTGGTGCAGAATTCCCCGCAACGGGCATCTTCTCTGAGTTTGCTAGGAAGCATGCTCCCGAGACGAGTGTTAGAGACGATCCTGATCACGCGCTCATGACATGGATCGAATTTGAGGAAAGGTTGTTCCGTACCCTAGAGCGGCACATTGTCTCGAAAAGGCTGGCCGACGGTTTCATGCTCAGCAAGAAGGCTGACGTTGAAGGCTTCATCAAATTTTCGCTGAGCGTCCAGAATCGCCGCAAGTCGCGCGCCGGATCGGCTCTTGAGCATCATCTCGCTGCAATTTTTTCTGCCCGCAAGCTAAGGTTCGAGAGAGGGGCGCGAACCGAAAATAACAATAGACCGGATTTCCTGTTCCCGGGGGCGAAGGAATACAATTCGTCAGCGTTTTCAGAAAATCGCCTTGTAATGCTCGGCGCAAAATCGACCTGCAAGGATCGGTGGCGTCAAGTGTTAGCTGAAGCGAACCGGATCAAGACGAAGCATCTCTTGACGTTAGAGCCCGGAATTTCAGAAAATCAAACATCCGAAATGCGCACCAAATCGTTGCAACTTGTCTTGCCAAAAAAGCTTCACGAAACGTACAAGTCGACTCAACAAAGAGCCCTTTTGGACCTGCAAGAATTTGTGGCTCTTGTAGAGAAAATCCAACGCTGACCACGTCCTACTCGATCACCCGCGCCCGCAAGTCGGCATCCGGTACGAAGCACGAATCATACTTGCCGAAGATGCGGTATCGGTTGCGCGCGACGAGATTGTAGAGCGGGTCCCGTAGCGGCTTGGGCACAGCGAACAACGCGCGCACCCAGCCCCAGCCGGGGAGCTGCGACAGCACCGTCAGCGCAGCGTCCGACTTCATGAACACCGCGCCGCCGTGAACCACGGCATTGGTGTCGGGATCAGCGGGATCGATGCCGAACGTGCGCGCGAGCCGGGCGCCATAGTCAGATTGAATCGGCGTGAAGCGAAACCGCTTCGCCGGGTCCCTTTTGGCGACGAAGCGGACCCAGCGCGAGCAGAAGATGCAGACGCCGTCGAACAGGATGACGTCATCGTCGGGCCATTTGGGCATTAGCGATTGTCCAATATCAGGTGCGTGACCAGGAATACGGCGTCATGGCTTTTTGGCAGCCGCCGGCTTCAACCCACGCGCAAGCTCGGCACTCGCGGCTTTGACGCCTGCCTCGGTTTCGATCATCCAGTGGCCCTCGCTACCGACGGCCGGCGTCGTTCGGAAGTCGACCTTGCCACCGCCGCCGCGAAACGCATCGACCAACGCAAGCGAAAATGCCGGTGCAAAGTAGCTGTCATTGGCGGCAACGAGCCATGTGATGGGGATGCGCGCGGCCTTGCCGAATTCAGCCGCCGCGGCGAGAAGCGTATGCGGCGCGCAGATCCGGTTCGGCTCGTCATTGGCATGGCCGCCGCGGCCCGGCGCAATGGCGATGATGGCGGAGATCGCCTTCGGATCGGCATTCGCGAGCGCCAGCGCGCCCCAACCGCCGGCGGAATGGCCGATCACGATCGCGGCGTCCTTGCGGATAAAATCCTGCTTTCGCACATAGTCCAGCGCGAGCGCGATTTCGTCGGCCGTTGCGCGGCCCGAGCGCACGTAGTCCGCCTCGTCGCAGCCACCCTGGTCCTCGACATAGCGGCCACCGGTCGCACCATGGCCGAGCCGTTCGGGCACCAGCACGGCGAAGCCGCGCGCGATGAGGAATGCCGTGAGTGCGCGGTATTCCGGCTGAGACATTTGCGCGCGCCGCAAGCCATTTTGCGTCGAAGCATGCGCGATCACCGCAAGCCGGAACGGGCCGGCACCCGGCGGGCGAAACAGCCGGGCATGAGCGGCGATGTCGGTATCCGGCGACGGCACGCGCCATTGCTGACGGCGAAACGGATCGCCCTCCGCTCCGGACGAACCAAAAACCTGAGCGCACACCGGCGGCGCAGCCAGCAAGGCCAGCAGAGCCAAAGGCACGAGGATGTTGGGGATCCGCATGAATTGCCGGAGGCGAGAACAGCGACAGTTAGACTAGTAGGAACGAATCAATATCGGCAGACTTTCTGCGTTGCCATTGCCGTTCATTCGTTGCCGCAAAGCAGTTTTGCACCGGCGCAGAGCACCCCGGTGCCATTCGAATCGGCGTCTTGTCTTTTTTCGGTACAACATGGTTCAAATACTGATGCAGAAAGTCCACACGTTAACCGATAATTAACGATAGGTCTTGCCGCCGGCGCGGCGACTTGGTTTGATCACGTCCATGAGCACAACCCTGATCGAGGTCCGGCCGGCCAAAGCCGCAGATGCAACTGCGGTGGCGTCCACCCATGACGAAGCCTGGCGCTCCGCCTATCAGGGCATCATTCCCGGCGCCGAACTGGAGAAGTTGATCAACCGCCGCGGTCCGCAATGGTGGGACAGCGCGATCCGCAAGGGCAGCCGCGTCAGCGTGCTGGTGTTCGGCGACAAGATCGCAGGCTACGCCAATTACGGCCGCAACCGCGCCCGCAGCCTGCATTTCGACGGTGAGGTCTACGAGCTCTATCTGCGTCCCGAATTCCAGGGCCTGGGCTTTGGTCGCCGCCTGTTCACCGCGGCCCGCCGCGACCTGATGCAGAGCGGCCTGAAGAGCATGGTGGTGTGGGCGCTCTCGGACAACGATCCGGCCACCGAGTTCTACCGCGCCTTGGGCGGCCGCATGGTGGCGCGGTCCTCGGAGCGTTTCGGGCCGAAGTCGCTCGACAAGGTTGCCTTCGCTTGGACCAATTGAGCTGCTGAAGTCCCGCCGGCAGCGTTTTCCTTCCGTCGATACCGCTGCCTTGAGCCGGTGATCGCCGGATTCATTATTTCACAAAAACGCGATGGATCAGCGGGCCAAGCCCGCGTATGACAGCGCCAAAATCGCTGCCGGGTGCGATTTAACCTCGGCAACAACGGAGCCTTGAATGCGTATCGATGCGGTCTCGATCGGGAAAAACGTCCCTCACGACGTCAACGTCATCATCGAAGTCCCCGTGGGCGGCGAACCGATCAAGTACGAGATGGACAAGGAAGCCGGCACGCTGGTGGTTGACCGCTTCCTCTACACGCCGATGCGTTACCCCGGGAACTACGGCTTCATTCCGCACACGCTGTCCGACGACGGCGATCCCTGCGACGTCCTCATCATCAACACCCGCGCCATCATTCCCGGCGCGGTCATGAGCGTGCGCCCGGTCGGCGTGCTGTTCATGGAAGACGAAGCCGGCGGCGACGAGAAGATTCTTGCGGTGCCGTCGTCGAAGCTGACGCAGCGCTATGACAAGGTGAAGTCGTATTCCGACCTGCCGGACATCACGCTCCAGCAGATCCAGCACTTCTTCGAGCACTACAAGGATCTCGAACCCGGCAAGTGGGTGAAGATCCTGCGCTGGGGCGGCCCCGAAGATGCGCACAAGCTGATCCTCGAAGGCATCGATCGCGAGAAAAAGAAGAAGGCCTGAGCTCTGCTCCCTCGCCCCGCTTGCGGGGCGAGGTGAACTACACCGCCGGCTTCGGCAGCCCTGCAATCGCGCAGGCCGCGCGCAACGTGTTCACGAGCAGGCAGGCGACTGTCATCTGACCGACGCCGCCCGGTACCGGCGTGATGGCGCCAGCCACGGCGAGCGCTTCCTGATAGGCAACATCGCCGACGAGACGCGTCTTGCCGTCGTCCCTCGGAATCCGGTTGATGCCGACGTCGATCACGGTCGCCCCCGGCTTCAGCCAGTCGCCGCGCACCATCTCGCACTTTCCGACGGCGGCATAGACGAGGTCTGCGCGCCTCACGAGCCCGGGCAGGTCACGCGAGCGCGAATGCGCGATGGTCACCGTGGCGTTCTCGTTCAGCAACAGCTGCACCAGCGGTCGGCCGACGAGGTTGGAGCGGCCGATGACGATGGCGTTCATGCCTTCAAGCGAAGCATGCACGCTCTTGGTCAAAATGATGCAGCCGAGCGGCGTGCAGGGCGACAGCGCCTCGAAACCGCCGGCGAGGCGGCCGG
Source organism: Bradyrhizobium sp. 87 (assembly GCF_023073015.1). NCBI lineage: Bacteria > Pseudomonadati > Pseudomonadota > Alphaproteobacteria > Hyphomicrobiales > Nitrobacteraceae > Bradyrhizobium > Bradyrhizobium sp. 87. Next base: position 145,852 of record NZ_JADPIQ010000048.1, read on the forward strand.
CATTGTTCGGATGCAGCCCGTCGACATCCTTGGCGGGGTCGATGGCATTGACGACCGCCTCGGTATTGAGGCCCTTGGGCAGCGGTAGTTGCACCAGAATACCGTGCACGGCGGGATCGCGGTTGAGTTTTGCGACCAGCGCCAGGAGATCTGCTTGCGAGACGTCGGCCGGCAGCTTGTGCTCGAACGAGGCCATGCCGGCGGCCTGGGTCTGGGTGTGTTTCGACCGGACATAGACCTCGCTCGCCGGGTCGCTTCCGACCAGGACCACCGCAAGGCCCGGAACCAGATTGTGCTCGCGCTTGACGCGTGCGACCTCGTCGGCGACGCGGGCGCGAAGTTCTGCGGCGATGACTTTTCCGTCGATGATCTTGGCGGTCATGTCAGTTCCCTCAGTCTGTCGATTTGGCTGATGCGAGCTGGCGCAGGGCTTCGCCGAGCCGCGCCGGATCGCCGTCGACCGCGATCTGCTTCAGCCGCGAGGTCGCTCCCGACAGGAGTTTGACGCTGGCCTTGGGCACGCCCAACGATTTCGCCAGCAGCACCAGAACGGCCTTGTTGGCCTCGCCGCCATCTGCGATAGCGCGCACCCGCACCTTGAGCACGCTGCGGCCATCGGAGAGCTGCTCGATCCCGTCGATGTCGTCGCGGACGCCGCGCGGCGTCACCCGCAGCGCGATGCTGATACCTGCGGCCCCGTAACGCCAAGGTTCCTTGATGACAAGGTTCTTTGGCAACCCAGGGCGCTCCAGCTTGCTTAGATCACGTTCGGGTAGATGTAATACAGGATCACCCGCTCGATGAACATGATGAGCAGGATCAGGATGATCGGCGAGATGTCGAGGCCGCCGAGGCTGGGCAGGAAATTGCGAATCGGAGCCAGGACCGGCTCGGTGATTCGGTACAGGAACTCCGCCACCGCCGAAACGAACTGGTTGCGGGTGTTCACGACGTTGAAGGCGATCAGCCAGGACAGGATCGCGGACGCGATCAGCAGCCAGACGTAGAGGTCGAGCACGATGATGACGATGTCGAGAACGGCACGCATGGCTTTTGAAGACTCTGACTTTTGAAAATTCTGGCTGCGGTCGGGATTGACGCCTGCTGCTAGATATCGGTTCCCCCCGGTCCAAACAAGGGAAGTCGGTGCCGGGATGGCTAAAACCGGGTTACACCCGTCCTTGACTTGACCTTGGCGGGGACTTAAATGGCGCCCGGTTGTCGGCCGCATTGACCAGAGCGGCCTACAAAAGGGGCCATAGCTCAGCTGGGAGAGCGCGTCGTTCGCAATGACGAGGTCGGCGGTTCGATCCCGCCTGGCTCCACCACGCTTCGCCCTTCGGGCTACGCGTGGCGCAGCCGCGCGGAGCTCGAGGGGCGAAGCGTGGTGTCCGGCGTAGCCCGCAGGGCGAAGACGGACTGCCCCTTAAGCTTCCCTACTTCCCCGTAAACCTCGGCGGCCGCTTCTCCATGAAGCTCGCGACCCCCTCCCGGAAATCGCTGCCGTTCAGCGCCACCATCATGTCCCGGTTGGCTTCGATCGTCGCCTCCGCCAGCGTCTGGAACGGCACCTCGTAGAGCTGCCGCTTGATCACGGCCATCGCGCTCGGCGAGACGAAATCGGCGAGGTCGCGCGCATAGGCATAGGTCTCCTCGCGCAGCTTCTCGGGCGAGCAGAGCCGGTTCACCAGCCCGATCCGCAGCGCCTCGTCACTCGAAACGCGGCGCGCCGAGAGCAACAGATCCATCGCGTTGGCGTGGCCGACGATTCGCGGCAGCATCCAGCTGATGCCGTGCTCGGCGATCAGACCACGCCGGGCGAAGGCGGTGGTGAACACGGTGTTGTCGGCGGCAAAGCGCAGGTCGCAATAGAGCGCGTGGACGAGGCCGATGCCGGCGGTCGCGCCATTGAGCATGGCGATGACAGGCTTTCCGATCGACGGGTAGAAGCCATGGCGCGTCTGCCAGTCCGGCCGCCGGTTCATGTCGAAGGGCGGCAGGTTCGACGCGCGCCTGACATCATCGGGGTCGAGCCCCTTCAATGCGTCCATGTCGGCACCGGCGCAGAAGGCGCGGCCCGCGCCGGTGATCACGATGACGCGGACATTGTCATCGGCGCTCGATGCTTCCATCGCATGGCGCACGTCGCGCTCCATGATCGGCGTCCACGCATTCATGCGATCGGGACGGTTGAGCGTGATGGTCGCGACCTTGTCGCTGACCTCATAGAGAATGTGTTCGTAAGCCATGGTGCTCTCCCTTTGTTTGCCGGCGCAGTTTCGCGCGCGCTCGTTGACATGAGCCTAGCATATCAAGGGATGAGACAAGGGCTTGTGCCAACGGCCTGGGAGGGCGCGATCACTCGGCGGCTTGCGCCAGCAACGGCCGACGCGCCAGCCAGCCGTCGATGAATTGATCAAGCCAGGCCCGTTCCGCGGCATCGTAGACGGCACGGTCCGCGAAGTGATGATGCCGCTGCCGCGCGCCGGGCGCGCTGAGACCGTCATAGCCGCGCGTGGTCCAGCAATGCATCATGGCGTAGGTCACGTCAGGATGAAACTGCACGCCGAAAGCGTTGCCGGTGCGGAACGCCTGCACCGGAAAATCATCGCCTTCGGCAAGCAGTTCAGCGCCAACCGGCAGCTCGAAGCCTTCGCGATGCCAGTGATAGACCCGTGCCGGCCAATTCGGGCAGAGCCCGTGTCCCGCGGGTGTCGGGCGGATCGGGTAGTAGCCGATCTGGGTCAGCGCATCGGCATGCGGCGCGACGCGGGCTCCTAACTGCTTCGCGAGCATCTGCGCGCCGAGGCAGATGCCGAGGAACGGCCGCTGTTCGCGGAGCGGAATTTCGATCCAGTCGATCTCGCGGCGGATGTAGTCGTCGGGATCATTGGCGCTCATCGGACCGCCGAAGACCACAGCGCCGGCATGCTGGTCGAGGGTCTCAGGCAGCGGATCGCCGAGGCGGGGACGGCGGATGTCGAGGCGGTGGCCAAGGGCGCGCAGCGCATTGCCGACGCGGCCGGGCGTCGAGGATTCCTGATGCAGGATGATCAGAACCGGCAACCGGGTTTCGAAGGCGGCGACATCAGGCGTCCTTCTGGGGAAGGGCACCACATCTGCGCCACCAAATCTGTCCGTCCGGAACGACATGGTCTTTGCGACTGCTATCGGTTCTGACCGCCAGCATAACTAAGCGATCGTTAATTTCGTGTGAGTTTGCGCACACACACTCCCGATAGAAAGCAAGCTCCGGGCCACGACCGACCGAGAGCTCCCTCTAGCGTCTTTGTCTCTGAAACCGGCTGGTGGCGGACAGGATGAAGCCGCGCGGGAAGAAGCGCAGCGCGAATGGCACAATCTTGATGCCCAGACCGGGGAGCACGGCCCGCTTGTTGGCCATCAGGCCGCGATAGGCCTGTCGTGCGACCTCAGCGGCAGGAACATTGAGAAGGGCCGTATCATGTCCGGACCCAACGCCGGCGCGCGCCTGGAATTCGGTGGGCACCGGGCCCGGGCAAAGTACGGTGACGCGAACGCCGTGCGGTGCAAGCTCCGCCCGCAAGGCCTCGGTGAAGGAAATGACATAGGCCTTGGACGCGTAATAGACCGCCATGCCGGGGCCGGGCAGATAGCCGGCGACCGATCCGACGTTGAGAAGGCCACCCTTGTTCCTGATCAGCTGATCGGCAAAGCGCAGCGACAGATCCGTCAGAGCCCGGACATTGACATCCACTATGCCGACCTGCTCGACGCGGTCGCGCTCAATTGCGTCGCCGAACACGCCGAAGCCGGCATTGTTGACGAGATGATCGAGCTCGACGCCTTCGGCAGCGAGTGCGGCGGCGATCTTCTCGCCGGCATCCGCATCCTCAAGATCGCAGGCGATCACGATCGGCTTTTTGCCACCCTTGGCAGCGAGCTCGTTTGCGAGCGCCTCGAGCCGGTCCGCGCGTCGCGCCGTCAGCGCAAGACGGTGTCCGTTCGCGGCGAACACACGCGCTAGCTCCGTGCCGATGCCCGCCGAGGCACCGGTGATCAACGTTACCCGCTCAGTCACGATCGAGATCTCTTGAATTGAAGTTTTTTTGGCGCCGCAATGCTGGAACGAGAGCATAGGCCGTGCGCGACAGGCAAGCGGCGTCCACCGCATAGCCACCTGAGCGGGAAACGGGGGAAGCAGGAAAACCCCGTTTTTACAGGGGAAAACCGGAACCAGGGCAGCCCCGAGGCTACATTAAAGTTTCGTCATGTGGTCCGCACAACCGCCAATTGGCGGTATTGGCAGTGATCACCCGCCGACCGCGCTGTCCTTGACCTGACCACCGGCACGATCTGCGACCGCGTGCTTCAGGTCGATCCGGTCGCGTTGCGAAATCCCGAGCAGGTCGGAGGCACGCCAGACCACATTATCCTCGAACTCGGTAACCTGGCCATCGGCATAGACCAGCTCCCACATCATCTGGACGACCCGCTTGCGGCCCTCTTCGTCGAGCGAGCGCATCATGATGCTGGTGAAGTGATAGAGGTCGACCGCCTCGCCCTCGACCTCCGTCGCATCCGCGATCAGACGATCCGCGGTGCCGCGATCGAGCCCAAAGTGGCTTTCGATCAGGCTGTGCAATTTGCGCTGCTCGGCAGCCGTCGGCTGGCCGTCCAGCGAGATCACGTGAACCAGCAGCGCGGTCGCCGCCAGCCGGTAATCACCGTCACCGAAAGCGCGGTCCTGGGCATGGGGAGCAACAATGTCGGCGATGAATTGGCGCAGGCCGTCGAGCATAAGGTCCTACCGAAATCGATGAAGCCGCGGAGCGCGACCGCTACCAGCATTATATGAGTAGGAAATTCAACCGGCGCAACGTGCGTCAGTTCCGCGCGTCGCATTACGTTTCGGCAATCTGAGTCTGTGATTTTGGAGTAGGGCAAGGCAAGTGCGCACATGTGGTCCCGGCGAAGGCCGGGACCCATAACCACAGGCTGCGGTTTGGCGAAGGCTTTGGTAACGACCATCCAGCCTGTTTCGGAAATCACGCGGTATGGTCCCGGCCTTCGCCGGGACGACACCAGTCACGGTATCTCGTACACCACCATCTTGTCGGCGATGCCGCGCAGTGCGGCCTGCTTCTGGATCGGCCTGATTTCGCGCTGCTTGAGGACTTCGGCAACCGCCGGCGCATCCAGCACCGGGCCGGTGATGTGAATCTCCTGCGCGGTCGAGAGGCTCTGCACGCGGGCGGCGATGTTGACGGTCTGGCCGAAATAATCCTGCCGCTCGTTCAGCATCACCGCGAGGCACGGACCTTCGTGGATGCCGATCTTGACGATGAGATCGGCAGTACCGCGCTTTTTGTTGAGCTCGTCCATCGCCGCGCGCATCCGCAAACCCGCTGCGATCGCATGCTCGGGACGGACGAAGGTCGCCATCACGGCGTCGCCGATGGTCTTCACCACCGCGCCTTTCTCGGAGGAGATGATCTCGAGCAGCGCATGGAAATGCGCGCGCACGAGGTCGAAGGCGGCAAGATCGCCGACGCGCTCATAGAGCGCGGTCGATCCCTTCAGATCGGTGAACAGGAAGGTCAGCGAGGTGATCTGGAGCCGCTGGTCGAGACTGAGATTGTCCGCCTTGAACACATCACGAAACATCTGGTTCGACAGCATCCGCTTGGCGGTCAGGAACGGCTTGCGCTTGCCGATGAGGTGATGGAGCGCCTCGGCCGCGATGAACACCGACGGCAGCACGCGTACGCCGGCCTGGTTCTCCAGCGACAGCCGCAGCGGGCCCGGCCGCATGGTCGTGGTTCCCGTCGGCGCCTGCACCCTGTTGTACATGATGGCGAGCTGCTGACGGTCCTTGGTGGGCTCGCCCTGCACGTCGATGAAATGCGCCGCGTGCGTCACCGGTTCGAAGATGATGATGAAATCGTCCGGCAGTTGCAGCGACATGGTCGCCTTCTCGCCGGCCGGGAGCTCCATCGTGTCCAGCGTCACCTCGTTGGCGAGCGTCGCAAACGATTCCTTGTTGAAGTCGACGCCGGAACTCCAGAACACCTGCTTGAAGTACTCCCACACCGGAAGCGTATCGGGATCATGCGCCGCAATGCGCCGGACACGTGAATTGACGGTGAAGGAGACTTCGACCTGATCATCGACGGAGGCCTTGTAGCCGCAGGCGCACAGCGCACAATGATAATTGTCTGGCTTGAGCGCCTTCAGGGTCGAGTGCGCACCCAACACGCCGCCGCAGCCCGGGCACAGCACATTCCAGCCCAGATCGAACAGGCCGAGCCGCGCCGAATGCAGGAATGCCGAGATCGCGTGCTCTTCATCGAGACCGTGCTGCTTCGCGAAATCGAGTACATTGACGCGGTTGAGCTCGTGATCTTCGCCGTCCTCGATGAGGCGCGCGATCGCGTCGACCACTTTCGCATCGGCGGTCTGCTTCAGAACGGAAAACTGGGCCTGGATATCGCTCATGGCGCAACTCTATCTGGAGTGGATCACGCCGTCGGCCAGGCGAACGCCTGTCACCGACGCGTGATGCGGAACAGCGGCGACCGGTCCGGCTGGGTCGTGACGACGCCGAGCGGAATGACAGGGCTGGTATCGGCAAGCTCGACACGGAACGCACCGATCAGCCGGGCCAGCGCCAGCACGGATTCGGCTTGCGCGAAGGGGGCGCCGACGCAGACGCGCGGACCCGCGCCAAAGGGCAGATACGCGAATCGATCGGGCGCTTCCGTGGACATGAAGCGTTTTGGAATGAACGCGTTCGGCTGATCCCACAGCTTCTCGTGCCGGTGCAGCAGCCACGGTGCGATCATGATGATGTCGCCCTTGCCGATGGCGACGCCGGCCGCGTTGTCCTTCTCGCGCGCGGCCCGGGCGATCAGGAAGGCCGGCGGATAAAGCCGCATGGTCTCCTCGATCACGGCGCGGGTGAACTTCTGCCGATCGATGTCGGCCATGCTGTCGAGGTGCTCGCCGCGGGTCTCGGAGGCGATCTCCTCCTGCGTATCGGGATCGAGCGCGAGCAGATAGAGCGCCCAGAACAGCGCGGTCGCCGTGGTCTCGTGACCCGCGAGGATCATAGTCGCGACTTCGTCGACCAGTTGTTCGTCCGAAAAGCCCTTGCCGGTTTCAGGGTCACGCGCCTCGTCCATGAGATCGAAAAGATCGCGCGGCGGCGCGCCGTCTTTCTTGCCCATCTCACGCCGCTCGGCGATCAGCATCGCGACGAATTCGGTCCAGCGCTTGCGGAAACGGGCGCGGGCAAAATCCATCGGACTCGGCCAGGACAGCGGCAGCACCATGTCGAGCAAGTACGGCCGTCCGAGTCGGGCTCCATACTCCATGACGAAGTTGCGCAAGGTCAGACCATGCCGGTCCATGCCGAACGAGAACATGGTGCGGCCGGCGATCTCCAGCGTCATGCGCTGCATGATCTCGCGCAGATCGACCGGCTCGCTCGTTCGCCCGTCGAGCTTTGCGATGGTCTCGTCGAGCACCGCCGTCATGTGCGGAACGAGATTTGCTGTCGCACGCGGCGTGAACGCCGGCGCGAGGGTGCGGCGCTGAAACGTCCACGAATGGCCCTCCGCAATCAGAAGACCGTCGCCGAGCACGGGACGAAGCATGCGGATGCCCGCCGGAGTACGCGAATAATTCTCGTAATTGCTGAGCAGGACATGCCGGATCGCATCCGGCCGGTTCAGGATGAAGCTGTTGCGGAAGAAGAAGCGGCCTTCAATGACGTCTTCCTCATAGGCGCGCTGCCCCCAGGTCGCGATCATATTCCGCTTGATCACGGCAAGCCGGCCGAGGAACGACATGTCGTCGGGCGCTCGCGGCGGCGTCGGAGGGACGATGGGCCGACGCACGCTGGCGATGTTCATGGCTCTCTCCCGGAGGGGTGGCGCAGGCAGTTAGCTAGTAAGTCAGCTCGGCAATCGCAATCCTGTTCTCGGAGGCAGGCCAGGCGCGTGCCACAATTCGTTCTTCGTTGAATTCGGCCACGATGTTACGCCCGACCTCGCCGGCCGGAAGGCGCAGTGTTGCTGTCGAATCCGTGGGCACACCCGATTTGACGTCCGCCGGCTCCTTGCCGTCGAGCAGCACCACGTCCCGCGGCAGGCCGAAATAGCCGCGCGGACGCGACATGATCACGACGGCCCCGGCGTCCTTGTCCGCGGGACCGAGCGGGCGCGCGGCGCGCAGGTGAACGACGTCGGACGAGCGCGGGAAGGGCGAGCGGTAGATGTGCGTCGTCGGCGCATCCGGCGCTGCGAGGGCGAATTCGAGCGACCAGGAAGGTTCGACCTGCGCCGGTCCCCAGCGGCCGTCGGCACCGGTCTTCGCGCTGTGCACGGCGCTGCCCTTGCGCTCACCGGTTTCAGGATCAACCCGAAAGATATCGACGGTTGCACCGGCCACCGGCCGATTGGTCGGCGCACCGCCCGGTGTGCCCGTCACGAGGCCGCTCAGCCTGACGCTCTGCTCCGGCACAATCGAGATTCGCGCGGGCTCGCGGCCGGCAATGAACTTATAGATCTCGCGGAAGGCTCGGGGGTGAAACGCCACCTCGCGATGATCGAGTGCGCCCAGCACGAGGTTGGTGGCCCCCTTCAACTCCGGACCTTCGACGCTGACGCCGGTCGGCGTGCCGGGCTTGCCGATGAAGCGGCCATCGGCCTGCGCGTATTTGTCCATGCCGTCGCTGCGCAAGGTCAGGAAGGCAACACCCGGCGTCACCTCACTCTCGCCCTCGTTCAGGCCGAGCAGGAACGCGCCGCGGCCGTTGAACTCGCTGTTGGGCTGGTCGTCAGTCGCGAACACGCCGTGATTGGGCGTGCCGCACAGCACGGCGTGGCTGACATCGCCGGCGCCGCCGTTCTTGATGACGTTGCGGATGGCATAGCCGCCGCGCGAGCTGCCGACCAGCGCCACGCGGGCGGCGCCGGTGCTGCGCTTCAATTCGGCTATGGCGGCGGCGAGCTCGCGGCGCTGGTCCTCGGTCGAGGAGCGGCCCGCCTGCTCGACCTTGTCGTCACTTCGCGCATTGGGATCGTTGAAATTGATCGCATGCATGCGATCGCGCGCAATGCCGTTGGATTCCATCCGCCACAAGGTCGTCATCCAGAGCGCGTCGTAGTCGCCATTGCCGTGGACGAACAGGATTGGCGGCACCTCGCTCGGCGCAGTGGGTGCGGATTGAGCCAATGCGCCCGTGCGCAAGCTCGCAATTGCGAAGGGCAAGCTGCCGGCACCTTGCAAGATCATCCGTCGTGACAGCTTCATCTGTTCCTCCCCGGCAAAAGCATCTCTGTGCACCGCTTATACCGGCCTAACCACTGGACAGCGAAGGACTTTCGCGGGCATCACTGAACTTGCCGAAATCGCCCAAAGACCACGCCGACGCCACTTCTGCCAGCCCATTTGGAAGGGGATATGACCGAGCAGACGAACCGTCAGAAAATTGACGCCGACGGCATCATGGCGCCGCTACGGTACACCGTGTTCCGGCGCATCTGGCTCGCCAGCCTGCTCTCCAATCTCGGCCTGCTGATCCAGGGCGTGGGCGCCGCCTGGGCGATGACGCAGATGGCGGCCTCGGCGGACAAGGTGGCGCTGGTACAGACCGCCCTGATGCTGCCGATCATGCTGATCTCGATGCCGGCGGGCGCCATCGCCGACATGTATGACCGCCGTATCGTCACCCTGATCGCGCTCATGATCGCGCTGACTGGCGCGACCGCACTCACGGTCCTGGCCTGGCTCAACTTCATTTCCCCGGAAACGCTGCTCGCCTTCTGCTTCGTGGTTGGCAGCGGCAACGCACTGTTCGGTCCGGCCTGGCAGTCCTCGGTCAGCGAGCAGGTGCCGCCCGATGCACTGCCGTCAGCCGTCGCGCTGAACGGCATCAGCTACAACATCGCCCGCAGCTTCGGCCCTGCGGTCGGCGGTGTCATCGTCGCCGCACTCGGTGCTGTCGCGGCGTTCGCGTGTAACGCGATCCTCTATTTGCCGCTGTTGGTGGTGCTGCTGCTCTGGCGGCGCAACACCGAACCCTCGCGCCTGCCGCGGGAGAAGCTCAACCGCGCCATGGTATCGGGCTTCCGCTACATCACCAATTCGCCGCCGATCAAGATCGTGCTGTTGCGCACGCTGGTGATGGGCCTGATTGGCGGTGCCATCATGGCGTTGATGCCGCTGGTCGCACGTGATCTGCTGCATGGCGGCGCGCAAACCTACGGCATCATGCTCGGCGCCTTCGGAATGGGCGCTGTGATCGGCGCGCTCAACATCCACGAATTGCGCAAGCGCATGAGCGGCGAAGCCGCGATCCGCGCCTGCACCATCTCGATGGCGTTTGCGATGGCCGCTCTCGCCGTGAGCACCGAGCCGGTGCTGACCGCGGCTGCGCTGGTGCTCGCCGGCGCGGTCTGGATGGCCGCCATCGCGCTGTTCAATATCGGCGTGCAGCTCTCGGCGCCGCGCTGGGTCGCCGGCCGCTCGCTCGCGGCGTTTCAGGCTTCGATTTCCGGCGGCATCGCGATCGGCGCCTGGGGCTGGGGCCATCTCACCGACTATGCCGGCGTCGAGGTAGCGCTGCTGACGGCCGCCGGCCTGATGCTGATCTCGCCGGTGCTCGGAATCTGGCTCACGATGCCGCGCGTCGGCGCCCGCAACGAAGACGCCGATCTGCTGGCCGATCCGGAAGTCAAATTGTCGCTCACGGCGCGCAGCGGGCCGCTGGTGGTCGAGATCGAATACCGCGTCGCCCAAGAGAACGCCCGCGCCTTTCACAACGTGATGCAGGACGTGCAGCTCTCTCGCCAGCGCAACGGCGCCTATGGCTGGTCGATCGCGCGCGACATCGCCGATCCCGAATTGTGGACCGAGCGCTATCATTGCCCGACCTGGCTCGACTATCTGCGCCAGCGCAACCGCTCGACCCAGTCCGAACGCGCGCTGCATCAGGAGGCGATCGATTTCCACATCGGCCCGGATCCGGTGCGGATCCGCCGCATGCTCGAGCGTCCGTTCGGCTCGGTGCGCTGGAAAGAGGAGACGCCGGACCAGGCAGCAAGTGAGGTGCTGCCCGTGGTCGCCACTGCGGCGGGAAGCAGCACTTAGGTTTTGCGAGTCCGTAGCGACGTCTTACTGCCCGTGATCCGTCAGCACCTTGTCGCAGCCCTTGGTGAGCCGCGTACGGTTCTGCTTGAGGCAGGCGAGCACGGCGCCATCGCCATTGTTCATCACCGGACGGCAGAAGCGCGTGACGTCGCGCGCGCAGGCGTCGTGACCGGGCTGCTGCGCTGACGCAGTCGATGCAAACAGGATCAATGGAATGATGCAAAGAAATCTGGTCATCGCGTAATGCCTCTTACCCGGAAGATGTGCGGGCGAAGCTAGAGCGACGATCCCGAAGCCGCAACGGCTTTATTGGCAGACGGGCTTGCGCCGCCGCGGCGCTCCGGCATCACGCCGGGGCACATCGCGAGGGGAGCTAACCGACGCAACGACGCTATCGTTGCTGTTACTGATCGACTCTTATTGACTGTCCTGGGCGTCAGCGACCTTGCGTGACGCGCCGCCCTTGGCGAGATCCTTGTCCATCACCGCACGGCAACCGGCGCTCAGATCCGAACGATGCTTCATCATGCACGCCGTGATCTTCGGGATGTTCGGGATTTCCGACGAGCACAGGCGGAAAGCGTCGCCGGTGCACTGCTGCTGCGCTTCGGACGAGAAGGCGAAGCTCGAGCCGGTCGAGGCGATCGAGAGGATGGCGGCAAAGCCCAGAGCCAGGCTGACGTCGCGGATCTTGCTACTTAAGGACTTGATGTTCAGCGAGTTGGTCATTTGAAGCTCCCATTGGCACCGCGGAAGCGGGCCCGCCGTTGTTGATGGGATTGACCATGCTCCAGCAAAACAGTTCCGACTGTGATGACGGTCACGGGAGGCTCACCCTCTGTGACCTCGGTCACGCTGGCGCACCTCGCTGAAATTCCTCCATATCCGCTGTCGTGTTGGTGTCACGTTAACTGTTCCTTCGCATTAATGGCTCGTCGAGCGGGAAATTCCGCCGGTTTGGTTGCGTAATTGGAAAGAATGGCGATGCGTAATGCGTTGGGCCTGATGCTGGCCAGTGTAGTTGCGGCGGTCGTGATTGCCGCCGGCGGTTGGTTTTATTATTCCTCGCGCGCCGACCAGGCCGCTCCCAAGACGATTGCCGCCCGTGCCGCCGATCCATTGCCGGCACAGGCGAAGCTCGCCGCCAAGGACGACGTCGCGATCACGGCCGCGATTGCGGCCAAGCCGGCGGCAGCCGCCTCGGCGCCCGCACCCGCGCCGATGCCGGTTCAGCAGAAATCGACCTGCGCCAATCCCAACGCGCTCGGCGTCTCCCGCGTGGTCGAGATCGACACCACCGGCGGTCCGGGCTTCGGCTTCGATCATTTCAAGCAGTTCGACTTCCTCACCGACAAGGAGGTCGTGCTGACGTTCGACGACGGCCCCTGGCCGGTCAACACGCCCGCCGTACTGAAGGCGCTCGCGGACGAATGCGCCAAGGGCCTGTTCTTCTCGGTCGGCAAGCATGCGACCTACCACCCGGAGATCCTGCGCCAGGTGCTGGCCCAGGGCCATACGGTCGGCACGCACACCTGGTCGCACGTCAATCTGAACGGCAAGAAGATGACCGAGCAGATGGCCAAGGACGAGGTCGAAAAGGGCATTAGCGCGGTGAAATACGCGCTCGGCACCAACCCGGCGCCGTTCTTCCGCTTCCCGCAGCTCCAGCACAATCCGGCGATCGTGAGCTATTTCGGCACCCGAAACGTCGCGATGTTCTCGACCGACATCGACTCCTTCGATTTCAGGAAGGGCGCCACGCCGGAGAAGATCATCGAGACCGTGATGACCAGGCTCGACAAGCTCGGCAAGGGCATCATCCTGATGCACGACTTCCAGAAGCACACCGGCGAAGCCATGCCCGCGCTGCTCGCGCGGCTGAAGGCCGGCGGCTACAAGATCGTGCAGATGAAGGCCAAGACGACCCTCCAGTCGCTGCCGGAATATGACGAGGCGCTGCTGAAGGACCTAAAGGTGCCGACCTCGAGCGCGCGTCCGATCGGGAGCGTGGTGCAGACGGTTTCGCAGTAACGCGCCCGATCAGATTCAAAACTCTCGCGTGATGGCCGGGCTTGTCCCGGCCATATCCTTTTGAGAGCGGGCATCTTACCAGTAGATGCCATGGCGATGCAGCTCGCTGATGATGCGGCCTTCGGTCCAGCTGCGCTTGTGCTTCGGCTTGTCTGCCTTGGCCGTTGTCTTCGCGGCGGGTTGCGTCGTCGTCGCGGGCGCTGAGGCCGTCGTGGTCGTGGGTGTGGCAACCGCCGCGGGCGCATTGAGCGACACCGCCGGCGGGCGATCGAGATATTTCGGAGCTTCGGCGGCAGGCGCTGCTTCGCTCACCTGCGTCGGCGCGGCGGCAAGCGCCGGCGTCGTTTGCTGAACCGAAGCCGGCTCGCTCACCGCGGACAGCGACAGGCTGCGCGGGCCTCCGGCCTGGGCAGAGGCAGAGACCAGCACCATGGCGGTCACCAAAATGATCTTGCGCATATGAAATCTCCCCGTGTTTGGCGTGAGCTGGACACTAGGGGAGCCGATTGCGAGTTTATGTGATCACGATCACTCAGGGTGGCGCTCGATCCCGAACGCGTCCGTTGCGATGGAACGGCAGCTCTCTGTGCGATAGTTGTGGACGCTGCGAACGACAACTATAGTTGGCCGTCCTCGCTGATCTTCGAATTGTCTAATGTATAAGGTCTTTCCACATATGAAGGAAGGCGAGTCTACACCGTCTCGCCCGCAGTCAACTGCCGCTCGGGATGGTCATCGTGCGGAAGCACCCCGCTCTAGTCCGCTAGGGCGAACCTCTGAACCACCCACAAAGCTGAGCGACCCAATTAGCGAGTCGCGATGGCACAAATTCGGCCGCGTCGCCCTTGGGTACCGCCGTCGCGCCCATGCGACGTACATCAAAGCGCTACTGTCTACAGACCTGCGCCTGCAACGAACGATCCAGCAAGTCGCCTCCAAAGGATCAACGCTCCTCGCGACAATTGTGTCCGTGATAATCTCGGTGCTCTTCTACACCATCGCTGACAGCACGGATATCAAAGCAAGTGAGATGCACTTAGCCGCCGCCCAAATAATTGGCGCTGCGCTTGCGCTAGTTTTGTCTCTTTCAATTATTCCTGCGCAACGCGCCGCCGAATTATTTTCTATCTCTGTTTTGCAGCAGTTCGCTAAGGATCGTGCTCTTCTCGGCGTTTTTTTGATTTTGGTGGCGACTACGATGCTCTCGCTCTTGCTGGGGACGCGGTGGTCCGTCCGGCTCGATCCGAAGATGTCCCTGGTGCTGCAATTCCTTCTTCTTGGAATATCATTCGATGCTCTGCGCCGCTTCTACGTTTCAACACTTAACCTGCTTGCACCAGAGTCGGCCATCCGACAAATCGTACGGGTCAGCAGCGCGCAGATTCGCAGGATAGGACGAGCTGCTGAGAAGGTGGTCGCAATTCAAGTCGTTGCTAACGGCGCGCCGAGTAAGATGGATCAGACACTCCACGCACAAACAATTGTGCGCACGCGCTTACCTCAAGGACTCCAACACTCGATTGCGCAACTTGAGGAATTTGCGCACCGTTTCATTGCTCGCCGCGACTCGAATGCGACCATCGAAACCCTCGGCGCGCTTGAAACTATCGCTACCGAATACTCAGACCTACGAAAGAAGAGCATAACGCTTCATGTAGATCCCAAATTTCCATTTGCTGGATACCTGAGCGACGTATCGGACGTATTGAATCCCATCTACGAGAGCATACTGCACATCATAGAGGACGCGATTGCCGCCAAGAACGAGCGAGTTGTGCAACATTCAATCTCGTCAATGGGCCGGATGACATTGCAGGCTATGTCTGTTGTCGCGCCCGGCGCGGCAGAGCAGAGAGTAGCGCCGCTGGCCTATAGTGCTTGCTTTTACCTTCACCGCGCGGCGCGTTTGGTGCTTGCGGCCAACATGCCCGACGCAAAATTGCGTGCTATTTCCAGTTTCGGAGCCGTGCTTCAAAACCGCTCGACTGATGTGGGCTCTACGGAAACAACAATGGAGGCGAACGAGGCGCTCTTTGACATTGCTGTGGATGGATACGGTAAGTCGGATCAGATTTCGGTGTTCCGCTCGTTTGAAGCCATTCTTTTCGCGGTCCGTTTTGAAATCGAGAACGACTTGTTCGAAGTAGGGTCGCTAAAATCGACGTTAGACCAAATTTCCGAACTAATTCCGTCCGAGATATTGGCTGACGCCGCAGGTAAACGCCGTTTACACGTTTTCCCGGCTTACGCACTCGGCTTTGAAGCTAGCATCCCGGCGCTGGTCGAAAGCATCGCGGCAAAGATCAAGGTTGATCCAGAGCGGCCATGGAACGATCCCTTCGCCGATCTATCTGAGGCCGCGGAAGAAGTCCGCGGGCATTACCGACGCCTGTCGAGTATCGATTTTCAAGGCACCCTATTGGCCAAATGGGTGCTGGACTCCCTCGATGCGATTCTGAAAGTGCTCATGCGCCAGATCGCGCATCCACCTTCAGGTGCAGAGGAATTTATCTCGACGGTTGTGGATGACCTAAAGCCACTCATAACTTGGGTGGGAGGATTTTTTCCTGCTGATCGTCCTGCAAAGGGACACCACTTGTCCGACGCGACGGCCAATCTTGCGGTCTTTGGACTCGATGCGCTCGACAAAGGCTGGCCCGACATCGCGCAGACCTGCGCAGAAACAATCGAAAGAATTGCTGATAACGTCGGGGGAAAGATCAGCGCCTATAACTTGGCCGACATACATGTCGATCTAGAAGTTATTGCCCGAGCCGGTGAAAGGACAGCCGGAAAAGCGTTTGCTGCAAACGTTCGATCCATGATCTCTCTGCCCGCAAATCTCGACCAAGATAGTCAAAAGCATCACCTTGAAGCGCGGGCAACACGGTTTGCCCAATTGGACGAAGCTGTATCAAAGGCAGGCCGTCGGCCGTACTCAATGAAAGCCGATCCTGCCGAGCGCCTGCACGCGTTCTTTGAAATTCATCCGCAGCGATAGTGCATGCCCGGCGGTGATAGCGAGGATCGATGCAATGGCGACGGATGATGACCGCAAGCTAATAACCGCCGCGCGAGACGCGCTGCACCTGAAGCAGACGCCTGCAACCTCTCGACACCCGTTCGGCGCGAGGCTGTCACCCATGTCTTAGGTACGTTCCGTTACCCATGTCTTCGGGCCGGACACTGGGGCGCTGGTGCCGCAAGAGGGATTCGAACCCCCGACCCCGTCATTACGAATGACGTGCTCTACCAACTGAGCTATTGCGGCGAACCTTGCCGGGGCCCGCGCGAGGCCGGTCCCGTTACGCGCGCTCCTGATATCGGGCATGGCCCGAATTGGCAAGGTGGCGCCGGCTCCCAAATGCCGCTCACCCGCCCCAGCGAGACCAGAATCCGCGCCAGCCGCCGGCCTGGGCCTTTGCGTGGTCCCTGGGCGTGCCGATTTGTTCCGTAAATTCATCGCTCGGACCCTCGTCATCGATCCCGGGATCATCAGGCGCGCGGACGATCGGGATGACGGCGGGAATAGGCGCTGGTGCCGGCTTGCCAAGGTCGGCGCGGGTCCGGAACACCGGCGTTGCCGCCGCGGACGATGATTCGGCGATCTCAGGGGCCGGTTTGAGCGGCTCGGCAGGCGTGACGACCGGCTCTTCCTTGACGGTTTCTTTGGCGGTCTCCTCGACGGCTTCCTTTAAGATTTCCTGGGCTTCAAGGGGCGGCGAATTGTCCTGCGGAGCGGGCACCGGATCCGGCGCCATGACAGCCGGTTCCACCGGGCTCTCGCTCGGGGCCGCCGTCACCCGCTTCGGCGGCGGAGCCGCCAGCATCGCTTCCTCGAAGGCCGAGGATTCGATCATGGCGCCTTTGTCGGAAGGAAGACTCGCGACTGGCGTTTGCCACTGGAAGGCGTCAAGACGGCCGGTGACCGGGGAAACCGGACGCCAGCGGTCGCTGACATAACCGTCCGCAGTCCAGGCCGGATCATGGCGGGCGCGCACCGCGCGCAAGGTCCAGGCGCGGGCCCGGCCGCCGTCACCATGCTCGGTCCGCTCGATCTCGGCCATCAGCATCGCCACGCGCTGGGTGGGATCGTTGACGTAAGGCGCCAGCACCGCGCGCGCACGGGCAAACTCGGACGCATCGATCGCGGCGCGCGCGATCGCCAGCTGGCCCTCGATATAGCCAGCATTGTCGGCAGAAATCTTGGCCGCAAGCGTCTCGACCCGCTGCAGGCGCTGCCGCGCGGAATCGCCGAGCTTCACATGCGCATAGGCATCCGCAAGATCAGGATGCGGATTGGCGAGCCAGGCGGTTTCCACCAGCTTCATGGCGCGGCGCACCTGATGCGCCTCGCTCTCGAATTTTGCAGCGAGCACTGCGGCCGGAACCAGGGTCGGCGCGAGCTTGACCGCCTGCATCACGCTCTCGCGCGCGACGTCGCGGTCCATTGTTTCCAATTCCAGCGCGCGGGCGGCGAGCAGCACGCCGCGCTGGCGGCGATAGGCCTGCTTGTCGATCAGGCCCGCGGACAGATTCGAATCGAGGATCGCGAGCGCGCCGCTCCAGTCGCCGCGCGCGCAGCGGAAGCCGAGCACCGCATGCGAGGCCCAGGTCGAGGACGGCGACAGCTTGATCGCTTCCTCGGCGATCATCACGGCGCCGACCGCATCGTCGGCGCGCTGCGCCTCGATGAACAGGCCGCGCAGGCCGAGCAGGCGCGTGTCCTCGCGCTCGGCCATGGCACGGAAGACGCGCTGGGCCTCGTCGCGATTGCCCTCGAGCTGCGCCGATTGCGCATGCAAGAGAAGCGCGAGCGGATCGTTTGCAGCCAGCCGCCGCGCGGTATCGGCGTGGCGACGGGCAAGCGCGGTGTCGCCATGGCCGATCGCAAGCAGGCCGTGGGTGATGGCGTGGCGGCCGCGAGCATGGCGCTTTTCGTGACGACGGCGGCGCAGACGCCCCGGAGCGCGCCAGGCCATCGTCAGCAGGCTCCAGACCAGCACGACTGCCGCGGCAAAGAGACCAAGCAAGAACACGAAGCGGGGAAGCGTCGTTGTGGCGCGGAAAGCGCCCGCAGTCAGGACGAGGTCGCCGGGCTGATCGGCAACCCAGGCCGCGCCGGCCGCCGCCAGTGCGATCAGAACGAGGAAGAGGACGATGCGAAGCATGACGATCCCTATACGCGCTGATTGTTGCGCGAACCTTTATTGACCAGGCTTGACGAGATCCGCCATGGCGGCGTCGGCGAATTTGCGTGACGCGGCGAGCGCGGCGTCACGGGCATCGGTCTTGTCGAGCCAAGCTTGCGCCGGTGCACGATCGGCCTCGGGCAGCGTTTTCAACTCGCGCCGCGCCTCGACGAAATCGTTGCGCAACGCAGCCGCCGTCACCCGCGCGACGATCGCGCCGCGATCGTTGCCGACCCCGTCGGTACGCTCGATGCGGACGAGTTTCGACGCCCCCGCCTGAAGGCGCTCGACGATTCCGGTGCCGCTGGCCGGAGCTTCCGCCGGCGGCGACAATTTTGGCACGATGTTGAGGAGCTCGCGACTCAAGGCGACCGGCGTCGGAATGCCTGACGACGCAAAGGTGTCGAGCGGCTTCAGCATCTCCGGCTTTGCTGCCAGCGACCGCGCGGCGGCGAGCTGCGACTCGTAGGCATCGCCATGGCGAACGGCGACGTCGAGCAGGGCCGCCGCCACCACATGGCGCAGCGGCTTGTCGTCCATCGTTTTCGCGTCGGCGATCTTCTCGCTTTGCTGTGCGAGTTCCGCACGTTCGGTCTTGCTGGCACGTTCGAGCTGAGCGAGGCGGTCGTTGAGAGCGGCAAGATCGGGCGCGGCAGCGCGCGGCGCCGATGTCGCGTCGTTTAGGGCGCTGGCAGTCTTGTCGGATTGTGCGCGCAGATTGGCGATCTCGCTGCGCAGGCTCGTTGCGGATTTCTCCAGCGCATCGATCCGCGCCACCATGGCCGGATCGGCGGCCGGCTTGCCCGTCTTGGCTTCGACCGCGGCCACGCGCCCGCTCAGCGCCTCGACGGTTGCGCCCGTCACTTGCGGAGCAGCCGGCGGCGCCTGCACGGCAGGCCAGCCCAGCATCCAGCCGACCGCGATCACGATTGCGGCTGCGACGGCGCCGGAGAACGCAGCGATAACCCAGGGTGAAATCGACGGCGATACCGACGCGGACGCAACGGAAGACTCTTCTTCGGCAGGTTCGGGCTGCGGCGCGGCAATAGCTTCTTCGGACCTTACCTCTTGAGACTTTTCCTCTTGAGACTTGCCCTCTTCAGATTTGGCTTGCTCATGCGCGGCCTGTTCGGTCGCTGCCCCAGCCTCAGGCTCGCCCGTCACCTGCTGCGGCTGAGTCGAGACTTCCGTCGCCTCGAGGTCGATGGTGGGCGGGATGCGCTTGGCGCGGCCGGACTCGGGAGCCAATCCTGCGTCTTCAGGCTTGTCGTCGGCCATCGTGACGGTTCCTCACACTTACCTGCCCTGAACGAACGGACCCGATTGCGTCGGATTCGGCCCGACCTCTTACGCCAAACGGGTGCGCAAAGCACGCTCCAAGGTGTCAAATAAGGCATTTTCGTCCGGCGTCGCCGCAACCAGAACCTGCGAGGCACCGGCCTCGCGCAGTACGCCGGCGACCGGCTCGGACAGGCAGCACTGCGGGATCGCCAGAGCCGAGATTTCGACACCTTCCGCCCGCGCGGCCTCCAGGAAAGCCCGCGCGCTGCGCCGGGAGTAGTGCAGCACCGCCTCGATCCCATGGGCGGCAAAGCCTTCACAGACATCGCGCGGCAACAGCTTGACTGGCGCCATGCGATAGGTCGTCTGCGTGATGACGATGAAGCCTTCGGCGCCCAGCTCCCCGCCGAGGTCGCGCGACAGATCCGCGCCCGCGAGATAGAGCAACGTGCTCTTTTTCTTCAGCCGCTTGTCGCGCGCGCTCTGCATCACCTTGTCGCGCAGGGCAGCGGCATCGCCACCGGCGACGATCACCTCGGCAAAACCGGCATCGCGCCCGGCGGCAGCCGTGTGCTCGCCGACCGCGAACAGCGGCCGCTGCAGGAGACCAAGGTCCGGTAATTGCGATGCGACGCCACGGATCGCATTGGCCGATGTGACAATGACGGCGCTGTAGCTCGTTTCACTCTCGTCATGGAAGGCGACCGGCTCGAACTTGAGCACCGGCGCGAGCAGCACCACATGACCCCGTGCACGCAGATTTTCCGACGTCGCCTCATTGTCGGGATGCGGCCGTGTGACAAGAATGGACATCGCTTGTGTTCCCGAACCACGTGGCGGTGGCGCTTTCACGAGGAACGGCAGCGCGTGACGATTGCGTTGGCCGACCCCGGAATGCTACCGGACGTACCAGAACTCTGCTTTGCGGATGAGCGCAAGGGGGCGGGAAGGGCGCAAATTGGATAACAATTCGCCAATGCTGGTACTGGGCATCGAAACCACCTGCGACGAGACCGCCGCGGCGGTGATCGAGCGTGCGCCTGACGGCAGCGGCAAGATCCTGTCCAATATCGTGTGGTCGCAGGTCGAGGAGCATGCCCGTTTCGGCGGCGTGGTACCGGAGATCGCGGCCCGCGCCCATGTCGACCTGCTCGACGGCATCATCGACCGCGCCATGACTGAGGCCGGCATCGACTTCGCCCAGCTCGACGGTGTCGCGGCCGCCGCGGGCCCGGGACTGATCGGCGGCGTCATCGTCGGGCTCACCACCGCGAAGGCGATCGCGATGGTGCACGACACGCCGCTGGTCGCGGTGAACCATCTGGAAGCGCATGCGCTGACACCGCGCCTGACCGACGCACTCGAATTTCCCTATTGCCTGTTTCTCGCCTCGGGCGGCCATACCCAGATCGTTGCCGTCACCGGCGTCGGACAGTATGTGCGGCTCGGCACCACCGTCGACGATGCGATCGGCGAAGCCTTCGACAAGGTGGCGAAGATGCTGGGGCTGCCCTATCCGGGCGGCCCGCAGGTCGAGCGCGCGGCAGCCAACGGCGATGCCGCGCGATTTGCGTTTCCGCGGCCGCTGCAGGGACGCCCCGACGCCAACTTCTCACTCTCGGGATTGAAGACAGCGGTGCGCAACGAAGCAAGCCGGTTGGCCGAGATCACACCGCAGGACGTCAACGATCTCTGCGCGAGCTTCCAGGCCGCCGTGCTCGACTCCACCGCCGACCGGCTGAGCGTCGGCCTGAAACTCTTCCGCGAGCAGTTCGGTGCACCGCGTGCGCTGGTGGCGGCCGGCGGTGTCGCCGCCAATCAGGCGATCCGCGGCGCGCTGCATGACGTTGCGAGGAAAGCCGGAACACAATTGATCATGCCGCCGCCGGCGCTCTGCACCGACAATGGTGCAATGATCGCCTGGGCCGGCGCGGAACGTCTCGCGCTCGGCATGACCGACACGATGGAAGCACAGCCTCGCGCGCGCTGGCTGCTCGATGCGAACGCGACGGCACCGGCCGGATACGGCAAGACACGCGCGGGATTCTAGCAATGACAGCGTTCCGATCTGTCGCGGTGATCGGCGCGGGCGCCTGGGGCACGGCGCTGGCGATGGTGGCGGCGCGGGCCGGACGGAACGTGACGCTGTGTGCGCGCAATTCCGAGCACGCGACGCGAATCGCATCGAGCCGCGACAATCCGCGGCTGCCGGGCGTGCGGCTTGCGCCGGAGATCATCGTCACGAGCGACCTGGCCCTCGCCGCACGCGCGGACATGCTGCTGATCGCAGTGCCCGCGCAGCATCTGCGCGGTGCTGTCAACATGCTCGCCTCGCACCTGGAAAAGCCGGTGCCGATCATTGCCTGCGCCAAGGGCATCGAGCACGGCACCCATAAATTCATGACCGACGTGATCGCCGAGGCCGCGCCTCACGCGCAGCCGGCGATCCTGTCGGGCCCGAGCTTTGCCGACGATGTCGCGCGTGGCCTGCCGACGGCGGTGACGCTGGCCGCAAAGGACGACGCCTTGGCGAGCCACCTGGTGCAGGCGCTGGGCTCGCCGACGTTCCGGCCCTATCACTCCACCGATGTCCGCGGCGTCGAGATCGGCGGCGCCGCCAAGAACGTGCTGGCGATCGCGGTCGGCATCGCGGTCGGGCGCAAGCTCGGCGCTTCCGCCCAGGCCGCACTTACCACCCGCGCCTTTGCCGAGCTGACACGCCTCGGCCGCGCGCTCGGCGCACGCAGCGAAACACTCACGGGCTTGTCTGGCCTCGGCGATCTGATCCTGACCTGCTCGAGCCCACAATCGCGCAATTTTGCGCTCGGCCTGTCGCTTGGCCGCAGCGAGCAGCCGCCCGCCGGCAAGCTTGCCGAAGGCGAATTCACCGCGCCGGTACTGATCGAGCTCGCGGCTTCGCAAAACATCGAAATGCCAGTATCGGAAGCCGTCGCATCGATCCTGACCGGCAGAAGCACGATCGACGCCGCGATCTCGGGGCTCATGACGCGACCTTTCAAGGCGGAGGAATGAACATGGCGTACTGGCTGGTGAAATCCGAACCATCGGTGTGGTCCTGGGACCAGCAGGTGGCGAAAGGCGCCAAGGGCGAAGCCTGGACCGGCGTGCGCAATTACACCGCGCGCCAGAACCTCGTCGCCATGAAGAAGGGCGACAAGGCGTTCTTCTATCATTCCAACGAGGGCAAGGAGATCGTCGGCATCGCGGAGATTATCAAGGAAGCCTACCCCGATCCGACCGACAAGACCGAGAAATTCGTCTGCGTCGACATCAAGGCCGACAAGCCGTTGAAGATTCCGGTGACGATGGCCGCGATCAAGGCCGAGAAGAAACTCGCCGACATGGCGCTGGTGAAATATTCGCGCCTTTCGGTGCAGCCGGTGACGGCCGAGGAATGGAAGCTCGTCTGCAAGATGGGCGGGATGTAGGCTTGGGTGCTGTAGCCCGGATGAGCGAAGCGATATCCGGGACTACTGCTGCGATCCCGCATGTCGCTACGCTCATCCGGGCTACGACATCGGAGCTTGTTTCTCCGGCAGCGCAAATATCTCGCATGGCGCGGCGATGCCCCGCAGCGAATGCGATCCGAGCGCGATCAGAGGCATGTCGGTTTCCGCGGCGAGCGCGCCCGACACCAGCACGGTTCTGCCGAGCGGCTTGCACAATCCTTCGAGCCGGCTGGCGAGATTGACGGCGGGACCGATTGCGGTGAAATCCAGCCGATTGGCGGCACCGATATTGCCCCATAGCATCTCGCCGAGATGCAGCGCCGCGCCGAACGCGAGCGGCGGCAGACCTTGAGCACGGCGCTCCGCGTTGAGATACACCATCCCGGCTTCGGCTGCGCGCGCGGCACGCAGAGCTGCATCGGACGCTTGGCGCGGTGACGGCCTGACCACCGGAAAGATCGCGAGCACACCGTCGCCGATGAATTTCAGCACCTCGCCGCCGAAGGCGTGGACCGCGCCGGCGATGCGATCGAACCAGGCATCGAGCGCCGCGATGACCTCGGCAGGCGGATTGGTTTCCGACAGGAGCGTGAAGTTGCGCAAATCGGCATAGAGCAGCGCGGCCTGTATGGTCTCGCCGAGGTCGCGCCGCAGGGGTGCCGCCAGCACCCGCTCCGCACTGCGCTTGCCGAGATAGGCATCCAGCGTCGCGCGCAACGTTGCACGCGCGGCAAGTACGGCAAGGGGTGTGGCGGCAAAGCGCGCGGCCTGGCGCAATTGCTCGGTCTCGTCCGCGGTGAACGGACGCGGCCCGATCCAGCCGAGCAACGGCCCGTCGGGCCGTCCGACCAAATCTTCGTGCACTTCACCCTCCGCGATGTCGCGCAGCCAGCGGCGGCCGGCATCGTTGGGCGGGTCGGGCGCGAGGCCGCCTGGTGCGAAGCCGAGCGCTTCGATCACCCGGCCGTTCTCCGCGCGCCACAACCAGGTCCGTTTCGCGATCAGCGGATGTGGCACCTCCAGCGTCAGGCTGCCCGCCGCAAGCGGCACGCCATCGGCGACCAGATGTGCGCCAAGGTCCGCGAGCAGGCGGTCGGCGCCGGCGCTATCGGCGGCGGCATCGACAAGCCAGGCGAGTGTCGGCGAGAGGTGCATGGCCCGATCATGACGAAGGCAGGCGGTCTTTGTCACGGGCAATCCTTGACGGGCCGCTCGAGCGCCGCCATGTCCCAGTGTCAGCCCAGGGGTGATCGTCGATGACCGAACCGTTCATAGTGCGACGCGAGACCCAGATCGCGGCCCCACGCGCCACCGTTTTCGCCTACCTGACCGACCCCGAGAAGATTTTGAGCTGGATGGGTTCCGACGCGACCACGGAGCCACATCCCGGCGGGCTGTATCTGCTCAAAGGCATCGGCCCCCGCGGCGGCGTTGCCCGCGGCGCATTCCGCGAAGTCGTGCCGGTGCATCGGCTCGCCTACACGTTTGGATGGGAGGGCGGCCAGGAAGTGCCGCCCGGCTCAAGCCTGATCGAGATCGACCTGATCGAACGCGACGGCGGCACATTGCTGCGCATGACCCATAGCGGGCTGCCGACCGAGGAACAGGCGGCCGCCCACGCGACGGGATGGGCGCACTATCTGGGACGGCTCACGGCGGCAGCCGCGGGCGGCGATCCCGGTCCCGACAACGGCGTTTCCAACAAGGCGTAACGACGCCGAGGTCAGACCGCCGCGGTCGCCACCACCTGCTGCAAAAGCTGCTCGCGCCTGGCCTGCGAGCGCTGGCCCTTCATGGTCGCGGCGAAGCGTTCCAGGATGCCGTCCTCGAACGCGGTGACGATGGTATCGTGAACATAGCTCTTGCGGCAGATCGCCGGCGTGTTGGAGAGCTGGTCGGCAGCGCCGCGGATCGCCTCCAGCACCTGCTTCTTGCGGCCGCGCTGGCTGGTCGCCGGCGTGATCCGCGACAGCGATTCCACGACGACGGCAGAGGCCATCAGCGTGCGGAAATCCTTCAGCGAGATCTTGATGCCGGCGATCTCGCGCAGAAACGCGTTCACCTGCGTGGTGCTGACCGCGCGCACGATGCCATAGGGATCGCGATACTGGAACATGCGCTTGCCGGGAACGCCCTGCAAGATCCCGATGGCGCGCACGAGCTTGGCCGCGTCGCACTCCTTGCGCACCGCCTTGCCGCCCTTCGCCTTGAAGGTCAGCACGAAGCTGTCGTCTTCCAGCGAGACGTTGGACTTCAGCAGCGTGGTGGCGCCGCGGGTGCCGTTGAGACGGGCATAGGATTCGTTGCCGGGGCGGATCGCGGTGCGCGCGATCAATTCGATGACGGCGGAGAGCGCGAACTCGCGGGTCGGCTCGTCGCCCGACAGGAACGCCGAGACCTTGCGCCGGATCTTGGGCAGCGCGCCGACGAGCTTTTCCAGGCGATGCGCCTTGCGTTGCTCGCGGACCTTCTCCCAATCGGCGTGATAGCGATATTGCAGCCGGCCCGCGGCATCGCGTCCCACTGCCTGGAGATGCGTGCTCGGATCGGCCGAGTAGCGCACCTCGCGATAGGCCGGCGGCACCGCCATCGAATGCAGCCGCCGAATGGTGCGGGCATCGCGGATGTGGACGCCGTTAGGCCGCACGAACGAATAGCCCTTGCCGCGCCTGACGCGGCGGATGGTCAGCTCGTTCTGGTCGCCGAGCCGCAGGCCCAGTTCCTTGGCGAGGGCCTCGACCGTCGTCGACGGCGCCGCGTCGAACACTTTCTTCGGGCTGGGACGGCCGGAACCGGCCGGTTTCGGCCATTGTCCGAGGGCTTTGGCCAGCGCGATGGCTGCAGGATCGGCTGAAGCGGGCCGTATCGTCCCGAGATTCTGCTGATCCATCATAGTCTTATGCCTTAGCCCTGTCTGTTGTCGGTCAATGCCGCTGTTCTGATTTTTGTTCCAAGGGGTCTCGTTGGACCCGGGTTGGCCATTTAGGGTGTTCCGAACCGCATTGCGAGTCCCGAATCAGTGAGAGGCGGTTTCTAAATACCTCTGCTGAATGCATGGCGCTCTGCGCGGGCCCATTCCGAGCATCTGGGTGAAGACCCCAAAGCCGCCCGTCGCCCTGTTTCAAAACTGCGACAGTCGCACGAAACGGCTTGATCCTCCGCATGGCAGGCTGCTCGCCGAAGGTCCAGCTTGTGCACCTTGTCGGGTCCGGTTAGCCCGACGCATAATCGGTTCAACGATCAAGTCGGCTCGCCAGTGGTCCGTGCTCGGCTCGCCGTATGTGGAGGGAAACATGTCCGAGAAGATCTACGACGTCCCCGCAGAATGGGCGAAGCGCGCCTGGGTCGACCAGGCCAAGTACAAGGACATGTACGCCCGCTCGATCTCGGACCCGAACGGTTTCTGGGCGGAGCAGGCCAAGCGCATCGACTGGATGCACGCGCCGACCAGGATCGAGAACGTCTCCTTCGCGCCCGGCAACATCTCCATCAAATGGTTCGAGGACGGCGTTCTCAACGTCGCCCATAATTGCATCGACCGGCATCTCCACAATCGCGCCAACCAGACCGCGATCATCTGGGAAGGCGACGATCCCTCCCAATCCCGGCACATCACCTACAAGGAGCTGCACGACGAGGTCTGCCGGATGGCCAACATCCTGCGCACCCGGAACGTCAAGAAGGGCGACCGCGTCACCATCTACCTGCCGATGATTCCGGAGGCGGCCTACGCGATGCTGGCCTGCGCGCGGATCGGCGCGATTCACTCCGTGGTGTTCGCCGGCTTCTCGCCCGACAGCCTCGCCCAGCGCATCAACGACTGCCAGTCCAAGGTGATCATCACCGCCGATGAGGGCCTGCGCGGCGGCAAGAAGGTGCCGCTGAAGGCCAATGTCGACGCGGCGCTCGCCAAGGCAGACGGCGTCGACTGGGTCGTCGTGGTCAAGCGCACCGGCGGCGCGGTCGAAATGAATCCCTCGCGCGACCTCTGGTACCACGACGCCGCCAAGATGGTGACGACCGAGTGCCCGGTCGAGCACATGCACGCCGAGGATCCGCTGTTCATCCTCTACACCTCGGGCTCGACCGGCCAACCCAAGGGCGTGCTGCACACCTCCGCCGGCTATCTCGTGTTCGCCGCGATGACGCATCAATACGTCTTCGACTATCACGACGGCGACATCTACTGGTGCACCGCCGACGTCGGCTGGGTCACCGGCCACAGCTACATTCTCTACGGACCGCTCGCCAACGGCGCGACCACGCTGATGTTCGAAGGCGTGCCGAATTACCCGGATAATTCGCGATTCTGGAACGTCATCGACAAGCACAAGGTCAACATCTTCTACACCGCGCCGACCGCGATCCGCGCGCTGATGCGGAGCGGCGACGCGCCCGTGAAGAAGACCTCGCGCGCCAGCCTGCGCCTGCTCGGCTCGGTAGGCGAGCCGATCAATCCGGAAGCCTGGGAGTGGTATCACCGCGTCGTCGGCGACGACCGCTGCCCGATCGTCGATACGTGGTGGCAGACCGAGACCGGCGGCATTTTGATCACGCCGCTGCCCGGCGCCACGAAGCTCAAGCCGGGCTCGGCGACGCAGCCGTTCTTCGGCGTGGTGCCTGAGATCGTCGACGCCGACGGCAACGTGCTGGACGGCGAGACATCAGGCAATCTGTGCCTGACGCGGTCATGGCCGGGCCAGATGCGCACGGTCTATGGCGACCACGCCCGCTTCGAGCAGACTTATTTC
Organism: Bradyrhizobium sp. 87; assembly: GCF_023073015.1. Classification (NCBI taxonomy): domain Bacteria; kingdom Pseudomonadati; phylum Pseudomonadota; class Alphaproteobacteria; order Hyphomicrobiales; family Nitrobacteraceae; genus Bradyrhizobium; species Bradyrhizobium sp. 87. Next base: position 173,713 of record NZ_JADPIQ010000048.1, read on the forward strand.
TCGACCTACAAGGGCAAGTACTTCACCGGCGACGGCTGCCGGCGCGATGCGGACGGTTATTACTGGATCACCGGCCGCGTCGACGACGTCATCAACGTCTCCGGCCACCGCATGGGTACCGCCGAAGTCGAAAGCGCGCTGGTGGCGCATGAGAAGGTCTCGGAAGCCGCCGTGGTCGGTTACCCGCACGACATCAAGGGTCAGGGCATTTACGCATATGTGACCCTGATGGCCGGCATCGAGCCAACCGAGGATCTACGCAAGGAGCTCGTCACCTGGGTGCGCAAGGAGATCGGCCCGATCGCTGCGCCCGACCAGATCCAGTTCTCGCCCGGCCTGCCCAAGACCCGATCCGGCAAGATCATGCGCCGCATCCTACGCAAGATCGCCGAGGACGAACCGGGCAGCCTGGGCGACACCTCGACCCTGGCCGATCCCGGCGTGGTCGACGACCTCGTCAAGAACCGTCAGAACAAAAAGGCGGTCTGAGCCACATCGTCCTGTGCCCCGGACGCAGCGTAGCGCGCACTTCGCGGTGCGCTGCAGAGTCGGGGCCGATGCAACGGCAGACTCTGTGGCCTTCTAGATCCCGGCTCTGCGTCGCACCGCTTCGCGCTGCGCCGCGTCCGGGACACGAGATCGCATCCCCGCGTTAGCGCTCCCCCGAACAACGGCCGTTCACATCCTCACGCACTTGTCAGGCCGCGCCCCGGCGCCCGGGCATCTTTCCCGCCAAGTGTTGTTTTCAGGTCATTTACTTTGTTTCGAACATTTCCTTTGTTCCCCCTGCTGGCTGGCCCTTGGCGGCCGTGCGTGGAAACCATCCGGTTAACAGGCGCGGTTAAGAATGTCCCCTAACAAGGACTTGGCGAGCCGGCGATTGCCGGTTTTGCGTAATCTTGGACGGTCCGTTCGGGGCAAGGGGAAAATCGATGTCGATGAGGATTGCTGTGGCGCTGGCCGCCACCGTCGTGACTGGGGTCTTAACGTTGACGGCGGCGCAGGCGCGGCCGGAAATGGTGGGGACGAACCTGGCTGACTATTCGCCGGGCACCATCGTGGTCAAAACCAACGAGCGTCGGCTCTATCTCGTCCTCGATAGCGGCCACGCCGTGCGCTACCCGGTCGGCGTCGGCAAGTCCGGCAAGCAGTGGGCCGGCACCACCCGCATCGACGGCAAGTACCGCAATCCGGCCTGGGCGCCGCCCGCCGAGGTGAAGCGCGACAAGCCCAGCATCCCGGACGTCATCCCGGGCGGCTCGCCCCGCAATCCGATGGGCGTCGCGGCGATGACGCTGTCCGGCGGTGAATACGCGATCCACGGCACCAACGTGCCGGGCTCGATCGGCGGCTTCGTCTCCTATGGCTGCATCCGCATGCTCAACGACGACATCACCGATCTCTACAGCCGCGTCTCGGTCGGCACGACGGTGGTCGTGACGCGCTGATCGCCGGCATCAGGACGACACGGCAATAGCCGCGTCGTTCGACGCGGCTTTTTGTCACCAGAAGCGCCAGCTCCGCGCGCACCAGCCGTCGCGATGGCCGCCATTGTAGCTCCGCGCGTAACCGCCCGCGAGCAACGCCGCCGAGACATTGGTCGTGCGTTTGGTCGCGACGTCGGCGAGAACGCGACCATATTTGTCGGCACCGAGGTTGGTGATCGTCACGCCACCCTGTGCGAGCAGATCGCGCAATGCGCGGGCCGCGGCTTCGGCCTTGTCCAGTTCCTCCTGGCAGGATGCTTTCATCTCGGGTGCGTCGATGCCGCGCAGGCGAACGCGCACGATGAGATCGCGGCCGTCGCGCTGACGAACGCGTGCGAGAAAGGTGTCGCCGTCAATGGTGCGAACGACATCGACCGGCTCGCGACGATCGGGATGGCCGCCTTGCTGGAGCACAATCTCGGCGTCTCGTGATTGACCGTCGGTCACGTGAGGGAACTGCCAGTTCATCCCATGCCGGGACGTGAACACCACGGCCACCACGATTCCAACCACGAACATCCACGGCAACAGCCCTGAGAACCGGCGACCAAATGGCGAGCCGCTGTATGAAGGCCGATATGGATGGCTTGGATCGAAACGCGACATCCGCGCACGCTAGGGCTGAGTCGGGCAGTCCGGCAAGCGAGCCTCAAAAGACAAGCTTCAGAAGTCGGAAGCGATGCCCTTGCGCTCCCAATCGCCATAGCGGGTCGGTTCGGGTCCTTTTGGGCCCTGCAACTCCTTTGGCGCCGCCTCGCCGTCGTTCTTGGCTCGGGCTGCCGCAGCCTGACGGCGCGCTTCGGCCTCGGCCAGCGCGCGCTGGGCGGCCGGCGTAAGCTGCTTGCGGTCGGGAACGGGAGGCTGGTCACTCATAGGCGGCTTTCTAGCGCGGGACGGCCCGCGGCGCGACGCCCAATAACGCATTCCTGAAATTGCTCCGAAAGGGCTGAAAAACCCGGAAGCGATTCTTACATTTGGCATATTCGCGTGCCAGAGATCGCCTTCTCAAGGCATGCGCCCATTACGGCGAACTGCCGCTGCTCAGAACCTTGTTTCCGCATGCCTTCTCAACGTTTCGCTCCTCCATCCGAAGTGCCCGGTCTCGCGGCGCGGCGGATTGCCGCCGACATCGTCGACGGCGTGCTGCACAAGCACCGCACACTTGACGAGCAGCTCGACGGCAGCGGCGCCCATCCCGGACTGAAGACGCTCCCCGACCGCGACCGCGCGCTGATGCGCCGCCTGGTCGCCACCGTGCTGCGCCGGCTCGGCACGCTCGGCCATGTGCTGTCCCGCCTGCTCGACAAGGGCATTCCCTCCGACGCGCCGCGCGCGCAGAGCGCGCTGTTGATCGGCGCCGCCCAGATCCTCTGGATGGACGTGCCCGATCACGCGGCCGTCGATCTCTCCGTTCGCCTCGTGCAATCCGACCGGCGCGCCGCGCGCTATGCCGGCCTCGTCAACGCCGTGCTGCGCCGCTGCGCCCGCGAGGGCAAGGCGCTGGTGGACGAGGTTGCCGCGCACTCGCTGGACCTGCCGCCCTGGATGGTCGCGCGCTGGAGCGCGCATTATGGCGAGACGGTCGCAAGGGACATGGCGCTCGCGCTCAGCCATGATCCGTCGCTGGATCTGACCGTGAAGTCGGACGCCGCGCAATGGGCGAGCCGGCTCCATGGCGAAGTGCTACCGACCGGATCGGTGCGCACGGTGCTGCACGGCGCGGTGACCATGCTTCCCGGCTTCGCCGAAGGACAATGGTGGGTGCAGGACGCCGCCGCTGCGTTGCCAGCCCGGCTGTTCGGCGACATCAAGGGCAAATCCATCGCCGATCTCTGCGCCGCTCCCGGCGGCAAGACCGCGCAACTGGCGCAGGCCGGCGCGCACGTCACCGCCATCGACCGCTCGCCTGCCCGGGTGGCACGGCTGCGCGAGAATCTGACGCGGTTGTCGCTGCAGGCCGAGACCGTCGTCGCCGACGCCGCGGAATGGGCCGGCCCTGCCGATGGCTTCGACGGCATCCTCATTGATGCGCCTTGCACATCGACCGGGACGATCCGCCGCCACCCCGATGTATCCTGGCTCCGGCAGGAATCCGACATCGCCGCAATGACCGCGCTCCAGCGGCGGCTGCTGCAAAAATCGGTCTCGCTACTCAAGCCCGGTGGGACGCTAGTTTATTGCACCTGTTCGCTGGAACCTGAAGAGGGCGAGCATGCGGTCGCCGCGCTGCTGACCGCGGAGCCCGGTCTTCGCCGGGTTCCGATCGATGCGTCCGAGGTGTCGGGGCTCAGCGAGATCATTACCGCCGAGGGCGATCTGCGCACCCTGCCCAGCCATCTGCCGAACGCCGATCCCAAGCTCGGCGGGCTCGACGGATTTTTCGCGGCCCGGCTCGTTAAATCCTGATTTTGCACTGGATTTTGCAAACACGGCACTGATTCGCGTCGTTCAAGGTGGTGTCGGCCGTCCGATTTTGGGATTAATAAGGATTCGTCGGAATCCTCTCCCCCATCAAGGCAAGGCGTGTCGGTCGCTCAACGCAGACGTATCTCGACGCTGGTGATGAACCGCTTCGCGCGGAACATGCTCGCGCGCGCGAGCGGCGGTTCCGTCGCCCTGTCGCGGGTTTGGCCCGGCCGCGCCGACCGGCTGATCATCGCGCCGCATGATCTACGCACCGCGGATGCGACCCGCGCCGCCGAGATCTATGCCGGCCGCTTCGTCTTCGCCGGCAAGATCGTCAATTGCCACGGCCGCTCGATCTTCGATCTCGAGCCGCCGTCGGAAGATTGGGAAGTTGCGCTGCTCGGCTTCGGCTGGCTGCGCCATTTGCGCGCCGCCGACACCGCGCTGACGCGCGCAAATGCGCGCTCGCTGATCGAGGACTGGATCGGCAACCCCGCCAGCAAGCGCCGTCCCGTCGCGCGACGCGCCGACGTGCTGGCGCGCCGCGTGATCTCCCTGCTGTCGCAGGCGCCGCTGGTGCTGAACGATACCGACAACAAATTCTATCGTCGGTATCTGCGCGCGCTGGCGCGCGAAATCCGCTTGCTGCGCTACACCATGGTCAACATCCCCGACGGAGTGCCGAAGCTCCAGGTGCTGATCGCGCTGTGCTATGCGGCGTTGTGCCTTGCCAACCAGGCAAGTCACATCCGCAGCACCTCGAAAAAGCTCTCGGATGAATTGCAGCGGCAGATCCTGCCCGACGGCGGCCATGTCTCGCGCAACCCGGGCGCGCTGATCGAGCTCTTGATCGACCTGTTGCCGCTGCGGCAGACCTTTGCCGCGCGCAACATCGCGCCGCCGCCCGCGCTGCTCAACGCGATCGACCGCATGATGCCGATGCTGCGCTTCTTCCGCCACGGCGACGGCAATTTCGCGCTGTTCAACGGCATGAGCGCGACCCCGTCGGACCTGCTCGCGACGCTGCTTGCCTATGACGACACCCACGGCGCGCCGATGTCGAACATGCCGCATACCGGTTTCCAGCGCCTCGATGCCGGCCAGACCACTTTGATCATCGACACGGGCCCGCCGCCGGCGGCCAGCGTCAGCCACGACGCCCATGCCGGCTGCCTGTCGTTCGAACTCTCCTCCGGCATCAGCCGCATCGTCACCAATTGCGGCATGCCGGCCACGGGCCGCGACAATTGGCGGCCGTTCGCACGCGGCACGGCAGCGCATTCGACGCTGACCTATCACGACACCTCGTCATGCCAGTTCGTGGAGATGTCGGCTATGAAGCGGCTCTTGCACGGCGCTCCGGTCACCAGCGGCCCCGTCGAGGTTGAGAGCTATCGCGAAATCGTGCAGAACGGCACCCTGCTCACGACGTCGCATGACGGTTACCTGACAAAATTCGGCGCGATCCACCGCCGCGTACTGATGATCGCCAATGACGGCGCGCGCATCGACGGCGAGGACACGTTGTCGCCGCCGCAAGGCGGGCGCTTCAAGGGTCCGGATGCCGATTTCGCGCTGCGATTCCATCTGCACCCGGCGGTGAAGGCGAGCCGGCTGTCCGACGCCCGCGGCGTCATGCTGGTGCTCCCGAATCGCGACGTCTGGACCTTCGAGGCGCTCGACGACAAGGTGGAGCTGGAGGACAGCGTATCCCTGGCCGGCAATGACGGCCCGCGCCGCACCGCGCAGATCGTGATCCGCCAGGACGCGCGGCAGGCGCCCTCGATCCGCTGGAGTTTTGTGCGCTCCACCGCCTCGCCGGCGGTCACGAATGCCCGCAGAAATGCACGGCGGGAGCCGGAACTTCCGCTGTAGACGCATGCGATTCGGCACCATCTGGTCGTTGTGATAGCGACCGAAAACTGCTATCGAGCCCTCGCTCGCGCGACTGGCGACCTTGGATGGAGCACCATCGGGAAGCGCGGGACACAGCTGCCGCGCGCCTGGGCATTACTCCTTCAGACAGAGGATCTTGCTCATGACTGACCATCCCCGCCGCGTCACCCGCGCACTTCTCTCCGTTTCCGACAAGACCGGCCTGATCGACTTCGCAAAGGCGCTTGCCGCGCACGATGTCGAGCTGATCTCGACCGGCGGCACCGCGAAGGCGATCGCCGCGGCCGGCCTCGAGGTGAAGGACGTGTCCGAGCTGACCGGCTTCCCCGAGATGATGGATGGCCGCGTGAAGACGCTGCATCCGAAGGTGCACGGCGGTCTGCTCGCGATCCGCGACAACAAGGACCATGCGGATGCGATGACGGCGCATGGGATCGCGCCGATCGATCTCCTCGTCGTCAATCTCTATCCGTTCGAGGCGACCGTCGACAAAGGCGCGGGCTTCGAGGATTGCATCGAGAACATCGACATCGGCGGCCCCGCGATGATCCGCGCCGCCGCGAAGAATCATGACGACGTCGCCGTCGTGGTCGAGGCGCAGGACTATCAGGCCGTGCTCGATGAGCTCGCCGCCAACAGCGGTGCAACCACGCTGAAGTTGCGCCGGCGCCTTGCCGCCAAGGCTTACGCGCGCACTGCCGCCTATGACGCCGCGATCTCGAACTGGTTCAATCGCCAGCTCGAGATCGACGCGCCCGATTTCCGTGCCTTCGGCGGCCGGCTGATCCAGTCACTGCGCTATGGCGAGAATCCGCACCAGACCGCGGCGTTCTATGCGACGCCCGACAAGCGGCCGGGCGTCTCGACCGCGCGGCAGCTCCAGGGCAAGGAGCTCTCCTACAACAACATCAACGACACGGATGCGGCCTATGAATGCATCGGCGAGTTCGACGCCAAGCGCACCGCAGCCTGCGTCATCGTCAAGCATGCCAATCCCTGCGGCGTCGCGGAGGGCTCCGACCTCGTCGGCGCCTACAGCAAGGCGCTGGCCTGCGATTCCACCTCGGCGTTCGGCGGCATCATCGCGATGAACCGCGCACTCGATGCTGACACCGCGCGCGAGATCACGAAAATCTTCACCGAGGTGATCATCGCGCCTGACGCTAGCGAGGAAGCGATCGCCATCATCGGCGCGCGCAAGAACCTTCGGCTTCTGCTCGCCGGCAGCCTGCCCGACCCGCGCGCGCCGGGCCTCACCGCCAAGACGGTGGCGGGCGGTCTCCTCGTGCAGAGCCGCGACAACGCCGTCGTCGACGACATGACCTTCAAGGTTGTCACGAAGCGCGCGCCCACTGATGCCGAGATGCGCGACCTGAAGTTTGCTTTCCGTGTCGCAAAACACGTCAAGTCCAACACCATCATCTACGCCAAGGATCTCGCGACCGTCGGCATCGGCGCCGGCCAGATGAGCCGGGTCGATTCAGCGCGGATCGCGGCACGCAAGGCTCAGGATGCGGCCGCCGAGCTGAAGCTCGCCGAACCGCTCACCAAGGGCTCGGTGGTGGCGTCGGATGCGTTCTTCCCGTTCGCCGACGGCATGCTCGCCTGCATCGAGGCCGGCGCCACCGCCGTGGTGCAGCCCGGCGGCTCCATGCGCGACGACGAAGTGATCAAGGCCGCCGACGAGCATGGCATCGCCATGGTGTTCACCGGCACGCGGCACTTCAGGCACTAGATCTGTCGTGTACTAAACTCTCGACGGGTCGTCCCGGCGAAGGTCGGGACCCATAGCCCAGGAAGTAGTTTGGTGTGCGGTACTGGCCGTGTCGCGGCAACGAGCAATCACGCGGTATGGGTCCCGGTCCCCGTGCGCAATTGCGCACTAGGCCGGGACGACGCTAATTTTCCCGCACCCGCATCAACAGCGCCAGACCCGCGACGAAGAACACCACCAGCACGGCCATGCCGGCCTTCTGGCTCGCCGTCACCGCGGTGATCACGCCGATCAGCAGCGGGCCGATGAAGGACGTCACTTTCCCCGTCAGTGCGAACAGACCGAAATACTGCGCGATGCGGTCCTTCGGTGCGAGACGGATCAGAAGCGTACGTGAGGCCGCTTGCAGCGGACCACCGGCCGCACCGATCAGGCAGCCCAGCACCAGATAAGCGCGCTCTGACGCGGCGGCGAACAATCCGCCGCCGGGCGCGGGCGGCGCGACCTTGATGAAGAGGATCGAATCCTTGTCGACCAGCAGGATCGCCGCCAGCGCCAGCAGCAGGACCAGCATGCTGCCGGCGATCACGCGCTTCGGCCCGAAGCGATCGTCCAGCTTGCCACCAAACCACGCGCCAAACGCGCCGGCGATCGCGAGCATGATGCCAAACGTGCCGATCTGGATCGTGTGCCAGCCGAACGTACCCGCGGCATAGATGCCGCCGAAGGCAAACAGCGACACCAGACCGTCGGTGTAGATCATGTTGGCGAGTAGAAACGCCGCAAGCGATTTCTGCTGCGGCAGCCCCTTGATCGATTGCTTCAGCTCCGACAGCCCCTCGTGCAGCGCCTCGCGCACCGGACGCTTCGCCGGATAGTCCGGCGTGAACAGGAACATCGGCGTCACGAAAACGATGAACCAAAGCCCGGTCAACGGTCCGGCGGCGCGGTCGCCCTGATGACTGACGGGATCGAGCCCGAACAGAGGCGTGAGACCGAGCAGCGTGCGACCGGTCTCGGGGTTCGCGGCGAGCAGGCCGAGCACGATGATCAGGCTGACGATGCCGCCGACATACCCCGTCGCCCAGCCGGTGCCGGAGAGCCGCCCGATGCGCTCCGGCGGCACCAGCGTCGGCATCATCGCATTGTTGAAGAGAGTGGCGAATTCCGCGCCAACGCTGGCGAGCGCGACCGCGGTGAGCAGCGGCGGAATGATCGAGGGATCGCCGGGCTTGCCGATCCACAGCGTGCAGGATGCCAGCACCAGCACTGCGCCGAATCCGGCGATCCACGGCTTCCTGCGGCCCGACGCATCGGCGATAGCCCCCAGCACCGGCGACATCAAGGCAATCGCGAGGCCCGCGGCAGCCATCGCAAAGCCCCACAACGATTGCCCGGTGGCGGGATTCGGCGCAATGCCGGTGGCGAAATAGGGCGCGAACACGAAGGTCGTGATCAGCGTAAAATAAGGCTGCGCGGCCCAGTCGAAGAAGATCCAGCTGACGACGGCGCTGCGCGGCGGATAGGTCCGCTGCGCGCCGGCGATCCGCGCATCCCGGGCGATCGTCGTCACTCCATAATCCTCATCACGAACAGTTTTGCCTCTGTCGGGGCAAACCGTATAGCATTGCAGCGCTGCATGTGAACTGCCCATGGCCATTGCGGAAGTTTGATGATGTCGTCTTTTTCGACACGGCGGACATTTTTCGCCTTCCTTGCCACTCTGGCGTTCGGACTTCCGACCGCGACCGCGCAGGATGCGCGGCGGGCCTATGTGCCGCCCGCGCTCGACACCGTGCACGCCGTTCCCGCCGAACACGGCATGGTAGTAGCGCAGGAGAAAATCTCCGCGCAGGTCGGCGCCGATATCCTGCGGCGCGGCGGCAATGCCGTCGATGCCGCGGTCGCGACCGGCTTTGCGATGGCCGTGACCTATCCGCGGGCCGGCAATATCGGCGGCGGCGGCTTCATGGTGATTCATTCCACCGAGCGCAACGAAGACATCACGATCGATTATCGCGAGACCGCGCCGGCTGCGACCACGCCGCAGATTTTCCTCGGCGCCGACGGCAAGCCCGATGCGGCGAAGTCGCGGGATTCTGCGCTCGGCGTCGGCGTGCCCGGCACCGTCGCGGGTCTTGCGCTCGCCCTGGAAAAATGTGGCTCGGGCCGGTTCACGCTGGCGCAACTGCTCGAGCCCGCGATCGTGCTCGCCCGCGACGGCTTCCTCGTCGGCGACGACATTGCCGACACGCTGCCGGGCTGGCACAAGCGGCTGGTGCGCTGGCCCTCCTCGGCCCGGATATTCTCGCGGCCTGATGGCACGCCGCTCAGCCAAGGCGACAGGCTGGTGCAGAGCGATCTCGCCGAAACGCTGTCGACTGTCGCCGTACAGGGCCCGCGCGGTTTTTATGAAGGGCCGGTCGCGGAAAAACTCGCCAAGGCCGTGACTGATGCGGGCGGCATCATGACGCCAGCGGATTTGAAATCCTATCAAGCGGTGATCCGCGCGCCGGTGCGCGGCACCTATCGCGGCTATGACATCGTGTCGATGCCGCTGCCGTCGTCGGGCGGCGTGGTGCTGGTGGAGACGCTCAATATTCTCGAAGGTTTTCAGCTCGCCGATCTGAAGCAGGGATCGCCGGCCTCGCTGCATCTGTTGATCGAGGCCATGAAGCGCGCCTATGCGGACCGGGCGCGCTATCTCGGCGATCCCGCCTTCGTCAACGCGCCGATCGGGACGCTCACCGGCAAGGACTATGCGGCCAAGCTGCGGGCAACCATCTCCGCGGATCGCGCCACGCCGTCGGAACAGCTCGTTTCCACTGCGACCTCACCGCATGAGGGCAGCAACACCACGCATTTTTCCGTCGTCGACGGCAGCGGCAACGCGGTCAGCAACACCTATACGCTGAACTTCAGCTACGGCGTCGGCCTCGTCGCCGACGGCACCGGCGTGCTGCTCAACAACGAGCTCGACGATTTCACCGCAGCGGTCGGCGCTTCCAATGCCTACGGCCTCGTCGGCTTCGAGGCCAATTTGCCCGGGCCGGGCAAGCGGCCGCTGTCCTCGATGTCGCCGACCATCGTCCTGAAGGGCGGCAAGCCGGTGCTGGTGACGGGCTCGCCGGGCGGCAGCCGCATCATCTCGGCCGTGCTCCAGGTGATCGTCAACGTCCTCGATTACAAGATGGACGTCGCGGCTGCCGTGGCCGCGCCGCGGCTGCATCACCAATGGTTGCCCGACGAGGTCCGGGTCGAGAGCGGCTTTCCCGATGATGTGCTGCTCGAGCTGAAGGCGATGGATCATCTCATCGTCACGCCGATGGGGCAGACATCGGCGAATTCGATCGCGGTGACCGCCAACGGGCCGCTCGGCGCGCCCGATCCACGCACCCGGGGCGCGGAAGCAGCGGGGCAGTAACTCTGTACTTGCATGGCGCGAAGGCCGGCGGCCGGCTTGCGCGCGCCCCCGCGCGTGCTACCACCGCCAGGCCAGAGAAACTGCCAAAGAAAACACTGTCGGGAATCGCGCATGACCACCGTTGATCCGAACCAGCGCATCGAACGCGCCGAGATCGAGGACACCAGCCTTCTTGCCTTCTATCGCGACATGAACGCGCCGGAGCGGCGGACGTTCTGGGCGTGCGCCGCAGGCTGGGCGCTCGACGGCATGGACTTCATGATCTATCCGCTGGTGATCGGCACCATCATCGCGCTGTGGAAGGTCGATGCGGGGTCGGCCGGGCTCGCCGGCACCGTGACGCTGCTGGCCTCCGCGATCGGCGGCTGGCTCGGCGGCTATCTCTCCGACCATATCGGCCGGGTCAGAACGCTCCAGATCACCATCATCTGGTTCTCGTTCTTCTCGCTGGTCTGCGCGGTCGTGCAGAATTTCGAACAGCTCCTGATCGCACGCGCGGTGCTGGGCCTCGGCTTCGGCGGGGAGTGGGCGGCGGGCGCCGTGCTGATGGGTGAAGCGATCCGGCCGCAATATCGCGGGCGTGCAGTCGGCTCGGTGCAGTCGGGCTGGGCCGTCGGCTGGGGCCTCGCGGTGCTGTCGCAGGCGATCCTGTTCTCGGCTTTGCCGGCGGAGACAGCGTGGCGCTGGATGTTCGTGATCGGCGCGTTGCCCGCGCTGCTGGTGTTCTACATCCGCCGCTCGGTGACCGAGCCGGAGATCGCGGCTGAGGCCCGCGCCAAGCAGGCCGCGAGCGGCAATCGCCCGGCGCTCTGGGAGATTTTCTCGGGCCCGATCCTGAAGACCACGATCCTGGCGTCGCTGATGGCCACGGGCTGCCAGGGCGGTTATTACGCCGTCACCTTCTGGGTGCCGCAGTTCTTGACCAAGGAGCGGCATCTGTCGATCGTCGGCTCGACCGGCTATCTCTCGACGCTGATCATCGGCTCCTTCATCGGCTATCTCACCGGCGCGTGGCTCGCCGACCGGATCGGACGGCGCAATCTCTTTCTGACCTTCTCGATCGGCGCGATAGCGGTTGTGCTGCTCTACACGCAGCTGCCGCTCACCAACGAGGTCCTGTGGGTGCTCGGCTTCCCGCTCGGCTTTTTCGCCTCGGGCTATTTCTCCGGCGTCGGCGCGTTCCTGACCGAGCTTTATCCAACGCGACTGCGCGGCTCGGGCCAGGGCTTTTGCTACAATTTCGGCCGCGGCATCGGCGCGCTGTTTCCGTTCCTGGTCGGAGCGCTATCGGCGACGACGTCGCTTGCGAATGCGATCGCCATCTTCGCGGTGGTGGCTTACGCGCTGTTCTTCATCGCCGCCTTCGCGCTCCCGGAGACGCGCGGGCGCGTGCTGCACGCGGACTGATGAAAGCTAACTATCGACCGACCTGATACGGCCCGCCCTTTTCGAGGGCGCGGCTGTACGCCGGCCGTGCATGAATGCGCTCCAGGAACGCCATCGCGTTGGGATGGCCGAGCTCCAGCCCGCCGCGCGCCTGGGCTGCCTCAAGCGGAAAGCTCATCTGAATGTCGGCGGCGGTGAACTCGTTGCCGGCGAACCACTCGCTCTTGCCGAGCTCGCCTTCCCAATAGTCCATGTGCTGCTTCAGCTGCGGATTGACCAGCGCAGTAAGCGCCTGGTTCGAGACCTTGCGCACCAGCGGGCGGAGCAACGCCGGCGCGCGCTTCGGCATCAGCGTGAACAGCAGCTTGAGCAGCAGCGGCTGCATCGCCGAGCCTTCCGCATAGTGCAGCCAGTAGGTGAAGCGCAGCCGCTCCGGCGTGTTCGGCGGCGGGACCAGCCGGCCGTTGCCATAGGTGGCGATGAGATATTCGATGATCGCGCCGGATTCGGCGATGGTGTTGCCGTTGTCCGTGATAACGGGCGACTTGCCGAGTGGATGGATGGCGCGGAGCTCCTTCGGCGCGCGCATGTCCGGCTGGCGCTGATAGCGCACGATCTCGTAAGGCACGCCCAACTCTTCGAGCAGCCACAGCACGCGCTGCGAGCGGGAATTGTTGAGGTGATGAACGGTCAGCATCGCGTGGTCCCCGGGGCTAGGCATGGTTCGATCGGCCGCGCGTTCGTGCCAGCCCGGGAACGCAATGTCGAGCCATCCGGTCGAGTATTTTAACCCGGGTATATTGACGTTAGCAATTTACCCGGGTATTAAAGCTGCCATCGCGACCAATATGGCAATGATTCCAATGCAGAAGACTTTCACCGCTTTCCAAGGGCATCGCCGTCTGGTCTCCGGGCCAGCAGGAGAGGTCGCGCTGGTCATCAAGAGGATGACGGAGCGGCCGGACGAGCCCATCATCATCTTCGAGGACGCCACGGGCAGATCGATCGACTTCGATCTGCGCGGCGGAGACCGGGAGGTGCTGGCGCGGCTGGCGAAGCTTGTGCCGCCCCCGGTTGAGGACACCGCATCGCCGAGCGAGCCGCGCGGTCGCGGCCGGCCGAAGCTCGGCGTGGTCGCGCGCGAGGTGACGCTGCTGCCGCGGCACTGGGAGTGGCTCAGCGCGCAAGCAGGCGGCGCCTCGGTCGCACTACGGAAACTTGTCGAAGAGGCGCGGCGTGCCAGCGGCGACAAGGACCGCGAGCGGCAGGCGCGCGATGCGGCCTATCACTTCATGTCGACCATGGCCGGCAATCTGCCGCAGTTCGAGGAAGCATCGCGCGCGCTGTTTGCGGATGATCGGCGGCGTTTCACCGGACTGATCGCAGATTGGCCCGCCGACATCCGCGACCACATTGTCAAGCTCGCCTACAGCGACCGCGCTTAGGTGCGCGCCTTCTCACAACCCCATCGACGGCCAGGCCACGCGCATTGCGCGTGGCGACGGTTTCGCAGGCCCTGAAAGGCCAATCCATGTCCGCAGCCAAGCCGCTCTGGAAAAGTTTTCTGCGCTTCCTCGCGCCGTTGATGCTGAGCAACGCGCTGCAATCACTGTTCGGCACCGTCAGCAACGTCTATCTCGGCCAGATGATCGGGATCGACGCGCTTGCATCGGTCTCGGTGTTCTTTCCGGTGATGTTCTTCCTTTTCGCCTTCGTCATGGGGCTGAGCACCGGCGCCACGGTGCTGATCGGCCAGGCCTATGGTGCGGGCGAGCAGGGCCGGATCAAGCTCATCGTCGGCACGACGCTCGCAATCGGCCTGCTGCTCTCGATTGCAATTGCACTGATCGGCGGCATCTTCAGCCGGCAATTGATGATGATGCTCGCAACGCCCGCAGACATTCTCGACCAGGCTAGCGCCTATGCCCGCATCATGCTGCTCACCATGCCGCTCGGCTTCGTCTTCCTGCTGATGACGGCGATGATCCGCGGCGTCGGTGACGCGCTGACGCCTTTGCTGGCGCTGGCCTTGTCGACCGCGATCGGCTTGATCCTGACGCCGATGCTGATCCGCGGGTCGTTCGGATTGCCGGCGGCCGGCATCACCAGCCCGGCCTGGGCGGCAGCGATCGCCAACGCGCTGACGCTGGTCGCGCTGGCGGCCTATCTGCTGCGGAGAAAACATGCCTTGGCACCGGACGCTGCACTGCTGCGCCATCTGCGGCTCAATCGTGTGGTGCTGGGACAGATCCTCGGCATTGGACTGCCGAGCGCGATCGGCATGGTGGTGATGGCGATCGCCGAGCTGGTGCTGCTCGGCCTCGTCAACGGCTTCGGCTCGAACGCCACCGCAGCCTATGGCGCGGTCAACCAGGTGATGGGCTACACGCAGTTCACGGCGATGTCGATTTCGATAGCAGTCTCCATCCTCGGCGCCCAAGCGGTCGGCCGCGGCGACAGAGCGGGGCTCGACGGCATCGTGCGCACCGGACTTGCGTTCAACATCGTCCTGACGGGCGGACTGGTGGCGCTGATCTATCTCGCGCCGCGCGCCGTGCTCGGCATCTTCATCACTGATGACACCGTGCTCGAGCTGGCGAAGAGCTTGCTCAACATCGCACTGTGGAGCTCGGTGCCGTTCGGCCTGGCGACGGTATTTTCCGGCGCGATGCGCGCTGCCGGCGTGGCACTGACGCCAATGCTGCTCG
Source organism: Bradyrhizobium sp. 87 (assembly GCF_023073015.1). Taxonomy (NCBI): domain Bacteria; kingdom Pseudomonadati; phylum Pseudomonadota; class Alphaproteobacteria; order Hyphomicrobiales; family Nitrobacteraceae; genus Bradyrhizobium; species Bradyrhizobium sp. 87. Next base: position 188,734 of record NZ_JADPIQ010000048.1, read on the forward strand.
CGGTCTTCGCCATTATGGCGATCGAGCTGCCATCCGCAGTGATCCTGAGCCGCACGATTGGCCTTCAGGGTGTGTGGGCCGCCTATCCGATCGTGTTCTGCGCCATGTTCCTTTTGCAGATGGGCTATTACCTTCTGGTGTGGCGCAAGCGGACGATCCGGCGCCTGACCTGACCAAATCATCAAGAGATTATGACCGTCATTAAACGGTAGACCCGCAGCGCGCGCTGCGCCACAATGCGAAAAAAGCGACGTCAGGGAGCATGATTTTGACCCGCACAGCCCCGCAATTCCTGTTCGATTTCGGCAGTCCGAACGCCTATCTCAGCCATCTCGCGATCCCCGCCATCGAGCAGCGCATCGGCGTCAAATTCGAATATGTGCCGATCCTGCTCGGCGGCATCTTCAAATCGACCAACAACAAGTCCCCCGCCGAGACGCTTGCCGGCATCAACAACAAGCGCGAATTCCACGCGGTCGAGACCGAGCGCTTCGTCAAGCGCTTCCAGGTGCAGCCCTATGTCATGAATCCGTTCTTCCCCGTCAACACGCTGAACCTGATGCGCGCAGCGATCGCGGCGCAGCTCGAGGGCGTGTTCGAAGCATATGTCGAAGCCGCCTTCCATCACATGTGGGGCGAGCCGAAGAAAATGGACGATCCGGAAATCGCCGCGAAGGCGCTGGCGTCCTCCGGCCTCGACGCGCAAAAGCTGTTCGCTCGCGCCGGGGAACCGGAGGTGAAGGGCAGACTGATCAAGAACACCGAGGAAGCTGTCGCGCGGGGCGCGTTCGGCTCGCCGACCTTCTTCGTCGGCAACGAGATGTTCTTCGGCAAGGAGCAGTTGCGCGAGGTCGAGGAGATGGTGTCGGGGAAGTGATTTTCTCGAAGCAGGGAAACCGAACAATGTCCTCGACGTCATCTTGGCGAAAGCCAGGACCCATAACCACCGGATCGCGTTTGGCGATAGGCGGGGGCTCCGACTTGTCCGACAAGAGGCAGTCGGGGTAATGGGTCCTGGCTTTCGCCAAGACGACGAAAAAGAACCAACAACAAGGACAATCCCATGCGTATCCTCGTGGTCGGCGCTGGCGCCATCGGCGGCTATTTTGGTGGCAGGCTGTTGCAGGCCGGCCGCGACGTCACCTTCCTGGTCCGGCCGCGGCGCGCCAGCGAGCTCGCGAGCGCCGGCCTCGTCATCAAAAGCCCGAACGGCGACGTGACCTTGAAAAATCCGCCGACCATTCAGGCCGACGCGCTCAAGGACAAGTTCGACGTCGTGCTGCTGAGCTGCAAGGCCTTCGACCTCGACGACGCCATCAAGTCGTTCGCGGCAGCAGTCGGGCCCAATACGGCGATCATCCCGATGCTCAACGGCATGAAGCATCTCGATATCCTCGACGACAAGTTCGGCAAGGAGCGCGTGCTCGGTGGCCTCTGCGCCATCGCCGCGACGCTCAACGAGAAGCGCGAGGTGGTGCAGCTCCAGCCGATGCAGTCGATCAATTACGGCGAGCGCGACGGCGAGCTGTCGGATCGCGTCAAGGCGATCGACGAGGCCTTCAAGAGCGGCATCGCTGGGGCCACCGCCAGCCAGAACATCATGCAAGACATGTGGGAAAAGTGGGTGTTCCTGTCCTCGCTGGCCGCGTCCACCAGCCTGATGCGCACCTCCGTCGGCAATATTCTCGCCGCTCCCGGCGGCAGGGATTTCCTGCTCGGCATGCTGGACGAGACCAGCGCGATCGCCACCGCGTCGGGCTACACGCCGGGCGGGCCGTTCTTCGAGCGCGTGAAGGGCAACCTCACCACCGAGGGTTCACCGATGACGGCCTCGATGTTCCGCGGCGTCAAGGCGGGCCTGCCGGTCGAGGCCGATCACGTCATCGGCGACCTCATCGCTCGCGCCGATGCCGCCAAGGTGCCGGTGCCGAAGCTGCGCATCGCCTACACGCATTTGAAAGCGTATGAGAAGCAGCGGGTGGGGTAGCCGCAGCTTCCGCTATTTGAAATACGCGAGATAGTGCGAGACGGCGGTGATTTCCTCATCGCTCATGTGATAGGCGACATCGGCCATCGCAGCGCCACCGCCGCCGACGCGCTGGCTGCTCTTGTAGTCGTGCAGCGCCTTGACCAGGTATTCCTCGCGCTGGCCCGCCAGCCGCGCGACGGCCTTGGTGCCGGCAAAGCTATCCGTATGACATGAGGCGCAGCGGCGGCCGGCGGCAACTTGGGCGCCCTTTTTCGACAGGTCCGGATCCTTGTCCTCCGCCGCTGTGGGCGGCGTCAGCGCGGCGAAATAGGCGCCGAGATTGCGGACGTCCTCGTTGGTGATTTCCTCGGCGATGGGTTGCATCTGGTCGTTCTTGCGCGAGCCGGCGCGGAAAAACACGAGCTGCCATTGCAGAAATTGATCGGGCTGGCCCGCGAGCGAAGGAATGTTCTCGGTCTGCGAGATGCCGTTCTCGCCGTGACAGCCGGCGCAGACGGCGGCCTTCTCCTTGATCGCGGCATTGTCGGCGGCGCTCGTGGGGAGAGAACCGAGCGCGAGGAGCGCGACCGCGCTGATTGCGTGCGAGATGAACTGCCGGCGCATGATTGGAATTCCGATCTATCGAACGCGTCATTCCGGGGCGAAGAAGCGCGAGCTATGATGCGCAATGACGCATCTGAGAATTCGATAACCCGCGTTCGTGGCCAAGGGTTCCGGACTTGCGCGCAAGCGGTGCGCGATCGGAAACGACAGCGTGCGAAATTGAAATGAGAAAGGCTGCGGCGCCCTCTCGGCACCGCAGCCTCGCGTCGTCTTACGCTACTTCTTGCTGTAGCTGATGCGGTAGATCGCGCCGGCCCAGTCGTCGGCGACCAGGATCGAGCCGTCCTTGGCGAGAATGATGTCGTCGGGACGGCCGAGATAGCCTTGGTCGCCCTCGATCCAGCCGGAGGCGAACACCTCCTGCTTGGCGTTCTTGCCGTCGGGACCGACGATCACGCGCATGATGCGGCCGCCCTGGTACTTGTGACGATTCCAGGAGCCGTGCTCGGCGATCAAGATGTTGTTCTTGTACTCGGCCGGGAATTGGTCGCCGGTATAGAACTTCATGCCCAGCGGAGCGACGTGAGCGCCGAGGTTCAGCACGGGCGGCGTGAACTCGGAGCATTTGTGGCCCATCGCGAACTTGGTATCCGGCAGATCACCCTGGTGACAGTAGGGATAACCGAAGTGCTCGCCGATCTTGCTGATCATGTTCAGCTTGTCTGAGGGCAGATCGTCGCTGATCCAGTCGCGGGCATTCTCGGTGAACCAGAACTTGCCGGTGCGCGGATCGACGTCGCCCCCGACCGAGTTGCGAACGCCGAGCGCATAGATTTCCGCATTGCCGGTCTTGGGATCGACCCGGCGGATCTGCGACACGCTGGTCGGGGGAATGCCGATGTTGAAGGGCGGTCCGAACGGAATGTAGAACCAGCCTTCCTTGTCGACCGCGATGTATTTCCAGCCATGCGCGGCATAGGACGGCATGTCGTCATAGACGACCTTGCCCTCGCCGGGATTGTCGAGCTTGTTTTCGATGTCGTCGTAGCGGATCAGCTTGTCGACCGCGATGACGTAGAGGGCACCGTCCTTGACGGCCAGACCCGTGGGCATGTTCAGGCCCTTGAGGATCGTCTTGACCTCTTTCTTTCCGTTGTTGTCCTTAATCGCATAGACGTTGCCGAGGCCGAATGAGCCGACGAACAGCGTGCCCTTGTCACCCCAGGCCATCTGCCGCGCGGCCAGCACGCCGGAGGCGTAGACCTCCATCTTGAAGCCCGGCGGCAGCTTGACCTTCTTGACGATATTGGCGAGCTCGGCGTCGGACGCGCCGGTGGGCGGACCCGACGGCGGCGCCAGGCCCTTCTGCGCCTCGGTCTCGTCGCCGAGAAACCAGTCGTCCGGCGGATGGGTCCAGAACTCCTTGGTGCCGGATTCGTATTTCTTCAGCGGCTTGTTCTTGTCCTGCTGCTGCGCGTGACCGACGCTTGTCCCCGCGAGAAGGGCAACCGCTGCAAGCGCCAGGACGGATTGAAAGACGGATCGATGGAATTTCATCGCGTCACTCCCCTAAGGCAGCCATCAGGGCTGCACATTTATTTTAATTTGCTATCGAGAGGCGAAGTTCGGACTCTGTCGAGAGGACAGACGCAGAAGGTTAGCACATCTGCGAGCGGTGAGAAGCGCGCCGCGTGCGCTGCGATAGCGCTCAGTAAAAATTGAGACGGAAAGGCAATGATCGCGAATGCCGCGACGACAACGCTCTCGCTGCAGCGCAGAATCGAGATCATGCGCGGCTAATTTGCAGGCAGCAGGAGGTCTGGAACAAAAAAACGCGAAAACAACCCCATGCAAAGTAGAACGGCTCCGGCCATCTTGCTGCCGGTGACTCCGGGTAGACATCTGACGAATCGAGCGAATTAGCAAAGGTGGCGGCTACGGGGCGACGGGGTAAGGACCATCGTCGAAAATCGTCTCATGATAGCCTTTCGACCCGACATCGCGCGCCAGCGTGCTGCGAAAATCGCGGTCATCGCGAAGGCATTTCAGGACATGCGCAAAGTCGAATTCGGGCCGCCAGCCGAGTTCGTGCCGCGCGCGCTCGTTGACATAGACGCGGTCAATCGCGGGGAACAGCCGCCAGTCTCGCGCCGCATAGAGCTCCGCACAATCCGGACAGAGCTCGTGCACCACACCGGCCGCGTCGCGCGCCAGTGCGGCGAGATGGCGCTGCTCGAACGGGCTCGTGGCCGACAGGATGTAGCGGGCAAACCCGATGTCCGGCGCGCGCTCGGCGGCGAGCAGATGGGCGCTCACCGCGTCCGCGATATCCAGCCGGCGATAGAGCAGCTCGTTGGCCTGCGCATTCTCCGGCGCGTAAGCCGACCGCATCGCCGGATCGTCATCGTCTTCCAGGAAGAAGCGCGAGGTCCTCAAGACCACGACAGGCAGGCCGCGCTCGCGACAGAACAGCTCGCAGAGATTTTCGGCCATCAGCTTGGTCGTGCCGTAGATGTTCTTCGGAATCGGCGGCAGGTCCTCGGTGACCCACACCGCGGCTTGGCCCGCCTCGGGGCGAAGCTGCGAGCCAAACGCGCTGGTGGTACTGGTGAAGACAAAACTGCGCACGCCGGCGGCCACGGCCGCTTCAAGCAGGTTGAGCGTGCCGGTGACGTTGGTGTCGACAAAGTCTTGCTTGCTGTGGGTCGCCACATGCGGCTTGTGCAGGGTCGCGGTGTGGATCACCGCGGTGACGCCGTCCATCTGGGCCCGGACGAAGTCGGAATCGACGATCGAGCCCACGGCATCGGTGAAGGGCGATGGCTTCAGGTCGATCCCACGCACAGACGAATCGCGCCCGCGGAGCGTGCGGAGAAGACCCTCGCCGAGATGGCCCGCGCTGCCTGTGACCAGAATTGTCATTCGAGACCCAAACGGCCGCCAGAGGCGTGGAAAACCACGTGCCCATCCGGCTCACTGGATGCTTTGGGAGAAAATTGGAGCGGGCGAAGGGGCTCGAACCCTCGACCCCGACCTTGGCAAGGTCGTGCTCTACCACTGAGCTACACCCGCATCCTGTGTCGGTCGCATGACTGCGCCGGCAACGGCTGTCGTATGCCAAAAGCGGGAGGGGAATGCAACAGCTACCGGCGGCATAGATGCGCAATCGGAGGCCCGATATGGACCCGAACGCGGCCAAATGCCCCAAAAAAGGCTCCGGAACCGGCGAATCGGCCCACACGGATTGAAATTCGGCCGTCCCGGCCCAATTTAGGGCCAACAGCGAAGCATATGAATTGGCGACGTGCTAAAGACCCGCCAATTCCAGACATCAGACGAGGGGATCCCGTGACGATCATCGACCAGGGTAACGGAGCAGCGGGCCCGGCTGCCGCCGATCTGATCAAGGACACGACTACCCAGACCTTCGTGAAGGACGTCATCGAGGAATCGAAGCGCCAGCCGGTGCTGATCGACTTCTGGGCGGAGTGGTGTGGCCCCTGCAAGCAGCTCACGCCCTTGCTGGAAAAAGCGGTCAAGGCCGCCAAGGGCAAGGTCAAGCTGGTCAAGATGAACATCGACCAGCACCCGGCGATCCCGGGCCAGATGGGCATCCAGTCGATTCCGGCGGTGATCGCCTTCGTCAACGGCCAGCCGGCCGACGGCTTCATGGGTGCGGTCCCGGAGAGCCAGCTCAACGCCTTCATCGAGAAGCTGACCAAGGGCGTGACCGCGCCGGGTGAGCCGAATATCGCGGAGATCCTCCAGGAAGCCGAGGCCGTGCTCGCAGAGGGCGATGCCGCCGCGGCCGCCCAGATCTACGCGGAGGTGTTGCAGCTCGAATCGACCAACATTGCGGCCCTCGCCGGGCTCGCGAAATGCTACGCCGTCTCCGGCGCGATGGAGCAGGCCAAGCAGACGCTCGCCATGGTCCCGGAATCCAAGCGCAACGACCCGGCTGTGAAAGCCGTGCAGACCGCGATCGATCTGGCCGAGCAGGCGGAACAGCTCGGGCCCGTCGCCGAGCTGGAACAGAAAGTCGCCGCAAACCCGCTCGATCATCAGGCCCGATTCGACCTCGCGATCGCGCTCAACGCGCAAGGCAACCGGGCAGCGGCCACCGAGCAGCTGCTCGCGATCGTCAAGCGCGACCGCAAATGGAACGACGACGGCGCCCGCAAGCAGCTGGTACAGTTCTTCGAGGCCTGGGGCGGCACGGACGATGCAACCGTCGAGGGACGCAAGCGCTTGTCGATCATCCTGTTTTCCTGACGCGCGCTGGCAAGGCCAGGGGACCCGGCAGATGCCGATCAACATCGAATATCGCGGGCCGGCCGACCTTCCGGAGATCCTTCCGGTGTTTCCGCTGCCGGGCGCGCTGCTGCTGCCGCGCGGGCAGATGCCGCTCAACATCTTCGAGCCGCGCTACCTCGCGATGATCGACGATGCCTTTCGCGACGGCCATCGCTTGATCGGCATGATCCAGCCCGACATCGCGCATTCGCCCAAGAATTCCGACAAGCCGGCGCTGTTCCGTGTCGGCTGTGTCGGCCGCATCACCCAGCTCGCGGAATCCGGCGACGGCCGCTACATCCTCGAGCTCACCGGTGTCTCGCGCTTCAAGGTCGTCGAGGAGCTTGAGGTTCTCACCGCCTACCGGCAGTGCAAGGTGGATTTCTTTGCCTTCGTCGACGACTTCACGCCGCGCATGGGCGAGGAGGAGGTCGATCGCGAAGCACTGCTGACGGTGCTGGCGGACTTTCTGAAGGCCAACAACCTCAAGGTTGACTGGGAGGGCGTCGAGACCGCTCCCAACGAAGCACTCGTCAACGCGCTGGCGATGATGTCGCCCTATGGCGTGGCCGAGAAGCAGGCGATGCTGGAAGCGCCCGACCTGAAGACCCGCGCCGAAATTTTGATCGCGGTGACCGAGATGGACCTCGCGAAGAAGCGCACCAGCGGCGATCCGCCGCTGCAGTGAGGGTAGGAATGCTCATGCAGCGTGGTAGGCCGCTTCGGCACCTCGCCGCAGCATGCTGGTGATGCTGGATGCAGGCATCGGCCGGCTGAAATAGTAGCCTTGTGTTTCGACGCAGCCTTCCTCACGGAGGATGTCCAGCTGCTCTTTCGTTTCGACGCCTTCGGCGGTCGTTATCTTGCCGAGGCTGACAGCAAAACGAACCACTGCCCGCGCAAGATGGTGCGCCTCTGCGCTCGGGCTGGATAGTTCGCTGACGAAACTGCGGTCGATCTTGATTTTGTCGAACGGGAATCTCTGCAGAAAGCTCAGAGACGAATAGCCGGTGCCGAAATCGTCCAGGGCAACTCGCACGCCAAGCTCGCGCAATTGTCCGAGCACCGCGAAAGCAGCCTCGCTATCGTGCATGATCACCGTCTCGGTGACCTCGAGCTCGAGCCTGTGTGGCGCCACTCCCGAACTCGCCAGCGCGCCGACAATGACAGCAACGAGTTCCTTGCTCCTGAATTGAGCGGGAGATAGGTTGATAGCGATCCTGACATGCGCAGGCCAATTGGCGGCTTCCGCACAGGCGGTCCGCAAGACCCATTCTCCCAGCGGCACGATAAGGCCTGTCTCCTCCGCAAGCGGGATGAATTCGCTCGGCGTGACCAGTCCTCGCTGTGGGTGATGCCAGCGGAGCAGGGCCTCGAAGCCGCGGGTCTCGCCGGTAGCGGCGCTGACGAACGGCTGATAGTGGAGCTCGAACTGACGATCGGCAAGGGCATCCCGCATATCGTGCTCCAGGTTGCGTCGCGCGTGCATGAGCTCGTCGAGTTCCGGCTCGAAGAAGCGGTATGCGCCACGTCCGCCACTTTTGGCGGAGTAGAGGGCGAGATCCGCGCTCTTCATGATCACGTCGGAATCGCTGCCATCGCGCGGCGCGATGGCGATTCCGATGCTGGTGCCGACCGTGACCCGGTGATCGCCGAGATCGAAGGGCTCGCAAAGCGCCCTTCCGATGCTCTCGGCCAGGCCGGCAGCCTCCACGGCTGGATTGGTGACGTAATCGATCACTGCGAACTCGTCGCCGCCCAGTCGAGCGATCAACGCGGTTTCGGTGGTGCATTCGCGCAGGCGCGCGGCGACGGCGCGGAGCAGGGAATCCCCCGCCGGATGTCCAAGCGTGTCGTTGACTTCCTTGAAGCGGTCGAGGTCGAGCATGAGCACGGCCAAGTCGACGCCACCGTTGCGAGTAACTGCGATGGCATGCTCCATCCGCTCCCTGAGCAGCACGCGGTTGGGCAGATCGGTCAACGCGTCATGTTGCGCCATATGAGTGATTTTGGCCTCAGACCGGCGCTGCTCGGTCACATCGAGATGTGTGGCAACCCATCCGCCACCGGCCATTGGCTGCCGCGTCACGCAGATCAACCGACCGTCGGCAAACTCGTCGATCCTGCTTGAGACCGCATCGAACGGCAGCGCGGCCAGCTTCGAGATGAATTGCTCGGCAGCCCCCTCGCTGAGATCGCCCTTGAGGATTCCGTTCACGATGCGATGCCTGATGATGTCGGTGTGCGACGTCCCCGTCCGCAGCAGTTCCGGCGGCAGCCGATAGAGTCGGGCGTAGCGCTCGTTGCAGACGACAAGCCGCTTCTTGGCGTCAAACATGCAAAGGCCCTCAACCATGTGGTTGATCGCGGTGTCCAGCCTGAGCGTCTGATCCTGCAACTCTCTCTGCGAGCCTTCGAGCTGCTGCCGGGCGATCGAAAGCTGGCTGATGATCTCCTCGAATTTGCTGGTTCTACTTGCCAGGCGGCGGTCGGCGAGTACGCCGATCAGGCTCATCCCAAGTACAGATAGTGCCACGCCGGCGATGGCGAGAGCGAGGAAAGTCGGCGAAAGCGACAGACTGTCGGTTGAACGCGTCGGATCTGGAACGATCTGCACGGCACCCATCGCCGTGAAGTGATGCGAGACGATAGCAAGGGTCAGCAGGACTGCCGCCAACAGTGCGCCCCAGGAGTTCTTGTACCTGACTGCAACAACGAGGGCGGCACAGCCGAGGCACATGCCCAGAATGACCGAGGCAAACACCAGATCCAGCGACCAGGTGACGCGGCCCGGCACTTCAAGTGCCCACATTCCGAGATAGTGCATGCTGGCGATGCCGCCGCCAATGACGACACCGCCTGCCGCGGCGCGCCACCGGCCGGAATAGCCGGCCGCAATGCCGAAGCCGCCCGACGTCAACAGCATTGCCGTAGCAAGCGAAAGCGCCGTCAGTACGATGCCGTAACCGGTCGTAACGCCGGGTTCGTAGGCGAGCATCGCGACGAAATGCGTTGCCCAGATCCCATATCCGATGGCAGCGCCGGCAATCCCGATCCAGATCAACCGCGTTCTTGCGGGCGCCACGATCGCACGATGAAAGATACTGACCGCGACGCTACTCGCGAGCAAGCAGACCAGACCGGCGAGCAGGACAAGCCGCCAATCGTGCTCGACGGCAAGGCAAGCGAAAACCCGAAACATCCCAGCCGCTCCATCGTGGATATTGCCGATAGTGTCCGTGCTAATCCGCCTTCGCGTTAATTTTGTGCAACGCGTGATTGCATGCTTATTGGTTGCTTAACGTGGTCAGTGCAATTTGAAATCTGGCGGGCGCCCGCGCAGGACAATGCGCGCCACCGGTCGTAGAGCCAACCGAGAGCACTCTGGAACCGGCAGCGAGGCCTGGAGCGGAGGAAGGCGACACCGATTGGCGGGGGAGGAGACGCGCCGAACCGAAGCTTCGGTTCTGACACAATCAGAACCAATAGTGCTCTAGAGGTGATGACGGATGCGCTTACGTCCAGTGATCATCGCGCTGATCAGATTCTCGCGCTGAAGACGCCCCATCATCAGCACGCCCAAGACGTGCAGCACGATCAGGACGATGACCGCGTCGGATGAATAATGGTGAGTGTCCTCGACCCACCAGACACCGAAAAAGGTCACGGTCACCGACATCGCGCCCGTGATCGTCGAGACCGCCAGCGAGACCAGCAGCGCCACCAGCATCAACGTGCCGGCTGGATTGAGACCGATATAGCGGCCGGTGATGCCGCGGCGCAGATTCCAGAGATAACCCGGCGCGGCCCGAAGCCTGACGCCGACCATGCGAAAGCGCGAATAGCGGCTTCCCCAAAAACCCCAGACCAGACGGAACGCAAGAAGGCCGAGTACGGCATAACCGACGATGCGGTGAAGTCGGTCATAGACGGTCGGCGTGAACCACGCGGCCAGAACGCAAGCCGCGAGCGCCCAGTGCCAGAGCCGCAGCGGGAGGTCCCAGACCGCGACTGTCCGCGCGGCGGTTCGATCCGCGGGGGTCCGGTCGGACCCCCCGCGAGCGTGCGGCACCGTTTCTTCGATCAAGCGAGGACCACCCTCAGGCGTAGCATTGCGCAGACACTTCGCGCGGTCTACTTCGCAATCGTGTGCTTCAGGCTGAGATCTTCTGGGCTGTAGAACAGCTCGTAAAGCTTGCCTTCCTTGACGCCGTAGACCTCGTAGCACGAGCCTTCGATCTTGGAGCGCCGCACCTCGTAGCCGAGCGCCTTGGCCTTGGCTTCGGCGTCGCTCGCCGGCTTCCACGACGCCTTGTCGAGCTTGGTGCAGTCCTTGAAACCATCGGCCAAGGCTGCCGATCCCATGCCAATCCCGATCGTCAATGCAACGGCAACAACACGAATAACCTTCACGAACGTCTCCTCTTCTGTCGTGGGCGCTGCGCCGGCAGGCGAAGCGGGACCGAAGGAAGCAAAGCACATGATGAAGTCAATGCGGTTCGCGGCCAGTTCGCTTTAGAGTTATTCTAACGATCCGAAAAAGTTCAGCGCTCTCCGTATGCAGCGCGCATTTGAGACGACACTGCGGCCTTACGTCTCACGGTTTGACAGCAGGCTGATCCCGACGCGCAAGCTCAGTAGCCAGCAACCGCCATGACGACGACGGCGGTGAGCGCCATCCATCCAAAATGCCGGCCGCTTGTGGCCCATGCGTTGGCGAGAGCGGAGAAGCCGAACACACCGGCCATGGTGACGACGATCCAGTGACGCGCTGGCTCCGATTGCATCCAGGGCGCCGCGATCAGGAGCACACCGCCGCCGATCCAGGCGACGGTCGAGGCCTGCCAGACCAGGCGGATCAGGGTGCGGAGCCGCTCCGGCTCGATGCGGGCGCGGGCAAAGACCTTGGTCTCGCCGAGAATGCCATGAATGAGGGCCACGGCAATGGTCAAGACCCCGGCGCACTGGAGCAAGAGATCACGCATCGTCAAAGCTCCCTGCAAATATGGTCCATACAGTTATGTATGGTGGGATAGGCGCTGGCCTGCCGGCTGTCAATACACTAGTGTATGTTTGCATCCGGAACCCGACATGGCCGAACAGCTGACCGCCGACGACTGGATCAAACAGGGACTGAAGGCGCTCGCGCGAGACGGCTTCACCGCGCTGAAGGCCGATCCGCTGGCAAAAGCCATGGGGGTCTCGCGCGGCAGCTTCTATTGGCATTTCGCCGATCTCGGCGCATTCCATGCTGCTCTCTTGAAGCGCTGGCGCGAGATCGCGGCCGAGCAGATCATCGCCGATGTCGAGGCGGACAGCGACGAGCCGCTGAAAGCGCTGCTGCGCAGGACTTTTGGCGCGCGGCTCGACCTCGAGCGCGCGGTGCGGAACTGGACGGCCTTCGATGCGGCGGCACAAACGGCGGTGCGTGCCATCGACCGGCGCAGGCTCGACTATATCGAGGAGCTGCTGAGGAAGCGCGGGTTCGAGGCGGCGACAGCGCGAGCCCGCGCGCAAATCCTGTACTGGACGTTTCTCGGCTTCGCCCTGTCGGGCCCGCCAGCGCCGGCCGCGCGGCTTGAGGGCCTGCTCGACGAGATTCTGCGGATGGTTGCCGCTTGAGGCGACGCGATGGGCTGCTACGATTTTTTATGCTAGAGGCAACCGACCGTCGGAGACCCCCATGAACGCGCCCACCGAACGCCCCGAAGCCAGCGTCGATCCCAAATTGCTGGAGATTCTGGTCTGCCCGCTGACCAAGGGTCCGCTGGAGTTCGATGCTGCAAAGCAGGAGCTGATTTCGCGCAGCGCCAAGCTCGCCTATCCGATCCGCGATGGCATCCCGATCATGCTGCCGGAAGAGGCCCGCAAGATCGATTGAGGGACTTGTGGCCCGATGAGAGACTTGTAGCCCGGATGGAGCGCAGCGAAATCCGGGGTTCCTCGTATGACGCAGCGGCCCCGGAATACGCTGCGCTCCATCCGGGCTACCGAAAATCCTACAGCGCCTCGCCCTTCAACAGCCGCGGTATCTCACCGGTCAAACCCGCGGCTTGGCGGATAAAAAGATTCTTCAGCGGCGGGGCGCGATCGACGAGGCCGAGGCCGATGTCGCGGACGGTGCGCAGCAAGGTGGACTGGTTGGAGAACAGGAAGTTCAGCGAGTTGGTGGCAACGCCCATGGCCATGGTGTCGAAGCGGCGCCAGCGCTGATAACGTTCGAGCACGTCGACGCCGCCGATATCCATGCCGAGCCGCGCGGCATCGACCACGACCTCGGCCAGCGCGGCGACGTCCTTCAGCCCCATGTTGAGACCCTGGCCCGCGATTGGGTGGATGACGTGGGCGGAATCGCCGACCAGCGCGAGGCGCTGGGCAATGAAGGAGCGTGCGACGAAATAGGACAGCGGAAACGCGCGCGGCTTGTCGAGCGCCTTCACCTCGCCGAGATGCAGGCCGAAGCGCTGCTCGAGCTCGCCGTGAAATTCCCCATCGCTCAACGCAACGATACGCGCGGCTTCGCTGCGGCGCTCGGTCCATACCAGCGAGGAGCGCTTGCCCGAAAGCGGCAGGATAGCAAACGGACCCGCCGGCAGAAAATGCTCTTCGGCGCGGCCTTCGTGATCGCGCTCATGGCCGACAGTGACGACGATGCCGGATTGATCATATTCCCAGCCGTGGGTGGCGATGCCGGCGCGCTCGCGCAGTTTCGACTTCGCACCGTCGGCCGCAACCAGGAGGCTCGCTGCAATCACGCTGCCATCACCGAGCGTCACGTCGATACCTTCGGCCCGCGCGTCGTAAGACGACACTGTGGTCGCGCGGAGATCGATGCCCTCGGCCTCGGCGCGCACCACCAGCGCATCAATGAGGCGGCGGTTCTCGACCATATGCGCGAAGGGCTCACCCGGCGCGACGTCGCCGGCAAAGTTGAGGAACGCCGGACGGGTGGCGTCTTCCAGCTTGGAATCGGTGACAATCATGTCGAGGATCGGCTGCGCCTCGCCCCTGACGTCGTCCCAGGCGCCGATCGCCTCGAACAGGCGGCGGCAGGCGGCCACGATCGCGGTCGCGCGCGGGTCCCGGCTCGGACGTGTGGAGAGCGCGGGGTCGGCGACGATGACGGGGATCTCGGGGCCGAGCCCCTGGCGCAGCGCCAGGGCCAGCGCCAGGCCCGCAAACGCGCCGCCACCGATGACAATGCTACCCTGTACCGACATACCCAATTCCCGGCTAAATCCTGGCCTTGCTAGCAGACTTGAGGTGGGCGAAACAGTGCGGTGAAACAAGGGCGGATAGCCCCCATTGTGTCGATCCGGAGCAGCGAACCCCGGGGCGGCAAGGCGAAAGCTGAAATCCATGTCCAAGAGCCTGATCGACCTCATCTCGATCCTCGACCTCGAACAACTCGAGGTGAATCTGTTCCGCGGCAACAGTCCGAAGACCAGCTGGCAGCGGGTGTTCGGCGGCCAGGTGATCGGACAGGCGATGGTTGCAGCGTGCCGCACCGTCGAGGGCAGGCTGCCGCATTCGCTGCATTGCTATTTCATCCTGCCGGGCGATCCGCAGATCCCGATCATCTATCAGGTCGAGCGCCTGCGCGACGGCAAGAGCTACTCGACGCGACGCGTCACCGCGATCCAGCATGGCAACGCGATCTTCTCGATCATGGTGTCGTTCCACGCGGAGGAAGAGAGCGCGTTCGATCATCAGGACAAGATGCCCGACGTGCCGCCGCCGGAAAAGCTGACGGCGGAGGAAGTCGCGAAGCAGCCGATGTTCAAGGAGATGCCGGAGTTCATCCGCCGCTATTATGAATCCGACCGTCCGATCGAGCTGCGCCCGGTCGAGCTCGGCCGTTATTTCGGTGAGAGGATCGAGGACGGCCGCATCCATGTCTGGATCAAGACCGCGGCAACGCTGCCGGACGATCCGGCGCTGCACATGTGCGCGCTGGCCTATGCGTCGGACTTCTCGCTGCTCGATGCGATTATGGCGCGCTACGGCCGCACCCTGTTCGACAAGCGCATGATGCCCGCGAGCCTCGACCACGCGATGTGGTTTCACCGCCCGTTCCGCGCCGACGAATGGCTGCTCTACGCACAGGATTCGCCGAGCGCGCGAAGCGGCCGCGGCTTGACCCGCGGCTCGATCTTCAAGCCTGACGGCACGCTGGTGGCCTCCGTCGCGCAGGAAGGCTCGGTGCGCGAACGGAGAGCCTAAGAGGCACAAGCACGATCGATCGCGCTTGTGCCTTTCGAGGTCAGGCCCGGAGCGATCCCCGCGGAGCCAGAACCGTCTCCGACGCGAACCAGTTCATGATCCAGCGATAGACCCACGGGATCGGAATGATGAAGCCGCACAGGAATGCGGCCACGATGCCCCGCCAGAGAATCCCGAGACCGCTGCCGTTGAACACGATCTCGCGCCGCGTGCCTTCGATGCTGCGGCAGAACCAGCGCATCTGAGCCGCGGCGACCCAGGCCCAGCCGATGATGGTGATGATGGAAATCGCGAACAGCAGGCTCCAGCCGACATAGGCCCAAACCGTGCCGGTGAAGCTCAGGCCGAGCGGCTGCCCATTGGAGGCGAGATTCGCGACCATCCATTTGATCAGGAGCCAGTACAGAACGAGCTGGGCGATGAACAGCAAATTGCTCAGCAAGGGAACGCCGATGTAGCCGATCACGACCGCCAGAACGATGAAGCCGAAATACCAGGGCACCAGCGCCATCGCATTGCCGGTGAAGCTGAGATTGGGCCGCCCGGGGACCTTCACGCAGGACACGATCCATTTCGTGTACCAGACGAACACCCACGGCACCGGGATGATGAAGCACATGCCGATCAGCATCACGATGCTGCGCCAGGTGAACTCGAGGATGCCGAAATCGACCGCCAGCGATCCTCCGGCGCCACCGCCGCCGTAGCCCCCGGAGCCCATCATCGGCGGGCCGCCAGCCGGCATCATCGGGGGCGCACCGCCCCCGCCGATCAGGCCGGGGATTTCGGCCGCCTTCTGCCAGCCGGCCATGCCGTCCGACCACACCAGCGTATCCGGACGCACGACTCCCTGGGCGACGAGGTCACGGAATTGCCCTTCCGGATAGGGCCCCTGCTGCTTGCCCTCGGATGCGTAGAACCAACTCGCCATGAAGCGTCCCCCTCGAACATAGTTTTGTACCGGCCGCGACGCTTGGGTTCATCGCATCCATGCCAAAAACGCATTGTGGAGGATGAACGGCTGCCCTGTACAGAGGCGGCCGTTCACATGGCCCAACGATTTTCCGCTTCAATCTGCAAGTTTTTTATGCCATTTGCCCGGAAAGATGCCAGATTGACGCTGCGCCGGGGACATACGGCGCGGCGCATCCCGGGGAATAGGCCTGACCATGAAACTCGTCGTCGCGATCATCAAACCCTTCAAGCTCGATGAGGTCCGTCAGGCCCTGACGGCGATCGGCGTCCACGGCATGACCGTGACCGAAGTGAAGGGCTATGGCCGCCAAAAGGGCCACACCGAGATCTATCGCGGCGCCGAATATGTCGTGAATTTCCTGCCGAAGCTGCGGATCGAGATCGCGGTTGCCTCCGATATCGCCGAGAAGGCCGTCGCGGTCATCACCGCGACCGCGCGCACCGGCCAGATCGGCGACGGCAAGATCTTCGTCACGCCGATCGATCACGCGACCCGCATTCGCACCGGCGAGACCGACAGCGACGCGCTCTAGATTTTTGCTTTGACGCGTTTTCTTTTCGCGAACCGGTAACCGCTTCGCTCGACAACGCTCTTCTTCGATCGCACCGGGCAACGGCGCCACGGCGTGCGACACAATCAATAGCTGGGGGAAACGACATGGCGGGATTGTTGCGCCGCGCGGCTGCTATCGCCGCGCCGATCGGGCTTGGGTCGATCATGGCTTCGCCGGCGCGTGCCGCGGGCTCCGAGATCAACACTGCCGACACCGCCTGGATGATCGTCGCCACCGCGCTGGTGCTGATGATGACGATCCCGGGGCTCGCGCTGTTCTATTCCGGCATGGTGCGCAAGAAGAACGTCCTCGCCACCATGGCGCAGAGCCTCGCCGCAGTGACGATCATCTCCATTCTCTGGGTCGCGTTCGGCTATTCGTTGTGCTTCGTCGGCGACGGCCCGTGGATCGGCACGCTCGACCGCTGGTTTCTCTCCGGTATGACCATGGACAGCGTCAACCCGGCGGCGAAGACGATCCCGGAAGCGCTGTTCATGCTGTACCAGATGACGTTTGCGATCATCACGGTGGCGCTGGTCGCGGGCGCGGTGGCCGACCGGATGCGGTTCTCCGCTTATCTCCTCTTTTCCGTGGCCTGGTTCATCTTCGTCTACATTCCACTCGCGCATTGGGTGTGGGGCGGCGGCTTCCTCGCCGGAATGGGCGTGCTGGATTTCGCCGGCGGCCTCGTGGTGCATCTGTCGGCCGGCACCGCCGGCCTCGTCGCGGCGAAGGTGATGGGACGCCGTCATGGCTACGGCACGGAAAATCTCTCGCCATTCGATCTGTCGCTCGCGGTGATGGGCACCGGCCTGTTGTGGGTCGGCTGGTTCGGCTTCAACGGCGGCTCGGCGGGCGCAGCCAATTCTCGCGCGGTGATGGCGATCATCGCGACCCATCTCGCAGCCTGCTCCGGCGCGCTGACCTGGGGCGCGATCGAATGGTCGACGCGGCGCAAGCCGTCCGTGCTCGGCATGATCTCCGGCGCGGTGGCCGGCCTCGGCACCATCACGCCGGCCTCGGGATTCGTGGCGCCCTGGCACGGCATCGTCATCGGCGTGATCGCAGGCCTCGTCTGCTACTGGGCCTGCACCTGGCTGAAGCACCGCTTCGACTATGACGATTCGCTCGACGTGTTCGGCGTCCACGGCATCGGCGGGATGACCGGGACCCTGCTGGCCGGCGTGTTCGCAACGAGCGCGATCGGCGGCACCGCCGGCCTGCTCGAAGGCCATCCGCAGCAGCTTCTTATCCAGCTCTACGGGGTCGCCGTCACCTTCGTCTGGTCGGCAGGCATGAGCTTCGTCCTGCTCAAGCTGGTCGGTCTGTTCGTGCCGTTGCGGGTCTCCCGCGAGCACGAACTCGAGGGGCTGGATATTTCGCAGCACGGCGAGGCGCTGCAGTAATTGGGCTTGCGCAACACATAAGCGTATGCTTATGTGTCGCCATGATCGAAGCCGACATCTTCAAAGCGCTGGCCGACCCGACCCGCCGCAAGGTCTTTGAGAAGCTTGCCGGCGGAAGCCTGAATGCCAGCGCCTTGCGCGACGGATTGGAGATCAGCCAACCGGCGATGTCGCAGCATCTCGCGGTGCTGCGCGGCGCGGGCCTGGTGCGCGAACAGCGGCAGGGCCGCTTTGTGAATTACGAAGTCGATCCCGAAGGAATCTCCGCGATCGGGGCCTGGCTTGCGCGCTACCGCGCCTATTGGCCGAAACGCATGGATGCCCTCGCCGATCTCTTGAAGGAGATGGATCAATGAGCGACGCCGTGAAGCCTGATCCCTCCGACGCAGACTTGGCGCTCAAAACAGACCTGGTGCTCGAATATGAATTCGATGCGCCGCCGGCCAAGGTCTGGCGCGCGGTGACCATTCCGGCTTTGCGCGAGCGCTGGTTGCCGGATTGCGATCTTGCGGGCGCCGAGCCGGAATCAGCGATCCCGGGCCAGGAGGTGCGCTACCGGCTGCGCGATTCCGAACCGCCGTTTCGCGAAAGCCATGT
This sequence comes from Bradyrhizobium sp. 87, assembly GCF_023073015.1. NCBI lineage: Bacteria > Pseudomonadati > Pseudomonadota > Alphaproteobacteria > Hyphomicrobiales > Nitrobacteraceae > Bradyrhizobium > Bradyrhizobium sp. 87. The sequence continues at coordinate 207,315 of NZ_JADPIQ010000048.1, forward strand.
CATCTTCCGGATCGAGCCGAACGAGGATGGCGGCACCCGCTTTCGCATCATCCAGCAAGCCTGCGAGATCCGTATGAAGCTGCCGCAGCCGGCCAACAGCAATGGCTGCCTGATGCGCGCGGCCGCCTGACACCAACACCACTTCATCACCCGCAGAAAATGGAGGTCGCCGATGCGCGACATGCTTCAGCTCGTCCCTATGGTCGTCGAACAATCCGCCCGCGGCGAGCGATCCTTCGACATCTATTCGCGCCTGTTGCGCGAGCGCATCATCTTCCTCAATGGCGAGGTCAATGATGCGATGTCCGGACTGGTCTGCGCGCAGCTCCTGTTTCTGGAGGCGGAGAATCCGAACAAGCCGATCAATCTCTACATCAATTCCTATGGCGGCGTGGTCACCAGCGGCCTTGCGATGTACGACACCATGCAATTCATCAAGGCGCCGGTGCATACGCTGTGCATGGGCACCGCGCGCTCGATGGGCTCGTTTCTGCTGATGGCCGGCGAGCCCGGTCACCGCGCCGCCCTGCCCAATGCGAGCCTTCACGTGCATCAGCCGCTCGGCGGCTTTCAGGGCCAGGCGTCCGACATCCTGATCCACGCCACCGAAATGCAGGAAACCAAGCGGCGCATCATCCGGCTCTATGCCCAGCATTGCGGGCGCCCCGAACCGGACGTGGAACGGACCTTGGACCGCGACCATTTCATGACCGCGCAGCAGGCGGTCGACTGGGGCCTGATCGACCGGGTCTTCGCGGAACGCAGCGCCGCCTGACGGTCCCTGCCGGGGACCCGTCCGGCAAGCCTCGCCCGCTCAAGCAGGTTGGCCGGTTGCGCGCATTCCGTGAGCACAAGTGCGACGGGCCCGATATTTCGCGGCACGACAAGCCCTGCAATAGGCGCGCGCCTTACGGAAATACCTTTCTGCTGCCCTACGTGTGAGCACCAATGTGTCGACAGCCTGTCGTGCCTGTATTTTAATCAGGCATGGTCAGGTATTGAGCGCGGCGTAATGGCGCACTGCACGGCACTACGCGTCAAACGCGAAAACACCCGTTTTCATAGTCCGTTAGGCAACACGCCCGATCTGGCACGGCATTTGATTCTAAGGGTCCTGGCTGTGCCCGCGTAGTGAACTTTCTCCCTCGTGGCGAACCAGTCGAGAAGCGCCCGGCCACGTCCGGACCGGGCCCAAGCGGGGATAGGACCCATGAAAATTGTTATGGCGATTATTAAGCCATTCAAGCTGGAAGAAGTCCGTGACGCCCTGACCGCCATCGGCGTTCACGGTCTCACGGTGACGGAAGTCAAGGGATATGGCCGCCAGAAGGGCCATACGGAAATCTATCGCGGCGCCGAATATGCCGTGAGCTTCCTGCCCAAGATCAAGATCGAGGTCGCTGTCGCCTCCGACCAGGTCGACAAGACCATCGACGCCATCACGACCGCCGCGAAAACCGGACAGATCGGCGACGGCAAGATCTTCGTCATCAATCTCGACCATGCGGTTCGCATCCGCACCGGCGAGGCCGATGCTGCGGCCCTTTGATTTCGCGCTCAATCAAAATTCAATCAGGAGTAAATGAAATGACGTTTAAGCGTCCCTATGGCGCGGGATTGGCGGCTCTCGCAGTCGGCCTGTTCGCTGCGACCGCAGCCTACGCCGAGCCAACGGTCAACAAGGGAGACAACGCCTGGATGCTGACATCGACAGTGCTCGTGCTGTTGATGACGATCCCCGGCCTCGCGCTGTTCTACGGCGGCCTCGTCCGTTCCAAGAACATGCTCTCCGTCCTGATGCAGGTGTTCTACACCGTCTGCGTCGTCACCGTGATCTGGGCCGTGTACGGCTACAGCCTCACCTTCACCGGCGGTTCCGACTTCATCGGCGGCTTCTCCAAGGCCTTCATGATGGGCGTCACCACCGACTCGAAGGCCGCGACCTTCTCGGTCGACGCCAACATCTCGGAGCTCATCTATATGTGCTTCCAGATGACCTTCGCGGCGATCACGCCCGCCCTCATCGTCGGCGCCTTCGCCGAACGCATGAAGTTCGCGGCGCTCGCGCTCTTCGTCCCGCTCTGGGTCACGCTGATCTACTTCCCGATCGCGCACATGGTCTGGTACTGGCCCGGCCCGGACATGATCCAGGACGCAGCCAAGGCTCTGGCTGCTGCGGCTGATGGCGCGGCGAAGACCGCAGCGCAGGCCAAGCTCGATGAGATCAACGCCGACGCAGGCTGGATCTTCAAGAAGGGCGCGATCGACTTTGCGGGCGGCACCGTGGTGCACATCAACGCCGGCATCGCAGGCCTCGTCGGCGCCCTGCTGATCGGCAAGCGCGTCGGCTACGGCAAGGAGCTGATGGCTCCGCACTCGCTGACGATGTCGATGATCGGCGCCTCGCTGCTCTGGGTCGGCTGGTTCGGCTTCAACGCCGGCTCCAACCTCGAAGCCAACGGCGGCGCAGCCCTCGCCATGACCAACTCCTTCGTCGCCACCGCAGCCGCCGCGCTGTCGTGGATGTTCGCGGAGTGGATCATCAAGGGTCACCCGTCGGTGCTCGGCGTCATCTCCGGCGCTGTCGCGGGCCTCGTGGCCGTCACGCCTGCCGCCGGCTTCTCCGGCGTGATGGGTGCGATCGTCCTCGGCCTCGTGGTCGGCGTGGTCTGCCTGTTCTTCTGCACCGTCGTGAAGAACGCGCTCGGCTACGACGACTCCCTCGATGTGTTCGGCGTGCACTGCGTCGGCGGCATCATCGGCGCCCTCGGCACCGGCATCCTCGTCAATCCGGCGCTGGGTGGTGCGGGCATCATCGACTACACCGCGATCCCGCCGAAGGTTGCCGATTACGACTTCGCGGCGCAGATGATCTCCCAGGTCTGGGGCGTCGGCACCACGCTGGTGTGGTCGGGCATCGGTTCGGCGATTCTCTACAAGGTCGTCGATGTGATCGTTGGCCTCCGCGCCAATGTCGAGAGCGAGCGTGAAGGCCTCGACATCACCGAGCACACAGAGCGCGCCTACAACATGTAAGTCTCCTCCCGGGCGCGGCCTCCTCGGAGGTCGCGCTCACAACTACGGTTTGGGGCACATACCCGGCAATGTCCCGACCGTTGAGGGGCTCCAGCGCAAGTTGGAGCCCCTTTCTTTTTGGTCCCGTGCCGCTGGGCCGTCATAAGTTAAATTGCATTGCTGCGAGCTTGCTGAATATCATGCTCCCCGTTTGGAGCAGGATTTCATGCGTCTGCCCTATTGCCTAGTCTGGTGTTTCCTGTTGCTCGCTTTGTCGAGCCTCGATGCCCGCGCGGACAAGCGCATCGCGCTGGTGATTGGCAACGGCGCTTACCGAAACGTTCCCCCGCTCGCCAATCCGACCAACGATGCGGCCGATGTCGGCGCGGCCCTCAAGCGATCGGGGTTCGATCCTGTTGTCACGACCGACCTCGACCAGTCCGCCATGCAGGACACCATTCTTCGCTTCGCGCGTGAGGCCCGCGGCGCCGATGTCGCCCTGTTCTATTACAGTGGGCACGCGCTCCAGTTCGCCGGCGTCAACTATCTGGTGCCTGTCGATGCCGTCGTTCGCGACGAGGTCGATCTGCGCCGTCTGGTGCGCGCCGACGAGATCCTGGCGGATCTGCAGCAGGCCAAGAACCTGCGCATCCTCGTGCTCGACGCCTGCCGCGACAATCCATTTGCCGACGAGTTGCGGCGAAACGTCGGACAGGGCCGTGGCGTCACCGTCTCACGCGGCCTTGCCAAGATGGAAAGTCCCGAGGGCACCATCATTTCCTACGCGACACAGGCCGGCCGGACCGCCGACGACGGCAGCGGCCGCAACAGCCCCTACACCAGCGCGTTCCTGGAGCACATCGGCGACAAGGGCAACGTCAACACGGTATTTCAGACGATCAGCGCCGGCGTCTACCAGCGCTCCAAAGGCTCGCAAGTACCGGAGCTGTCGCTGTCGTTCTTCGGCGAGTTCTACCTGAACGGCAAGCCCGAGACGGCGGCGTTGTCGCCTGCGACGCCTCAGGTCGATCCCTGCGCGGAGGCCGGAGACCATTGGCGTAGCGCGGAAGCGCTGGGAACGCTCGCGGCATTCAAGGATCACCTCGCACGCTTCCCGGCCTGCGCGTTCGCAGATCTGGCGAAATCGCGCGTCGAGACCTTGGCGAAACCATCAGACACCGCCAAGCGCGTAACCGCATTCGATGGAACCTGGATCGCGAAGGAGACTTGCGAGAACAAGCCCCCATTTCCCGAGGCCTATTTCCAGTATGCCCTGCGCGTCAAGGATGGCGTGCTGCACACTCTCTCCGGGGAAGAGGGCAAGCCCGGTGCCACAATCTATGACGGGAAGATCGAAGCGGATGGCAGCGCGACTGTCACCGTCAACGGGCTGATTGGCGAGAAGGATCCGCTGCGCCGCACAGCCGGCGCGCCCTATCAGTACAAGCTCGCACTCGAGCTGAAAGGAACCACCGGCGCCGGCGTCCGCACCGATACCAGCCGACCGTGTCGGATGGAACTCTCCAAGCTGACGACACAGAGCCCCGCTGCAAGTCCGGGCCAACCTGATTCGAAGCGGGCGCCCAAGCGCGAGGACAAGACGGCCGTGCTGCCGCCAGATCAGGCCGGAGCAGGGCAACCGCGGCAGACCGGAAGCGGCATGAGCTGTTCGTTCATGCGAAGCAGGTGCGCCACGGCATGCGTCGGTATGGGTGGCCGCGCGGATTGCGCTTCAACCGCTTGTCCACGGCTGGAAGCCGAGTGCATGAGCAGCGGGTGCTGGCGCGGCCGGGGATTCAACGGCTGCGGACTTGCCAAGAGATAGATGCACGAACCGGCTGCAGGAGGTCTGTCTTGGTCCGTCCAGGCGAAAGAAAAAGATTGCCATTCCACACCGCCCGCGCAGAAATATCGACCACAAGAAACAACAATCGGGAGGTCGTCATGCGTTTGGAAGGCGGATGCTATTGCGGCGAAGTGCGCTATGTCGCCGAGGGCGACCCGATGATGCAGGCGCAGTGTCATTGCCGCGAGTGCCAGTACATCTCGGGCGGCGCGCCCAACACCTTCATCGCGATGCCGGCGGCTGGCTTCAGCTACATCACCGGGCAACCCAAGCAATTCGCGCGCAAGGACCTCGAACGCGCCGTCACGCGCGAATTCTGCGCTCAATGCGGGACCCATCTGGTGACCAAGGTTCCCGGCCTGCCGGCGGCGATCCTGAAGGTCGGCACGCTGGACGAACCTGCGCAGTTCCATCCGCAGATGGCGATCTACACCTGCGACAAGCAGGACTTCCACGCGATCCCCGCGGGCATGGCGACATTCGAGAAGCTGCCGGGGCATTAGGGCGCCTATCCGCCAAAGCCGTCATAAGCCGTCATGCCCGGGCTTGTCCCGGCATCCACGTTCTTGGACGCCGTCGGAAAGGCCGTGGGTGGCCGGGACAGGCCCGGCCATGACATCGCCAAGACGTCCACCCCCTCGCAATGGCATGACCAGCTCCGAGAGCCGCCCGTGGCCTCATTATTCCTGCTCTGGACCGAGGCGGCGACCGATGGTTAATCGCGTCTTAACCTCGCCCTATCTATGGTGAACTGAACCGCTTCCCGTCGGCGCCGTGCTGCGACCGGCTGTTCCAAGAGTGCTGGCGTCCAGAATGGCTATGACCGCTTCATCCCGTGCGCCGCAGGACAGTGGAAGCTCCGATAGCGAACGCTCTCCCTTCGTCCGGCTGAACGAGCTGCTGGCACCGCATCAGCCCGGCAAGCCTTTGATTTCGCTTGCCGTCGGCGAGCCGCAGCATCCGGTGCCTGATTTCGTCGGCCCGGTACTGGCCAAGCACATCGCCGATTTCGGCCGTTACCCCGCGAACAAGGGCACCGACCCGTTCCGCTTGGCCGCGGGCGCCTGGCTGTCGTCGCGTTTCAAGCTGCCGCGACCGCTCAATCCCGAGAGCGAGATTCTCGTCCTCAATGGCAGCCGAGAGGGGCTGTTCCTCGCCGCCATCGCGGCTGCGCGCTATGTCGGCCCGCGTCCCGGCAAGCCCGCGATCCTGATGCCGAACCCGTTCTATCCGGTCTATGGCGCCGGCGCCCGCGCCGCTGCTTGCGAGCCGGTCTACCTGCCGACCACCGCCGAGAACGGCTTCCTGCCCGATCTCGACGCCATCGACGAGGCGACGCTGGCGCGCACGGTGGCGTTCTATCTGGCCTCGCCCGCCAACCCGCAGGGATCGGTGGCCTCGCGCGATTATTTCATTCGCCTGAAGCAGCTCGCCGACCGCTACGGCTTCGTGATCCTCAGCGACGAGTGCTATTCGGAGATCTACACCCGCGAAGCGCCCGGCAGCGCGCTCGAATGCGCTGGCCCTGATTTCACCCGCGTGGTCGCGTTCCAGTCGCTGTCCAAGCGCTCGAACCTGCCGGGCCTGCGCGTCGGCTTCGCCGCCGGCGACAAAAAACTCATCGGCATGTTCCTCGAATTGCGCAACATCGCGGCGCCGCAGGTGCCGGTCCCGTTGCAGCATGTCGCGACCGTTGCTTACGGCGACGAGGCGCATGTCGAGGAGAACCGCAGGCTCTACCGCATCAAGTTCGATCTCGCCGACCAGATCATCGGCAATCGTTACGGCTATCGCCGGCCCGATGCCGGCTTCTGCGTCTGGCTCAACACGTCCGAAATCGGCGACGATGTGTCTGTGTGCCTGAAACTCTTCAAGGAAGCAGGCGTGCGCGTGGTGCCCGGCAGCTATCTGGCGCGGCTCCAGCCCGACGGCTTCAATCCCGGCGCAGGCTACATTCGCCTTGCGCTTGTGCAGGATGGCGAGACCACGGCGCAGGCGCTGCACCGCCTGGTCGAGACTCTGGGTTAGGCGGGGCCCATGAGCATGTCGACAATCGAACGTGTCATTCCCTTGGTCAGCCATCTGCCGCCCTCGATCCGCGAGGGGCTGGCGCGGCGCGTGCGCGAGCTCAGCGGTCTCGGCCTGATCGCATTGTCGGGCGCCGCCTCGGCGGCGCTGATGACCTGGTCAGTGCAGGATCCCAGCCTCAGCCACGCAACGTCGCGGCCGATCCGCAATATTCTCGGCTATGCCGGCGCGATCGGCGCCGACCTTGCGATGCAGATCCTCGGGCTCGGCGCGATCATGCTGGTCCTGACCGTCGCGGTCTGGGGCTGGCGCATGCTGACCCATCGCCCGTTCGACCGCGAGGCGCTGCGGCTCGGCTGCTGGATTCTCTGCACGGTGATCGCGGCGGGCTTCGTCAGCTGCTGGCCACATGGCGGCGCCTGGCCGCTGCCGACAGGCCTCGGCGGCGTGGTCGGCGATGCCCTGGTTCGCGCGCCCGCGGTGATCTTCGGACCGCCGGGCATGATCTATCGCATCGTGCTCGGCACGATCCTGTTCGCCGCGATGGCGGCGACCTTCCTGATCGCCTGCGGCCTCGGCGCACGCGAGCATGACGACGAACTCGCTGAGATCGAGGACGATGACAAGCCGCTCGACCTGGACGAGGAGAGCGATCGCGGTTCGGTATCGCTGGGCTGGCTGTTCCACGCCTTGATGAGCACGAAGGCACGACTGATCTGGTTGCTTGGCGCGGCCTACCGCTCGCTGGTCTCGAGCGGACCGAAGACCAAGGCCGTTGCCTTCAGCCGTCAGGAGCCGAAGCTCGGTGGCGGCCGCGCCGCGCCGCCGATCTCGCCGCAGTCCGAAGACGAGCACGACGAGGACGAGCACGAAGAAGACCACGAGGAGGAAGAGGAGGAGGAGCCCGCCGCGCGCGCGCCGCGCAAGAAGGCTGCTCCAAAGGCTGCTTCCAAGAAATCTTCCGACAAGTTCGAGCTTCCGTCCGTGTCGGTGCTGGCCGCGCCCAAGGCCGGCGATCGCCAGCCGCTCAGCAAGGCCGAGCTGGAAACCAATTCGCGCGCGCTCGAAGGCGTGCTGCAGGATTTCGGCGTTCGCGGCGAGATCGTGAAGGCCCATCCGGGTCCCGTGGTCACGCTGTACGAGCTGGAGCCGGCGCCGGGGATCAAATCGTCGCGCGTGATCGGACTTTCCGACGACATCGCCCGTTCGATGAGCGCGCTCTCGGCGCGCGTCGCCGTCGTGCCGGGCCGCAACGCCATCGGCATCGAGCTGCCGAACGCGCATCGCGAAAAGGTCTATCTGCGCGAGCTGCTGGTCGCCAAGGAGACTGTCGATTCGGTTGCGAAACTGCCGCTCTGCCTCGGCAAGACCATCGGCGGTGATCCCGTCATCATCGACCTCGCACGCACGCCGCACATGCTGATCGCCGGTACCACCGGCTCCGGCAAGTCGGTCGCCATCAACACCATGATCCTCAGCTTGGTCTATCGGCTGCGCCCGGACCAGTGCCGCCTGATCATGGTCGATCCGAAGATGCTCGAACTCTCCGTCTATGACGGCATTCCCCATCTGCTCACGCCCGTCGTGACCGACCCGAAGAAGGCGGTGGTCGCGCTGAAATGGGCCGTGCGCGAGATGGAAGAGCGCTACAAGAACATGGCCAAGCTCGGTGTGCGCAACATCGACGGTTACAACACGCGCTTGCTCGAATTGAAGGCCAAGGGCGAAGAGCCGACGCGCACGGTGCACACCGGCTTCGACAAGGAAACCGGCAAGGCGATCTACGAGGAAGAGAAGCTCTCGCTCGACCCGCTGCCCTACATCGTCATCATCGTCGACGAAATGGCCGACCTGATGATGGTTGCCGGCAAGGACATCGAAGGCGCGGTGCAGCGCCTCGCGCAGATGGCGCGCGCCGCCGGCCTGCACGTGATCCTCGCAACGCAGCGTCCATCGGTCGACGTCATCACCGGTACCATCAAGGCGAACTTCCCAACCCGCATCGCCTTCCAGGTGACGTCCAAGATCGACAGCCGCACGATTCTCGGCGAGATGGGTGCCGAGCAGCTGCTCGGCCAGGGCGACATGCTCTACATGGCCGGGGGCGGTCGCATCAGCCGCGTGCACGGACCTTTCGCGTCGGACGAGGAAGTCGAGAAGGTGGTGCGCCACCTCAAGACGCAGGGACAGCCGGAATATCTCGAAGCCGTCACGGCCGAAGAACCCAGCGAAGACGAGGACGGCGCGGTGTTCGACGCGTCCGCCATGGGCGCGGATGGCGGCGGCGATTTGTTCTCGCAGGCTGTTGCGATCGTCAAACGCGACCGTAAGGCCTCTACCAGCTATATCCAGCGCCGCCTGCAGATCGGCTATAACCGCGCCGCATCGCTGATGGAGCGCATGGAACTGGAGGGCATCGTCGGACCCGCCAACCACGCCGGCAAGCGCGAGATCCTGGTCGAGGAAGAAGACAGCCATATGTGAGGCGAGCCGCCTCAAACCATCATTCACGCAAAAACGTTATCTGCTTTTGGCCGAAATCACGCTAAAAGGGCGCCCAGCCACACAGGACGACGCGTTGATCAGACATCCGGACATTCGATTCGCTGCCATTGTCGCCGCGCGGAGCGCGCGCATGGCCGGCGTAATTCTCGTCACCGCCGCGATGGTGATCACGGCGTCGTTCGCGCAGACCGTTCCCGTGCCGAAGCCTGCACCGAAGGGCCGCGACGGCGGTCCGGCCGTTGGAGGGCCCGCGGTCACCGGCGCGACCCAGACGCCGCCCAATCCGGTGATTCCGGATCCACGCCGCAACGTGCCGAGCAGCATCTTCCAGACCTTCGATGCGAACCAGAAGGCCCAGGCCGCCAAGGTCAGCGCCTATTTGTCGTCATTGTCGACGCTGGTCGGGAATTTCGTCCAGGTCGGCCCCGACGGCAGCAAGACGCAAGGCGACTTCTACATCCAGAAGCCGGGCAAGGTGCGCTTCGAATATGACGCGCCGAGCCCGATCGACATCGTCGCCGACGGATCGTCGCTGGTGGTGCGCGACCGCAAGCTCGCGACGCAGGACGTCTATCCGCTGTCACAGACACCGCTGCGTTTCCTGCTGTCCGACCGCATCGACCTGATGAAGGACACCAACGTCGTCAACGTCTCGGCCGACGACGTCTTCGTCAGCGTCACCATCGAGGAGAAGCAGGCGCTGGTCGGCACCAGTCGCCTCTTGCTGATGTTCGGCGCCAAGGACGGCCAGTTGAAGCAGTGGACCGTCACCGACCCGCAGGGCTACGACACCACGATCGCGGTCTATAATCTGGATACGAGCAAGAAGCTCGATCCCGGCATGTTCAAGATCGATTTTACCAATTACGGCCCGTCGCCGGGCTGAGACTTACTCGCTGCTGCGATGATCGACATGCCCGGGCTTGTCCCGGGCATCCACGTTCTGGACCTACAATCTGGACCTACAAAAAGGCGTGGATGGCCGGGTCAAGCCCGGCCATGACGGATGGAGTTTGTTAGATCAATCTCATGCGTTTTTCCCTGACAACCTGGAACATCAATTCGGTGCGGCTGCGCATCGATCTGGTCGCAAAATTTCTCAAGAGCGCGCGGCCGGACGTGCTGTGTCTCCAGGAGACCAAGTGCATCGACGACGCTTTTCCGCTGAAGCGCTTCAAGCGGCTCGGCTACGAGCATGTCGCGTTGAACGGCCAGAAGGGTTATCACGGCGTCGCCATCGTCTCGAAGATTCCGTTCGAGTCGAAGGACATCCGCACCTTCTGCGACAAGGTGGATTCACGCCACATCTCGGTGTCGTTCGGTGAGAGGGCCGGGATCGCGAAACCCCTGGTGGTGCATAATTTCTACGTGCCCGCCGGCGGCGACATTCCCGATCCCGCGCTGAACGAGAAATTCGATCACAAGCTCCGCTTCCTCGACGAGATGAAGGCGTGCGAGCCGTTGCATCCGCGCGGCGAGGATCGCCACATCCTGGTCGGCGATCTCAACGTTGCCCCGCATGAGAATGACGTCTGGTCGCACAAGCAGCTTCTGAAAGTGGTGTCGCACACGCCCATCGAAACCGAGAAGCTGCAAGCCGCGCTCGCCGCCGGCGAATGGGTCGATGTCGCGCGCGATCGCATTCCGATGTCGGAAAAGGTCTACACGTGGTGGAGCTACCGCTCCGCCGATTGGACTGTCGGCGACCGCGGCCGCAGGCTCGACCACATCTGGGTCTCGCGCGCGCTGAAAGATGCGGTGAGTGATTTCAAGATTTTGCGCGATGCGCGGAGCTGGGAGCGTCCGTCGGATCATGTGCCGGTGACGGTGACGCTCGAGGTTTAATGTCGCTCTGGCGAAAGCCAGGCCCATTACACCAATCTTCGTTGTTGCGCGAGGACATCGGCAATCGCACCAAGCCAGAAACATTTGGGATGACGGGTCCTGGCCTTCGCCAGGACGACATCACGACGTCAGCTTCGCACCCGCCATCAATATATCGCTGGCGATCTGGCTGGAGCGCACCGCGAATTCGTCGCGCAGGCGGACGGCGGCGGCGGGGTCGCTTTCGAGCACACGCTGAAACAGGCTGCGCGCGACGCGGATGACGGAGGCGTGCTCGATCGCGATCGCGCTCGACGGCCGCTTCATCGGCACGATCAGCGCGAGCTCGCCGATCAACGCACCGGGACTTGCGATCATCTCCGCACCGGCGCCGTCGTCGACCCGGAAGGCGCCGCGCTGGACCACGAAGCCGGCATCGGCATCGTCGCCGAGATTGAACAAGACGTCGCCGCGGACGAAGTCACGCTGCTCGGAGCCGATCGCCAGCATGCGCAACGAAGCGTCTCCCAACAGGCGCAGTGTCGGGACACGCTCGAGAAGCGCTACATCATCGTCGATTGACATTCAGGTCCGGGGCTCAAGGGCACGCAATCTAAAACGATTCGCACGCCCCTGAAGCGTATCACGGCACCAGCTTGTAGCCACCGGCTTCCGTGACCAGGATTTCCGGGTTCGCGGCGTCCTTCTCGATCTTCTGGCGAAGCCGGTAAATGTGGGTTTCCAGCGTGTGGGTGGTGACGCCGGAATTGTAGCCCCAGACCTCCTGGAGCAGGGTCTCGCGCGAGACCGGCATCTGGCCGGCCCGGTAGAGGAAGCGGAGGATGGCGGTTTCCTTCTCCGTCAGCCGGACCTTGCGCGCATTGGCGGCGGTCAGCATCTTGGAGCCGGGCCGGAAAGAGTAGGGGCCGACCGAGAACACTGCGTCCTCGCTGGCTTCGTGCTGCCGGAGCTGGGCGCGGATGCGCGCCAGCAGTACGGCGAAGCGGAAGGGTTTTGCGACATAGTCGTTGGCGCCGGATTCCAGCCCCAAAATCGTGTCGGAATCGGTGTCATGCCCGGTGAGCATGATGATCGGAGCCTTGAACCCGCCCTTGCGTAAGGAACGGACCACTTCGCGGCCATCGGTGTCGGGCAGGCCAACATCCATCAGGACGAGATCGGGGGCATTGGCCTTCGCGGCGCTCGCGCCCTTGGCGCCGGTATCGACCGCGGAGGCTTCAAATTCTTCGTGCAGCGACAATTGCTCCACCAACGTATCGCGCAGATCGGTATCGTCATCCACGATCAGGATCTTGCGGGCATTGGCCATAGGGGGTCATCCTTTTGGGGTCCGGCGCGGCGCGCATCCATGCTGCACCCAGCCGAGAGGGAAGTTTAGGGGTCGCCGTTATTATTGTTGTTCGTCTTGAAGTAGTGGGCTGTTACCGATTCACAAGCCAGAACCACTCTAACCTAGAATAGCAGGCCGTTTTGATGAATGTCCTGTAATGAATTCGACATCGCACGTTCACATGAAAAATAAAGCTGCTTCAGCTAGTTACACCATGAACCGGAGCGCCGGGCCGCTCTCGGTGATCCGCGTTAAGCCTGCCGCCGGGAAGCCGCGCCGGGGCTGGCTGACCGCCGGAGCGCTGACGATTCCGGTGGCGCTCGGACGCGGCGGCATTCTGGCGAACAAGCGCGAGGGCGATGGCGGCACCCCGCGGGGCAGCTTCCGTCCGAGGCGATTGTGGTGGCGGGGCGACCGGCACAGCCGCCCGCAGACCTTCCTGCCGGCCCGGATCATCACCGGCGAGGACGCCTGGTGCGAGGATCCCAAGGACCGTCATTACAATCAGGGAATCCGCCTCCGCCAGGGGCAGGGCGGCGACCGGCTCAAGCGGGCCGACCATCTCTATGACTTCATCATCGAAATCGACCACAATACGAGGCCGCGGATCGCCGGCCGGGGCAGCGCGGTGTTCTTGCATCTGGCCCGCGACAATTTCGGCCCCACCGCAGGCTGCGTCTCGATGACCGAAGCGGCGATGCGACAATTGCTGCGGCGGCTTGGACCAAAAACAAAAATCATCATCGGATGAGGACACATGCTCGACAAGGATCAGATCGCCGCCGCTTCGCAGGTCCTGGTTAAACATTGGCGCGACGGCACCAAGCTTGACGCGCTGGAGCCAGAGTTGCGGCCTCAGAACCGCACCGAGGCTTACGCCGTGCAGGCTGCGCTCAGCGGGACTTTGTTCGGCTGGAAGATCGCGGCAACGAGCGAGTCCGGACAGAAGCACATCAATGTCGCGGGACCGTTGGCCGGTCGGATCATGAGCGACACCGTGATCGCCGATGGCGGCACCGCCTCGATGAAGGGCAACGCGATGCGCGTCGGCGAACCGGAGTTCGCTTTCGGCATGGGGCGCGATCTGCCGCCGCGCGCGGCGCCATATACTGTCGACGAGGTGCTCGCCGCCGTGGACAGCTTGCATCCCGCGATCGAGATTCCCGATTCGCGCTTTGCCGATTTCGCCAGCGCCGGCGAGGCGCAGCTCATCGCCGACAACGCCTGTGCGCATCTGTTCGTGCTGGGCGCAGCGACGAATGCGAACTGGCGTGCCATGGATCTCGTCGAAGAGCGGCCGCAGATCACGCTACGCGGCCAGCGCTATCTCGGCCACGGCAAGAACGTGCTCGGCGATCCCCGCATTGCCCTGGCCTGGCTGGCCAACGAGCTGCGTGGCCTCGGCATCATCTTGCGGGCAGGGGAGGTAGTGACCACGGGCACGTGCCATCCGCCGCTTCCGATCCAGGCGGGTGATCGGTTTGTCGCGGACTTTGGCGCGCTGGGGAAGGTGGCAGTGGGGTTTGAATAGGCCCCACATACACCACCGTCATTGCGAGCGCAGCGAAGCAATCCAGAATCTTTCCGCGGAGGGACTCTGGATTGCTTCGCTGTGCTCGCAATGACGAAATCGAGAGTTCGTATGGCGCTCTGCCGTCGCTAACGGCTCTCACCGGCGCCCGAAGATCGCACTGCCCACGCGCACATGGGTGGCGCCGAGCATGATCGCGGTCGCATAATCCGCGCTCATGCCCATCGAGAGCTTCTTCAATCCATTGCGCGCGGCGACCTTGGCGGTCAGCGCGAAATGCGCCGCCGGCGGCTCGTCTACCGGCGGGATGCACATCAACCCCGAGATCGTCAGCCCGTAGGTGTCGCGGCAGCTCGCGATGAAAGCATCGGCCTCGCCGGGCGCGATGCCCGCCTTCTGCGGCTCCTCACCGATATTGATCTGCACGAACAATTCCGGGTGCTTGTTCTGGGATTCGATTTCCTTGGCTAACGCCTGGCAAATGCTCGGGCGATCGACCGAATGGATGGCATCGAACAGCGCGACTGCCTCTTTCGCCTTGTTGGATTGCAGCGGGCCGATCAGATGCAGCGCGATATCGGGGTAAACAGAAGTTAACGCGGGCCACTTGCCTTTGGCCTCCTGCACGCGATTCTCCCCGAATACGCGCTGCCCGGCGCCGATGACCGGGGTAATTGCATCCGCGGCGAAAGTTTTCGACACCGCGATCAGCGTCACGGAGGCACGCTCGCGCCGCGCATCCTTGCAGGCGCGCGCGATTTCGGCTTCGACCGCGGCGAGCGCGTTTGGTGAATGGCCGGTTAGCGGCGCGGCGTTGGCTTCAGTCATGATGTCGCATCGGAGCTGGTTGTTGCGGAGCTAGTTCTAATTTTACCGAGTTCAAGAAAGAGTTTTTGAACCCCTCGCTTTACCTTAGCCGCGGGGTGGGCAGCGAAGATGTCAAACGTCAGTTTCAACCGCAAACGAGCGAAACTCAAGCAGGTTCTCGGAATCCGGGCGCGGCTTGCGTTGCTCGCGGTGATTCTGGTGACGCCTTTGATGTTCGAACGCATCCGATCGCTGGAAGACACGCGCACACGGCAGATCGCACAGGCCACAGCCGAATTCACCACCGTTGCAAGACACAGCGCCGATGCGCAGCGCGAGGTGATCTCGTCGGTCGAGACCATCCTGAAATCGGAAGCTTTCATCCGCGCCTCCGCCGGCGGCATCAGCAAGAGCTGTGACGTGCTGCGCGCGAGCCTGCCGTCGAACCTTCCCTGGATCCGCACGCTTCTGATCGCCGGCCAGGACGGGCGCATCCAGTGCGCCACCAACAACATGTATGTCGGCCTGGACCTCAGTGACCGGCCGTATTTCCAGCAGGCGCAGGAAACCGGCCGCTTCGTCCTGAGCGACTTCATCCTGTCGCGCCCGGTGCTGACACCGACCGTCATGGCGGTTTACCCGGTGTCCGCCTTCAGCGGCGTAGCGGATGCCGTCGTGCTCGCCACCGTCAACCTCGACTGGATGTCGAAGGTCATGAGCAATCTGGGGGGGCGCGCCGGCATCACGGCCGTGCTGGTCGACAGCACCGGCACCGTGCTGGCGGCACCGGCCGACCAGCATAGTGCGATCGGCCGTCCGCTCGACAACATGCCGCTGATGTCCGCGATCGCCGACAAGGCGCTGAGGTCTGACCAGGACGAAGGTTCACTCTCTTTCCTCGCTGCCGACGGCTCCCGCCGCGCGGTCAGCTATATCCGCATCGCCGGAACCAATGCCCGCCTGATCGCCAGCATCGACGAGGACAAGGTGTCCGCGGCCGTGAGCCGCGACATCCGCACCGCCTATCTCCAGCTCGGTTTCGTCGTCGTATTCGTGCTGCTCGGCGCGCTGATCGCAGCCGAGAAACTGGTGATCAAGCCGATCAGGATGCTCGCCGACATGGCCAAGCGTCTGGGCGAGGGCGATCTGTCGGCGCGTGCCGCGCGCAATCGCCTGCCGGCCGAGTTCGTGCCGCTCGCCCGCGCGTTCAACGCGATGGCCGCACAGCTCAGCCAGCGCGAACGCGAGCTGATGGCGAGCAATGACCGACTCACGGTGATGGCCTCGATCGACATGTTGTCGGGGCTTGCCAACCGCCGCGGCTTCCAGAGCCGCCTCGATTTCGAATGGATGCGCGCGCAGCAATATGGCAGCGACCTCGCGCTGTTGATGATCGACGTCGACCATTTCAAGCTGTTCAACGACACCTACGGCCATCTCGAAGGCGATTCTTGCCTGACCAGGCTCGGCGAATCGCTGTCCGGCATCGCCGCCGACACGATGGGCTTCGCGGCCCGCTACGGCGGCGAGGAATTCTGCCTGTTGCTGCCGAACACCGACGTGGCGCGCGCCGTCGAAATTGGCGAACAGGCGCGTGCGGCCGTGCTGAAGCTGGGCCTGCCGCACATCACCTCCGACCACATGATCGTCACCGTCTCGATCGGCGTTGCCGCGACCAAGCCCAACGAGAGCTTGCGTCCGGGCGATTTGATCGAAGCCGCCGACGCCGCGCTCTACGCCGCCAAGCACCGCGGTCGCAACAACGTCGTCGAGCATGGCATCACGGTGATCGACAACGGCGCGGCGGAAATGATGATGGCGGGCTGAGGGCTAACCCGCAGCCCGGACGCGATCGACCTCGCTCTCGGTGACCAGGCCCGGCGAGCCGAACAGGACTCTCCGTATTTTTGCGGAGCAGCCTTGCGGCGCCGCGCCGCCAGCGGCAACCCATTGACCCCCCGAGGACTTCTATGGCCTAGTCCGCCGTCTTTAGACGGCCAGATCCACGAAAACCCAACGATTCCATGACCTCCGAACGCTACAACGCCCGCGACGCCGAACCGCGCTGGCAAGCCGCCTGGGACCAACAGGCGATCTTCGTCTCCAAAAACGACGATCCGCGGCCGAAATACTATGTGCTTGAGATGTTCCCCTACCCGTCGGGGCGCATCCATATCGGCCATGTCCGCAATTACACGCTTGGCGACGTACTGGCCCGCTTCATGCGAGCCAAGGGTTTCAACGTGCTGCACCCGATGGGCTGGGACGCTTTCGGCCTGCCGGCCGAGAACGCCGCGATCGAGCGCAAGGTCGCACCGAAGGCCTGGACCTACGCCAACATCGCCGCGATGAAGAAGCAGCTCCGTTCGATCGGACTGTCGCTGGACTGGAGCCGCGAGATCGCGACCTGCGATCCCTCCTATTACAAGCACCAGCAGAAGATGTTTCTGGACTTCCTGCGCGAAGGCCTCGCCGAGCGCGAGAAGCGCAAGGTGAACTGGGACCCCGTCGACATGACCGTGCTCGCCAACGAGCAGGTGATCGACGGGAAGGGCTGGCGTTCGGGTGCCGTTGTCGAGCAACGGGAAATGAACCAGTGGGTCTTCAAGATCACGAAGTACTCGCAGGAGCTGCTGTCTGCACTGGATACGCTGGACCGCTGGCCCGACAAGGTGCGGCTGATGCAGCGCAACTGGATCGGCCGGTCCGAGGGCCTGCTGATCCGCTTCGCGCTCGACGCGACGACGACGCCGGCCGGCGAGAGCGAGCTGAAGATTTTTACGACACGCCCCGACACGCTGTTCGGCGCGAAGTTCATGGCGATCTCGGCCGATCATCCGTTGGCGCAGGCAGCCGCGGCTAAGAATCCGAAGCTTGCCGAGTTCATCGGCGAGATCAAGCGGATGGGCACGGCGCAGGAGATCATCGACACCGCCGAGAAGCAGGGATTCGATACCGGCATCCGCGCGGTCCACCCGTTCGATCCGAGCTGGAAGCTGCCGGTCTATGTCGCCAACTTCGTGCTGATGGAATACGGCACCGGCGCCATTTTCGGCTGTCCCGCACACGACCAGCGCGACCTCGACTTCGTCAACAAGTACGCTCTCGGCAACACGCCGGTGGTGTGCCCCGAGGGCCAGGATCCGAAATCATTCGTCATCACCGATACCGCCTATGACGGTGACGGCCGCATGATCAATTCGCGTTTCCTTGACGGCATGACCATCGATCAGGCCAAGGACGAGGTGGCGAAGCGTCTCGAGAGCGAGCTGCGCGGCAACGCGCCGGTCGGCGAGCGCCAGGTCAATTTCCGCCTGCGCGACTGGGGCATTTCGCGCCAGCGCTATTGGGGCTGCCCGATCCCCGTCATCCATTGCCCGAAATGCGACGTCGTGCCGGTGCCGGATGCCGATCTGCCCGTCGAACTGCCGGACGATGCGACCTTCGACAAGCCGGGCAACGCGCTCGATCATCATCCGACCTGGAAGCACGTCACCTGTCCGCAATGCGGCGGCAAGGCTAGCCGCGAAACTGACACCATGGACACCTTCGTCGATTCGTCCTGGTACTTTGCGCGTTTCACCGATCCCTGGAACGAGAACGCTCCGACGACGCCAGAGGTCGCCAACCGGATGCTGCCGGTCGACCAGTATATCGGCGGCGTCGAGCACGCGATCCTGCATCTGCTCTACAGCCGCTTCTTCACCCGCGCGATGAAGGCGACCGGGCACATCGCCCTGGACGAGCCGTTCGCGGGCATGTTCACGCAGGGCATGGTAGTGCACGAGACCTACCAGAAGGCCGACGGCACCTACGTCCAGCCGGTCGAGGTGAAGGTCGAGACCGGCGCCAACGGCCGCCGCGCCACGCTGCTAACGTCAGGCGAAGACATCCAGATCGGCCCGATCGAGAAGATGTCGAAGTCGAAGAAGAACACGGTCGATCCCGACGACATCATCGAGACCTATGGCGCCGACGTCGCCCGCTGGTTCATGCTGTCGGACTCCCCGCCCGAGCGCGACGTGATCTGGAGCGACGAGCGCGTCCAGGGCGCCTCGCGCTTCGTGCAGCGGCTGTGGCGGCTGGTGAACGATTCTGTGGAACCCGGCAAGGGCGCGCCGACGGCCCGGCCGGCCAGCTTCGGCCCGGACGCCACCGCCTTGCGCAAGGCTGCCCATGGCGCGCTGGACAAGGTCACCACCGGAATCGAGCGACTGCACTTCAACGTCTGCCTCGCCCATATCCGCGAATTCACCAATGCGTTTGCGGAGATCTTGCAACGTCCCGGCCAGCCGGCTCCAGATTTGGCCTGGGCGATCCGGGAGGCCAGCCAGATCCTGGTCCAGCTGTTCTCCCCGATGATGCCGCATTTGGCCGAGGAGTGTTGGCAGGTTCTGGGCCATAGCGGGCTGGTTTCCGAGGCCAATTGGCCCCAAATCGAACGCGATTTGCTGGTTGAAGACAGTGTGACCCTGGTGGTCCAGGTCAACGGTAAGAAGCGGGGCGAGGTCACAGTTGCAACAGCGGCCGAGAATCCGGAAATCGAGGCTGCCGTTTTGGCCCTCGATGCGGTAAAACTGGCCTTGGATGGCAAACCCGTCCGCAAGGTGATTATCGTCCCCAAGAGGATCGTGAATGTTGTCGGCTAGGATCCGCATCGCAGCCCGCTTGCTGGCGGTCGCCGCACTGGCGGCCATGACGGCCGGCTGCTTCCACCCGATGTATGCCGAGCACACCGACGGCACCCCCGGTCTGCGCGAGAAGCTGATGGGGGTCGATCTACCCCCGATCGCCAAAGCCAATGCCTCACGCGAGGCCCGGGTCGGCGTCGAGGTCCGCAACGCGCTGGCCTTCAAGCTCTATGGCAGCGCCACTGGCATGCCGCCAACCCACCGCCTCGAGATCCGCTTCGCAAGCAGCAAGACGTCGCTGATCGTCGATCCCAACACCGGCCTGCCCAGCAGCGAAAACTACGGCCTCGACGCCCAGTACAATCTGATCGAGGTCGTCAGCGGCAAGTCGGTGATGACAGGCACCACGTTCTCCCGCGTGTCCTACGACATGCCCGGCTCCTATCAGCGTTTCAGCCGCAACCGCGCGGTACGTGATGCCGAGGATCGTGCTGCCAACGAGATCGCCGAGAACATCACGACTCGACTCGCCTCGTTCTTCACCGCGGGCACTTAATTCATCCCGTCACCCCGGTTCGCCCGGAATGACGAGTCCCAGGCAACATGGTCGCGCTGCGCGGAAAAGAGATCGACGCCTTTCTCGCCCGCCCCGATGCGGGCCGTCCGATCATCCTGCTCTATGGTCCCGACGCCGGCCTGGTCCGCGAACGCGCGGATGCGCTGATCGCCTCGTCCGTCGACGATCCCAATGATCCCTTCTCGCTGGTCAAGGTCGATGGCGACGAGCTCTCCGCCGAGCCGTCGCGCCTCGTCGACGAGGCCATGACGGTGCCGCTGTTCGGCGGCCGCCGCGCCATCCGCGTGCGCGCCGGCTCGCGCAGCTTTGCCAGTGCTATCGACACGCTGGCGGAAATGGGCGTCAGGGATTGCCGCATCGTGATCGAGGCCGGCGAGCTGCGTCCGGAATCGCCACTGCGCAAGGCCTGCGAACGCGCCAAGACGGCCGTCGCGATCGCCTGCTATCCCGATACCGAGCGCGATCTCGCCAAGCTCATGGAAGACGAGCTCCGCATCGCCAATTTGCGCATCGCGCAAGATGCCCGCGCGGCGCTGATGTCGTTCCTCGGCGGCGATCGCCAGGCCTCCCGCAACGAGCTGCGCAAGCTCACGCTCTATGCCCATGGCAAGGGCGAGATCACGCTGGATGACGTGATGGCTGTCGTCGCCGATGCGTCGGAACTGAAACTCGATCCGATCGTCGATGGCGCCTTCGCCGGCCGGCCCGAGATCGTCGAGAACGAGTTTGCCAAAGCCATGATCGCCGGCACCTACCCCGGCGTGATCATCTCCGCGGCGCAGCGTCAGGCGGCGTGGCTGCACAAATCGGCGCTCGCAATCGCCGACGGCACGCCCGCATCCGCGGTGCTCGACAGCGGCTATCCGCGCCTGCATTTTTCGCGGAAGCCCGCGGTCGAAACCGCATTGCGCAATTTCAGCGTGGCGCGGCTCGCCGTCATCATCGAGCAGCTCGCGACCGCCGCGCTCGATACCCGCAAGCAATCCACCCTCGCCGCCGCCATCGCCCAGCGCACGCTGATGGCGATCGCCGCAAACGCGAAGCGGCGGAGCTGAGCTTCCCGCACTGTCCCCTCGTCATTGCGAGGAGCCCTTGCGACGAAGCAATCCAGAATCTCTCCGCGGAAAGATTCTGGATGGCTTCGCTGCGCTCGCAATGACGTGTGGATCGGCATGAGGTCCTGGCTTTCGCCAGGACGACACCAAGCGGCTACAGGGCGCCCTTCGCCAGCCGCCGCATCACCTCGTCGAGCTGATCGAGGTTGCGGTAGTTGATCTGGACCGAGCCGCCGGGGTCGCGGTGGCTCACCGTGACCTTGAGCCCGAGCGCGTCGCTGACGCGCTTTTCGAGGTCGACCGTGTCAGGGTCCTTTTCCTTCGCCCCCGTGCGCGCCTTCTGCGGCTTGCGCTCCGGCACGCCCTCTTCATGCGCCAACGCCTCGGCCTGGCGGACGTTGAGGCCCTCCTCGACGATGCGCTTGGCGGCAGCGAGCGGATCAGGCACGCCGATCAGCGCGCGGGCATGACCCGCGGTCAGCTCGCCGGTCGTGATCAGGGTTTGCACCTCGGCGGGAAGCTTCGTCAGCCGCATCATGTTGGCGATGTGGCTGCGGCTCTTGCCGACGACTTTGGCGATGTCGTCCTGGCTGCGTTTGAACTCGTTGGCGAGCGCGTGATACCCAAGCGCCTCTTCCATCGGGTTGAGGTCTTCGCGTTGCACGTTCTCGACGATCGCGAACTCCAGCGCATCGCTGTCGCTGATGTCGACGGGGACGATCGGCACTTCGTGCAGGCCGGCCATTTGCGAGGCGCGCCAGCGCCGTTCGCCGGCGATGATCTCGAAGCGGTCCTGCGCACCCTTCACCGGGCGCACCACGATCGGCTGGATCACGCCATGCTGCCTGATCGAATCGCTGAGCTCCCTGAGCTCGCTCTCCGAAAAGGTGCGGCGCGGGTTGCGCGGATTGGGCTTGATGAACTCGATCGGCACCTTGCGTTGCGCGCGCGGCCGATCGACATGCTGAGCCTCGCCGCCGACGTCACCGATCAGACTCGCAAGACCCCGGCCCAGTCGCGAACGCGCTTCGTCGGCCATCGCCAGCTCCCTTGGATTCACGCTGCACTCCAGAACTGAATTGTCGAAACTCGTAACTCGTAGCATCAACGCCGCTTCAATGCGTCGTCCGCAGCTCGCGCTCGCGCTGGATCACTTCGGTGGCGAGCCGCAGATAAGCTTCGCTGCCGACGCATTTGAGATCGTAGACGAGCACCGGCTTGCCGTAGGACGGCGCCTCCGAGATGCGCACGTTGCGCGGGATCATGGTCTTGTAGACCTTCTCGCCCATGAACTGCCGGACGTCGGCAACGACCTGGTTCGAGAGATTGTTGCGCGAGTCGAACATGGTCAGCACGATGCCGTGGATCGACAGGCTCGGATTGAGCGTCGAGCGCACCTGCTCCACCGTCTGCAGCAATTGCGACAGACCTTCGAGCGCGAAGAACTCGCACTGGAGCGGCACCAGGATTGCGTCGGAAGCCGCCATCGCGTTCACGGTGATCAAGTTGAGCGAGGGCGGACAGTCGATCAGCACGTAAGTGTAATCGGCGTCGGGCGAGACGTTGTTGTTGAGCGCGCTGATCGCATCGCGCAGCTTGTACGCACGACCCGGCGTGGTGCCGAGCTCGAGCTCAAGGCCGGAGAGATCCATGGTCGAGGGCGCGATATGCAGCCGCGGCACTGCCGTCGACACCACCGCTTCCCGCAGGCTCGCCTCGCCGATCAGAACGTCATAGGTCGAGCAGGAGCGGTTGCGGCGATCGATGCCGAGTCCGGTCGAGGCATTGCCCTGCGGATCGAGATCGACGATCAGGACGCGCTCGCCGATCGCAGCGAGCGCCGTGCCGAGATTGATCGCCGTGGTTGTTTTTCCCACGCCGCCCTTCTGATTCGCCAGCGCCAGGATGCGCGGATGGCCCTGCGGGACGGCGGCGGTCTGTTCTTGCTGCGGTTCGTCAATCACGCTCATCGCAAATTCCCCCACTCGGCCCCTGACGCCTCACCCGCGCCGTTCGACGGAAGCCAGCTCGACGATCCAACCGTCGCCTGTACGGCTGTGGTGGAGCTGCGGCTGAATATTCCAATATTTAGTGGCTTCGGTCAATTCAGACTCTACATCTTGACCCTTGAGAAACAACGCCTTTGCGCCCCGGCGCATCAGCGGCTCCGCAAAGCCGATGAGTTGATGTAGCGGAGCCAGCGCACGCGCGGTGACGCAATCGACCGGGCCGGTGATTCTATCCACATTATCCCCGATCTCAGCGAGATGTACGACTCCCGGAGATGTCGTGACGCGCACGGCTTCGCGCAGGAAGGCCGCCTTCTTGGCGATTCGCTCGACCAGATGGACGCTCGCCCCGGCCGTCCCGGCCATGGCGCAGGCCAGGACGATCCCGGGAAAGCCGCCACCGCTGCCGAGGTCGGCCCAACGTTTGGCCGATGGGGCGAGAGCGACGAGCTGAAGAGAGTCGGCGATGTGCCGGGTCCAGAGGTACGGCAATGTCGAGGGCGCGACGAGGTTGGTCTTGGCCTGCCACTCCCGCAGCAGTGCGATGTAGCGATCGAGCCGGGCTTCCGTTTCATGTGAAACAGGCGCGAGGTTGAGCGCCGCAACCTTGTCGGCTGCAATGACGACGTCCCACGATCGATCGTTGGCGCTGGCCTTGTCGATCTTTGGCCGGGCAGGCGCCGGTTCGGAGCGAACACCGGCACCCTCACCCGCCGAGGGTTTTCCTGAAGACGATCTGCCGCCGCCCGGCCCGCGCTGTTTCACGTGAAACCTATGCGATTACTTTGGAAGTCTTCCGCGCTTCGCGGCGGAGATAGGCCGCAAGAATGCCGAGCGCGGCAGGCGTCATGCCGTCGATTCGGCCGGCCTGGCCAACGGTGAACGGCCGCGCGTTCTCCAGCTTGGCCCGCACCTCATTGGAGAGACCGGGGACCTGCTGGTAATCGACGTCCGACAACACCATCCCCTCGTCCCGCCTGAAGGCTTCGACGTCCGCGCTCTGGCGCTCCAGATAGACATCGTACTTCGCGTCGATCTCGAGATGGGTGGCAATGACGGGATCAATGCCGGACAGCTCGGGCCAGATCGCACGGACCTGGCTCCAGCCAATATCGGGATAGGCCATCAGTTCGAAAGCCGAGCGCCGCTGGCCGTCCCGGTTCAGGGACAGACCATGCTTGATCGCTTCGTTCGGAGTGATCGTCAGCGACTTCGAGAGCGCTCGTGCCGCATTCAGGGCGTCCATCTTGGCGCGATGATGCACCGTCCGGGCGCTGCCAACGCAGCCCAGAGCGACGCCCTTCTCGGTCAAACGCTGATCGGCATTGTCGGCACGCAGTGTCAGGCGGTACTCGGCCCTGGAGGTGAACATCCGATAGGGTTCGCTGATGCCGCGGGTGACGAGGTCGTCGACCATGACGCCAAGATAGCCATCAGCTCGGTCGAACACTGTCAGCGCGGCGCCGCTCGCAGCCAATGCCGCGTTCAGCCCGGCCACGATGCCCTGGCCGGCAGCTTCCTCGTACCCCGTGGTGCCATTGATCTGGCCGGCCAGGAACAGACCGCGCAGGCGCTTGGTCTGGAGGGTCGGATCGAGCTCACGCGGATCGATGTGGTCGTATTCGATGGCATAGCCCGGCCGGACCATCTTCACCCGCTCCAGGCCGGGAATGGTTGCGAGAATGGCGAGCTGAACGTCCTCCGGCAGCGAGGTCGAGATGCCGTTGGGATAGACAGTGCTGTCGTCGAGCCCTTCCGGCTCCAGGAAGATCTGGTGACCGTCGCGATCGCCGAAGCGAACGATCTTGTCCTCGATCGAGGGGCAATAGCGCGGTCCGGAGCTCTTGATCTGGCCGGAGTACATCGGAGAGCGATGAACATTGGCCCGGATCACCTCATGGGTGGCGGAATTGGTTCGGGTGATTCCGCACTGGATCTGCGGCGTCGTGATCCGCTCGGTCACCATCGAAAACGGCTCCGGAGGCTCGTCCCCCGGCTGCATCTCGACCGCCGACCAGTCGATCGTCGTGCCATCCAGACGCGGCGGAGTGCCCGTCTTGAGCCGTCCAAGGGTGAATCCGGCGCGCTCGAACGAGGTCGAAAGGCCCATCGCAGGCGCCTCGCCGACCCTGCCGGCGGGCCAATTCTTCTCTCCGAGATGGATCAGACCGCGAAGGAAGGTGCCGGTGGTGACGACGACAGCCCCTGCCCGAAGCTCGCGGCCATCTGCCAGGCGCAGGCCGATCACCCGTCCCTCGACCACGATCAGCTCGTCCGCTTCGCCTTCGACCACGGAAAGACCCTCGGTCTCCCGGATCGCCGCCTGCATCGCGGCCGCATAGAGCTTCCGGTCGGCCTGCGCGCGCGGACCACGGACCGCTGGGCC
The DNA here is from genome assembly GCF_023073015.1 of Bradyrhizobium sp. 87. Lineage (NCBI taxonomy): Bacteria > Pseudomonadati > Pseudomonadota > Alphaproteobacteria > Hyphomicrobiales > Nitrobacteraceae > Bradyrhizobium > Bradyrhizobium sp. 87. Next base: position 232,880 of record NZ_JADPIQ010000048.1, read on the forward strand.
CTTACGGCGATTGAGAACGCGAAACTGAATACCGCCGGCGTCGCCGACCCGGCCCATCAGACCATCGAGCGCGTCGACCTCGCGAACCAGATGGCCCTTGCCGAGACCGCCAATGGCGGGATTGCAGGACATCGCGCCGACCGTAGAGAAGCGGTGCGTCACCAGAGCGGTCGCCGCGCCCATCCGGGCAGAGGCAGAAGCGGCCTCACAGCCGGCATGGCCGCCGCCAATCACAATGACGTCGAAGCTCTCTCGCTCTATGCGCATGGACGGACTTCTAGCTCAGAGGCGGGGAAGCCGGAAGCGGAAACTGGAAAGGCCGTTGTTTCACGTGAAACGGTGCAAGCGGAGCCCAGATGTTTTTCGCGAAAACAACCCCAGGCACAGTAGAACCGCCCTTGGAAAGATTATCATTTTCAGTGGGAGAAAACGGAGCTCCCGACGCATAAAGTGTCTACTGAAGGGCCGTAACGTCCAGATGCGGCCCGGTCTCGAAAGCTCGATGGCAGCGGCATACTCCCATCATCGCGAGCGGAGTGATCCGGGATCTCTCCGCTCACCCGCTCCCTTAGCTGCCACGTTTGCCAGCAAATATGGGTAATGGAGTCACGTTTTACGTGAAACGTCTCGGAACGCGACCGCAGTGTTTCACGTGAAACGAAGAAGTGGAACAAAGGCTAGTTGTACAATGAAGAACTAGGGCTACTTCCCAACGCAGAACTTCTGAAAAATCGCCCCCAGGACGTCCTCGACATCCACCCGACCCAGCAGCCGGCCCAAGGCATAGGCCGCAGCGCGCAGCTCTTCGGCGGCAAGCTCCTCGCCGTCTTCTACAAGCTCCAGACTCCGCCGCAAGCTGTCCGACGCCCGGCGCAGCAAATCCCGCTGCCGGGCCCGGGTCACCAACGCGCCCTCAGTCGTTCCGAAGAAGTCGGCGGCGAATTTCACCATAGCATCGACCAGCGCGGGAATGCCGTCCCCCCGGCTGGCGGCGATTCCGAACTCACCGTACAGGCCGACGTCCTCGACCCCGCCGAGATCGATCTTGTTGCGCACGATCCAGACCGAACCGCCGGAGCGGCTGCCTGCATTGCCGGACTTCCCCAGCAACGGCATTGCGGCCGGATCGACCGCGCGCCCCGCCTCCACCAGCCACAACACGAGGTCGGCGTCTTCGGCTCGGGCTCGCGCCCGGCGAACACCCTCCTGCTCCACCGGATCGTCGGTCTCGCGAATGCCGGCCGTGTCGATCACCGTGACGGGATAGCCATCAAGATCGAGCTGCACCTCGATCACATCGCGTGTCGTGCCGGCATGCGGCGAGACGATCGCGACGTCGCGGCGCGCGAGCTGGTTGATCAGCGTCGACTTGCCGACATTCGGCTCGCCCGCGATCGCAACCACCAGGCCGTCGCGCAAGCGTTCAGCTTGTCCCTGTGCCGCAAGGACTTCTGCGATTTCGTCATGCAGCGCACTGATCGCCTTGACCGCAGGCGCTCTCAACTCGGCGGGCACATCGCCCTCGTCGGAGAAATCGATGCCGGCCTCGATCAAGGCCGAGGCGTCGATGATGCGCTCGCGCCAGTCGCGCGCGCGATTGCCGAGGAGACCCTGCAACTGCCGCAACGCCTGGCGGCGCTGGCGGTCGGTGTCGGCATGAATGAGATCGTCGAGGCCCTCCGCCTCGGTCAGGTCGAGCTTGCCGTTCTCGAAGGCGCGCCGGGTGAATTCGCCCGGTTCGGCAGCTCGCATATTCGGAATTACGGAAATTGCGGTAAACAGTGCGGCCAGCACCGCGCGGCCGCCATGGACGTGAAATTCGGCGACGTCCTCGCCGGTCGCGCTGCCGGGCCCCGGAAACCACAACACCACCGAATCGTCGATCGGCTGGCCCACGCCGTCATGAAGGAGCCGGCGGCTGGCCTGCCTCGGCGCCGGCAGCTTGCCCGCCAGCGTCGTCAGCACCAGGCTGGCGCCTGGCCCGGAGACACGCACCGCCGCAAGCGCACTTGGCGGACGGCCAGACGACAGTGCAAAGATGGTGTGGTCTCGCGGATACATAGCCTATTTGTCCGGCTGAAAGGGAAAAGGCAAACATCCGTTTCGGCTGACAAATCGAGCGATTATGCTGCTTGGATTCTCGCAGCAAAACCAATAGTGCGATGCAATAAATTCGCGAGCGTCTACTGCAAGAACCACTTGCAACGGAATGAGCGGCATCCCTCGATCCGCTATTCATAAATTATATCAACATCTTAGACGACGCCTACTCCAGACGACAACGCCCCGCCATGCTGCAGCTCGCTGCAACAAAGTCGCACAAAGAAAAAGGGCGCCCGAAGGCGCCCTTTGGATCATGTTGCACTGCAATCAGGTGTTCATCGAATCGAAGAACTCGGAATTGCTCTTGGTCGAGCGCAGCTTGTCGAGCAGGAAGTCGATGCCGTCCATCGTCCCCATCGGATTCAGGATGCGGCGGAGTACGTACATCTTCTTCAAGACCACCGGATCGGTGATCAGCTCTTCCTTACGGGTGCCGGAGCGCGAAATGTCGATCGCCGGGAAGGTCCGCTTGTCCGACACCTTGCGATCGAGGATCAGCTCGGAGTTGCCGGTGCCCTTGAACTCTTCGAAGATGACTTCGTCCATACGGCTGCCGGTATCAACCAGCGCAGTCGCGATGATCGTCAGCGAGCCGCCCTCTTCGATGTTGCGGGCGGCGCCGAAGAACCGCTTCGGCCGCTGCAGCGCGTTGGCATCGACACCGCCGGTCAGCACCTTGCCCGATGACGGCACCACGGTGTTGTAGGCGCGGCCGAGGCGCGTGATGGAGTCCAGCAGGATCACGACGTCGCGGCCATGCTCAACCAGACGCTTGGCCTTCTCGATCACCATCTCGGCGACCTGGACATGGCGCACCGCCGGCTCGTCGAAGGTCGAGGAGACGACCTCGCCCTTCACCGAGCGCTGCATGTCCGTGACTTCTTCCGGACGTTCGTCGATCAGGAGCACGATCAGATAGCACTCGGGATGATTATGCGCGATCGAGTGCGCGATGTTCTGCATCAGCACGGTCTTGCCCGTGCGCGGCGGCGCGACGATCAGCGCGCGCTGACCCTTGCCGATCGGCGCAACGATGTCGATCACCCTTGCAGACAGGTCTTTCCGCGTGGGGTCGTCGATTTCCATGCGGAAGCGCTGATTCGGAAACAGCGGCGTGAGGTTGTCGAAATTGACCTTGTGCTTGGCCTTTTCCGGGTCCTCGAAATTGAGCGTGTTGACCTTCAGCAGCGCGAAATAGCGCTCGCCCTCCTTCGGGCTGCGGATGTGGCCTTCGATAGTGTCGCCGGTGCGCAGGCCAAAACGGCGGATCTGCGAGGGCGAAACGTAGATGTCATCCGGGCCCGGCAGATAATTCGCATCGGGCGAGCGGAGGAAGCCGAAGCCGTCGGAGAGAACCTCGACGACGCCTTCGCCGACGATGTCGGTCTCGGCGAGCGCAAGCTGCTTGAGGATGGCGAACAGCAGCTCCTGCTTGCGCATGGTGCTGGCATTCTCGACCCCATTCTCTTCCGCGAACGAGACGAGCTCGGCCGGCGTCTTCGACTTGAGGTCCTGGAGTTTGATTTCCCGCATTGGGGTGGTCCTGTGGGGTAACCTGGGAGGGGGGTGCGAGGAGGCTCTGAAATGCGGACGCGAAAAGGTAAGGTCCGCAGGTCTGGCAAGGAGAGCGCCGGTGAGGCTTCAAACCTGATGGGGTGTCCGGCCTCTGGAAAGCTCAGACACGACCACATCCGCCTGCGTTGGGTGGGATATCGCTAATATAGAAAATCGCCTCACACTCCGCAAGCAGAAGCACTGAGCGATTGTTCGCGACCGCTGCCTAGAACGGCTTCACGATCACCATGATGACGATCAGAATCATCAAGGCAGTTGGTACCTCGTTGATAATCCGATAGAATTTCTGGCTCCGGGGGCGCCGGTCCGCCGCGAAATCCTTCAGCCAGCGCGAAAAAAAGCCGTGGACCGCGGACATCGCCAGGACCAGTGCCAGTTTTACGTGCAGCCAGCCGAAAGTGAACCAGTGTCCAGCCCAGGCGAGGTAGAGCCCGGCGAGCCAGGTCACGATCATAGCGGGGTTGATGATCGCCTTGAACAGCCGCCGTTCCATGATCTTGAACGTTTCCGACTGCTGCGAGCCGACTTCAGCCTCGCAATGATAAACGAACAGCCGTGGCAAATAGAGCATGCCCGCCATCCAGGAAATGACGGCGATCACATGCAGCGCCTTGATCCAGAGGTAGACGTCTTCAAACATGTCTGGGGGTCCGGATTCCTGCCCAGCCGAGGGGAAACGTTGGGGATAGTAAGAACTCGTTAAGGTCTTGCCTGCACACATATCCGTCCGTAGCGCCCTTCTCCAATAAGAATCTTAGATTCTTAAGGTTTGAGTCTATGTGACGGTGAATTGGACTCACACATCTCCGTCCGCCCGTTCACACGCGCTTGTTCACATCCATCAACATATCCTCTGACAGCTCCGGCCGCTTTCGATAAGTCGGTCAGCTTCAAAGGCTTGCGCGTTTCTGTCGGCAGCTTATCAAGAGGGTTATCGACGCAATCCCGTTTCCCTTTCGGGAGGGCGTCGAAGTTGTTCTCAGGGGCAGCGGTGTGAAGAAAATCCGCCGTTGTCCCGCCCCCGGTGTCGCACATCCCTTTCCGGGAGGTTAAGCTCCACAGAAATCCACAAACCACACCGACTCCATACAAAGGGCTTTTGTGCCGACTTCGAACAATTATTTCCATCTGCACCTCGTCTCCGACTCCACCGGTGAGACGCTGATCACGGTCGCGCGCGCCGTTGCCGCCCAGTACGCCAACGTGACCCCGGTCGAGCACGTCTATCCGCTGGTGCGCAGCCAGAAACAGCTCGATCGCGTGCTCGACGAGATCGAGGAAGCGCCGGGAATCGTGCTGTTCACGCTGCTCGAGAAGGATCTGGTTTCGAGGCTCGAGGATAAGTGCAAGGGGATCAATGTTCCGAGCCTGTCGATCATCGGGCCGGTGATGCAGTTGTTCGAGGCCTATCTCGGAGCTGCCACGACCGGCCGGGTCGGCGCCCAGCACGTGCTCAATGCCGAATACTTCAAGCGTATCGACGCGTTGAACTACACGATGATCCACGATGACGGCCAGCATGTCGAAGGGCTCGACGACGCGGACGTGGTGCTCGTCGGCGTTTCCCGCACCTCCAAGACCCCGACGTCGATCTACCTTGCCAACCGAGGCATCCGCACTGCCAACGTGCCGCTGGTTCCAGGCATTCCGGTGCCCTCGCAACTGGAGACGTTGACGCGACCGCTGGTGGTGAGCTTGCATGCGACGCCGGAACGATTGATCCAGGTGCGCACGAACCGCCTGCTCTCCATGGGGGCCGATTCCAGCAGCGACACTTATACCGACAAGCAATCGGTCGCCGAGGAGGTCGCATTTGCCCGCAAGCTGAGCGCCAAGCACGATTGGCCGCTGCTCGACGTCACGCGGCGCTCGATCGAGGAAACCGCCGCGGCGATCATGAAACTTTACAGCGATCGTCAGCGTAACCGGCCTTCTGAATAGCTTTGGGATAGTTTCGCGATGGGTCTCTGGCTCGGCAAATCTTCGTTGATCCTGGCCTCGCAGAGCAGCGCGAGAAAGATGCTCCTGGCGAATGCCGGGCTCGAGTTCAAGGCGATCACGGCTGATATCGACGAGCGCGGCATCCAGGCCGCCTCCGGGCTTTCTGGTCCGCGCGAGATTGCCCTGCTGCTGGCGCGCGAAAAAGCCAAGGCAGTCTCGGCCCATCACGTTGGAAGCACCGTCATTGGTGCTGATCAAACGCTGGCGCTTGGCGATCGCCTCTTCAACAAGCCAGCGGGCCGCGCCCAGGCGCTGGCGCAGCTGCGCGATCTCTCCGGCCATAGCCATGAGCTGAATTCCGCCGTGGCGATCGCACGCGATGGCGAGATCATCTTCGAGGACGTCTCGGTTGCCTGCCTCACGATGCGGCAGATGACCGAGGCCGAGCTTTCGGCCTATCTCGACATCGCCGGCGGCGCCGTCAGCACCAGCGTCGGCGGCTATCAGCTCGAAAGCCTGGGGATCCATTTGTTCGAGCGTATCGAGGGCGACCACTTCACCATTCTCGGCTTGCCGCTGCTGCCGCTGCTTGCGTTCCTGCGGCGCGAGCGGCTAGTTGCGGTGTGACTGGCAGATATGGTTGGGCGCTGATGCGGATCCTGGGACTGACCGGCTCGATCGGGATGGGCAAATCCACCACCGCGAAATTGTTCGCGGAGGCTGGCGTGCCTGTCTACGATGCCGATGCGGCCGTCCATCAGCTCTATGAGGGCGAGGCCGCACCCGCGATCGAGGCCGCCTTCCCCGGCACTACCGCGAACGGCAAGGTTGATCGGCCAAAACTCTCGGCGCGTGTGGTGCACGATCCTGCGGCCATCAAGCAGCTCGAGCAGATCGTCCATCCGATGCTCGGCGCTTCCCGGAAAAAGTTCTTCGCCGACGCCGAAGCCGCCAACGCGCCGGTCGTGGTGCTGGACATACCGCTGCTGTTCGAGACGGGTGGCGAGACGCGGGTCGATGCCGTAGTCGTCGTCACCACGTCTCCGGAACTGCAGCGCGAGCGGGTGCTGGCGCGCGGCACGATGGACGAGGCCAAGCTCGACGCCATCATCGCCAAGCAGACACCCGATGCGGAAAAGCGCAGGCGTGCCGATTTCGTGGTGGATACATCCCACGGACTCGAACCGGTGCGCGCCCAAATCGCGCACATCCTCGCCGACGTCGTTAAGATGCCGCAGCGGCGCGCCTGATTCGCCGCCTGACACGGCTTCCCAGATCATGCGCGAAATCGTTCTCGACACAGAAACCACCGGCCTTGACCCGTTGCGGGGAGATCGCCTGGTCGAAATCGGCTGCGTCGAGATGCTCAATCGCATGCCGACGGGGCAGAGTTTCCACGTCTACATCAATCCCGAAAGGGACATGCCGGCAGAAGCCTTTGCGGTGCACGGGCTGTCGGCCGAATTCCTGGCGACGAAGCAGCTGTTTCACGAGGTCGTCGACGATTTTCTGGAGTTCATCGGCGACGCGCCGCTGGTGATCCACAATGCCTCGTTCGACATCAGCTTCATCAATGCCGAGCTCGACCGGATCAAGCGCCCGGCGATCCCGCGCGAGCGGCTGGTCGATACGCTGCTGCTGGCTCGGCGCAAGCATCCCGGCGTGTCGAACCGGCTCGACGATCTCTGCTCACGCTATGCGATCGACAATTCACGCCGCACCAAGCACGGCGCATTGCTCGACGCCGAGCTGCTTGCGGAAGTCTATGTGGATCTGGTCGGGGCGCGGCAGTCGCAGCTGCTGCTTGCTTCGGAATCCGAAGAGACTCGCGCCAATGGGGCTGCCGATGCGCCTCGGCGGCAACGGCCGGCGCCGCTCACCCCGCGCATTTCGGACGCCGAGCGCGAGGCCCACCGGGCCTTCATCGCAACGCTCGGCGACAAGGCGATCTGGAACGAGTTCTTGCCCGCTCCAGCCGCCCCTTTGGCTGGTTAAGCCTGGCCGCTCGGCTGAGCGGCCATTTGCCGCTCCATGTTCTGGCGATAGAGGCCGACGAAGTCGACCGGATCCAGCATCAAAGGCGGGAACCCGCCGTCGCGCACGGCAGTGGCGATGATCTCACGGGCAAACGGGAACAGCAGGCGCGGGCATTCGATCATGACCAGCGGATGCAAATTGTCCTTCGGCACGTTGGAGATGCGGAAGACGCCGGCATAAGCGAGCTCGAACGAGAACATGATCTTGCCGGCGGTCTCGGCCTTGCCCTCGACCGACAGCGTCACCTCGAACTCCTGTTCGCTGAGATTGTTGGCGCTGACATTGATCTGGATGTTGATCTGGGGCGGCTGGCTCTGCTGCTGGAGCGAGCTGGGCGCATTCGGATTTTCGAACGAGAGGTCCTTGGTATATTGCGCCAGGACGTTGAGCTGGGGAGCCTGGGCCGCCTCGGGAGGGGTGCCGTTACCGTTGGTCATAAGAGTGTCTCCTTACCCGATTGGGCTGAATTTCGCGGCGGTTGGCTAACATAGGGCTACCTCGTTCCACAAGGACGAACGGTCCCGGATGGGGAATTCCGGCCACGCCCACAACTGTGGCGTTCACCCCGGCGATCCAGCGCAACTGCGCCTTAAACGATTGAAGATGCGCGATTTCCGGGCAGGATCGGGTTTCCCCTTAAGCATAAAACGCGCTACACTCGGTGCTGTGCCAAAAGGCGCCATTGGCCGGGCAAGATTTCGTGCCTACATCCCACGGACCTGACGCGCGGACCCAAAATGGTGATGTAGACTTGCCGTTCCGGTATGGAACGGTCTACTGGCCGGATCGATTTTCCCGGCACGATCCTTTCGAGACGGCCCCTTCTACAGACGACCAGAAAGCGAATACGACGTGGACATCTACACCATCATCTTCCTGGCGCTGGCGGTCTTCATCTTTCTGAGGCTGCGCAGCGTGCTGGGGCAGCGCACGGGCAACGAGCGGCCGCCGTTCGACCGCAACGCGCTCCAGGGCGCCCAGGACAAGAACGTCGTCACCATGCCGGGCAAGGTCATCGACCAGGCTCCCTTGGCGCCGACGGCCGAGCCGACCCCGCCCTCCGACCGTTGGAAGGGCCTGACCGAGCCGGGCACCGTGCTCGCCCAGGGTCTCGACGCCATCGTCGAAAAGGATTCCACCTTCGATCCGCGGCATTTCATCTCCGGCGCCCGCGGCGCCTATGAGATGATCGTGCTGGCCTTTGCCAATGGCGACCGCCGCGCGCTGCGCGACCTGCTGTCGTCGGAGGTCTATGAAAGCTTCGATGCCGCGATCAAGGAGCGCGAGAAGAACGAGCAGAAGACCGAGACGCGTTTTGTCTCGATCGACAAGGCCGAGCTCGTCGGCGCCGAACTGCGCGACCGCACCGCCCAGCTCACGATCCGCTTCGTCTCGCAGATGATCTCGGCCACCCGGGACAAGGCCGGCAACATCGTCGACGGAAGCGCCGACACGGTCGCCGACATCACCGACATCTGGACTTTCGCCCGCGACATCACTTCTCGCGATCCGAACTGGAAGCTGGTTGGCACCGGAAGCGCGAATTAAGGTTTTCCTGAAGACCAGCGCGACGGCGCTTTGCGCAGGTGCCGTCGCGCTGTCGTCGTTTTCACTCGGCGCTGAGGCGGCGCGGCGCCACTATCGCAGCCATCACCATCATCTCCCGGAATTGCCTGCCGCGCCGCCGCGCGCCTTGCCATATCCGCAGCTTCCCCTGCCGCTCGAAATTCCCGGCGCCCAATATCTGCCGCTGGCCTGGGCCGACGTGAAGGGCTGGGGCGACGACAATCATCTCGCCGCCTACAAGACCTTTCGCGCGAGCTGCCGTCCGATCAACGCGCAGACCGGCGCTCCCGAACCGAAGGCTTTGGGCGCCTCGCTGGGCGAACCCTGCCGGGTCGCCAAATCGCTCGAGCTTACCGACGACGCTCGGGCCAAAACCTTCTTCGAGGAGAATTTTGCGCCGCTGCGGATCTCGCGCCTCGGCGAGCCCGATGGTTTCGTCACCGGCTATTACGAACCGGTGCTGGAGGGATCGCGCACGCAGACCGACGTCTACAATGTCCCGGTCTATCGCCGCCCCTCGAATCTCTTTGTGCGCGGTTACAAGCAGGATTCGGTCAGCCTGCCCAACAAGGGCCCGGTCTATCGCAAGATCGGCCGCCGCAAGCTCGTGCCTTATTACGACCGCGCCGAGATCGAGGACGGCAAGATCGCCGGCCGCGGACTCGAGATTGCCTGGCTGAAGGACCCGACCGATCTGCTGTTCGCCCAGATCCAGGGTTCGGCGCGGATCAAGTTCGACGACGGCGGCACGGTCCGGCTCAACTACGACGCCTATAACGGCTATCCCTATACGGCGGTCGGTCGCATCCTGATCGAGCGCGGCATCATTCCAAAGGAAGAGATGTCGATGCAGAAGATCAGGGAGTGGATGGCGCAGACCCCTGACGGTGCCAAGGAGCTGCGCCGCCAGAACCGCTCCTACATCTTCTTTCGCGAGGTCAATCTATCCGACAAGGAGGAGGCGGTCGGCGCGCAAGGCATTCCGTTGACGGCCGGCCGCTCGATCGCGGTCGACAAATCGCTCCACGTCTACGGCACCCCGTTTTTCATCGAAGGCGAGCTGCCGATCGATTCCGAACGCGCGAAGACGCCGTTCCATCGCTTGATGATCGCGCAGGACACGGGCTCGGCCATCATCGGTCCGGCGCGCGCCGATCTCTATTTCGGCGCGGGTCAGGATGCCGGCCGGGTCTCCGGACGGCTGCGCCATGCCATGCATTTCGTGATGCTGGTGCCGAAGAGCCTCGATCCCACAACGCGCGGCGCGCGGCTCCCGGTGCCGGACCCGCGGCCCTCGGAGAAGATCGCAAAGCTGTTTCCGCAAACGGAGCCTGCGAAGGACAAGCCGCCTGCCGAGCTGCAAAGCAAGAGCGAGACGGTCGCTGTCGCCGGTCCAGTCCCGCTGCCGGTGCCGCGTCCCGTGATCGAGCCAGTTCAGGAGCCGCGGCGGCCGGTGAAAAATCGCTCCCATCGGCAACAATGAAGCGATCGTCCCGTCCGCCCGTGCTGGAGCCTCGTCCCTCGCCGCGCCGTCGCGCGCTGAGTGAGGAAGAGCGCGCGCTGTGGGATACGGTCGCAAAGCAGGTCAAGCCGCTGAGAAAGCATCGTGCGGCGAAGGCGCAAGCTGCACCACGCACCGAGTCTTCGCCTGCAGCGCCCGCCCCCCGGATTGCGCCGTCGCCACGTCCGATTGCCGCTGCCCCGGCACCGCGCGCAGCGAAGCCGGCGGTGCCGCCGCTGGCGCCGCTCGGCAAGCGCGAGCGCACAAAGCTGTCGCGCGGGCGCAGCGAGATCGAGGCGCGGCTCGATCTGCACGGCATGACCCAGATGCGTGCCCACCGCGCGCTGAGCGGCTTCCTGCACCGCGCCCATCATGACGGCCTGACCTTCGTGCTGGTCATCACCGGCAAGGGCCGAAGCGGCGGCGAAAGCGGCGTGCTGCGCCGTCAGGTGCCGGAATGGCTGAGCCTGCCGGAATTCCGGGCCTTCGTCGTCGGATTCGAAGAGGCCGGTATCGGCCATGGCGGCGAGGGCGCGCTCTACGTGCGGATCAGGCGGGCGAGATATTAGAACGGCCGCACGATTCCGACGCGCGGGATCAATGTGACAATCAGGCCGAAGATATTTGTCGTCTGATCTTCCGCCGAAATCAGCGGCGTCTCGCGTGCGGCGGGCAGCATCTTCACCGCGTGCAGGATCAGGAACATGCAGACTGCCCAGTTCGAGATCCAGCGCGAATAGTCGAATACCATCGCGAACATCACGACATAGGCGAGGCTGACGCCGATCAGCGCCGCAATGACGAGGCGGCGATGCGTGTCGCTTGCGAGCGCGCCGATCAAATTCGCAAAATAGCGCCACAGCGGTGTGTGCAGCCAGATCAGCAGCGCGAACACGGGCACGCCGAGGATGTTGTGCGGCAGGCGGCCCCAGGTGTCGGAAATCTCCTTCGCCAACGGCTGATACCAGATGTAGGCAAACTGCAGCAGGTCGGTCCGCGACGGATCGGCCATCCGGCTCTTCAGATCGGCGACGAAATCCGCCTCCGGGACCGGCATCGTTCCCCAAAACTGCGCGGCGAAGAACAGCGCGGAGACGGCCAGCAGGGCCATGATGCCGAACGCGACATTGGTGCGATCGCAGCCATGCGCTAGATAATGCCTGATCACGACGATGGTGATGATGGTCGGCACATACATCAAGAGATGGATGTGGTGGATCAGGACGAGAACGATCGAGAACAGCGCAGCCAGCGCCACGAACAGCAGCGAGCCGGCCGGCACCAGCAGCAGGACGATCGCCAGCGCGCAGCCATAGATGTCGAAATGGCCGAGCGTGTGCATGAAGTTCTTGAGGAAGAACGGCGAGCCCGCGATGAAGACGAACGTCGGCAATGTCTTCGCGGTGAAGCCGAACGTTGTCTGGAATAGTCTTGCGTACAGCCCGAGCGTCACCAGCCATGTAGCGCCGCCGAGCGCGAACACCAGCCATAGCGGCACCTTGTCGGTGAACAGCGCGACGATCGTCCCGATCAGCGCGCGCTTGATGAAGCCAAAATGGTAATCGACGAGGAGGTGGATGTAGGGGACGTAAGGCGGCAGCTGGATCTTGTGAACGAAGACGCCAACGATGATTGCCGCGTTGATCGCGAGCAGCAGGCGCCAGGGGTTTTGCAGGAAGCGTGCGGTCACGCCGCATCCATAGCGCGACCGTCCGGAATTACAAAATGAACCGGCTCAAATCCGCGTTCTTGGCGAGGTCGCCGACGTGCTTCTGCACGAAATCGGCGTCGACCCTGACGGTCTCGCCGCTGCGATCTGGGGCGGTGAAGGAGATCTCGTCCAGCACCCGCTCCATCACGGTCTGCAGCCGCCGCGCGCCGATGTTCTCGACGGTGGAATTCACGGCCACCGCGACGTCCGCAAGCGCGTCGATGGCGTTGTCGGTGATGTCGAGCGTGACGCCTTCGGTCTGCATCAGCGCGACATATTGCTTGATCAGCGAAGCCTCCGGCTCGGTCAGGATGCGGCGCATGTCGTCACGGGTCAGCGCCTGCAGCTCGACGCGGATCGGCAGGCGGCCCTGCAATTCCGGCAGCAAATCGGACGGTTTTGCGACGTGGAAGGCGCCTGAGGCAATGAACAGGATGTGGTCGGTCTTCACCGCGCCGTGCTTGGTCGAGACGGTGGTGCCCTCGATCAGCGGCAGCAGGTCGCGCTGCACGCCCTCGCGCGAGACGTCGCCGCCGGCGCGGCCTTCGCGGGCGCAGATCTTGTCGATCTCGTCCAGGAACACGATGCCGTTGTTCTCGACCGCACTGATCGCCTCCATCGTCAACTGATCGCTGTCGAGCAGCTTGTCGGATTCCTCGTTGATGAGGATCTCGTGCGAGCTCTCCACCGTCAGCCGCCGCGTCTTGCTGCGTCCGCCGAGCTTGCCGAAGATGTCGCCGATCGAAACCGCGCCCATCTGCGCGCCAGGCATGCCCGGGATCTCGAACATCGGAAAGCCGCTGCCGCCGCCTTGCGTCTCGATCTCGATTTCCTTGTCGTTGAGCTCGCCCGCGCGCAGCTTCTTGCGGAAGGAGTCCCGCGTCGCGGCGCTGGAATTGGCGCCGACCAGGGCATCAAGTACGCGCTCCTCAGCGGCGAGCTGCGCACGTGCCTGCACGTCTTTGCGCTTGCGCTCGCGGACCTGAGAAATCGCGACCTCGACGAGATCGCGCACGATCTGCTCGACGTCGCGGCCGACATAGCCGACCTCGGTGAATTTCGTCGCCTCGACCTTCAGGAACGGCGCGTTGGCAAGCTTGGCGAGCCGCCGCGCGATCTCGGTCTTGCCGACCCCGGTCGGGCCGATCATCAGGATGTTCTTCGGCAGCACCTCTTCGCGCAAGGAGCCTTCGAGCTGCTGCCGCCGCCAGCGGTTGCGCAGCGCGATCGAGACGGCGCGCTTGGCATCGGCCTGGCCGACGATGAAACGGTCGAGTTCGGAAACGATTTCGCGGGGGGAGAAGTCTGTCATGGGACCTTAGCTAGGATCAGATGCGGGGCGGGACAAGCCGCTTTTTTTGGCCGTCAGATGATCGGCGGACCCGATTGCCATAGTTTCACGGCCTCGATCGGATGGATCAGCATCAGGATATTGAGCGTCAGATTGTCGCGAATATGCAGCGCCAGCATGATTTCGAAGGCGAGCCCAAGCAGGATGGTCACTGATACAGGCAGCAGGCGCGCTACGAGGAAGCCCAGCATCATGGACAAATTGTCAGAGATCGAATTGACGATGCTGTCGCCGAAATAATCCAGCGAGATCGTGCCGGCGCGGTAGCGTTCGATGATGAAGGGCGAGTTCTCGACGATCTCCCAGGCACCTTCGATCAGAATGGCGATGATCAGGCGGGCGGGCCAGGACAGAGACACGAACGGCAGCCGCGCGAACAGCAGCCAGGTCAGCCCGTAAAACAGGAAGCCGTGCAGGATGTGCGAGAAGGTGTACCAGTCGGCGATGTGCTGCGAATTCTCCGAGCTGTTCACCACGCCATGCCACAGCTTGACATAGCCGCAGGTGCAGATCGGCACCCGGCCCATCGCAAGCAGGATCGAGGCCTGCATCGCCAGCAGCAGCAGCGCGATGCCGACCCAGGCGAGCGGCGGAAACGCGGCCTTGCTCTCATGCGTGGTTGCCAGCGTCATGGCTCGCGCACCATCAGGAGTGCGGGCCCGTCGGGCGTCTCGACCATGCGGTCGCGGACAAAGCCGGCCTTCTCATAGGCGCGCACGGCGCGCGCGTTGAGCGGATCAGGATCAGTGACGATGCGCGGCAGGCCCTGCCGCAACTGCGCGTCGGCGAATTGCCGGATGAATGCCGAACCGTGCCCGCGCGCGATCATGTCGCTTTCGCCGATGAACTGATCGATGCCACGGGTGGCCTCCGGTTGCGGCCCAACACCCGTATTCCAGGCGGTCAGGCGGTAGCATTGAAGATAGCCGAACGGCTTGCCTTCGGCCAACACGATGAACTGGTCCATTGCCGGCTCGCCGAGATCGCCGCTCACGAGCGCGAACTGCTCGTCCGGATCGCCCCACCATTCCCGCACATGCGCTTCGCCCAGCCATCGCCGAATCAGCGGCAGAACGGCCGCGGTCATCGGGCGGAAGGTGTAGGCGAGGGCCATGGCCTACCCGGCCGACAGCGCTTCGATGGTCACATTGCGGTTGGTGTAGACGCAGATATCGGCGGCGATGTCGAGGGAGCGGCGGACGATGGTCTCGGCGTCCTTGTCGGTGTCGAGTAGGGCGCGGGCGGCCGCCAGCGCGTAATTCCCGCCGGAGCCGATCGCCATGACGCCGGCTTCGGGCTCCAACACGTCGCCGGTGCCTGTCAGCACCAGGGAGACGTCCTTGTCGGCGACGATCATCATGGCCTCCAGCCGCCGCAAATAACGGTCGGTGCGCCAGTCCTTGGCGAGCTCGACGGCGGCCCGGGTCAATTGCCCCGGATATTGCTCGAGTTTGGCTTCCAGACGCTCGAACAGCGTGAAGGCGTCGGCGGTGGCGCCGGCAAAGCCGCCGATGACGTCGCCCTTGCCGAGTTTCCGGACCTTCCTGGCGTTGTGCTTGATCACGGTCTGGCCGATCGAGACCTGGCCGTCGCCGCCGACCACCACCTTGCCGCCCTTGCGGACCGTCAAAATCGTGGTGCCGTGCCAGCCCGGCGAGCTGTTTGGGGAGTCCTGCATGAATGATCCTCGTTGACCGGGCTGATTTAGGCGGTCGGGAGCGGGGGCACAACGGGCCGCTCCGGGCCCAATTTGCTCACCATAGGCAGAAGTAGAGGCCCGGCCAGCCGTTGCCGCAGTAGCGAAGGCGTCATTTGGCTGTTAAAAGACCGGCGTTTTCGGCCCGAACTAGGATGGAAGCGTGTTTTGATGCGCACCGCGACGATCAAGCGCAAGACCAAGGAAACCGACATCGAGGTCACCGTGAACCTCGATGGCTCCGGCGTGTCCAATATCGCGACCGGCATCGGCTTTTTCGACCATATGCTCGATCTCCTCGCCCGCCATTCCCGCATTGACCTCACGGTCAAGGCGGTCGGCGATTTGCACATCGATCATCACCATACCACCGAAGACACCGGCATCGCGCTCGGCCAGGCCGTCAAGCAGGCGCTCGGCAACATGGCGGGCATCACCCGCTATGCCGGCGTGCACATGCCCATGGACGAGACGCTGTCACGCGTGGTCATCGACATCTCGGGCCGCCCGGTCCTGGTGTTCAAGGTCGACTTCCCCCGCGACAAGATCGGCGAGTTCGACACCGAATTGGTGCGCGAGTGGTTCCAGGCCTTCGCCATGAACGCCGGCGTGACTCTTCACGTCGAGACCCTATATGGCGATAACAGCCACCATATCGCCGAGTCCTGCTTCAAGGGTCTGGCACGGGCGCTGCGCACCGCCGTCGCGATCGATCCGAAGGCGGTGGGCGAAATCCCGTCCACCAAGGGCTCGCTCGGCGGCTGACATCTTTCGGCCCGCGGCCCGCGCCGTTTGCGGTATCACTGAATTCCTAGGGAACGGGGCATCGCCATGTCCGTCTACACAGTTCATGCTCCCTCCCCCGCAGGATCCGATCTGCGCGCGACCGACAAGTTCGTCTTCGTGCGCGACGGCTTCCATTTCTGGGCGATGATCTTCGGACCGCTCTGGCTGCTGTGGAATCGGCTGTGGCTGGCGCTGATCGGCTGGGTGATCTTCGTTGCCGCCTTCAACGTCGGGCTGTCCAGCCTCGGTGTCGGCCGTTCGTCGATCTTTTTCGCCGACATCATCGTCGCGCTGCTGATGGGATTCGAGGCCTCCAGCCTGCGCCGCTGGACGCTCTCGCGCGGTAAATGGCGACAGCTCGACGTGGTGATTTCCGACGACGAGGACACCGCCGAGCGCCGCTTCTTCGAGCGCTGGAGCCAGAAGCAGCGCGGCATCGTCAACGATCAATGGGCCGTCGATCGCGGTGGCCCGCCGCCGACCCGCAACGTGCCGGGTCAGCAATTCTCCAACCCGCCGCCAATGCCGGCAGGTGGCATCATTGGTTTGTTTCCAGAACCGGGAGGGTCAAGATGAGCGTCGCCATCATCGATTACGGTTCCGGCAATCTGCATTCGGCCGCCAAGGCGTTCGAGCGCGCCGCGCGCGGCATGGACAACCCGCAAAAGGTGTTCGTCACCAGCGATCCAGACCAGGCCTACAGCGCCGACCGTCTGGTACTGCCGGGCGTCGGTGCCTTCGCTGATTGCCGGCGCGGGCTCGATGCCGTCAACGGCATGGTCGAGGCGATCACCGAAGCGGTGCGCGTCAAGGCGCGGCCGATGTTCGGCATCTGCGTCGGCATGCAGCTGTTCGCCACCCGCGGCAAGGAGCATGTGATCACGCAAGGGCTGAACTGGATCGGCGGCGACGTCGAGAAGATCACGCCGAACGACGAGAGGCTGAAGATCCCGCACATGGGATGGAATACGCTCGATGTGCTGCGCGAGCATCCGGTGCTGGACAGGCTGCCGCTCGGCCCCAAGGGCCAGCACGCTTATTTCGTGCACTCCTACCACCTCAACGCCACCAACGAGGCGGACGTGCTCGCGCGCGCCGATTACGGCGGGCCCGTCACCGCGATCGTCGGCAAGGACACCGCGATCGGGACGCAGTTTCACCCCGAGAAGAGCCAGCGCTTCGGCCTCGCCCTGATCTCGAATTTTTTGCGATGGAAACCGTGATTCTCTTTCCCGCGATCGACCTCAAGAACGGCCAATGCGTGCGCCTCGAACAGGGCGACATGGCGCGCGCGACCGTGTTCAACCTCAATCCCGCTGCGCAGGCGGCGAGCTTCGTCGCGCAAGGCTTTGAGTATCTCCACGTCGTCGACCTCGACGGCGCGTTTGCCGGGAAGCCTGTGAACGCGCAGGCCGTCGAGGCGATGCTGAAGACGATCACGATTCCGGTGCAGCTCGGTGGCGGCATTCGCGATCTCGCGACTGTCGAAGCCTGGCTCGAAAAGGGCATCACCCGCGTCATCATCGGCACCGCCGCGGTGCGCGACCCCGAATTGGTGAAGGCTGCCGCCAGGAAATTCCCCGGCCGCGTCGCGGTCGGGCTCGATGCACGTGGCGGCAAGGTCGCGGTCGAAGGCTGGGCCGAGACCTCGCAGGTGACGGTGCTGGAGATCGCACGGCGTTTCGAGGATGCCGGCGTTGCCGCCATCATCTTCACCGACATCGCGCGCGACGGCCTGCTCAAAGGCTTGAATCTCGATGCGACCATTGCGCTGGCGGATGCGATCTCGATTCCCGTGATCGCCTCCGGCGGCCTCGCCTCGATCGAGGACGTCAAGGCGATGCTGACGCCGCGCGCGAAAAAACTCGCCGGCGCGATCGCCGGCCGCGCGCTCTATGACGGCCGGCTCGATCCTGCGTCCGCCCTCGCCCTGATCCGTAACGCAGGCGCTGCCTAGGAGACCTCCGATGTTCAAGGTGCGCGTGATCCCCTGCCTCGACGTCAAGGACGGCCGGGTCGTCAAGGGCGTCAACTTCGTCGATTTGCGCGATGCCGGTGACCCCGTCGAAGCGGCGATCGCCTATGACGCCGCCGGCGCGGACGAACTTACGTTTCTCGACATCACCGCGACCCATGAGAATCGCGGCATCATGCTGGACGTGGTCCAGCGCACCGCGGAAGCCTGCTTCATGCCCCTCACCGTCGGCGGCGGCGTGCGTGAGGTGAACGACATCAAGACCCTGCTGCGCGCCGGTGCGGACAAGGTCTCGATCAACAGCGCCGCGGTGTCGCGGCGCGAGTTCGTCAAGGAAGCCGCCGAGAAATTCGGCGGGCAGTGCGTGGTGGTCGCGATCGACGCCAAGCGGGTCAAGCGCGCCGGTGGCGGAGAGCGCTGGGAGATATTCACGCATGGCGGCCGCAACTCGACCGGCATCGATGCCATCGAATATGCCCAGGAAGTGGTCTCGCTCGGTGCCGGTGAAATCCTGCTCACCTCGATGGACCGCGACGGCACGCGGCAGGGTTTTGACATCCCGCTGACCCGGGCGATCGCCGACAGCATTCCCGTTCCTGTGATCGCCTCGGGCGGCGTCGGCAATCTCGATCACCTCGTCGACGGTATTCGCGACGGCCACGCCACCGCCGTGCTGGCCGCCTCGATCTTCCATTTCGGGGAATTCACCATCCGCGAAGCCAAGGAGCACATGTCCCGGCGCGGGCTGCCCATGCGCCTCGATGCCTGACGACTCCCGTTCCTAAAAATGCTAAATCATCGGCGGGAACCGGCTTATCCCGTCAGAAACCGGCCAATCATCGGCCAAGGCGCGTTTTCCGAGTATTTGTATGCCGCGTTTCACCATCCACGATCTGGCCGAGACCATCGACGCCCGCGCGGCAGCGGGTGGCGAGGCGTCCTATACCCGCAAGCTCCTCGACAAGGGCGCCGAACATTGCGCCAAAAAGTTCGGTGAGGAGGCAGTCGAAACCGTAATCGCAGCAGTCGAAAACGATCGCGCGCATCTGATCGCCGAAGGCGCCGACCTGCTCTATCATTTCCTTGTGCTGCTCAAGGCCCGCGGCGTAAAGCTGGAAGAGGTCGAGGCCGCATTGGACAAGCGGACCAATATGTCAGGGTTGGAAGAAAAGGCGTCGCGTAAGGGCGGCAGCTAGCCGAGGTGGAGAGTCGCGTCATGGATATCCGCGCACCCGAGCAGCAGTATAATCCGTACCGCGTCTATACGCGCGAGGAGTGGTCGCGACTGCGCGACGACACGCCGATGACGCTGGAGCCGGGCGAGTTCGACCGGCTACGCTCGCTGCACGACCGCCTCGATTTGCAGGAGGTCGAGGACATCTACCTGCCGCTGTCGCGCCTGCTGTCGATTTATGTCGATGCGATGCAGCGGCTTTATTACGCGGAGCGCCAGTTCCTCAACATCCGCGACCGCAAGATGCCCTACATCATCGGCGTCGCCGGTTCGGTCGCGGTTGGAAAATCCACCACGGCCCGCGTGCTTCAGGCGCTGCTGGCGCGCTGGTCGCCGCGTCCCAAGGTCGAGCTGATCACCACCGACGGATTTCTGTATCCCAACGCCGTGCTGGAGCGGCAGGGCATCATGCAGAAGAAGGGCTTTCCGGAGAGCTACGACCTGCCGCTGCTGCTCAGCTTCCTCTCCGACATCAAGGCCGGCCGCCGCCATGTGCGCGCGCCGGTCTATTCGCATTTGACCTACGACATCGTGCCGAACCAGTGGGCCGAGATCGACCAGCCCGACATCCTGATCGTCGAGGGCGTCAACGTGCTGCAGACCGGCAAGCTGCCGCGTGACGGCAAGGCCGTGCCCGTGGTGTCCGACTTCTTCGATTTCTCGGTCTATATCGACGCGGACGAGGCGGCGCTGCGGCAGTGGTACATCAGGCGCTTCCTGTCGCTGCGCGACACCGCGTTCACCAATCCAAAATCCTACTTCAATCGCTACGCGCTGTTGTCGGACGAGGAAGCCACCGCCACCGCGATCGCGATCTGGGAACGCACCAACCTCGCAAATCTCGAGGACAACATCCTGCCGACTCGTCCCCGCGCGACCCTGATCCTGAAGAAGGGCGCCGATCACACGGTGGCGAGCGTGGCGCTCAGGCGGCTGTAGCAGCCTTGATGGACGGCGCCCTTTGTCAAATTTCGGGCTGAGTATCTTTTGTTGCAGACCGGCGAGGGGTATTTGGTTATGGCTTTCGGAAACGCAAACGGGCCCCATGGTTGATCGTCTCAGAAGCGCCGCCGAGCATCTCGAAGCACCGACCTGCCCGGACTGCCATATCGAGATGAAGTGGTTCCGCTCCGAACTGCTCGCGGACGAGCCGACCCCGATCATCGCGCATCTCTTCGTGTGTCCGCATTGCAAGCGCGCCGCCCAGGTAGACACCATGTTCAGGGGAGGCCAGGCGCCGCATGACAAGCTGTCTGCGCCGCGGTTTATGGCTTATGCCGCATAACGGTTCATCCCGTCGGAGCGCGCAGTGATGCCGGGCTCCCGGCCTGCTCCGCACCCAAGCTGACGTGCGTCGCCGGCAGGTGGCTCACTTGCCTGCCTTCGCGATCCAATCCGCAGGCTTGATGCGTCCTGCAAAGGTTGCGGGACCCGAGCCGCCGGCCTTGTAGACGAAGGCTTCACCTTCCTGCACGTCCCCGGCCTCCTTGCCGAAGGCATCGGCGATGTTGGTCTTGTGGGTGACCAGGAAGGTGTTTGTGCCGGCCTTGGGCGGCGCATCGACGAACTGCCGCACGGCCTGGCCCGCCTTTGCATTTGCACCGGTCGGATTTGCCATGCCCGACGCACTCGCGTTACTGCTGTCCGTCAATGCGTCGACCGGCTTGATCTCGCGGCCGGAGATCAGTCTGCCGGCCTCGATCGCGCGGTTCAGCCGGCTGGTGTAGACGTCGCCGATCGGGATCGCGAGTTCCTTGATGGCCGTCCCGATCTGGCGCGCCATGTCCCGGCCCTTTTCACTGAGCTGACGCTGGGCGCTCATGTCGTCGAATTTGAAAGGGTAGACATCCTTTTGGCTGTCGTCGGTAGCGGTGTGGCGAAACACCAGCACGTAGCCGCCTTGCTTGAGCGAGGCGATCAGTTGCGAGCTATCGGCCGCGGCGGCTTGAGTGGAACCACAGAGAAGGATCACGAAAGCGAGGCGGCAAAGCACGTTCATGCGAAATCCTCTGTTTAAATGCCCCAGAGGATGGTGACGTGCGACGCGGTCGATTTCAATTGTCGATTACCGGCCGAGATCAGGTTCCTATGAAATCCGAATCAAACCGCGAGCTGCCGCGCCGCCGCCAGTCCGGCCAGCGCCTCTTCCAGCTTCTCGCGATCGAGCGGCTTGATCAGAAACCCGTTCATGCCCGCTTCAAAGCAGGCGTAGCGATCTTCCACCAGCGTATTGGCGGTGAGCGCGAGGATCGGCGTGTGATGGCCGCCTCTAGCTGCCTCATGCGCACGGATTCGCTTTGTCGTTTCGATGCCGTCAAGCTGCGGCATCTGGATGTCCATCAGCACCAGATCATAGGGCGTGCCGGCCGATGCCGCGCCGAGCCAGGATTCCAGCGCGGCCTCGCCATTGATCGCGATGACGACGCGGTGGCCGAGTTTCGTCAGCAGCGAGCGCATCAACAGCGCGTTGATCTCGTTGTCCTCGGCGACGAGAACCGACAGGCCTTTCGCCGGTACCGCGGCGGTGGATGGGGCCGAGGGCTCCGGCGCGAGATCGGGCGAGGCGACCTCCGGGGGTAGCGTGAGGCGTGCGGCGAGCGAGGCCGCGCGCAGCGGCTTCACCAGGAAGCCCGTGAAGGCCGGCGAAAGTTTCTCGTGGCGCGAGCCGGACGTCAGCAGCACGAGGCGTTGCGTCGCATGACTGCGTGCGGCTTCGCCGAGGCGGTCGGCGGTGGCAGCGCCGAGCGCGCGATCGATCAGGACCGAATGCCATGAGCGTTCCGGCAGCAGCGCTTCCGCCACCGCGACGTCCGTCACCATGCAGGTCTGGCCGCCCCAGCGCTCCAGCCGGCGCGCGATCAAGGAGGCCTCGATGCCGTCGGCGATCAGCAGGATCGACTTGCCGGTGAGATCGGGGACGGGGAACGCCGTCTGTTCTGCGCCAGCGTGCGCTGGCGCGAGCGGAATCGCGACCTCGAAGGTCGAACCCTTGCCCGGCTCGCTCGTGAGCGTGATGCGGCCGCCCATGCGCTTGACGATGCGCTCGCTGATGGCGAGACCGAGGCCGGTGCCGCCATAGGTGCGGGCGACGCGTTCGTCGGCCTGCTCGAATTCGCGGAAGATGCGCTGTTGCGCGTCGGCTGCGATGCCGATGCCGGTGTCGCGCACCAGAAAACTGATCTCGTTCGGCCAGATGCCGAGCTCGACGATCAGCGCGACGCCGCCGCTCGCAGTGAACTTGACGGCGTTGCCGGCGAGGTTGAGCAGCACCTGGCGCAGCCGCGCGGCGTCGCCGACCACTTCGAGCGGCAGCCGCTCGTCGACATAGGCGGCGATCTCGAGCTGCTTCGCCTGCGCGCGCGGCGCGAGCAGCTCGGTGATGTCCTCGATCAGGGCCGAGAGCGAAAAGGGACGCTGCTCGAGATCGAGCTTGCCGGCTTCGATCTTGGAATAGTCGAGCAACTCCTCGATCAGCGCCATCAGCGCTTCGCCGGAGGTCTTCACGGCCTTGGCGTAGGTCGACTGCTCAGGCGTCAGCGTGGTGTCGAGCAGCAGCCCGCCCATACCGATGATGCCGTTCAGCGGCGTGCGGATCTCGTGCGACGCCATCGCCAGGAAGCGCGATTTGGCCCGGTTGGCGGCGTCGGCCTGATCGCGGGCGTCGGACAGCGCGCGCTCGGTCTCGGTGCGGTCGGTGACGTCGCGTCCGACGCTCTGCAATTCGGCGGGCTGGCCGGCGTCGAGGCGAACATAGCCTTCGCGCCAGGCGATCCAGCGCGCGCCGAGCGGGGTTGTGATCTTCTGGTCGTGAATGCGCGTGCCGTTGCTCTCGCGGGCGCTGTCGCCCTGCTCCAGCACGGCGAAATCAAAGCGCGTGCCGACCAGCGCGCCGCGCGCCTGTCCGGCAAGCGCGCAATAGGCGTCGTTGGCGAAGGTGATGCAGCCATTTGTGTCGCGCAGCACGATCAGATCGCCCTGCTGTTCGAACAGGCTGCGGGCGCGTTCTTCCGCTTCCTTCAGCTCCCAATTGCGGTCGATCAGCGTTTCGTTGTGGGCAGCCAGCGCCCGCATCCGCTTGTTGACGAAGCGCAGGCGCATGCTGAGCGTGGCGAGGCCGAGGCAGGCGAGCGCGAACAGGAAGCTGACGCCGATCGCAAATGCATTGGGATCGTAGCCGGACGTCTCGGACCGGCTGCCGGAGACAAACCCATAGGCGCCGCCGAAGGTCGCCGAGAAGATCATGAAGGAGCGGATCGCAAAGGCGATTCGGGGGTGCTGTCGCCTGAAGCGGCGCATGCGCACCTTGATCCGGAACGTCCGACCCATCGCCACCGACCCGACTGTTTTCTTAAAACGCTACGCTCGCTGTAAACGACGATGTGCCGCCGACCTTGCGAACAGTTTGAGGCCCTGCGACCGCCTCCAAACAGGGTTGACGAGGCGTTAACGGCGCAAAGCGACGCGGCTCAAAGCGAGGCGGCCTGGAGACGGCGGTGGCCGCCGCGGGCGCCGACGATCAGCGCCGCCGCCTCGCGCTGCGAGAAGGTTTTCGAGCGCACATAGACACGGTAATCCGCCGGCCCCTCGGTGGAGAGATAGATCACCTGACCGCCGTCGACGGGCTGCGCGGCAATCGAGATCAGGCGAGTCGAGGGGTTGGCCTGGCAGGACTCCGATTCCGAGCCGAGGCCGTCGTCGACGACGGCGAAGTCGGCCGCGTCCGCATCCTCGGTGATCTGAACCCGCACCGTGGCGCGCGCGGGATCATCGGTGAAGGCGACATGCACGCCGGCGGTCCAGAACAGCGACGTCAGCTCGACCGAGGTGTCGCCGAGGGCGATGCAGGGATGCGAGACCGATCCGATCTCGCTTCGGGCAAACACCGCGGCCGCCAACAGGGGAACAACCGACGCCAGGATCTTGAAACGCAACATGACGCGCTACTCGCCGGGCCCGGTACGGGGAACTGATGGGCCTTATGGTTTGCAGAGCGTAAAGGAAACTCGTTACCGCCGGGTTGATGCCGGTATCCGGGGATGAGGATCTCAGTCGGTCAGGCGCTTCTGTTCGTTTTTCGCTCGACTTCAGTGAGAACCAAATAGCTGTTTTTGCCGAAGCTGATCGCCCACAGCGCCGCCCAGGCACCCCACCTGTTCCTGACCTCGATCTCGACGGTTTGGCCGGGAGTGGTGCGAACGACGAGCGGCTGGCTCCTGCCCCAATCAATGGTCGCCTCGATCGTGCAGGCGCCGGCCGGCAGCGTGATCTCCAACACGCCGTTGCGCGCAAGCTTCCCAACGCTGGTCCCGTTGACCCACAGCTCGTATGACCTCAGCCAATCAGCGTATTGGGACGCACGAACAAATCTGATGGTGCAGGCATTGGCGTCGGTCATAGCTTCACTCTCGGGGAACGTGCTGTTCGTCAGGAAGATGCCGCGGGCGTATCGGTCAGGCGATCTGGCGCACATCCTCCGCGAGTGCGCGGTAGGACAAGGCCTCGGCGAGATGCAGCCGGCCGATCCTGTCCGCATGATCGAGATCGGCCAGCGTGCGCGCCACCCGCAACACGCGGTGATAGCCGCGCGCCGACAGCCGCATGGTCTCGGCGGCGTCGCGCAGCAGCTTCTGGCCTTGCGCATCCGGTTTGGCAATCTCCTCCAGCACCGAGGCCGGCGCTTCGGCATTGGTGCGAACCTTCGGCAGGCCGGCGTCCGCGTAGCGGGCGAGCTGGATATCCCGCGCCGCCGCCACGCGCGCGGCGACTTCGGCCGAGCCCTCTGCGGGCGGCGGCAGGATCAAATCGGCCGCGGTCACCGCGGGAACCTCGATGCGCAAATCGATGCGGTCCATCAGCGGCCCCGAGATGCGGGCCTGGTAGTCGCCCGTGCAGCGATCGATGCGGCCGCGCTTGCAGGCATAGCCGGGCTCGAACGCATTGCCGCAGCGGCAGGGATTCATCGCCGCGACCAGCATGAAGCGTGCGGGATAGGTGACGCGGTGATTGGCGCGGGACACCGAGACCTCGCCGTTCTCCAGCGGCTGGCGCAGCGAATCCAGCACGCGCGGATCGAATTCGGGGAGCTCGTCGAGGAACAGCACGCCCTGATGCGCGAGCGAGATCTCGCCGGGCCGGGCGCGCATGCCGCCGCCGGTGAGCGCAGCCATGCTGGCGGAATGATGCGGCGAGCGAAACGGCCGCCGCGCCGTCAGTGCGCCGCCCTCGATCTCGCCGGCAACAGAGGCGATCATCGAGACCTCGAGCAACTCGCCCGGTGACAGCGGCGGCAGGATCGAGGGCAGGCGTGCCGCCAGCATCGATTTGCCGGCGCCGGGCGCGCCGATCATCAGCAGGTGATGGCCGCCGGCGGCCGCGATCTCCAGCGCCCGCTTGGCGCTCTCCTGGCCCTTGATGTCGCGCAGGTCGAGCGGCGAGCTTGCTGCTTCATGCACCTTCGGCACAGGCCGCGACAGCACCTGCGTTCCCTTGAAATGGTTGGCTATCTGGATCAGCGAACTTGCGGCGATGATCTGGATGTCCGGGCTCGCCCATGCCGCTTCCGAGCCGCAAGCCGCCGGACAAATCAGCCCCTCCTCGCGCACATTGGCGCCGATCGCGGCGGGAAGAACACCGGCGACCGGCGCGATCGATCCGTCGAGGCCAAGCTCGCCCAGAACGGTGAAGCCGGACAGCGCATCCGGAGGGATCGCGCCGATCGCCCCCATCAGGCCGAGCGCGATCGGCAGGTCATAATGGCTGCCCTCCTTGGGCAAATCGGCGGGCGCGAGATTGACGGTGATCCGCCGCGCCGGCAGCGCCAGCCCCGAGGCGATCAGCGCCGAGCGGACCCGCTCGCGCGCCTCCGACACCGCCTTGTCCGGGAGACCGACGATCGCGAAGGCCGGCAGACCGGGCGCGACCTGCACCTGCACGTCGACCGCGCGGGCCTCGATCCCCTCAAAGGCGACGGTAGAAACCCGCTGAACCATGCCCGAACCAGCCTGCCCTTTTGCACAATTAGGGGTAGCAGAGCGGGCCAATTCTTGCAAGAACAATACAGGAACGGGTCGAGGGGCGCCGGAAGGTCCTAACCAATCGTAAACACGACGAAGACACTACGCCTCGAATGCAAGCTGCTCTGCTCAGCACATTCCAACGAATGTCCGCTACTCCTAGGGGTGCGGGATGGGCCGTGGTCTAACGGGTGAACAATTCAAATGCTTGCAAATCGCCGGAGAAGCGAACGACGGATGTGCACGCGGCTCGCCAAGATTCATTTTGGCGCGGGTTCGCTGCCGCGGGACTGCACGATCACGGATATTTCGGATGGCGGCGTGAAAGTCGTGGCGGAATTTCTGGAAGTGCCGCCGCAATTCACCATCATCTTCGCGCCCGACTATTCCCGGCAGTGCCGCCTGCGCTGGCGCATCGGCTGCGAGTTCGGCGCTGAATTCACCGACTGAGCTTTCGGAAGCGCCCCGCCTTAACGGGACTTTAGCGTTAATCGGTAAGCATCTCTGATCAGTCGCCGAGTGATCAGAGTATGTCCAAGCGTTTGTCCGTCGCCTCTCTTCCGGCGAGATATCTGTTTTCCGCGCTTCTGATCCTGGCCCTCGGCGGCTGTCAGACAACCGGCATCGAGGACATCACCGGCGCGCTCGGCGGAAAGTCGGACACGGCTGGCAGGGCCGAGGCCAAGCCGGACGTGAAGCCGGACATGGATGCGCTGCGCGAGCGCTATCGCGCCAAGCCTGGCGATCCCAACGTCGCGCTCGAATACGGCAAGGCGTTGCGCCAGACCGGCCAGCGCGCGCAGGCGCTCGCGGTGCTGGAGCAGGCCGTGCTCGCCCATTCCAGCAACAAGGCGCTGCTCGCCGGCTACGGCCGTGCGCTCGCCGACAGCGGCAGTTTCCAGCAGGCGTTCGACGTCCTCGGCCGCGCGCATTCGCCCGAGGATCCCGACTGGCATATCCTGTCGGCGCAAGGCGCCGCGCTCGATCAGCTCGGTCGCAACGAGGAGGCGCAGCAATATTACGCCGCCGCGCTGAAGATCGTGCCGGACGAGCCGTCGGTGCTGTCCAATCTCGGACTGTCCTACATGCTGCAGAACAATCTGCCGCGGGCTGAGGAAACGATGCGCCGGGCGCACGAGCGCAATCCCGCCGATTTCCGCGTGCGCGCCAATCTCGCGCTCGTGCTGGGACTCGAAGGAAAGCAGGCCGAGGCCGAAGCCATCGTGAAGGCGGACCTGCCGCCGGATCAGGCGGCGGCCAAGGTCACGGCGCTGCGGCAGTTGCTGGTGAAGAAGCAGCAGCGGGCGGAGAAGTAACTCGCTCGCGCGCGTCAGGATGCCGTGTCAGGAAGCCTTGGTCCGAACGCCTTGCTCAGAACGCCTTGCTCAGGATGCCTTGCGATGCGGGGCTGACCCGCGACCCGACCTGCCCTTCAGCTTCTTCAGCAGCGGCCCGAGCAGCGAGCGCTTCGGCTTCTTCACTTCGCCCCGCCCGGCGAGGCGGTTCGCCATGTTCTGGAACAGCTCGGTGGTGCGGTGGCTCTTGGAGACCTCCGCGATCATCTGGCCGTTGTTGGCCGCGGTCGAGAACAGCTTCGAATCGAACGGGATCACCGCGATCGGCTGGCTCTCCATGGTCTTGGCGAAGGCCTTGACCTCGATCTCCGCCCGCTTGGGCATGCCGACCTGGTTGATGCAGTAGAGCGGCGGCCGGTCGTTCGGCCGCGCCGCCTTCAAGACGTTCAGCATGTTCTTGGTGTTGCGCAGGTTCGCAAGATCGGGCTCGGCCACGATGACGATGTCGTCCGCGTTGACCAGCGCGCGACGGGTCCAGCCCGACCATTGATGGGGAACATCGAGCACGATGCAGGGCGTGGCCATGCGCAGCGTGTCGAACACCGCGTCAAAGGCCTCCGCGCCGAAATCGTAGACGCGGTCAAGGGTGGCGGGCGCAGCAAGCAGGCTGAGACGCTCGGTGCATTTGGAGAGCAGACGCTCTATCAGGGCCGTGTCCGGCCGATCCTGCGACAGCACCGCATTGGCGATGCCTTGCACCGGGTCCTGGTTGTAGTCGAGACCCGCGGTGCCGAAGGCGAGGTCGAGATCGATCACGACGGAATCGAGCGCGAGGTCGCGGGCGATGGTCCAGGCCACATTGTGCGCGACGGTGGAGGCACCGACACCGCCCTTGGCCCCGACCACCGCGATGACGCGGCCGGTGATGATGGTTTCGGACGCCGAGAACAGGCTGCAGATCGAGCGGACGACGTCGAGCGTTTCGACCGGTCCCACCACATAGTCGTTGACGCCGCGGCGGACCAACTCGCGATAGGGCGCGGTGTCGTTGGGATTGCCGATCACGACCACACGGGTGCCGGGATCGCAGACGCCGGCGAGGTCGTCGAGGCCCTCGAGGATGTCGCGGGTGCCGTCGGATTCGATCACGATGACGTTCGGCGTCGGCATCGTTTCATAGACTTCGATTGCCGCCGCGAGGCCACCGTCCTTGGCCGTGAGATGCGCCTTGGCGAGACGGCGATCCTGCCCGGCCGCGGTCACCGCGGCGAGCGTCTGCGCGGTCTCGCAAAAGGCTTGCACGGAGATGCGAGGAACCGGCGCAATGTGTTCCTCGGGGTGCTGCGGATCGTCCGCTTCTTCGTCGTGGACGCGTGTCATCTGCCTGTATCGCTGAGTTTGGCCTTGTCGGCGTCTGGATTGCTGCTCGCGATCGGCGTGCCCTTGCGATAGCGCTCGAAGGCCATGTCACGCCGTGCGTTATAGACCGGCGTCTCGGACCGCGGCTGCTCCAGGTCGGCCGGATTGTCGATCATGGCCGCGAGGTTGCGCTGGCTGGCGCAGCCCAGATTGAAATAGGGCCGGTTCTCGTTGTAGCCGGGGTCGAGGATGGAGGGGCCGATATCTTCCGGCCACAGCCCGCAGGGGCCGGCGACCGCGGCGATCCGGGAATAGCTCAGGCGGATGGTGGGCAGCAGCCCTGGATCCTCGGGCCGATAGGGATGCTGGACGATGGCACGCGATGGCACGCCGACGGATGCGAGCACGGAACGGATCTCGTGATAGGTCGCCGCCGCCGCGCGCGAATTCGCCGCGTTGACCGGGACGTCGACCACGACCGAGCCGGTGCCTTCGCGCACCCAGTCCCGGGCAATGCCGGCGACGTCCGCGTGCTGCGCGGCCGAGAGGCCGCCGCGAGCCTTGCCGACGAAGATCACGATCGACTTCTTGGCTTCCTCGACCGCGATCGGGTGACGCTGGCGATAGTCGGTCGGCACCGTCTGGGTGACGATCTCGCCGGTGGTGTTGCAGGCGCCCAGCATGACGGAGAGCCCCGTCAGTGCCAGCGCGACGCTCAACCCGCGACGTCGATCGGCCATGGTCTTCGTCATCGCTTCATCCCCTCGTGCCCCGTCTCTTGCCCCGTTCCCCAACCTGTCCGTTCGTCGTCAGTCGATGATGAAGCCGAAATCGCCGGGCGTGCCCGCGATCGGATCGACGCGGCGCGCGACGCCATAGAGGCGGTTCATGCGACCGAGCAGCGCCGTCTGGGCGTCAGACGCCGGGGCGAAGCCGTCGTCGGGGCGGGACAGCTCCTTCTGAGCCACCGCGCGCACCACATAGGGCGTCACGATCACCATCAGCTCGGTTTCGTTGTTGACGAAGTCCTGGCTGCGGAACAGCGCGCCGATGATCGGCACCTGGTCGACGCCGGGCAGGCCGTTGATCGCCTGTTTGGTCTGCTGCTGGATCAGGCCGGCCATGGCCATCGAGCCGCCCGAGGGAATTTCCAGCGTCGTTTCGGCGCGGCGGGTCTGGATCGAGGGGATGGTGATCGAGTTGGTCGAGCTCGACGACAGCGCCTGGGTCACCGTGATGGCGCTTTGGTTCGACAGCTCGGACACCTCGGTCATCACCCGCAGGCTGATCCGTCCCTCGCTCAGCACGACCGGGGTGAAGTTCAGGGAGATGCCGAACTTCTTGTAGGTGATCTGGGTGGTGCAAACGTGGGTGACGGGATCGCAGGCATAGCCCGAGGGAATGGGGAATTCGCCGCCGGCGATGAAGGTGGCGGATTCGCCGGAGATCGCGGTCAGGCTCGGCTCGGCGAGCGTGCGCATGACACCGGCACTTTCCATCGCGCGCATCGTGGCGCTGACGGTCGCGAAGCCTTTGGTGAGACCGGCGACACCTAATCCGTTGTTGCTGACGATCGGTCCGCCGCTGACCGAGAACGGGTTGGAATTGTTGAAGTTCACCACCGCGGTGCCGGCGTTCAGACTGGCGCTGAGATCGACGCCCAACTGCTTGACGATATCGCGGCGCACTTCGCCGACGACGACCTTGAGCATCACCTGGTCGCGGCCGCGCACGATGATGTTATTGACCACCTTGTCGGAGCCGCCGACCAGTTTCGCGGCGACGTCGCCGGCCTGCTGGGCCTCGACCGGGCTCGATACCGAGCCTGTCAGCATCACGCTGTCGCCGACGCCTTCGATCTGCACGCCCGGCAGCGACTGGCGCAGCGCCGTGCGCATGCCGTTGAGATCGCGCTTCACCGCGATATCGTAGGCGGCGACCTGCTGGCCGTCTGCGGCGAAGAACACGACGTTGGTCTGGCCGACCTGTCCGCCGATGATATAGGCGCGTTGGGCCGAGCGGATCACGGCATTGGCGATCTTGGGATCGGCGACCAGCACGTCCTTGACGTCGCGCGGCAGGTCGATGACGGCGGACTTGCCGACGCCGAGCGACAGGAAGCGCGTCTTCGCCGGCGCGATCGTCCCGACCGGCGAAACATCGAGATCGGCTGCCTGCATCGGCGCCTGGTCGCCGACCGGCGCATCTGCGGCGCTGACGACATCGGGGGCTGCGAGGAGCCCCAGGGTCAGCATCGTCCCCGTCCAGAACGAGCGCGCGCGATTCCCCCGAATGCGCATGCCCGTCCGATCATCCCCGTAGTTCATCATGTCCCCATCACTTCTGTGACGTCAGTTGCCGCGCCTGTACGCCGTAGCGGATCACGTTGACCCCGCCGGACCGCTTGCTCGCCTGGTCCTCGGGCGTGCTGTCGACCGAGTTGGCATCGACGATGCTGCGCAGCGCGAGTGTCAGCGTGCCGCCCTGGCGCGCTGCCGATAGCGCGGCGACCTGGTCGGGTTTAAGCTCGAGCGTGACGGTCCTGCCGACGACGGCGTTCTGGCCGTCCTTTTCCTTCGGCGCCTGGTCGATCGCGAGCACGCGGATATTGGTCAGGATCGCTTCGGATAGGATGAGGTCGTTACCGGCGGCCCCGTCAGGATTCTTCAGGCGGCGGGTCAGCATGATGTCGACGCGGTCATTCGGCAGGATGAAGCCGCCGGCGGCAGTCTCGGCTGAAATCTCGGTGGAGACGGCGCGCATGCCCGACGGCAGGATCGCGGCCATGAAGCCGGAGCCGTCGGCCCTGACCAGCTTCTGCTCGCGGATTGGCTCGCCCTGCATCAACGGCACGCGTGCGATCGAGCCTGCAATCTGGATCTGCGCCTCGGGCCTGTTGTCGCGGCGGATGAAGGCGCTGCTCGCGGTCGCCGCCGGCCAGAGCTGCCATTGCAGGTCCTCGGGCTTCACGGCTTGACCGAGCTGGATGTCGTTCTTGGCGACCAGGACCTCGACCGTCGGCAGCTTCTCGGCGACGGGGAGAACGGGCGCGGGCTTGTTGTCATAGCCGCTCGCCAGATACGCAGCGACGCCGCCGGCGCCCAGTGCGATGACGAGAACGACAATGCGTGCGGTGTTCATACGCTTCTACTCTACGCGGGGCACTCGAACCGCACCTGGCGGGCTCCCCGACATCGATGAGTAGGCAGCAAAAGTATAAGCGGTGTTGCGAGGCCGAATGTGATCGACGGCCGCGCTGTGGTCTTTCGGCAGATGGTGAACGTCGCGTTAGCCGGTCGGCCACCGGCCCCGTAGTTTCACGCAGTGCGGCCACTGCGTTCGAATGATGCGCGCGGCGTCATGGTGAATGGGTGGTTAGTGGTGTGTGGGGTGATGCCGCGCATGCATTACGTAGCCTGGATGGAGCGAAGCGCAATCCGGGGCCGCTGAACATGATGTGGCATCCCGGATTTCGCTGCGCTCCATCCGGGCTACGGGCCGGCGGCTACTTCGCGCGCTTTTGCTCGATCACGTCCCAGAGCTTTGCGGCAACGTCCGGTCCGCCGAGCCGCGCGATGGCGCGGATGCCGGTCGGCGAGGTCACGTTGATCTCGGTGAGGTTGCCGTTGATGACGTCGATGCCGACGAACAACAGCCCGCGCTCGCGCAGCGCCGGGCCGACGGTAGCGCAGATCTCGCGCTCGCGCGGCGTGAGCTCGGTCTCCTGCGCAGCGCCGCCGCGCACCATGTTGGAGCGGAGGTCGTCGGCGGCCGGGACACGATTCACCGCGCCCGCGAACTCGCCGTTGATCAGGATGATGCGCTTGTCGCCGTGCTTCACCTCGGGGATGAACTGCTGGATCACCCAGGCTTCCTTGAATGTCACCGAGAACATGTCGAACAGCGAGCCGAAATTCATGTCCTGCGGCATCACGCGGAACACCGCAGCGCCGCCATGGCCGTGCAGCGGCTTCATGACGACGGCGCCATGCCTGTCGCGAAAGGCGTTGATCTCGTCGAGATCGCGCGAGATCAGCGTCGGCGGCATCAGCTGCGGGAAGTTCATCACGAACAGCTTTTCCGGCGCGTTGCGCACCGATGCGGGGTCATTGACGACGAGTGTCTTCGGATGGATGCGTTCGAGAAGGTGCGTCGAGGTGATGTAGGCGAGGTCGAACGGCGGATCCTGGCGCAGCAACACCACGTCGAAGCTGTTGAGCGCCTCGCGCCTGGGTTCGCCCAGGGTGAAATGATTGCCGGGCTCGTCGCGCACGGTGAGCAGCTGAACCGGAGCGACGATTTCCTCGCCGACCATCGAGAGCTTGTCGGGCGTGTAATAGGACAGGCCGTGGCCGCGCTTCTGCGCCTCCAGGAGCAGCGCAAAGGTGGAATCGCCCTTGATGTTGATGCGGGCGATGGGGTCCATCTGGACGGCGACGTTCAGTTTCATGGTCTGCCTTTCAGGTCGAGGCGTCGAATGCCGCCAACACATGGCGTGGAAGTCGTTTCGGCGCAATCAGCATGGCATCGAATCGCATTTCAAATTCCGCATGCTCGGGATGCGCGACGAGCCAGCCTTGCGCGGCATCGATGATGCGCTGCTGCTGGCGCGGCGTCACGGCGAAGGCGGCGTCGTCCAGCGTCGCGCGCGCCTTGACCTCGACGAAGGCGATCAAATTGCGGCGGCGCGCCACGATGTCGATCTCGCCATGCGGCGTGCGGTAACGTTTGGCGAGGATGCGGTAGCCCTTGGCCATGAGATAAGCCGCAGCGCGGCTTTCCGCAGAGATGCCGGTGTGGAACGCGGCGACGCGCTCGGGCGAGGCGATTTTCGGTTCCGACGGGACGTCAGTCTTCGCCATCGCCGCCCCGCAGATCTTTGGCAAGCTCAAGCGCGCGGGCATAGACCTCGCGGCGCGGCCGGCCCGAGAGGGCGACCGCATGCGCCACCGCATCCTTGACGCTGTTCGCGGCAAGCTGCTCACGCAGGACGTCGTCGAGCGCATCCGATGTCAGCATCTCGGCATCCGCCGCAGGCGGAGCGATCACCAGCACGAATTCGCCGCGCGTCTCCAGCGTGTCGGCATCGCGCGCCAGCTCACGCAGCGTCGCGCGCGAAATCTGCTCGTGCAGTTTGGTCAGCTCGCGGCAAATCGCGGCTTCCCGGGTCCCCATGATCTCGGCGAGCTCGGCGAGCGTGTCCTGCACGCGGTTGCCGGAATCGAACATCACCAGCGTCGCATCGATGCGCGCAAGCTCGGCCACGCGCGACTTTCGCGCGGCGGATTTCGAAGGCAGAAAGCCTTCGAAGAAGAAGCGGTCGGTCGGCAGCGCTGCGACCGATAGCGCCGCCAGCACCGAGGACGGGCCGGGCAGCGCGTAGACCGCGTGGCCGGCGGCGCAGACCTCGCGCACCAGCTTGTAGCCGGGGTCCGAGATCAACGGCGTGCCGGCATCCGACACCAGCGCGATCGAGCCGCCCTGCGAAAGCCGCTCCAGGATCTTCGGACGGGCCGCTTCAGCGTTGTGCTCGTGATACTGCTTGAGCTGCGCAGAGATGTTGTAGCGCTCGGTCAGACGCCGCGTGATGCGGGTGTCCTCGCAGGCGATGACGTCGACCCCGGCGAGGGTCTGCAGCGCCCGCAGCGTGATGTCACCGAGATTGCCGATGGGGGTCGCCACCAGGTGCAGGCCAGGCGCGGCCTTCGGCGCGACAAGCCGATGGGCGTCGACGGAGAAACCGCGCGAGGCGGCCTCCGTCGTCTCAGGTGTGTTTGTCGGGGACGGCTTTGCGCGCATAATCAGACGAACTTAGGTATGATCCCCGGGGCTGGGAACCGGTCCCCGGAAAAAGATCGTGCCTGGGCGAGGCAAGGGGCGAGGCAGGACTGGAATGTGATCCATTCGGCATCACATTCCCCAGGGAATGAAGCGTCAGCGCCATATTCGCGGCGGAAACGCCGCCTTGATGCTGGGTGACGGACGGCGGACAGCTAGCCAGAACTTGAAAGGAAGCCGCGTTAAGCGGGCATTATCCTTTTGTTTGAGTTAACTATTTGCCGACAATATGCCTGAATCCATGGCCGGTGTCGTGGAAAGAATGTCGTGACCGGCTGGCGACGGTCGGTCGGAAGAGAAACTGTCATGACGGGCCCACGTGATCCCAGATCCTCCTTTTCGGAGCAGTCTCCCGTTCAGGGGCCCCTGATGTCAGGGGCGACGCGGCGAAGCGCGCTCGGTCTGTTGCTCGGCGCGCCGCTGCTGTCGGCCTGCGCCGGCGTGCAGCAGAGCCTGAGCCAGTTCTCCAATCCGTTCAGCAGTTCCTCCCCGCCTCCGGCCCAGCCGGCCGGCCCGCCGCAACAGGCGACGACCGCCGGCACCGGCGGGGTGAAGGTTGCCGTGATCCTGCCGCTGTCGGCATCTGGCAATGCCGGCCTTGCCGCGCAGTCGATGCGCAACGCCGCCGAGATGGCGCTGGCCGAGTTCCAGAATCCCAACATCCAGCTCCTGATCAAGGACGACAATGGTAGCCCGCAGGGCGCGCAGGCCAGTGCGCAGCAGGCGGTCGATGAGGGCGCCGAGATCATCCTGGGGCCGCTATTCGCGCAGTCGGTGCCTGCGGTGGCGCAGATCGCGCGCACGCGCGGCATCCCGGTGATGGCGTTCTCGACCGATTCCAGCATCGCCGGCCGCGGTGTCTATCTGCTGAGCTTCCTGCCGGAGTCCGACGTCAACCGCATCGTCGAATATTCCGCCAGCATCGGGAAGCGCTCCGTCGCCGTGCTCGTGCCCGACAATGCCTATGGCAATGTGGTCGAGGCCGCGGTGAAGGCGGCGGTGCCGCGCCGCGGAGGGCGCATCGTCGCGTTCGAGAAATACGGCGCCGATCGCGCCACGCCGGTCCGGACCGTGGCGCAGCAGCTCGGCAGCGCCGATGCGCTGTTCATCGCCGATGATGGCGACGCCGTCGTCTCGGTCGCCGATGCGATGAGCGCGGCGGGTGCGAATCTGCGCAATATCCAGCTGCTCGGCACCGGCCTGTGGGACAGTCCGGCCGTCTATGCCAGCTCCAACTTGCAAGGCGGCCTCTACGCCGCGCCGGACCCGGCCGGCTTCCGCGCCTTCTCCGGCCGCTATCGCACCAAATATGGCGCCGAGCCCGTGCGCACCGCCACGCTTGCCTATGATGCGGTCGCCCTGGTGGCCGCGCTGGCGCGTACGCAGGGCACGACGCGCTTTTCGTCGGACGTGCTCACCAATCCCTCCGGCTTTGCCGGCATCGACGGCCTGTTCCGCTTTCGCGCCGACGGCACCAATGAGCGGGGCTTGGCGGTGATGAAGGTCACGACCGGCGGCGGCGTTGCGGTCGCGGGCTCGCCGAAGAGCTTTGGGGCGTAGCTGTTTCCTCGACGTCGTCCTGGCTTTCGCCAGGACGACGATGGAGAGACTTTACGCCGCGAGATCCGCGACCACCGCGTCCAGCACCGGAAAACCGCTGCTCGTCACGCGCAGCCGTCCCGTTGCATCCACCGTGATTGCACCTTCTTCGCTCAGCAGCGTGATGCGCTTGGGATCGAGTGAGCGGCCGGAGAGCGCTTTGTAACGCTCGGGGTCGATGCCCTCGGCGAGGCGCAATCCCATAAGCAGGAATTCGTCGGCGCGCTCTTCGCTGTTGAGGAGATCGTCGGTGACGACGCCGTGGCCGTTGGTCTCGACCCGCATCAGCCAGGCTTCGGGGCGCTTCTCGGTGGCGGTCGCGTGCCTGATACCGTCGATGTCGAGGCGGCCATGGGCGCCGGGGCCGATGCCGGCATATTCTTCGCCGCGCCAGTAGACCAGATTGTGCCGGCACTCGGCGCCGCGCCGCGCGTGATTTGAAATCTCGTAGGCGGGCAGGCCGAGCCTGTCGCAGGTCTCCTGCGTGACGTCGTAGAGCGCGCGTGCGACCGCTTCATCCGGCGTCTTCAGCTTGCCGGCTTGATGTAGGCCGAAGAACGGCGTGCCTTCTTCGATCGTCAATTGATAGAGCGACAGATGCTCGGCCGCCTCGCCGATCGCGAGACGCAATTCATCGGCCCACATCGCCGGCGTCTGGTCGGGACGGGCGTAGATCAGGTCGAACGAATAGCGATCGAACGAGCGGCGCGCGATAGCGACGGCATCGAGGGCCTCGCGCGCGCTGTGCATGCGGCCGAGCGCTTTCAGCGAGGCATCGTCGAGCGCCTGCACGCCGAGCGAGACGCGGTTGACGCCGGCGGCGCGATAGCCGGCGAAGCGCGTAGCCTCGACGCTGGTCGGGTTTGCCTCCAGCGTGACTTCGACGTCTTTCGCCACGGTCCAGTGCTTGCCGATGGCGTCGAGCACAGCGCCGACGGTTGCAGGCTGCATGAGCGAGGGCGTACCGCCGCCGAGAAAGATCGAGGTGACTTCGCGTCCGGGCGCGCGCTCGGCGGTCGCAGCGATTTCGCGCGCGAATGCTGACGCAAACCGCGGCTCGTCGATCGGGGCGTGGCGAACGTGGCTGTTGAAGTCGCAATAGGGGCACTTCGACAGGCAGAACGGCCAGTGCACGTAGACGCCGAAGGCTTCCTTAGCGCGGCTCAAGGCAGATCTCCGCCAGTTTCACGAAGGCGCGGGCACGATGCGACAGGCCGAGACCGAGCGGCGGCAGGCCGTGCTTCTCGATGCTCTCCATCTCGCCGAAGGTGCGGCTATGGCCGTCGGGCAAAAACATCGGGTCGTAGCCGAAGCCGGCGGTGCCGCGCGGCGGCCACACCAGCGTGCCGTCGACGCGCCCCTCGACCTCTTCGAGATGATCGTCGGGCCATGCAACGCAGAGCGCGGAAACGAAGTGCGCCTTGCGTTTGGCCGGCGTGGTCGCGCCGCGCTCCTGCAACAGACGCTCGATCTGCGCCATCGCTGCGGCAAAATCCTTGTTCGGGCCGGCCCAGCGCGCCGAGTAGATGCCGGGCGCGCCGTCGAGCGCGTCGACCACGATGCCGGAATCATCGGCGAAAGACGGCAGCTTCGTTGCCTGCGCCGCCGCGATCGCCTTGATCGCGGCATTGCTGCGGAAATCGTTTCCGGTTTCTTCCGGCTCGGGAAGGCCGAGCTCGCCGGCCGACACTGCTTCGATGCCGTAAGGCGCGAGTAGCTCCTTCATCTCGGCGAGCTTGCCGGGATTATGGGTCGCGATAACCAGCTTTCCGGTGATTCGGCGGTGCATCGGGCTATTGACTACGCTACCGCCAGTTTCTGCAAGTCCACGAGACGCGCGACGCCCTTGCGCGCCAGCGCCATCAACGCCAGGAACTCGGCTTCCGTGAATGGCTCGCGTTCCGCGGTGCCCTGGACCTCGATGATGCGGCCATCGCCGGTCATGACGAAATTGGCGTCGGTGTCGGCTTCGGAGTCCTCGGCATAGTCGAGGTCGAGCACGGGCGTGCCCTTGTAGATGCCGCAGGAGATCGCGGCGACGTTGTCGCGCAACACATTGGCCTTGACCATGTTGCGCGCCTTCATCCAGCTGACGCAATCGGCG
This sequence comes from Bradyrhizobium sp. 87, assembly GCF_023073015.1. Classification (NCBI taxonomy): domain Bacteria; kingdom Pseudomonadati; phylum Pseudomonadota; class Alphaproteobacteria; order Hyphomicrobiales; family Nitrobacteraceae; genus Bradyrhizobium; species Bradyrhizobium sp. 87. The sequence continues at coordinate 271,564 of NZ_JADPIQ010000048.1, forward strand.
AGCGCGACCCAGGCACCGGTGATCGAGGCGGTGCGGGTGCCGCCGTCGGCCTGGAGCACGTCGCAATCGACCGTGATCTGGCGCTCACCGAGCGCTTCGAGATTGATGATGGTGCGAAGCGAGCGGCCGATCAGGCGCTGGATTTCGACGGTGCGGCCGCTCTGCTTTCCGGCGGAGGCCTCGCGGCGGGTGCGTTCCGAGGTCGCGCGCGGCAGCATGCCGTATTCGGCGGTGACCCAGCCGCGGCCCTGGCCCTTCAGCCATGGCGGCAGGCGGTCTTCCAGCGTGGCGGTGACCAGCACGTGGGTGTCGCCGAATTTCACCAGGCACGAGCCTTCCGCATATTTGACCACGCCGCGCTCCAGCGTCACGGGGCGCAATTCGTCGGGCGCACGGCGGCTTGGCCGCATGGGAAATCCTCCAAAACTCTCAAAAAAGTGCTGTTGGCGGTGCTTGTAGGGGGGGTGAGGGTGGGCGGCAAGGGGGAAGATCGAGGCCTTCTTCACCCCCGATTTCCAATCCGCCAACGCCACGCTTGTCAGAAGCATCCGGGATAGACAAATTACCTGTGTCTTAGAGGAGTTACCGTCTGTGGCCCATCACGATCCGATCCATCTGATCGCGCCGCGCGCGGGCCTCGCCCAGCTCAACGAGCGTTCCCGCGACATCTTTCGTCAAATCGTCGAAAGCTATCTCGCGACCGGGGAGCCGGTGGGCTCGCGCAATATTTCGCGCCTGATTGCCATGCCGCTTTCGCCGGCCTCGGTCCGCAACGTCATGGCCGATCTGGAACAGCTTGGCCTAATCTACGCCCCGCACACCTCCGCCGGCCGATTGCCGACGGAACTTGGCCTGCGGTTCTTCGTCGATGCCCTGATGCAGGTCGGCGACCTCAATGACAGTGAACGGCAGGCGATCCAGAGCCAGTTGACCTCCGTCGGCCACGCGCAATCGGTGGAGGCTGCGCTCGAGGAGGCATTGACGCGGCTCTCCGGCCTGACCCGCGCCGCCGCCGTCGTGCTGACGCCGAAATCCAATGCGCGGCTGAAACATATCGAATTCGTCCGCTTGGAACCGGAAAAGGCATTGGTGATCCTGGTCGGCGAGGACGGGCAGGTCGAAAATCGCGTGTTGACGCTGCCGCCGGGAGTTCCATCCTCGGCGTTGACCGAAGCCGGCAACTTCCTCAATGCCCGCATTCGGGGCCGGACCCTGGCCGAGGCGCGGCTGGAGCTCGAGACCGCGCTCGGAGAGGCGCGCACCGAGCTCGATCAGCTGACGCACAAGGTGATCTCGGCCGGCATCGCCAGCTGGTCCGGCGGCGAGAACGAGGATCGTCAGCTCATCGTCCGCGGCCACGCCAATCTGCTCGAGGATTTGCATGCGCTGGAGGATCTCGAGCGCGTTCGCCTGCTGTTCGACGATCTCGAGACCAAGCGCGGCGTGATCGACCTGCTCGGCCGGGCCGAAACCGCGGAAGGCGTGCGGATCTTCATCGGCAGTGAGAACAAGCTGTTCTCGCTGTCGGGTTCGTCCACCATCATCTCGCCCTATCGGGACGCCGCCGGCCATATCGTCGGCGTTTTGGGCGTGATCGGGCCGACGCGGCTGAATTATGCCCGCGTGATCCCCACCGTGGACTACGCTGCCCGCATCGTCAGCCGGCTCTTGGGGGGCTGACCGGCGGCCGGGCCGATCACGGGCGCTTGATTTTCGCCGCCCGAAGCACGATATCCGGGCCAGAAACCCCCTGAGACGAATGCGAAAAGAGAGCCGATGACCGATCGAGACCGGCAACCCGAAGACACGAGTGCTGCGGCCGGCGAGCCCGTGGTGTCAAAACCCTACATCATGCCCGACGATCCCGAGCCCGGCTCCGTCGAGCTTCTGCAGAAGGAAGTCGCCGAGGCGCGCGACCGCATGCTGCGGACGCTGGCCGAAATGGAGAATTTGCGCAAGCGGACCACCAAGGAGGTCGCGGATGCCCGCCTCTACGGCATCACCGGCTTTGCCCGCGACGTGCTCGACATCGCCGACAACCTGCAGCGCGCGCTCGATGCCGTTCCGGCCGAAGCCCGTGCGGCGGCCGATGCAGGCCTCGCCTCGCTGATCGAGGGCGTCGAGCTGACTGAGCGCTCGCTGCTCAGCGCGCTGGAAAAACACGGCGTGAAGAAGTTCGACCCCTCGGGCCAGAAGTTCGACCCGAACTTCCAGCAGGCGATGTTCGAGGTGCCCGATGCGTCGGTGCCCGCAGGCACGGTCGTGCAGGTCATGCAGGCCGGCTACACCATCGGCGAGCGCGTGCTGCGTCCCGCCTTGGTCGGTGTCGCCAAGGGCGGCGCCAAGGCTGCGCCCGCTGCCAACAGCAACGAGCCGAACGGCGCGGCCAACTAAGTCGATCCTCATGGCGAGGAGGCGCGTCAGCGCCGTCTCGAACCATGCAGGCCGCGCTGCTGCAGCGCGGCCTTCATCCTTCGAGACGCGCGCGAAGAAGCGCGCTCCTCAGGCTGAGGGTCTTGCAGTTTTTTGACCGGGCCTACGCGCTCGCCGCGATATCCGCGGACTGAATCCGCTTCACGCCGGCCTTTGCCATGTCGGCCCAGGCTTTTGCCAGCGAACCCTGATTGTCGATGCCGCGGCAGGCGTCTTCCACCACATAGACCTCGAAGCCCGCCTTGCGCGCGTCGAGCGCGGTCCAGGCGACGCAGAAATCCGTCGCCAGCCCCGCGACGAAGACGCGCTTGATCTTGCGCGCCTTCAGATAGCCGGCGAGACCGGTCGAGGTCTTGCCGTCGGCTTCGAGGAAGGCCGAATAGCTGTCGACGTCCTTGTGAAAACCCTTGCGGATGATGAGCTCGGCGTGCGGGATCGCAAGGTCTTTCGACAGCGCGGCGCCGTCGGTGCCCTGCACGCAATGGTCGGGCCACAGCACCTGCTTGCCGTAGGGAAGATCGACGGTCTCGAACGGCTTCTTGCCGGCGTGGACTGACGCGAAGGAAATATGGCCTTGCGTGTGCCAGTCCTGCGTCATCACCACGTTCGAAAATGCTTTCGAGATCTTGTTGATGACGGGCACCACCTGCTCGCCTTCCTTCACGGCGAGGCTGCCGCCGGGCAGGAAGCAATTCTGCACGTCGATCACGAGCAGCGCGGATGCATCGTCCGGCTTGATCGATGCCGCTGCCAGAATTGCGGTTGGCGCGAGCGCCACGAGCGCGCTCGTCCCGAGCGCCGCCAAGACTTGTCGCCGATCCAGCATCATTCGCCTCCCTCCAGGATGAACTCAACGGAGGGGGAGCCTAGTTCCGTTCGTATACGAACAGAAGCCCGAAAATGCAGCCGGCTTTGGTGAGTGGTTGGGCTTGAGCCGCGGGTTCGGTGCACCTCTCCCGCTTGCGGATGCTGCTAGCCCTTCGGCTGGATGCCGTCGCGGACCGCGCGGAAGCGGGTGAAGGCGGCCGGCCATTGCTCGCGCGGGGCGCTGGCGATGATGCGCAGCGAGGCGCCGCCGCTGCTGAAGCGGATCCACTGCACCACGGTCACCGGCGTCTTGTCCTTGCCGCTGACGCCGTCGATCCGGGTCTCGAAACCCTGCTGGCCGCTGATGCGGATCGGCTCGGACATGGTGACGCGCGACTCGCGCACGCCGGGAATCTGGAGCGCCGCCTCTTGGGCGAAGCGGGCGCGGTCGTCGGCGGCTTGCGGTGTGGCGCCAATCACGCCGAGGATGATAAACGGCTTCGATTCATAGCCGGAGCTCTCGTCGCCGTCGGCCAGGATGATACTCGAGCCCGGCGCCAGCGTGCGGACGTCCTTGAAGTCGGCGAGATCGGTGATCTTGAACGGCATCAGTGCGATCTGCTCTTCGGCCGAGACCTGCTTCCGGGTGACGACGCTCGCGAACATCTGCCGCACCGCCTCGTCGGTGTAGATCTTGATCGCATTCTCCGGAATCTGCACCGCGACGTAGCCGGAGAAGCCGGCGCCCGGCACGATCATCGAATAGCGCCGCACTGGCGTCTCGCCCGCCTTGCCGCTCTCCGTGGTGAAATAGGCCACGCCCGCGGGCGTCTCGATCTTGTCCTGCTTGACGCCGTTGGTGCCGGCCGGGTTGGAGTTGAAGGCGCTCACGACCTCGCCATAGGCGGCCGGCGGCAGCTCCGTGATCAGCACCTTGACGTTGCCGTCCTCGCTCTCGAAGCCGGGAAAGGTCTTGGCCGTGCTGAGGCCGACCAATGGCACCATGCCGAGGCGCAAGCCGGGTGGGAAAACGGCGTCGGCGGCCAGAGCCGGAAGCGTAGAGGCGACGAGGAGGGCGAGCGCGGCGAGGGGGCGGATCAGCTTCATGGGCACTCTGATTGGTTCACATTGAGGCCGTTCGATGGTGGCCAGCCGGCCGCTTTGTCGCGCGAGGCAGCCCGAGGACGAGCCCGGCCGGCTGCCCGCCTTTTAACGGTTTTGGTCTGGCCGCAACAGGGCGGGGCGGGATGCGGTAGCGGATGCCGGCCAATCGCGGACCTGTTAATAATTCCTCACCCGCAAGGGCGGTGCAGCCCGGATATGTTCTTCCAAAACCCAATGTTTTCACGGCCGAAACTTGCGTTCGGTCCTTGCAGGCACCTCCCCCCCTCCTATATGACCCCCAACCATCGCAATATCGCGAATGTTTGATCTTAGGGGGTTTCGGTTCGGGTGCCTTCTGGGCCCAGCCAGCCTGCCGCAAAAACAAGGATACAGGACCATGGGAAAGGTCATCGGGATCGACCTCGGCACCACGAATTCGTGCGTCGCCGTAATGGATGGCAAGAACGCCAAAGTCATCGAGAATTCCGAAGGCATGCGCACGACGCCTTCGATCGTCGCCGTGACGGACGACGGTGAGCGCCTCGTCGGCCAGCCGGCCAAGCGCCAGGCCGTCACCAATCCCGAGCGCACGTTCTTCGCAGTGAAGCGCCTGATCGGCCGCCGCTACGACGACCCGATGGTCGAGAAGGACAAGAAGCTCGTTCCGTACAAGATCGTGAAGGCTTCCAACGGCGACGCCTGGGTCGAGGCCGACGGCCAGACCTACTCGCCCTCGCAGGTCTCGGCGTTCATCCTGCAGAAGATGAAGGAGACCGCGGAAGCCCATCTCGGCCAGAAGGTCGACCAGGCCGTCATCACCGTGCCCGCCTACTTCAACGACGCCCAGCGCCAGGCGACCAAGGACGCCGGCAAGATCGCGGGCCTTGAAGTGCTGCGCATCATCAACGAGCCGACCGCGGCCGCGCTCGCCTACGGCCTCGACAAGACCAAGGCCGGCACGATCGCCGTGTACGATCTCGGCGGCGGCACGTTCGATATCTCGATTCTCGAAATCGGCGACGGCGTGTTCGAGGTGAAGTCGACCAACGGCGACACCTTCCTCGGCGGCGAAGACTTCGACATGCGCCTGGTCGGCTATCTCGCCGACGAATTCCAGAAGGAGCAGGGCATCAACCTGCGCAACGACAAGCTCGCGTTGCAGCGCCTAAAGGAAGCCGCCGAAAAGGCCAAGATCGAGCTGTCGTCGACGACGCAGACCGAGATCAACCTGCCCTTCATCACCGCGGACCAGACCGGCCCGAAGCATCTGACGATGAAGCTCACCCGCGCCAAGTTCGAGGCGCTGGTCGATGACCTCGTTCAGAAGACCGTCGAGCCCTGCCGCAAGGCGCTGAAGGATGCCGGCCTCACCGCCGCCGAGATCGGCGAAGTGGTGCTGGTCGGCGGCATGTCGCGCATGCCGAAGGTCCAGGAAGTCGTGAAGCAGCTGTTCGGCAAGGAGCCGCACAAGGGCGTCAACCCAGACGAAGTCGTGGCGATCGGCGCCGCGATCCAGGCCGGCGTGCTTCAGGGCGACGTCAAGGACGTGCTGCTGCTCGACGTGACCCCGCTGTCGCTGGGCATCGAGACTCTGGGCGGCGTGTTCACCCGCATCATCGACCGCAACACCACGATCCCGACCAAGAAGAGCCAGGTGTTCTCGACCGCCGAGGACAGCCAGAACGCGGTCACCATCCGCGTCTTCCAGGGCGAGCGTGAAATGGCGGCCGACAACAAGATGCTCGGCCAGTTCGACCTGATGGGCATTCCGCCGGCCCCGCGCGGCATGCCGCAGATCGAGGTGACCTTCGACATCGACGCCAACGGTATCGTCAACGTCTCGGCCAAGGACAAGGCCACGTCCAAGGAGCAGCAGATCCGCATCCAGGCCTCCGGCGGTCTGTCGGAAGCCGACATCGAGAAGATGGTCAAGGACGCCGAGGCCAATGCCGAGGCGGACAAGAAGCGCCGCGAGGCCGTGACTGCCAAAAACGACGCGGATGGACTGGTGCATTCGACTGAGAAGGCACTGGCCGAGCACGGTTCGAAGGTCGCCGAGACCGAGCGCCGCGCCATCGAGGATGCCGTCAGCGACCTCAAGGAAGCGCTGAAGGGCGACGATGCCGAAGCGATCAAGGCCAAGACCCAAACGCTGGCCCAGGCTTCGATGAAGCTCGGCGAGGCCATGTACAAGCAGCAGGCCGAGGCCGACGCCAAGAAGGATGCGGCCAAGGACGACGTCGTCGACGCGGAATTCACCGAAGTCGACGACGACAAGACCAACAAGAAGTCCGCCTGAACCCCGCGAGGGTGATGATGCGGACGGCTTGGACCCTCCACACGCCAACGGCCTCCTCCCTCGCGGGGGAGGCCATCGTGTCGGGCTCGACAAGCCAAGGCACTGATAAAATCGGCACTGATAAAATCGGGGCCGTTACGATCGATCAATTCCCAGCCGTTATTCTGAACACTGCCGTGCAATCCTCTGCCGCGAGGCGGAAGGGTGCTTATATCGCTGCATGGCGACGTTGCTTCGCTCCGACTTGAATCGCGATCGGATAGACCGAGCTCATCATGTCCACGTCCACCAAGCGCTGCTACTACGAAACCCTCGAAGTCGAACGCGATGCCGACGATTCCGCGCTGAAATCGTCGTTCCGCAAGCTGGCGATGAAGTTTCACCCCGACCGTAATCCCGGGGACAACACCAGCGAAGTCAAGTTCAAGGAAATCAACGAGGCCTACGAGGTCCTGAAAGACAAGGACAAGCGCGCCGCCTATGACCGTTACGGCCATGCCGCCTTCGAGCAGGGCGGCGGTGGCGGCGCCGGTTTCGGCGCGGGCTTCGCCTCCTCCTTTTCCGACATTTTCGAAGATTTGTTCGGCATGGCCGGACAGCGCGGGGGCCGTGGCGGCCGCGAGCGCGGCGCCGACCTGCGCTACAACATGGAAATCACGCTCGAGGAAGCTTTTGGCGGCAAGACCGCGCAGATCGAGATCCCGGTCTCGGTCACTTGCGAAGCCTGCTCGGGCATCGGAGCCAAGGCCGGTACCAAGCCGAAGACCTGCTCGACCTGCGGCGGCGCCGGACGCGTACGGCAGTCGCAGGGCTTCTTCACGCTGGAGCGAACCTGTCCGGGCTGCCAGGGCCGCGGCCAGATGATCGAGGACGCCTGCCCGTCCTGCTCGGGTCAGGGGCGCGTCACCCGCGAGCGGACGCTGTCGGTCAACATTCCCCCTGGAGTCGAGGACGGCACCAGGATCAGGCTTGCCGGCGAGGGCGAGGCCGGGGTCCGCGGCGGCCCGCCCGGCGACCTCTACATCTTCCTGTCGCTGGCCCAGCACCAGTTCTTCCAGCGCGACGGCGCCGATCTGCATTGCCGCGTGCCGATCTCGATGGTGACGGCGGCGCTTGGCGGCGAGTTCGAGGTGCCGACCATCGAGAAGGGCAAGACCAAGGTGAAGGTCCCTGCGGGGACCCAGTCCAGCCGTCGATTCCGCATCGCATCAAAAGGCATGCCGGTGCTGCGCTCGCGCCAGATGGGCGACATGTACGTTCAGGTCGTGGTCGAGACCCCGCAAAATCTCACCAAAAAGCAGCAGGAATTGCTGGCCGAGTTCGACAAACTCTCCTCCGGCAACACCCAGCCGGAATCCGAGGGTTTCTTCACCAAGGTCAAGGATTTCTTCGGTAATCGGGCGAGTTGACGCGTCTTGACCGTGCCGCTTTCGGCCTATACGTCTTTATGACCATTTTCTGACACGCCGCGGTCCCGCGGTCCCGGCCGGTCCCGACATGCCATTGCCATCGTCCGCGCGTGCGTTGAAGAAGCCCCGTCTCGATGACGAGGTGCGTTTTCTCCGGTCATGGATCGAAAAGCCCCTGCACATGGGTGCGGTGATGCCGTCGGGCAAGCTGCTGGCCCGGACCATGGCCCATTACGTCGACGTCAATTCGGACGCACCGGTGGTCGAGCTTGGGCCCGGCACCGGCGCCATCACCTCGGCCCTGGTCGAGCGCGGCGTCGATCAGAAACGTCTCGTCCTCGTCGAATACAATCCGGGCTTCTGCGCCCTGCTGCGCGACCGCTATCCGCAGGCCAAGGTGGTGCAGGGCGATGCCTATCGTCTGCGCGACACCCTGTGGAACGTGCTGAGCGCGCCGGCCTCCGCGGTCGTCTCCGGCCTGCCGCTGGTCACAAAACCGATGCTGACGCGGCTGCGGCTCATCCGCGACGCCTTCACGGCCCTGGCGCCCGGTGCGCCCTTCGTCCAGTTCACCTATGCGGTGGTGCCGCCGATTCCGAAATCGCTGCCCGGCGTGTCCACAGAGGCCTCCGAACGGATCTGGATGAACCTTCCGCCGGCCCGCGTCTGGGTGTATCGCAAGGACTAATTCCGCCGGCATTCCTGTTTGCGTGGCGGTCTCGTTTCGCCGAACGCATGGAAGCGGATGTCCGCACCGAAAATTCTGATCATTCCCGGCTCCCTGCGCACCGGCTCGCAAAATGCGAAGCTGGCAGCGGTCGCTGCCTATGCATTCGATCAGGCCGGTGTCGACGTCACCCGGATCTCGCTCGCCGATTTTCCGCTGCCGATTTATGACGGCGACCTGCAGGCCAAATCCGGTGTGCCGAAGCACGCGATCAATCTCAAGCGCATGATCGGCGCGCATCATGGCGTGTTGATCGTCTCGCCCGAATACAACGCCTCGGTGCCGCCGCTGCTGAAGAACGCGATCGACTGGGTCAGCCGCGTGCATGAGCTGCACGAGCCGCGCGGCGAGGTGTTCCGCAACCGCGTCTTCGCGCTCGCCGGCGCCTCGCAGAGCCGGCTTGGCGCGGCTCGCGCGCTGCAGGCGTTGCGGCTGATCCTGACCTCCTGCCACGCCAATGTGATTGCCAGCCAGCTGACGCTCGCCTTTGCCGACCAGGCCTATGACGATATGGACAGGCTGAAGCACGAGGGCGATATCGCCGCGTTGAAGGAACTGGTGCGGCAGTTGATCGACGTTTCCCAACGCATGATGTGAGGTGACATGACGCCAGCCGAGATTGCCCCGAAAGACCGCCTGATCGTCGCGCTCGATCTGCCCAGCGTTGATGCCGCGGAAGCTATGGTCAACCGGCTCGGCGACAGCGTCACCTTCTACAAGATCGGCTATCGGCTCGCTTATGCCGGCGGCTTGCCGCTGGTCGGCAAGCTCGCCGACCAGGGCAAGAAGGTCTTTCTCGATCTCAAGCTGCACGACATCGGCAACACCGTGGCGCAGGGCGTCGACAGCATCACAAGGCTCGGCGCGACCTTCCTCACCGTGCACGCTTATCCGCAGACCATGAAGGGTGCCGTCGAAGGTCGCGGCAGCTCGAACCTGAAGATCCTCGCCGTCACTGTTCTGACGTCCTACAACGAGGACGATCTGCACGCGGCAGGCTTCCGGCTCGGCGTCTCCGAGCTCGTCGAAGCGCGCGCGCAGCAGGCGCAGGTGCTCGGCATCGACGGGCTGGTATCGTCGCCCGAGGAAGTCGGAGCCTTGCGCAAGATCGTCGGCCACCAGATGAGCCTCGTCACCCCCGGCATCCGGCCGGCGGGCGCCGCGAGCGGCGACCAGAAACGCATCATGACGCCGGGCCGCGCGATTGCGGCCGGCGCGGATTATCTCGTGGTCGGGCGGCCGGTGGTGGAAGCCACGGACTCCAGGGCGATCGCCGAGGCCATCCAGGCCGAGATCGCGCAAGCGCTCGGCTAACTACCAACACAGGGAGAAGAACAATGGCAAAAGGCTACTGGATCGGACGCGTCGACGTGAGCAGTGACGAGGGCTACAAGCCCTATGCCGTCGCCAATGGTCCGATCTTCAAGAAATGGGGTGGCCGCTTCGTCGTCCGCGCCGGCAAGTTCACCACCGTCGAAGGCGCCAGCCGCACCCGCAATGTCGTGATCGAATTCCCGGACTACGAGACCGCGATCGCCTGCTACAACTCGCCGGAATACCAGGCCAACATCAAGGTGCGCCAGCCGCACTCCGTCGCCGACCTCATCGTCATCGAGGGCTATGACGGCCCGCAACCGTCAGACGGCTGAGGCGCGAACTCCTCTTATTACTCTTGCCGAAATGCTCGGCCTGCATGGTTCGCCCGGCGATGCAGAGCATCGTCCGGAACGCCCGCCTTGCGGGCTCCTCACCATGAGGGTCTGATATCTTGCCGCAAGACGCGACCTCATCCTGAGGGCCGCCACAGGCGGGCGTCTCGAAGGATGGCCGCAGGCGACCTGCCCCTAATCCCCCTCGGTTGCCGGAACTGCATCCCCCCGCTACAACGGCCGTGAGAGGATCGCACCATGTCCGATATGCGCTTGATCGTTGCTGGAGCCGGCGGCCGGATGGGCCGGGCGCTGACGCGGGCGATTGCCGAGACCAAAGGCGCGGTGCTGGCCGGCGCGCTGGAGGCGCCGGGCTCGGAGCTGCTCGGCAAGGATGCCGGCGTGCTGGCAGGTCTGCCGGCCAATGGCATCAAACTCTCCGGCGATCTCTGGGCGATGTCGAAGGACGCCGACGGCATTCTGGATTTCACCGTGCCCGCGGCGACCCTCGCCAATGTCGCGATCGCCGCCGAGCGCGGCCTCGTGCACGTGGTCGGAACGACCGGCCTGTCGGGCTCCGACAACGCCGTGATCAAGAGCGTCACCAACCGCGCCGTCGTGGTGCAGTCCGGCAATATGAGCCTGGGTGTCAATCTGCTTGCCGCTGTGGTCAAGCGAGTCGCCAAGGCGCTCGACGAGAGCTTCGACATCGAGATCGTCGAGACCCATCACCGCATGAAGATCGACGCGCCCTCGGGCACGGCACTGATGCTGGGCCAGGCCGCAGCTAGCGGCCGCGGCATCGCGCTCGACGAGCATGCAGACCGCGGCCGCGACGGCATCACCGGCGCACGCAAGCCCGGCGACATCGGCTTTGCGTCGTTGCGCGGCGGCACCGCGGCCGGCGATCACAGCGTGAGCTTCCTCGGCGCGTTCGAGCGCCTGACGCTGTCGCATCACGCGGAGGATCGCATGCTGTTCGCCCACGGCGCGCTGAAAGCCGCGCTCTGGGCGCATGGCAAGAAGCCGGGGCACTACTCCATGGCCGACGTACTCGGCCTGTCCGACATCTGAACGAAGCATGATCCGGAAAAGTGTGAAGCGGTTTTCCGACAAGATCATGCTTAAACAACGAACGAAACGGAAAAGCAGTCGATGAGCGAACGTCTTCTCGTGCTGGTGCGGCACGGCCAGAGCGAATGGAATCTGAAGAACCTCTTCACGGGCTGGAAGGATCCTGATCTCACCGAGCTCGGCGTCAAGGAAGCCTCGGAAGCCGGCCGCAAGCTGAAGGCGCAGGGTCTCGTGTTCGACGTTGCATACACCTCGGTCTTGACGCGCGCACAGCACACGCTCGATCTCATTCTCGGCGAGCTCGACCAGAAGGGCCTGTCGACGACGAAGAACCTCGCGCTGAACGAGCGCGACTATGGCGATCTCTCCGGTCTCAACAAGGATGACGCCCGCAAGAAATGGGGCGAGGACCAGGTGCTGATCTGGCGCCGCTCCTACGACGTGCCGCCGCCCGGTGGCGAAAGCCTGAAGGACACGCTGGCGCGCGCGCTGCCGTATTACGTGCAGGAGATCCTGCCCGGCGTGCTCAACGGCAAGCGCACATTGGTCGCGGCTCACGGCAATTCGCTGCGCGCGCTGATCATGGTGCTGGAAAAGCTCTCGCCCGAAGGCATTTTGAAGCGCGAGCTCGCCACCGGCGTGCCGATCATCTACCGGCTCAATGCGGATTCGACGGTGGCATCGAAGCTGGATCTGGCGGGATAAAGACGTTCGCGCGCGACTGAGTCCCGCCAAGCACTCGGTGTCGTCCTGGCTTTCGCCAGGACGACTAAGTGGGGCAGTTTACGCGTGGCAACTCTTACTGCAGCCCCAGCTGCCCGGCCTCCCAGCCCAGCATCGCCTGCTTGCGAGTGATGCCCCAGTGGTAGCCGGTGAGCGTGCCGCTCTTGCCGAGCGCGCGGTGGCAGGGCACGACGAAGGACACCGGGTTCTTGCCGACGGCGGCGCCGACGGCGCGTGACGCTTTCGGGCTGTTGATGTTGCAGGCGATGTCCGAATAGGACACCGCGCGGCCCATCGGGATCTTCAGCAAGGTCTCCCACACCCGCACCTCGAAATCGGTACCGATCATCACCACGCGCAGCGGCTGGTCCGGCCGCCAGAGTTTTGTGTCGAAGATGCGCTGCGCCAATGGTGCGGTACCTTCGTGATCCTCGACGTAAGTTGCGTTCCGCCATCGCCGCGTCATATCGGCAAGCGCCACCTGTTCCTCACCGGGATCGGCGAAAGCGAGTCCCGACAATCCGCGATCGGTCGCGATCACGATCGCGGTGCCGAACGGTGAGTGATGGAAGCCGTAGCGCAAGGTGAGGCCGGCGCCGCCGTTCTTCCATTCGCCCGGCGACATCGCCTCATGGGTGACGAAGAGATCGTGCAGCCGGCCCGGACCCGACAAACCGGAGTCAAGCGCGGCGTCGAGGATACTCGCCGAATCCCTGAGCAAGCCCTTGGCGTGATCGAGCGTGAGCGCCTGCATAAAAGCCTTCGGCGTGATCGAGGCCCAGCGGCGGAACAGATGGTGCAGCTCGTCCGGGGTGACGCCGGCCGCATCCGCCATCGCCTCGATGGTCGGCTGCGTGCGCCATTTTTCGGAGATGAAGGCGATCGCCCGGCGCACGGAATCATAGTCGCGCATCGCGGCGTTCTGGGAGCCCGGCCCGGCCAGGCGCTGGTCATGTATCGCGAGTGTCATCATGCCTGGAAATGTAGGAGGGGGCGGGGTACGAAACCACCCGATTTCCGATCCGCAAATCAGGTCACCGGATTGTAGGTCGGACCGCGCCTGGCGGCATTTAAGGCCTCAACCAAACCCTTGTAGAAACTTGCCTTTTCGTCCGGCCCCAGGAAGCGGGCGATCTGGATCTGGTGACCTCGCGAGATCAGATAGAGGTGCTCGATGCCAAAATCCTCGTCGATTTCCATGTCGAGTCGAACCCAGAGCGGATTGAAGGTCCATTCGACGACCTGGCCATGCTGGCTGACGCGCCGCACGCGCAATTCAGATGGCGTGACCACGATCTCCTCGCTGGCCCGCGCCGCACGGAAATTGGCCTTGAAAGCCCACCAGATCACCAGCACGTCGAGGCCGAAAAAGCCGAACACCGGCCAGGCGCCCATCATCAGGAAGACGAGGCCGGTGACGAAGCTGACGGCGCTCAGGAACAGCATCACGGCGAGGAAGCCGGTGCGGTTCAGCGAGCGGTGCGGCGTCAGGCGCGCGGAAAAGATCTGAGGCTCAGCCTCGCTTGCAGATCGTTCGCGCTCAATTTCATTGCCTGTGCTCATCGTCCCTCAGTATATCCCGATCATGGCGAAAATCACCCGCACGCCGGCCCCCCGCAAAACGTCCGTGCCGAAGAAAAAGGCGAAGGTGGCCGCCGCGAAGCCCAAGGCCCCCGGCAAGAAATCTCTCAAAGCCATGAAACCCTGGACGCCGCCCGAAGTCCGCGAGGCCTTCAGCCGTTTCCGCAAGGCTAACCCGGAGCCAAAGGGGGAGCTCGAGCACGTCAATCCGTTCACGCTGCTGGTTGCCGTGGTGCTGTCGGCACAGGCGACTGACGCCGGCGTCAACAAGGCGACGCGCGCGCTGTTTGCGGTCGCCGACACGCCCCAGAAGATGCTTGACCTCGGCGAGGAACGCCTGCGCGAGTACATCAAGACCATCGGGCTCTATCGCACCAAGGCCAGAAACGTCATCGCGCTGTCGGCGAAGCTGCTCAGCGAGTTCGGCGGCGAGGTGCCGCGCACGCGCGTCGGGATCGAGTCGTTGCCCGGCGCCGGGCGCAAGACCGCCAATGTCGTGCTCAACATGGCCTTCGGCGAGCACACCATGGCGGTCGATACGCATGTCTTCCGCGTCGGCAACCGGACCGGACTTGCGCCCGGCAAGACGCCGCTGGAGGTCGAGCTCGGTCTCGAAAAGGTGATCCCGGCCGAGTTCATGCTGCATGCCCATCATTGGCTGATCCTGCATGGCCGCTATACTTGCCTCGCGCGCAAGCCGCGCTGCGAGGTTTGCCTGATCAACGATCTCTGCCGGTGGCCGGAAAAGACGGTCTGAAAATAGCGTTCGGGAAAGTGGTTTGGAGTCTAGCGTGAGTCAGCAGGAACAAATCTCGCCATCGCCACCTCCTGCTACACCGCCGCCGCCACCGAAGCCAACGCAGCCACCGGCGAGTTCGCTCTGGAGCCGGCTCGCGATTCCGCTGTTCGCGGTGATCGTCGCGCTCGGCTTCGTCGCGCTTGCAACGCAGCGCTTCGACGAATGGGTCGGCAATTCGGTGGTCCAGACCACCAACGACGCCTATGTGCGCGCCGAGCTGACGCGGCTCGCCAGTCGCGTCTCCGGCGAAGTGCTGACCGTCGGGGTCACCGACTTCCAGCGCGTCAAGGCCGGCGATCTCCTGATCCAGATCGATCCTGCCGACTATGAGACGCAAGTCGCGCAGGCCGAAGCGGCGGTCGCCGCTGCGCAGGCCGTGCTCGACAATCTGGCGAACCAGATCGAGCTGCAATATGCGACGATTGCGCAGGCGCAAGCCGCGCGGCTCTCGGCCGAAGCCGTGGAGGTCGAGGCGCGGCAGGAGCAGGAGCGTCAGCAGTCGCTGTCGCAGACCGAATCCGGTACGCGGCAGCGCTTCGAACAGGCGGTCGCAGGCTATGCCAAGGCGCAGGCCGACGTGCGCGCGAGCCGCGCCGTGATCGCGGCCCAGCAGCATCAGCTCGAAGTCCTGCAAGGCACCAGGAAGCAGCGCGCGGCCGATCTCGAAGCGACCAAGGCGACGCTGGCGAGCGCGAAGCTAAAGCTCGGCTACACCAAGATATCCGCGCCGTTCGATGGCGTCGTCGGCGAGCGACAGGTCCAGCCCGGCGACTACGTCAACATCGGCACCAACCTCATCAACGTCGTGCCGTTGCCGAAGGTCTATGTGATCGCGAATTACAAGGAGACCCAGCTTACCCACGTCGCACCGGGTCAGCCGGTCGAGATCACCGTCGACAGTTTCCCGCGCGAGAAGCTGCGCGGCCGGGTCGAGCGCATTGCGCCCGCGACCGGCGCGCAGGTCGCGCTGCTGCCACCGGACAACGCAACCGGCAACTTCACCAAAGTCGTGCAGCGCATTCCCGTGCGCATCCAGTTCGACGACAACCAGCCGCTGCTGGCGCGGCTGGTGCCGGGCATGTCGGTCGTCACCAGCATCGACACCAAGGCCGGCAATGGCGGAAAATGACGATTCCAGTCGCGGACCGCTCTCGCGCGGCGGCGTCGCCCCGCAGCCGCTGTTTGCGGTGGCGGCGGTGCTGCTCGGCTCGTTCCTCGCCAATTTTGACAGCCGGCTGACCACGATTCGCCTGCCGGACCTGCGCGGCGCGTTCTCGCTCTCGTTCGACGAAGGCGCATGGCTCTCCACGGCGGGCATCGGCTCGCAGATCTTCATCGCGCCCGCGGTGGCCTGGCTTGCCACCGTATTCGGCCTGCGTCGCGTGCTGGGTATCCCCAGCCTCGTCTATGCCGCGGTCTCGCTGATCATCCCGTTCGTGCACGACTATCCGACATTGCTCGCGCTCAGCGTCGTGCATGGCCTCCTGCTCGGCACCTTCGTGCCGGCGACGCTGATGATCGTGTTCCGCAATTTACCGATCCGCTGGTGGCTTCCGGCGATCTCGATCTATTCGATCCGCGTCGGCTTCGCGCTCGATACATCGAGCTCGCTGGTCGGCTTCTATGTCGACCATCTCGGCTGGCAATGGCTGTACTGGCAGAGCGTCCTGATCGCGCCGCTGATGGGCCTGATGGTCTATTGGGGCACGCCGAACGAGCCGGTGAATCGCGCTTTGCTGCGCGACGCCGATTGGGGCGGCATGCTGCTGCTCGGCGCCGGCGTCTCGATGATCTATGCCGGGCTCGACCAGGGCAACCGTCTGGACTGGCTGGGGTCGGGGACTGTGATGGCGTTGATCATTGCCGGCGCGGTGCTGGTCGCGGGCTTCCTCGTCAACGAGTCCCTGGTGCGGCAGCCCTGGGCGCATGTGAACGTCTTGTTCTCGCGCAATATCGGCCTGGGGCTGGTCCTGATCCTGCTCTACACGCTGACCAGCCTCTCCAACGCGTCGCTGGTGCCGAATTTCCTCGCCACCATCGCCCTGCTCAGGCCGGAGCAGAGTGGCTTGCTGCTGCTCACCTATGGCGCCTTGCCAATGTTCGTGCTGGTGCCGCTCTCGATCTGGCTGCTGCGGCATTTCGATACGCGCACGGTGGTGGTCGTGGGATTTGCCTGTTTCGCCGCCGCCAATCTCTGGGGCACGCAGCTCAGCCATGATTGGGCGCGCGAGGATTTCGCGGGCATCGTGCTGCTCCAGGCGATCGGGCAGTCGCTGACCTTGCTGCCGCTGATCATCACGCTGCTGTCCAACTCCGATCCGAGCCGTGCGACCTCGTTTGCCGCCTATATCCAGATCATGCGGCTCGGTGGCGCCGAGATCGGCGTCGCGTTGATGGGGACGTGGCTGCGCGTCCGCGAGCAGATCCATTCCTTCTATCTCGGCCAGAATCTCGGTGTCGGCGACGTCGACGTGGTCCGCATGCTGAAACAGCTCGCCGACCATTTTGCGGCCCATGGTGCCGGCTCGGCACAGGCACGCGCGGTCGGTACGCTCGCCGGCCTCGTCCAGCGCGAGGCCAATGTGCTCGCCTATATCGACGGCTTCTGGCTGTGCTTCTGGGTCGCGATGGCGGCGCTCGGCGTCGTCGCCCTAGTCACCCGTGCCCCGCCCGGCCCGTTCACGCCGGCGCCGTTCGGCTTCGCCAGGATGCTGTTGCGCAGATGCGGAGTGCCCCTGACGTAGGTTCAGGATCCAGACGACCCACGCGCCGAGCGACGGTCCGGGTTGGCTCTGACTATAACGTCAGACCACAAGCCCGACGGATGGCGATCTGAACCGGCGAGGGTGGCAACGCCGGGTCGAACTCGCCTGTTGGCAGCAGCGGCGGCTGTGCCATGAAACGCGGGCGCTTCCCCCGGTGAGGTTGCGCGGCGTGAACCAGGAATGGATGGCAGAGATAAACGGTCCCTGCCGCACCGATTGCCAGTTCAACGTCGCAATCTTCCGTAGAAGCGTAACCGTTGGCAGAGATCTGCTCCAGCGTTGCGCCTGCATCGCCATAGGGCAGCAGCTCCCGGGCGATGGTGGCGTGCGAACCTTTCCGTATCTTCGTTGGCGCATCCTCAGGGCCTACGCCCGAGAACAGGAAGAGCATTAGCAATGCGCGTCCGCTGCTCTTCACATTGACGCGCCACTGCATGAAATCCGGATTATCGAAGCCGAAACTCATGTCCACATGCCAGCCATCATCACCAGGGGATTCCAGTGAGGGAAAGCGGACCGGAAAAGTTCCGAGCGCATTGGGCGCGATCCAGCGGCGGTCACCCGCGAGTTGGTCATAGGCTTCGTGCAGGATCGGCGTGTTGGCGGCTTCAATGAATGGTGGCGAGGTCTTGGATCCCACCCGAATGACCGGCTGGGTCCAGCTTTCGGGCTCGTGTGGCGATAGACCAATATCCGCCCACAATTCGTCCCTGCATTGTTCCGCAAGGTGCGTGCTGAAGGCGTTCTCGATCTTGATGAAACCGTCGTCGATGAAGTTTAGGACCCGATGAGAGGTCACGCCGATGCGCTCGGTTTTGGGCATTGCACATTTCTCCGTTCGGCCACCGCGTCAGCGCAGCCGTCTTGATCTGATTGGCGCGATACGCCGGAACGACTTGGTCGCTCAGATCAGCGGGAAGAATGTGGACATGAAAATCATGCTGCGTACCTTACGGCGGCGGAGAGCAAAATCAAGACAAGCGGGACGCAGAGCGCCTCTACGAGGGGGCGTCGTACGAGCGCGCCGCCAAGTCCGCTTGACCTACCGCATCTGCCGCGCCGGCTCGATCAGCTCGGGCCGCGGACCTGACAGCCGCTTGTGCATGTGAACCATGAAGGCCATGGCGAAGATCGGCGTCGCCAGATTGACGATCGGGATCGAGACGAAGGCTGCGATGAACAGGCCCGCGGTGAAGATGGTGGCGGCGTTGTCGCGCCGCATCGCCTTGGCTTCCTCCGGCGAGCGAAACCGCATCGCCGCGAGCTCGAAATATTCGCGGCCGAGCAGCCAGGCCGTGGCGAGGAAGAAGACCAGGAAACCGGCGCCGGCGAAAAGCACCAGCGGTAATGCGACCAGATAGACCAGGATCGTCAGCAGCGCGGTCTTGACGCCCTCGTAGATCGCCTGGCTGAACGGCAGCGCGATCCCCGGCCGCTCCGCCGGATAGTGCTCGCGCTCGACGATGTCGGCGACGTCGTCGACGAACACGCTCGCAACCAGGGAGGTGATCGCGGGCATCAGGAACACAGCCCCGAACACGACGCCGAGGCCCGCGGCGATCGAAATGATCCAGGACAACACCTCGAGCGATGAGTGCCAACCCGGACCGAGCAGGCCTTCCAGCCACGCCTCGCCATAGGTCGCAAACCAGCTCAGCAGCCGCTGCAAGCCGATCGCCAGCACGATGATCAGCACCAGTGCGACGCCGATCGACCGCCACAGGATCGAGCGCATCGGCGGCGAGATCATTTGTGACAGCGCCTTGACGGCGGCATCCAGCATGGGAGTTCCTCTCACGAAATCACCCGCGAGAGGTAGACACCCCGGGCCACTTCGGCAAGGGAGATCGGCGGCACCGCTTATGGCCGGATTGACCGCTGGCATCAACGAAGCCACGATGAATTCGGCAAGACCGTTGCTCCACCAACCCGCTTGACAACAAGCGGAACCAGCGCGGCAAAGGAACAGGCGCATATGGCGATGGAAGAATCGGCGGACGGATTGCCGCTTGCAGGCGTGCGCGTGGTCGAGATGACCCACATGGTCATGGGCCCGACCTGCGGCATGATCCTGGCGCAGCTCGGAGCCGACGTGATCAAGGTCGAGCCGCCTGCGGGCGACAAGACCCGGAGCTTGGGGGGCATGGGGACCGCCTTTTTCCCATTGTTCAACCGCGGCAAGCGCAGCGTGGTGCTGGATTTCGAGAAGACTGAGGATCGCGACACCATGCACCGGCTGCTGGCGACCGCCGACGTGTTCCTTGAGAATTTTCGCGACGGCCAGCTCGGTAAGCAGGGGCTTGGCGCGGACGAATTGCGCCGCCGGCATCCGGGTCTGATCATTGCCGGCCACAAGGGATTCCTCTCCGGTCCCTACGAGCACCGCCCCGCGCTCGACGAGGTGGTGCAGATGATGGCGGGCCTTGCCGCCATGACCGGCACCAGCGAAAAGCCCCAGCGCGTCGGCTCGTCCGCCAACGACATCATGGGCGGCATGTTCGGTGTGATCGCGATCCTCGCGGCGCTCTATCAGAAGCGCGGAGGAAAACGCGACGGCGCCGACATCCGCATCGGCCTGTTCGAGAACTGCCTGTTTCTGGTTGCCCAGCACATGGTCGAATACGAGATGACCGGGAACAAGCCGCGCTCGATGCCGGAGCGCGAGCATGCCTGGCCAATCTATGACATCTTCGAGACCGCCGGCGGCGAGCGCATCTTCATCGGCGTCGTCACCGAAGGCCATTGGCAGAGCTTTTGCCGCGAGTTCGGCCTGACTGAATTCCTCGATGATCCCGCCTTGCGCACCACGACCGATCGCATCCTGGCGCGTGGCCGGATCATTCCGCGCGCGGCCGGGATCATCAGGCAGTGGGACGTGGCAAGACTGTCCGAGAGGCTCGATGCGCTCAACATCTGCTTTTCGCCGATCAACCGGCCCGAGGATCTCTTCACCGATCCGCATGTGCTGCGGCCGGGCGGGCTCGTCAACAATGTCACCGCCGACGGCAAGCCGTTCCGGGTGCCGGCGCTGCCGATCGAATGGAACGGCAGCCATATCGGCGAAGGCCTGAGGGTCGCGCCGCTCGGCGCCGACACTGCGGCCGTTCGCGCCGAGATCGACAATGAAAATGAAGATGTCACGTCAAAAACAACAGGGAGGCGCGGATGAGCCGGATTCAGGAGATTTACCCCGCAGAACGCGTCAGCCTGCGCGAAGTCGGCCTGCGCGACGGGCTCCAGCTCGTGAAGAAAATTCCGTCCACCGACGCCAAGCAACGCTGGGTGCGCGAGGAATATGCCGCTGGCGTGCGGCATTTCGAGGTTGGCTCGTTCCTGCCGGCGAAGACTTTTCCGCAATTCGTCGATGTTCGTGATGTCGTCGCGACCGTCGCTTCATTGTCCGGCGCGCATGGCATCGCGCTTGCGCTCAACGAACGCGGCGTGAACGAGGCGCTGGAATCCGGCGTCGGCGAAATCGCCTCCGTGGTCTCTGCGACGGAAGAGCACAGCCAGGCCAATGCGCACCGCTCGCGCGAGTCCGCCATCGCCAATCTGAAACGCCTGTGCGAGATGCGCGATGCCACCAGCCACAAGCCGCTCGTCAACGCGGCGATCTCGATGGCGCTGGGCTGCTCGATCACCGGGGCGGTCGACCCTGCAGAAGTGCTGCGGCTGGTCGACAAATGCCTCGAAGCCGGTGTCGATTTCGTCGGCATCGCCGACACCGTGGGCTATGCCGGGCCGAAGCAGGTGGCGGAGCTGACGCGCGCCGCGGTGAAGCTCGCAGGGTCGAAGCCGATCTGCATCCATCTACACGATACCCGCGGCATGGGCATCGCGAACGCGGCCGCGGCGCTCGACGAAGGCGCGCGGATCCTCGACGGCTCGCTCGGCGGCCTCGGTGGCTGCCCCTTCGCCCCCGGTGCGACCGGCAATGTCGTGTTCGAGGATCTCGTGTTCCTGTGCGAGAGCAAGGGCTTTGCGACCGGCATCGATTTGGAGAAGCTGATCACGGTGCGCAGGATCCTGCGCGAGGAGATGCCGAACGAGCAGCTCTACGGCGGCCTCGCTCGGGCGGGATTGCCGGGTGGGAGCGCGGCGAAGGCGGCTTAAATCCGCAAGCGGAACGCCCTTCCCTTCTCCCCCTTGCGGGAGAAGGTGGCGCGAAGCGCCGGATGAGGGGTCTCTCTCCGCAAGCTCGAAGGAAAGTAGTCGCGGAGACATACCCCTCACCCGTCTCGCCGCTTCGCGGCGAGCCACCCTTTCTCACAAGGGGAGAGGGGAACGCACCGCCTGCGCGGCAAATCTACTCATGCCGGTGCGCGTGCTGGCGTGCCTTCGTCGGCTCCGCTTCGTCCAGGCTACGCGCATCTTACCGCGTTTCGTGAACGGTGCGAGAGAGAAGGCGCTCGCTCACAGCCGCGTTGCCCGTAGCCGCAGCGCGTTTCCAACGACGCTGACCGAGGACAGCGCCATCGCGGCCGCGGCGATGATCGGCGACAGCAGCACGCCGAACGTTGGATAAAGGATTCCGGCCGCGATCGGAATGCCTGCGGCGTTGTAGATGAAGGCAAAGAACAGGTTTTGCCGGATGTTGCTCATCGTCGCCTGCGACAATTTTCGCGCACGCACGATGCCGGTCAGATCGCCCTTCAGCAAGGTGACGCCGGCGCTCTCCATCGCCACGTCCGTGCCGGTGCCCATGGCGATGCCGACTTCGGCTGCGGCCAGCGCTGGCGCGTCGTTGACGCCGTCGCCAGCCATCGCGACGCTGCGGCCGGCCTTCTGCAGCTTTGTCACCACCGCGCTCTTCTGATCCGGCAGCACCTCGGCCTCGACATCGGCGATGCCGAGCCTGCGCGCGACAGCCTCCGCCGTCGTGCGGTTGTCGCCGGTCAGCATGATGACCTTGATGCCTTCGGCCGCGAGTGCCTTCAGCGCCTCCGGCGTGGAAGCCTTGACCGGATCGGCGATCGCGAACAGGCCGGCGAGCCGGCCGTCGACGGCCATGTTGATCACGGTCGCGCCATCGCCGCGCAGCCGTTCGGCCTCGCCATCGAGCGTTTTGGTGTCGATGCCGATCGACATCAGATATTTGGCATTGCCGAGCACGATGGTTTTGGCGTCGACCTTGCCGGTGGCGCCCTTGCCTGTCGGCGAATCGAATTGCTCGACCTGGCCCAGCGCGAGCTGCTTCTCCTTCGCCGCGCGCATGATCGCGTCGGCCAGAGGATGCTCGCTGGCGCGCTCCACGCTGGCGGCCAAGCGGAGGATGTCATCTTCCGCAAAGCCGGCCGCCGGCACGATCGCGACCACCTTCGGCTTGCCCTCGGTCAGCGTGCCGGTCTTGTCGACCACCAGCGTGTCGATCTTCTCCATCCGTTCCAACGCCTCGGCGTTCTTGATCAGCACGCCTGCCTGCGCGCCGCGGCCGACGCCGACCATGATCGACATCGGAGTCGCCAGGCCAAGCGCGCAGGGGCAGGCGATGATCAGCACGCTGACGGCGGCGACGAGGCCGAAGGCCAGCCGCGGCTCCGGTCCGAACCAGGCCCAGGCTGCGAACGCGATGACGGCAACGGCGATCACCGCCGGCACGAACCAGCCCGCGACCTGGTCGGCGAGACGCTGGATCGGCGCGCGCGAGCGCTGCGCGTCCGCGACCATCTGCACGATCTGCGACAGCAGCGTCTCACGCCCGACCTTCTCGGCGCGCATGATGAAGCTGCCGGACTGGTTGAGCGTGCCGGCGATCACCTTCGCGCCCGTCTCCTTGGTGACCGGCATGGATTCGCCTGTTACCAGCGACTCGTCGAGCGAGGAGCGGCCTTCCAGAATGACGCCGTCGACCGGCACTTTTTCGCCCGGCCGCACGCGCAGGCTGTCACCGGCATGAAGGGCGTCGATTTCGACCTCATGCTCGCTACCGTCGGCATCGACGCGGCGCGCGGTCTTCGGAGCGAGCTGCAGCAGCGCCTTGATCGCACCTGAGGTCGCGTCGCGTGCGCGCAGCTCCAGCACCTGCCCGAGCAGCACCAGCACGGTGATGACCGCCGCGGCCTCGAAATAAACCGCGACCGCGCCTTCATGGCCGCGGAAGGTGGCCGGGAAAATCTGCGGCGTGATGGTGCCGATCAGGCTGTAGACATAGGCGACGCCCGTGCCCATCGCGATCAGCGTGAACATGTTGAGGTTGCGCGTCAGCAGCGACTGCCAGCCGCGGACGAAGAACGGCCAGCCGGCCCACAGCACCACTGGCGTTGCAAAGACGAGCTGGATCCGATTCGACAGCGTCGCATCGATCCAATTGTGCGGGCCCGCGAGATGGCCGCCCATCTCCAGCACGACGGCCGGCAGCGCCAGCGCGCCGCCGATCCAGAACCGCCGCGTCATGTCGGCAAGCTCGGGATTGGGACCGGTCTCCAGGCTCGCCACTTCCGGCTCCAGCGCCATGCCGCAGATCGGGCAGGTGCCGGGTCCGGCCTGGCGGATCTGCGGATGCATCGGGCAGGTGTAGATCGTGCCTGCGGGCATCTCGGGCTCGGGTGTCTTGTCCTTGGCGAGATATTTTGCGGGGTCGGCGGCGAATTTGCTGCGGCAGCCGGCCGAGCAGAAATGGAAGGTCGCGCCGTGATGATCGAAGCGGTGCTTGGACGTCGCGGGATCGACCGTCATGCCGCAGACGGGATCGCGGACTTTTGCCGCGGCGCGGTGGTCATGCGCGTGATAGCCGTGCGCGCCGCAGCATGAGGCAGCCGCGGGCTTCTCGACCGGGACAGCCTTACTGGAACAGCCGCAGCCGGAATGTGTTTCCGGCTTGCGATGGTGCTCGTGTTCGGCGTCGTTCATTGCCACGCTCCGGCCTTGCAAGTGATACCCCAGGGGGGTATATAGTCCGCATGCGCAAGGACATCAAGGCATCCGTCGGAAAACGTCTCGGCCGGATCGAGGGGCAGGTTCGCGGCCTCTCGAAAATGGTCGAGGAAGACCGCTATTGCATCGACATCGTCACGCAGATCTCGGCGGTGCGCGCCGCGCTGCGCCGGGTCGAGGAAGAGGTTCTGAAAGATCACGTCGCCCATTGCGTCGAGCATGCGATCGCGAGCGGCGACAAGGCGGACCAGCGCGAGAAGATCGCGGAGCTGATGGCGGTGATTGGGCGGGCGGAGCGGTAGATCGCCGTCATTGTGAGGAGCGTAGCGACGAAGCAATCCAGACTGCTCAGGCAGAGACCTGGATTGCTTCGCTGCGCTCGCAATGACGATAGTGGAGCGACGGCTACGCCGCCCGTTCGCGCGCCCGACCGCGCCGCCTTGGGCGGTCCATGGCCAGCTTCTTCAGCCGCCGGAAGCGCTCCGAGACGGTGACGCGATCGACCGTCTCCGCTGGGTGCGCGCTCACTTCTTCAGCCGGAATCGGCGCCTCTTCGTCAATCGTTTCAGGAACGAGCGGCGGCGCACGGAACGTTTCTGGAAACACACCGAAGGTGCCGGCTACCTCCTCGAGCGGCTTCTGCTTGTCGGCCCAGTGCAAGGCGGTGTAGTCGAAGCCGTGCACGATGGTGGGTTTGACGACTTCGAAATAGGGCGAGATGTCGAAGTCGCGGGGCATGTAGAGCGAGGAATCGCGGATGTGCAGGATCTCGCGGCGGGCAGCACGGCTGCCGGCCTTGGTGATCTTGGGCAGGATCGGGTAACGCACGGCGTCGAACGCTTGCGCGATCAGGGCCGAGCAGATGATCTTGGTGGGATCGCCCGAGCCGATCGAGATCATGCGCCGCCGCCAGCGCTGCGGGATCGGCAGCGGAAACAGAAAGCGCATCAGGTCGACGATGTTCTTGGTGTCGTAGCCGAAGCCGATGCGGTTGATTGCATAGCGGCAGACCGTGGTGCGGTCCTCATAGGACAGCCCGACCGGGCGGCAGACGCGGGTGTGATAGGGAAAATATTTCGACAGCGGCGCGGAGGTGACGCCTTCGCCGATATTGGCCTCGATCAGCACGTGCGGCTCGCCGTCGGGCTCTTCCGCACCCTCGATCGGGCCGACATAGAGTGCGCCGTGGGACCAGGTCGACTGCGTCAGATATTTGATGATGCCAGAGATGCGGTTGTTGCCCTCGACCAGCAGCACGTCGCCGGGCTCGATGACGCCGCGCAGATGCTCCGGGTCGCTCGGCGTGAACGGCTCATAGCCCGGCACCTCCTTCGAGAGGTACGCGGCAATCAGCTTGCCGACTGAGTCCAGGACCGTCCCCATTTCAAAACTCCCCCACGGCCTTTTCCGGCCGTCTTTTTCTCTTCTCTACCATGGTCGGAACGTGTTGCAATTCGGTTCATCGATTTGTGACATCAAGCACGATTGATTCACCATGATGGTTGCCGCGCAACATCAGATACGGCAAGGTTCGCTAGCTGTTCCCGTTTGCCGCAAGTCTCCGGAAACCATGACATGACAATCACGCGCCGCAGCTTCCTATCGGCGTCGGCGGGCCTTGCCGCGATGCCGGTCCTGCGCGCAACCGCCGCGACCCTGCCGCGCGAGGCTGACATTGTCGTGATCGGCGCGGGCGCGGCGGGAATTGCCGCGGCGCGGCGTATCATGGCGGCCAATCGCAAGGTCGTGGTGGTGGAGGCTGCGTCGCAGATCGGCGGCCGCTGCATCACGGATACGACCACCTTCGACACGCCGTTCGATCGCGGCGCGCGCTGGATGCACAATCCCGACACCAATCCGATGATCCGGCTGGCGCGCAGTGCCGGGCTCGACGTTCTGCCGGCGCCCTCAGGCCAGAAGATGCGCATCGGCCGCCGCAACGCACGGGCCGGCGAGACCGAGGAGTTCCTGGCGGCGTTGGTCCGGGCCAACCGCGCCATCGACGAGGCCGCGCGCGGCAAGCTCGATACCGCCTGCGCCTCGGTGCTGCCGAAGGATCTCGGCGACTGGGCCGGGGCGGCCGAGTTCATGTTGGGTGCGAGCTTCGCCGGCAAGGACCTGAAGGAGCTGTCTGTGATCGACAAGGCGCGTGCACAGGATCGCAACGCCGCGATCGCCTGCCGCCAGGGCCTGGGGACCCTGATCACCAAACTGGGTGAGCAGGCGCCGGTCGCACTGTCGACACCGGCGAGCCGGATCGTCTGGAGCAATCGCGACGTCAGCGTGGAGACACAGGCCGGCAGGATCGCCGCCCGCGCGGCCATCATTACGGTCTCGACTAATGTCCTGACCTCGGGCGCGATCAAGTTCGGGCCTGACATTCCGAAGCGCACGCTCGATGCCGCATCAAAGCTCACGCTCGGGAGCTACGATCACATCGTGCTGCAGCTACCGGGCAATCCGCTCGGCCTGTCGCGCGACGACATCCTGATCGAGCAGAGCAACTCGACGCGCACGGCGCTGATGTTCGCCAATATCGGCGGCTCCTCGCTGTGCTCGATCGATGTCGGCGGCTCGTTCGGCCGTGATCTCACCCAGCAAGGCGAGAAGGCGATGACGGCCTTCGCCAGAGAATGGATCACGAAGCTGTTCGGCAGCGAGGTCGCCGCAGCCGTGCAGAAAGCCAGCGTGACGCGCTGGAACGCCTCGCCGTTCGTGATGGGTGCGATGTCGGCGGCCTCGCCCGGCGGTCAGTTCTCGCGAAGAATCCTCGCCGAGCCGATCGGCAACATGTTCCTCGCCGGCGAAGCCACGCACGAGACGCTCTGGGGCACCGTCGACGGCGCCTGGGAAAGCGGCGAGCGCGCCGCGGACGCGGCCTTGCGCAAGATCGGCGCGCTCAAGGACGAGCCGGCCGACGTCCCGACGCAGTCCACGAAGAAGCGGCGAGCGCCGCGGCAATAGGCAATTGACCTGGACAAGCGCAGCGCAGATCCAGGACCCATGACCCCAGAAGTCGTTTGGCGAAGACTTGTGGTGGCCAGCTCGCGCTACAAACGCTGGGGTAATGGGTCCCCTGAGTTCACAAACGAAGTGCAACACTTCCATCTGGAGGTGTTGCCATGGGGCGGACTTACAAACAGCTCTCCCTTGACGATCGATGCGAGATTGCCCGCCTTTCGGCCAATGGCGGCTCGGTCGGGCAAATCGCGGCAGCTTTGGATCGGCCGCCATCAACGATCTCTCGGGAGCTGAGGCGGAACCGTGGCAGGCAAGTCGGCTACAAGCCAAGCTATGCTCAGCAGCAGACCCGGGCGCGGCGCTGGAAGGGCTCTCGCCTCGAGCGGGACGCCAGCTTGCGCCGCGAGGTCTTGGCAGGCTTGAGCCGCGGTTGGTCACCCGAACAGGTCGCAGGCAGGCTGGCCCGGGAACGTGGCCGTAGGGTGATCTCCTGCGAGAGCATCTACCGCTTCATCTACGCCCAGATCACACGCACGACGGACTTCACCTGGCGGCGCTATCTGCCTCGGGGCAAGAGCAAGCGAGGCCACCGCGGCAAACGAGGCGGGAGCCCCGCAAGCTTCATCGAAGGCCGTGTTTCGCTGGCAGAACGGCCTGCCGAGGTCGCCGATCGCAAAGTCCCGGGCCACTGGGAAGCCGATCTGATGATGTTCTCCAAATACCGGCAGGCCATCCTGGCCGTCCACGAGCGAACCTCGCGCCTGCTGCTCGCCGTTCCCATCGAACGCAAGTTCGCCGCCGGTATCGCTAGCCATCTCGTACGCCTGTTCAAAGCCGTACCGGAGGCACTGCGCCGTACCGTCACCTTCGACAACGGCACCGAGTTCGCCGCCCACCTTTCCTTGCAGCGCCTCTTGATGAAGACCTTCTTCTGCGACCCGCACGCGCCGTGGCAAAAGGGCGGCATCGAGAACGCCATCGGCCGCTTGCGCCGCTTCATCCCCCGAAAGACCGACCTTGAAAAGCTCCCAACCAAGCGCTTCCGTCAGTCCATTGCCGCCTACAACAACACCCCGCGCAAATGCCTTGACTTCAGAACCCCGGCAGAGGCCTTCTCCTCTCAACTGTTGCACTTCGAGTGTGAATCCACCTCCTGGCTTTCGCCAGGACGACTCGCGGAGAGACTTACCGTAACACCCCGTCCAGCAGCGGCAGTCCCGCGATCACCGCGAGCGCGATCAGCGCGTAGCAGATGGCGCGAAACACTTTCTCGCTGGCACGGCCGAACAGCGACGCACCGAAGGCGACGCCGATCGCATAGACCGGCCCGACGATGAGCGATAGCACAAGCGATTCGCGTGAGATCAGGCCTGTGGTCGCGTAACTGATCATCGAGAAGAAATCCGACGCGCCGAAGAACAGCAAGATGTTGGCGCGCGCGACGATCGATGCGACCGGGCGGCCGAGCCAGTAGCCGACGATCGGCGGGCCGCCGGTCTGGGCGAGGCCGCTACAGAAGCCGGAGAGGCTGCCGATGCCGACCGAGAGCCACGCGTGGTCCTTGCCGCGATAGCGCCAGCCCGACAGCAGCAAGAGCAACAGCGCGGCGACGAAGCAGGAGATGATCCACCGCGTCGTAACGGGTTCGAGCACGCTGAGGAAATAGGTGCCGACGGGCACGCCGACCAGCGCGCCCAGCACGATCACGGCGGTGGCCTTGCGGTCGGCCTTGCGCCAGGCGTCAGGCAGCAGCGGCGCGGCCGCGACGAAATCGATCACGAGGAGCAGCGCGGCAACCAGACGCGGCGCCGCGATGCTGCTCGCCAACGGCATGAAGATCAGCGCCGAGCCGAAGCCGGAGAAGCCGCGCGCGGTGCCCGAAACGAAAGCGACGGCGCAGAGCGCCATCGCAATGGTGAGGCTGACGTCCTTTGGAAGAAAGTCAGTGAGATTCATGCTCTATGATTCTCGAGCATGATCATGCTCTCAAAGTGCCGCCGGTCTTCTTCGTCACCTCCGCCACGATTTTCGCGGCGACGGCCTCGATCTCCTGGTCGGTCAGGGTCTTTTCGCGCGGCTGAATCGTCACCGCGATCGCGATCGACTTCTTGCCGTCGTCGATGCCCTTACCTTCGTAGACGTCGAACACGTTCACAGCGGTGATCAGCTTCTTGTCGACGCTCTGAGCCGCGCGCACGATGTCGCCGCCCTTCACGGTGCGGTCGACGATAAAGGCGAAGTCACGCGACACAGGCTGGAATGCCGACAGCTCGATCACGGGCTTGGCACGGGTCGGCTTTTTCTTCGCCTCGGGGATGCGGTCGAGGATCACCTCGAACACCATCAGCGGGCCGCCGGCACCGAGCGCCTCGAGCGCGCGCGGATTCATCTCGCCGAAATAGCCGAGCACGTTTTGCGGCCCGATCTGGATCGTACCGGAGCGCCCGGGATGCAGCCAGGACGGGCCGCCCGCGACGATCTGAAGGGCCTGCATTGGTGCGCCGGCGGCGGCGAGTACCGCGAGCGCATCGGCCTTGGCATCGAACACGTCAGCCTGCGCCGAACCCGACCAGTGTCGTCCCAGACCTTGCGACGACGCAAAGCCGCGGCGGAGGCCGCTTGCCGCCATGAACTGATCCTGCGGGCGATCGCCCTTGAACACCTGCCCTACCTCGAATAGCGCGACATCGCTCAAGCCGCGATCGGCATTGGCCTGCGCCGCCGCGATCAGGCCGGCCAACAGGGTCGGGCGCATGTCGGACAAATCCGACGCGATCGGGTTGGCGACCTCGAGTTCGCGCTGGCCGCCGCCGAACAGCTCTGCGGCTGACTTGGTGATGAAGGACCAGGTCACCGCTTCGATGATGCCGCGGCTCGCCAGCGCGCGCCTGGCGCGGCGGGTGCGGAGCTGGAGCGGGGTCAGCACGGATTTGCGTGCGTCCTCGCCGCGCTCGAACGGCGTCATCGGCACCTTGTCGACGCCGTAGATGCGGACGACTTCCTCGACGATGTCGGCCTTGCCGTGCACGTCGGTCCGCCATGACGGCACCGCGACCTTCACGACGGGCCCCGGGCCCGCCATCATGAAGCCGAGATGAGTCAGGATGCGCTTCATCTCCGGCATCGGCACCTCGATGCCCGAGAGGCGCTTGACCTCGGTCACCGGAAAATCGATCACGCGGTCGTCGCCGAAGCTCTTGCCGACCACGACGTTCTCGGACGGCGTGCCGCCGCACATCTCCAGCACGAGTTTTGTCGCGAGCTCCAGCCCCGGCACCATGAAAGCCGGATCGACACCGCGCTCGAAGCGGTAGCGCGCGTCCGAATTGATGCCGAGCTTGCGGCCGGTCTGGGCGATGTTGATCTCGTTCCACAGCGCCGATTCGATCAGCACGTCGGTGGTAGTCTCGTCGCAGCCCGAGGCCTCGCCGCCCATGATGCCGGCAAGCGATTCGACGCCGTGCTCGTCCGCGATGACGCAAATCGCGGGATCGAGATTGTAGCTGCGGCCGTCAAGCGCGAGCAGCGTCTCGCCGTCGCGGGCGCGGCGCACCACGAGATTGCCCTTCACTTTCTTCGCGTCGAACACGTGCAATGGCCGTGCGCGGTCGTAGGTCATGAAGTTGGTGATGTCGACCAGCGCGTTGATCGGGCGCAGCCCGATCGCGGTCAGTCGCTTCTGCAGCCATTCCGGCGACGGCCCGTTCTTCACGCCACGCACGAGCCGCAGCGCGAAGCCTGGGCACAGCGCCGCGTCCTCGACCGTGACCTTCACCGGGCAGGGGAATTCGCCCTTGATCGGCTTGATTGTGGGGTCCTTGAACTTGCCCATGTCGGCGGCGGCAAGGTCGCGCGCGATGCCGTGCACGCCG
Organism: Bradyrhizobium sp. 87; assembly: GCF_023073015.1. Classification (NCBI taxonomy): domain Bacteria; kingdom Pseudomonadati; phylum Pseudomonadota; class Alphaproteobacteria; order Hyphomicrobiales; family Nitrobacteraceae; genus Bradyrhizobium; species Bradyrhizobium sp. 87. The sequence continues at coordinate 302,640 of NZ_JADPIQ010000048.1, forward strand.
GTGCAGTCCTGCCGGTTCGGCGTCAGGTTGATCTCGACTACGGGATCGCCGAGGCCGGCCCATGCGGCGTAGGCAGCGCCGATCGGCGCATCCGCGGGCAATTCCATGATGCCGTCATGGTCGTTGGAAATCTGCAACTCAGCCGCCGAGCACAGCATGCCGCGGCTCTCGACGCCGCGGATGGTGCCGACACCGAGCGTGATGTCCTTGCCGGGAATGTAGGTGCCGGGCGGGGAGAACACGCTGACGAGACCCGCACGCGCATTCGGCGCGCCGCACACCACCTGCACGGGTGCGCCGCCATCACCGGTGTCGACCATGCAGACGCGCAGCCGATCCGCATTCGGATGCTGCTCGGCGGATATCACCTTCGCGATGGTGAAAGGCTTCAGCGCCTTCGCCTTGTCCTCGATGTTCTCGACCTCGAGCCCGATCATGGTGAGCTTCTCGGCGAGCTTGTCCAAGGGCTCGTCGGTGTCGAGATGTTCCTTCAGCCAGGAGAGAGTGAATTTCACGAGCTCAGCCCTCCCGCGAGGGTCGGTACTTCGAGCGGCTTGAAGCCGTAATGGGACAGCCAGCGGACGTCGCTGTCGAACAGCTGGCGCAAATCGGCGATGCCGTATTTCAGCATGGCGATGCGGTCGATGCCCATGCCCCAGGCAAAGCCCTGGTACTCGTCGGGATCGATGCCGCAGGCGCGCAGCACGTTCGGATGCACCATGCCGCAGCCGAGAATCTCGAGCCAGTCCTCGCCCTCGCCGAAGCGGATCTCGCCCTTGTCGCGGCGGCACTGGATGTCGACTTCCAGCGACGGCTCCGTGAACGGGAAGAACGAGGGCCGAAAGCGCATGTTGATGTGGTCCACCTCGAAGAACGCCTTGCAGAACTCGTGCAGGATCCATTTGAGATGGCCGAGATGGGAGTGCTTGTCGATGACGAGGCCTTCGACCTGGTGGAATTGCGGCGTGTGGGTCGCGTCCGAATCGATGCGATAGGTGCGGCCCGGGCAGATCACGCGGATCGGCGGCTTCTGGCTCAGCATGGTGCGCACCTGCACCGGCGAGGTGTGGGTGCGCAACAGCATGCGGGAGCCGTCCTCCTTCGGGTGGAAGAAGAAGGTGTCGTGCATCTCGCGCGCGGGATGGCCTTCCGGAAAATTCAGCTTGGTGAAGTTGTAGTCGTCGGTTTCGATATCGGGGCCTTCGGCAACCGAGAATCCCATGTCGGCGAAGATCGTGGTCAGCTCGTCCCAGACCTGGCTCAGCGGATGGATGCGGCCGGCCTCGGCGGGCGCATCGCGCAGCGGCAGGGTGACGTCGATGGTTTCCGACGCAAGCCGCGCGTCGAGCGCCGCCGATTTCAAGACGTCGCGCCGCGCCGCGAGCGCCTCAGTGACCTTGTCCTTGGCCTGGTTGATCGCGGCGCCTTGCGTCTTGCGCTCGTCCGGGGACATTTTTCCGAGCGTGGCAAGAAGCGCCGAGATCGAACCCTTCTTGCCGAGGGCTGCGACGCGCACCGCTTCGAGGGCGGCCTCATCGCCGGCTGCGGCGATGTGGTCGAGGATGGATGTTTCGAGCATTGCGAGGTCGGACACGGTCAAATCCCTGCTGCCAAATTCGGCTGGGTTGTCGCCGCCCGAAGGCTGTAACGTCAAGCGAAAAGCCGGTCATTTCGGGCTGACGAGCGGCTGGGTTGAACCTCGCGCGGGGGCCTGGCACCAAGGGGGATACGAGGAGGCTTTCGCGATGCTCTCAAGATCCGGTCTGGCTGCTGTCGCCGCCGTTCTCTTGGTCGCCGGCAACCCGGCGCGCGCCATGGTGTGCATGGAGAAATCCATGACGCTGGACGAGGTCGTCGACACCATCGCTGCTCAGAAGGGCTGCGAAAGCGCGATCAAGGTGTTTCAGGATTGCCAATTGACCGCGAGCGGCGATGTCCAGCTCGGCGCCGCCGTCGAGAAGAAATGCGAGGCGGACTTCATGCCCGGCCTCAACATGGCGCGGAAACAGGCTTACCAACGCGAGATGCGCGTGTGTGACCGGAAGTACCGGAATAAATCCGGCACCATGTATCTGTCGTTCACGGCATTCTGCCGGGCGGAGGTCGCCCGGCGCTACTCGCAACGCGCGCTGAAGGCCGGCGGAGCCGGCCGCTAGCTCAGGCCGCCAGAGCGGCCTTGGCCTTCTCGGCGATCGCCTGGAACGACGCGGGCTCGTTGATCGCGAGATCCGACAGCACCTTGCGGTCCACGGTGATCCCGGACTTGGCCATGCCATCGATAAAGCGGCTGTAGGTCAGGCCGAACGGACGCACGGCGGCGTTGATGCGCTGGATCCAGAGCGCGCGGAACGTCCGCTTCTTGCGCTTGCGATCACGGAAGGCATAGACGAGAGCCTTCTCGACCGCCGGCTTGGCGGTGCGGATCGTGTTCTTGCGGCGGCCGCGGAAACCCTTGGCGGCCTTGTAGACTTTCTTGTGCTTGGCGTGGGCGGTCACACCGCGTTTGACGCGAGCCATGACAAAAATCCTTCGAAAGATGACTTGATGTTCGGATCGCCGCGAAAGCTGCGGCGCGGGTGGCAATGATCGTGGACGCGATCAGGCGTTCGGCAAGAAGTACTTCTTGACGTTGTCGCCGTCGGTCTTGAACAGCACGGCGGTGCCGCGCAGCTGCCGGATCTGCTTCTTCGTCCGCTTGATCATGCCGTGACGCTTGCTGCGATGAGCGAACATCACTTTGCCGGTGGCAGTCACCTTGAAGCGCTTTTTAGCGCCCGATTTGGTCTTCAGCTTGGGCATTTGGCTCTCCTAATGGCCATAGAAATCCGCCCGCAAAGGCGGCTGGCCGTCAAAATGCTCGTTAGAGCGTTGATTGTGCTCAGGTTTTACGAACAAGCGCGAAACCCGCACGGACACCGCCACGGCAGCCCTTAATCAGCCGGGCAATGAAGGCTGGGCTTATGACAGAGGACGGGCGAATTGGCAACGATGAACCGGTGGAACCTAGCCGGCGACTATCCGGAATTGCTAACCTCATGTCCGAGCCGTGTGACCCGGAGCAGGACCAGAATGCCCCCTTTTTCCCAAACGCTGTCGTCCTTGACTGATGTCGCTCGTCCGCGCTGCCTGGCGCTGTTGGCCGTGCTCGCCATGGCCGCGTTTCCGTCGAGTGCCAATGCGCGCATCCGCGGCTATGACGGCGTCTGGAACGTCACCTTCGCCACCACCCGCGGCAATTGCAGCTCGGGCTACAGCGTCCCCTTCACCGTCACCGGCAGCCGAGTGTCGTCCGCCGGCGGCGGTCGGGTCTCCGGCAGGGTCAATCGCAGCGGTACCGTCGCGGTCCAGGTCTCGGTCGGGGCCTCCCATGCCAGCGGCGGCGGCCGCCTCGCTGGCGTGAACGGCGCCGGTTCGTGGAGGGGTATCATCTCCGGCGATCAGTGCAGCGGCACCTGGCATGCGACGAGGACGTAATTATCGCCTCCAGAGGACGGTGCGCTCTCTCTTGCGCAAGCGGGAGAGGCAAAAAAACAAAACGGCCCGCCGGAGATCCGGACGGGCCGTTGAATTCTTCAGCCTAAAGAACCAGCGTCAGCGCGGCGCCAGCACCATGACGACCTGACGGCCCTCGAACCGCGCGTCCTGCTCCACCTTGGCGAGCTCGGCGACGTCGGTCTTGATCTTGTCGAGCAGCTTGGTGCCGATCTCCTGGTGCGCCATTTCGCGGCCACGATAGCGCAGGGTGATCTTGACCTTGTCGCCTTCTTCGAAGAACCGCTGCATGGCGCGCATCTTCACTTCGTAATCGTGGTCGTCGATCATCGGGCGGAGCTTGATCTCCTTGATCTCGACGATCTTCTGCCGCTTGCGGGCTTCGGCGGCTTTTTTCTGCGCGGAATACTTATACTTCCCGTAGTCCATGATCTTGCAGACGGGAGGGCTGACGTTCGGCGAGATCTCGACCAAATCCATGCCGGCTTCCTGGGCCAAGCGGATAGCCGCGACGGTCTCGATGGTGCCCTTGTTGTCACCGGTCTGATCGATCAGCTGGATCTGCGCATTGCGAATATCGTCATTGATGCGCGGCCCGTCTTTGGCGGCAGTGGGCGGGGCTTTATTTGGACGGCGAATGGGTGGTTCTCCAAAGTTATGAAAAGAGGCGGCTATTTTGCAGGAAGATACGGTTGCCGGCAAGCAATCGCTCGTGCGGCGGTCGAAAAAGCCTCAAATGCGAGGCATTTTGGCCACGGCGGGGCACGCAGAGGGACATAGACACCTTGCTTCTGTTCCGCAAGCGTCCCAAAGGGCCAATGCCGACGTCCGGCTGCGCTGCGGAGCACGTCCGGACAGCTCAAACCGCACAGCCAGAGTAAACGTTCCATGAATCACCCAATTCCCGATGCCGTGCTCGACTTCATCGATGTGGGCGAAGGCCCGTCCACACGCCGGATCGCGGTGCGCCGCCGCGCGGCCCAAGAATCAAGTCAAGGACCTGGGCTGGTCTGGCTCGGCGGTTTCAAGTCGGACATGCAGGGCAGCAAGGCCGTGGCGCTGGACGAATGGGCCCGGGATCACGGCCGCGCCGTGGTCCGGTTCGATTATTCCGGCCACGGCGAATCCGGTGGCGATTTCGTCGACGGAACCATCGGGCGCTGGCTCGAGGAAAGCGTCGCGGTATTCGAGCGGTTCTGCGACGGCCCGCAAATCCTGATCGGCTCGTCCATGGGCGGCTGGATGGCGCTGCTGCTCGCGCGCGAGATCAAAAAGCGGCAAAAGAAACTGCAAGCCAAAGCCTCGCTGGCGGGCCTGGTGCTGATCGCGCCGGCGCCCGATTTCACCGAGGAGCTGATGTGGAAGAATTTTCCGGCCGCGGTGAAGAAAGAAATCGAGACCAAAGGCGTCTGGCTGAGACCGTCGAACTATGGCGACGGCTTGCCCTATCCGATCACGCGGAATCTAATCGAGGAGGGACGCAACCACCTCCTGCTCGGCAGCGCCATCGATCTCGGCTGTCCCGTCCGCATCCTGCAAGGTGCGCAGGATCCTGACGTGCCCTGGCAGCACGCGTTCGCCCTGACCCATCGCCTGCCGGCCGACGACGTCGTGCTGACCATGATCCAGGACGGCGATCACCGCCTCTCGCGCCCGCAGGACATCGCCCGCATTCTTGCCGCCGTGGCCGAGATCGGGTGAAATCGTCACCTAGCACTCGGTGTCATCGCCCGACTTGATCGGGCGATGCAGTATTCCAGAGGCGCTCGTGCTCAAGCCGAGAAGCCGCGGCGTACTGGATGCCCCGGTCGGGGCATGACTGAGAATGGGAGGGGAGAATCGCCGATGACCACCACCGCCATGCTGCGCGCCTTCTGCGACGCCGTCGAACAACGCAACGGAAAAGCCTTTGCGGATCTCTTCACCGAGGACGGCGTCTATCACGACGTGTTCTATGGCGCCTTCGCCGGCCGCGAGAAGATCGCCGCGATGATCGACGACTGGTTCTATCGCACGGCGACCGACTTTCGCTGGGACATGCACGACCCGGTGTCGAACGGCACCACGCTCTATGCGCGCTACACGTTCAGCTATCGCTCGATCTTGCCGGAGGCTGATGGCGCGCGGGCGATGTTCGAGGGCGTGGCGATCATGACGCTCCGGGACGGAAGGATCGTCAGCTATCACGAGGTCGCCAACACCGCGCCGGCGTTTGTCGATTTGAAGTTTGCGCCGGAACGGATTGCGAAGATCGTCGCCAGACAGGGCGCGGAGCTCAAGGCGCGGCCGGAGATGAAGCGACATTTGGGTTAGCCGTCGTTCTTGCGCACCTACCGCTTCGACGGATTTACCATCGGCTTGCGCTGCGCCAGCGCCGCGACAGTGGCGGTGCCGATCGGGCCCTGCTCGTCATAGAGCCAGCATTCGCCGATCGCCACACCGTCGGTGGCCTGGTGGTTCACCACCTCGAAGCCGATCCAGTTCGTCACCGGCAGGCGGTGCAGATAGATCGTGACGTCGCTGTTGATGTAGCCGAGCCCCTTGTCGCCGGCGTTCGCGAACGGACTGGCGAAGTCCGCGCCGATGGCGACATGGACGAACGGCGTCATCGGCACGCCCGCGACCAGCTCGCGCACCTCGCTCATCCAGAGCTTTCGTGGCCCGAGCGAGCCCATGTGACCGACGATCGGTCGCGTGGTCCATTTGCCGTTCATGCCGAGCCTGGGATCGGTCGGCTTGGGAATGTCGGCCGGCTTCGGCACGTCCCAGTTCGGCGGCGACCAGACATTGCCGTCGGGATTCTGCGTTCGCCGTAACAGCTGGCACGAGGCGCGCGCCATGCCGATGCCGCCGGAAAAGAACTCTGCTTCCACGACGCGGATGCGCATCCCGTCGCGCACCAGCCGTGTCGTCACCTCGATCGGCTTGTCGATGGTGGGCAGCCGAAACATATCGACGGTCAGCCGCGCCGGCACGAATTCAGGACCGGATTGGCGCTCCTCGATGGCGAAGCCGAGCAGGCCGACGATGACGCGTCCGTGCAGCGATGTCGGATCCCACGGCCCATTGGCGACTTCCGTCGGGTGGAATGTGTCGCCGTCGCGGGTGAAGAAAGGCATGTTTGTCATGACGCGCGAGCTTGGAGGAACGTGCGGGGAAATCAAGATGCTCAATCCTCGTGGTGAGGAGGCGCGAAGCGCTCTTACCACAACAACGGTGTCATCGTCCGGCTTGACCGGGCGATCCAGTACTCCGCGGCGCTCGTGATTGAATCGATAGGCCGCGGCGTACTGGATGCCCCGGTCAAGCCGGGGCATGACACCGAGGATTAGGAAGCGAGCTCCCACTCCTCGCGCACGCCGTCATCACGCTCGCGCGCTATGGCGGTTGCTCTCATCGTTTCGAACTCATCCCGCGGCACCAACTGCCCCAGCGCCCATACCGCAGCCCCGCGTACCAGCGCGCTCTCATCCTCCAGCAATCGCCGCGCCTCGTCCGCCAGTGCCGCATCACCGGAGTTGCCGATCGCGATCAGCACGTTGCGCAAAAAGCGGTCGCGGCCGATGCGTTTCACCGGCGATTTGGTGAACAGCGCGCGAAACGCAGCGTCGTCGAGCCGTGCGAGCTCGGCAAGACCTGGCGCGCGCAAAGCGTCACGTGCGGCGAGCTTGGCCTCACGGCCCTCCTGCGCGAACTTGTTCCAGGGACAGGCGGCGAGGCAATCGTCGCAACCATAGATGCGGTTGCCGATGCTTTTACGAAATTCGCGCGGGATCGGGCCCTTGTTCTCGATGGTGAGATACGAGATGCAGCGCCGCGCATCGAGCCTGTAGGGCGCGGGAAAGGCCGCGGTCGGGCAGATGTCGAGGCACGCCCGGCACGAGCCGCAATGATCGATCTCGGCGTCGTCGCGCGGCAGTTCCAGCGTGGTGTAGATCGCGCCGAGAAACAGCCATGAGCCGAATTCGCGCGAGACCAGATTGGTATGCTTGCCCTGCCAGCCCAGATGCGCGGCTTGCGCCAGCGGTTTCTCCATCACGGCCGCAGTGTCGACGAATACTTTCACTTCACAAGGCTTCACCTCACAAGTTGCGGTCGCGACCAGCCATCGCGCCAGTGCCTTCAGGCGCTTCTTGATGAGGTCGTGATAGTCGTCGCCCTGCGCATAGACCGAGATCGCCGCGCGCGTGCGCTGTTGCAGGATCGCGAGCGGATCCTGGTCGGGGCCGTAATTGACGCCGAGCATGATGACGCTGCGCACGTCCTGCCACAGCCCGCGGGGATCGACCCGGCGCTCCGGCTGCGCGGCGAGCCAGTCCATGTCGCCATGGCCGCCGGATGCGATGAATTCGAGAAAGTGTTTTCCGGCGCTTTCGATCGTGCCGGGCTCCGTAATGCCGATGCAGTCGAAGCCGAGCGCACGTGCTTCGTTTGCCAGCGCCGTCTTCAGTTCGGTCGGATCGGAGTTCAGAAGTCCAGGTCCACGTAGGTCCGCGACGCCGGCACGCCCGCCAGCCATTCGCTCAACAGCGGACGGAACGACGGGCGGGATTTCACCCGTGCGTACCAGGCCTTTGCCGCGTCGTCCTCGCTCCATGGCACGTCGCCCAGATAGTCGATCGCCGAGAGGTGCGCCGCGGCGGCGAGATCCGCGTAGGTGAGCCGGTCGCCGGCGAGGAAATTACGCGTCTGCGCCAGCCAGCCGATATAGGCCAGATGATAGCGCACGTTTGCCTTGGCGGCGCGCATCACGTCGGCCGAGGGCGGGCCCCCGCCGTTGTCCTCGCTCATGAAGCGCTTGTAGATGCGCTCGGTGACGAGCGGGTGGGAGACTTCCTCGAAAAACTTTTCGTTGAACCAGGCCATCAGCCGGCGGACCTCGACGCGCTCGCCGATCGTGTCCGGCATCAGGCGCTTAAGTCCCATCTCAGAGCCATAGGCCTCGTCGACATATTCGGCGACGATCGCCGCGCCCGGGATCGGCGGCTGCTCGTCGTCCACCAGGACGGGCGTCGTGCCCGCCGCATTGAGCAGCAGAAATGCTTCGCGCCGCTCCCAGCTGCGCTCTTCGATCAGCTTCAGCTCAAGCCCGTATTCTCCCGCGATCAGGCGGATGAACCGCGAATGCGGACAGAACGGATGATGAAACAGCGTAAACATGAAGCCTTTGACTATGTGATGGTGCTTAAGAATCCATCAATGTTTTGTGCGGCGCCACACTAGTCATTCAAAACCGCGAAGCAAGGGCGCGACGCCGCATTTTGCGATTGCAGCAAGGGAGCGGATGGGCGAGAAGAGCCCCGCTTTTCCAGCCGAAATGGACCGTAAATATGTCAGATGCAATACGGGCAGTGATCCTCGGCATCATCGAGGGTGTGACCGAGTTCCTTCCCGTGTCCTCGACCGGCCATTTGCTGCTTGCTGAGCGCTTTTTCCATCTCGGCGAAGGCGCGTTCTGGGATTCGTTTACGGTCCTGATCCAGCTCGGCGCGATCATCGCGATCGTCGTGTTGTACTTCAAGAAATTGTGGGACGTCGCGATCGGGATGTTCACGGGTGACGTCTATGCACGCCGCTTCGTGATCGGCGTGCTGGTGGCGTTCCTTCCCGCCGTCATCGTCGGTCTCGTCGGCGGCAAATACATCAAGAGTCTGCTGTTCAATCCCTGGGTGGTGTGCTTCTCGCTGATCGTCGGCGGCGCCATCCTGCTCTGGGTCGACAAGCTCGATCTCAAGGCGCGCGAGCATGACGCCACCCGGTTTCCGCTGCTGATGTATCTTTACATCGGTATCGCGCAGTGTCTGGCGATGATCCCGGGCGTGTCGCGCTCCGGTGCAACCATTGTCTCCGCCATGCTGCTCGGGGCCGATAAGCGCGCGGCGGCGGAGTTCTCGTTCTTCCTCGCCATTCCCACCATGATCGGCGCGTTCGCCTACGATTTCTACAAGAACCGCTCCGAGATGACGATGGACCACATGGGCATCGTCGCGATCGGCTTCGTGGTGTCGTTCGTCACCGCCATCATCGTGGTGAAGACGTTCCTGGAATACGTCACCCGCCACGGCTTCGTGGTGTTCGCCTGGTGGCGCGTGATCGTCGGCACCCTCGGCCTGATCGCGCTGGCACTGGGGCGGTAACCCCGAACTTCAAACAATTGACTGCGGGGATGGTTACGCGCTCTTGCGCTGGAATTGCCCGGCGGCGCGGAAACGCCAGAGATATTGCGGGGCGATCGCTTCAAGCGAGTCGGGCGCGATGCCGAGGCCTTCCAGCGTTAGCCCAGCGGCCTTCGCCGCGTCCGACACGACATTGTCGCGCGCGAGCAGCGTGACCTGGTCCGGCGTCAGCTTCAGCGCGCCCGGCGCGAATTGCAGGAAGTTGGCCTTGAAGCGGGCGAGGCCAAACGGCAGCGGCATCAGCATCGGCTTGCGATCGGCAATCGCGAGAATGGCCTCGATGATCTCGCGCATGGTCAGGACTTCCGGGCCGCCGAGCTCGTAGGTCGCGCCCGCCTTGGCCTTGCCGTCGACGGCATCCGCGACCGCGGTGGCGACGTCGCCGACATAGACCGGCTGCATCTTCGTGTCGCCGCCGATCAGCGGCAGCACCGGCGACATCCGCGCCAGCGCCGCGAAGCGGTTCGTGAATTGGTCCTCGGGGCCGAACATCACGGAGGGGCGGAAGATCGTCGCCGACGGCACCGCGGCCAGGACCGCGGCTTCTCCGGCCGCCTTGGCCCTGGCATAGCGCGAGGGCGATTCCGCGTCGGCGCCGATCGCCGAGACATGGATCAGCTGTGCCCCCGCGGCCGCGGCCGCCTTGGCGATGGTCTCGGCGCCCTTGGCCTGGACGGCGTCAAAACTCTGCGCGCCACCCTCGGCGAGGATGCCGACCAGATTGATCACGATCTGCGAATCACGCAGTGCCGCCTCAATCGAGGCCGGATAACGGACATTCGCCTGCACGGTGTGGACCTGCCCGACCTTGCCGGAGGGCTGGAGGTACCCGGCCAGCTCCGGCCGCCGCACCGCGACCCGGACCCGGTAGTCGCGCCGGCACAGCGCGCGGACGACATTCCGGCCCAAAAACCCCGATCCGCCGAAAACCGTGACGAGCGTGTCCAGATTCGATGCCATGGGATCCATTCCTGGGGTCCATATCCTGCGGGAAGAGTGCGTCTCGTCAGGCTTGTATCGGGCCGGTTTGCGATGCGCAATCCGCATCCCGAAGCGGGGTTCAAGCATGAATTGACAACCGCGTCACCGAACCGTAGTAACCGCCTCCGTGCCTAACCGGCATGCCCAGGTGGTGGAATTGGTAGACGCGCTGGCTTCAGGTGCCAGTGGCTTAACGGCCGTGAAGGTTCGAGTCCTTTCCTGGGCACCATCTCCTACTCAAGCGATTGAAATCGCTTTTGCAGGGAATTTGAGTTGCTGACCGGTACTCAAAACCGAGGCACGGCGATCGCAGGCGATCTGGAGGCTGGCTTCAGTCGTTCAGGCAAGCGCTACGCGCCGACGTCCACCGCGCTCGCGGCCGAAGCCGTCATCGCTATGTGGGAAAAGGTCGGCAAAGCTGATGACCCCAAGCGCCTAAGAGGTCTCAATGCTCGTTGACCGCGGCGCCGAGCTTGATCAGGCTCAGCGAGCGGTTCGCGGTCTCGCGCAGGCGGCAGTAGCTCGCGCTGCCCCGGTACATGCCGGGATCGACCTTGTCGAAGACCGCGCAGAAGCCATCACGCGACGCGGCGAAAGTTTTCTGCGAGTCATTGACCGCCTTGATCGCGTCGGCGAACCCGCCGGCCTGAACCTTCTTTAGCGCCTCATTGGTTTTCTGCGTCCAAATGGCGAGTTCGCGCGCCGCGCAGGCTTTCCATTTGGCGACATCGTCATTCGCGCCCTCTGCCGCTTTGATGCAGGGGTCGGCGACGAGCCCAACGCACGCGCCGCCGAAACCGCCGGTTTTCTCCGCGGTCTTCAGGCAGCCATCGATCACCGCAAGTTCGGCTGGCGCGATGCCTTGGGCGAAAGCCATCGATGCGATCGGGAGGCTTGCGGCGAGCATCGCGACGGCAAGTTTGAGCTTCATTGGAGATCTCCGTTCGACGCATCGAAAATATGGAACAGAACACCACTGCGAGCGCATGAAGCTCAGCGAGACGGTAGACCGGCGGATGTGGCGGAAGGGCCGGACGGCGAGTGCGAAGGGAAAACGAGGGGGTATGCGGCTTCGGCTACGCCCTCTCCAATCAATGCCTTTGATGTGCCTTGACCTGACTTACGGGATTTTCGACCAATAGGTGATACATGCAACTTTGGTCATCGAAGGCCCAGCGTTGGTTCACCTGAATGTGGAACAGGAGCTACGCTGACGAATAATGACGGCGGGACCGCTTAAGGCACGCACTGGCGATCTCCACGCTGCGCGGTCGCGGTCTCGCGGGCCTCCATTTGGACAACTGAAGGTGACGATCGAGTCTTTTCCTGGGCACCACACCCAACCCAGGTCGTTGAATCGCTCCCGCCGGTGAGACCACCTCCGCCCCCGAAGCCGGTGACTGCGCCGCCGCCGCTGCCGAAACCGGTAGCTGAAGCGATTTCGGGCATTTTCCAGCAATGCCATTAATAACAGCTCGGGGATGAGACGATGCAGGTCCGCTTCGAAGATTTCCAAGTGTAAACAGCTGCTTGGGAGACCTCGGAAGCCCGCCGTTGACCGGAATTTCATTCCGCCAATCCCCCCTCGGTTGCATCGTCCGAATTTACCCCGCTTTAGACAAACTAGCTCTTAGTCAGCGGGCAGGCTCGCATCCGGCCGTCGGCGAGCGCGGAGCCATCGGGCTCGCTTTATCGTGGGGGAAGCGGTGGATCAGCATCAGGTCTGGCACGAGCCGGCATTCGACAAGGCTGCGAACGCGATCAGCCCGTTTCTCCTGAGATCGGGAATTTATCTGTTCCTGATCTCGTTCATCTGCCTGTTCTACGTCTTGAACGCGCCGCTTCTGCTCGGCCATTACGATCTGGGCTGGCATCTGGCGGCCGGAGATATCATCCGGGAGCGCAACGCCATCCCGCTCCACGACCCCTGGTCGTTCACCCACGGCGACAAGCCATGGCTCAATCTGTCCTGGCTCTGGGACGCGCTTGCCAGTGCGACGTTTCAATACGCAGGCTTTGGCAGCCTCGTCCTGCTGACGGTGGCCTGCGGCGCAGCGATCGTCGGCATCCTGACCGCGATCTCTCTCGGCTACGGCGCGTCGGCGATCGCGGTCTGCGTCTCGGTCTTCTTGGCCTGCCTGCTCTATCCCGCTTACGAAGCTTCGCCGAACATGTATCTCGCGGTCTCGCCGAATACATGCACGATGTTGTTCTGCGTCGTCTTCTATCGCGAATGCCTGCGACGAACGCGATGGTTCGTGCTTCCCGTGTTGATGGTGCTCTGGGCCAATCTGCATGGCGGTTTTCTGCTCGGCTTTTTCGTGATCGGCGTCTTCTGCGGCGGCGCCGTGCTCAGAGGGGCCTGGGCCGAGCTCCGGATCCTTGCTCTCGCGGGGATCGGGTGCCTTGCCGCGACCTCCATCAATCCGCTCGGCTGGAATATCTATGCCGGTGCCGCCGCGACGATGGGGCACTTCGTCCAGGGCAATATCGGCGAATGGCTGTCCTACTATCACAACATGGAAATGCCGGGCAGCATTCCCGGCATCCTGTACATGCTGGCCTTCGTCGCGCTCGAGCTTCGCTACAGAAACTCCAGACCGATCCCGCTCGAGCCGAGATTGATGTCCTGGCTGTTTCTGATTCTGGGACTGTATCAGTTCAGGTACATCGCTTTCTTCTTCATTTTCTCGACCGCGCCGATGGCGCTTCACCTCAGCCGCTTGCTGCCTGAGCGTCTCACCGGTCGGGACGTGAGGGGAGCGTTGCTGGCCGCCGGCATCGTCGGTCTCGGCACCCTGCCGATGGCCTATTTGAACGTTGCACCGGCGCTCGCACTTCCGCCGATGCTGTCGAGTGAAGATGCCGGCTATCTGCGAAAGCATCTCGCAGGTCGGCGGGTCCTGAACAATTGGAACGTCGGCGGCTACCTGATCTTCGCGACGCACGGCACCGTCCCCCCATTCGTCGACGGTCGCGCCGCGACCGCCTATCCGGACGATTTGCTGCGCGACTATTTCAAGCTGGTGAGCTGGGAGATCGACGAAGCCGCGTGGGACATGGTGCTCGACAAATACCGGATCGACGCCGTGCTGTGGGTCAAGGCGCACGAACAGCTGCGGCGATTTCTGGTGGAGCGGCGAGGCTGGCGCGAGCAATACACCGGCGCTTACGAGACCGTTTACGTCAGGCCGCAATCCGGTTTCGCCGGCGAAGCCAAAAGACAATGACGACCAGCGCCGCGGCTCTGTATGACCAGCCGCGCCTGATGCTTGCGCCGGCGGCTGCCAGCGGATACATCGCGGCCGGCCCTCGCCAGCGTCTGTGCCGGGGATTAGCCTGCAAAGCGCACCGATTCGATTGAGGTTTGAAACGCCATGACCGTACGCCTGCACCGCGGCGACCTGCCCGATCTGTCCCGCTATACCGGAGCGGTGGCGATCGACACCGAGACCATGGGCCTGAACCCGCATCGCGACCGGCTCTGCGTGGTGCAGCTCTCACCCGGCGACGGCAGCGCGGACGTGGTGCAGATCCCCAAAGGTCATACCGACGCGCCGAACTTGAAGGCGCTTTTGGCCAATCCCGCGAACACGAAAATCTTCCACTTTGCGCGGTTCGACGTCGCGGTGCTGTACCAGACGTTTGGTGTCATGACCGGGCCGATCTACTGCACCAAGATCGCCTCCCGCCTGATCCGCACCTATACCGACCGCCATGGCCTCAAGGACCTCGTGCGCGAGGTGCTCAATGTCGACCTCTCCAAGCAGCAGCAATCGAGCGATTGGGGTTCCGACAGCCTGACCGAGCCGCAGCTCGCCTACGCCGCCTCCGACGTGCTGCATCTGCACGGCTTGCGCGAGCGGCTCGATGCCATGCTGGCGCGGGAAGGCCGCACGGCGCTGGCCAAAGCCTGTTTCGACTTCCTGCCGACCCGCGCTTTGCTCGATCTCCAGGGCTGGGCCGAAGAGGACATTTTCGCGCATTCCTAGAGTTTAGCGCGGCGGCCAAGCTGGGCGGTCGCCCCGTTTCAGACACTTTCGTAACGGCCTGTCGCGGGCTGCATATTTTGGCGTTGCCGGCTACAATGGGGCGCCCGCCAGCCGGACAAGGCGAGCGACACCTCAGGAGCCCAGGTGAATTCGGCCCACAATGTCACCTACGACGCCGCGCTCGCGGCGAAGTTCGCCAGCGCGGCGCGCCACAGCCGCCTGGTGCGGATTCTGCGCATCGCGGTGCCGACGACAGTGGCCGCGGCCATGGGTCTGCTCGTCCTCATCTCGACCATTTTCAACCCGTTCCAGATCCCCGTGAAGCTCGACTCCGGAAATCTCGTGGTCACTGGCACGAAGATCACGATGGAATCGCCGCACATGTCCGGCTTCACGCCGGACCAGCGGCCCTACGAGCTCTGGGCCAAGACCGCGACCCAGGACATCACCGATCCCGATCATGTCGATCTCCATGATTTGCGCGCGAAGGTGCTGATGGAAGACCAATCGACCCTGTTCCTCGATGCCCGCACTGGACGGTTCGACAACAAGCAGCAGCAGCTCGACCTGCACAAGGACATCTTCCTGCGCACCTCGACCGGCTACGAGGCGCGGCTGAACTCGGCCTTCGTCGACATGGGCAAGGGCACGGTCTCCTCGGACGAGCATGTCGACGTCAAGCTGACCAACGGAACGCTGACGGCCGATCGGCTGCGGATCACGGAAGGCGGCGACGTCATCCGCTTCGAAGGGAATGTGGTGATGCACCTCGACAAGCTGGACGATCCTGCCGCCACTCAGCCCGCGCCGACTGAACCCGCGCCGGCTGCGAAGACACGTACGCCCCAGAACAAGTCCGCCAATTCAAAGTGATTTTCATGATCAGGTTTTTTCCGCGCAACGACGGCAAGCGGCGCGTCATCCCGGGTGCGGCCGCGCTCGCCGTCGGCATCGCACTGGTCGCAACGGGTGCGGCGATCGCGCAGAGCACGATGCAAGGCGTGCCCAACGCGATGCAGGGCTTCTCGCAGAACCGCGATCAGCCGATCCAGATCGAGGCCGCCTCGCTCGAGATGCGCGACAAGAAGAAGGAAGCGACGTTTTCCGGCAATGTGAAGGTCATTCAGGGCGACACCACCATGACCTCGAAGACGCTGGTGGTGTTTTACGATTCGGGCGGCGACAAGCCGGCCGCGCCACAGCCTGCGGCAAAGGCGACCAAGGGGGCGCCGATGCAGTCGGCGACGCCGGGACCGGGCGGCAACTCCTCGATCAAGCGACTGGAGGCGCGCGGCAATGTCGTCGTCACCCAGAAGGACCAGGTGGTCACGGGCGAGACCGCCGTGTTCGACACCCGCACCAACCTCATCACCATGCTCGGGGGCGTCGTCTTGACGCAGTGCAAGAACGTGCTGCGCGGCGACCGGCTGGCGGTCGACATGACCACGGGCGTGTCGCGTGTGGAATCCGATAGCGGCCGGGTGCAGGCGCTGCTGCCGCAGGGCGGCGGCAATGATTGCGGATCCGGAGGCGCGGGCAAGCCCGGCGCGGGACCTCTGCAATTGCCTGGCGCAACTAAACCCAAATAAGTCAGCGTAGACCCAAGCCCGTCAAAGTAAATTTGAAGAATGATTTCAGACGCTTGGGTCGATCATCGCCGATCCGAGGTTGAAGCTTGCGCGCCGAGACTGTATCTAGCGCGAAGGGCTTTCGAAGCGGGGTTCGCCGCTTTTCGGGCGTGTTTCACTGGGCATGAGACATCCCTTCATTCATGCTGCGTCGGCGAATCCTGAAGCCGGCGTGGCAGATCGCGCGAAGACCGCGCAGGATCGTCGCGAAAGGCTAGAAGGCGGGGATGGTCGATCTCTTCAGCATGTTCCGTCGGCGCCCCGCCAAACGCGGCCGGCCAGGATTTGCGCGCCAGGACATCACCGCGCTCGCTGACAGCGTCGGCGGCCTCGTGGCCAGCCCTGTCAGGGACGCGCCGCCGATCGCCCGTAACCAGCCGATGCACGCACCCGATCAGTTCCAAGGGGACTATCAAGCCGAGCAGCCCCGGGCCCAGGCGGTTCATCCCGTGAGGGCTGCCGGCAGGCCCAACGGTTCCGGCGGGCCTCAGCTCTTGAAGCGGCCGGGCTTCCTGGCTGTGCATAGCGTGGAAAAGAGTTTTGGCAGCCGCCAGGTCGTGCGCGGCGTCAGCATCTATGTGCGCCGTGGCGAAGCGGTCGGCCTGCTCGGCCCCAACGGCGCCGGCAAGACCACCGTGTTCTACATGATCACCGGCCTGATCAAGGCCGATCGCGGCGCGATCGAGCTCGACGGCCACGACGTCACCAAGCTGCCGATGTATCAGCGCGCGCGGCTCGGGATCGGCTATCTGCCGCAGGAGGCCTCGATCTTCCGCGGTCTCACCGTCGAGCAGAACATCCGCGCCGTGCTCGAAGTGGTCGAGCCGTCGCGCAAGAAGCGCGAGCAGCAGCTCGACTCGCTGCTCGACGAATTCAACATCACGCGCCTAAGGAAATCGCCGTCGATTGCGTTGTCCGGCGGTGAGCGGCGCCGCGTCGAGATCGCGCGCGCACTGGCGACGCGTCCGAACTACATGCTGCTCGACGAGCCCTTTGCCGGCATCGATCCGATCGCGGTCGGCGACATCCAGGACCTCGTCCGCCATCTCACCAACCGCGGCATCGGCGTGCTGATCACCGACCACAATGTGCGCGAGACGCTCGGCCTCACCGATCGCGCCTACATCGTCTATGCCGGTGAGATCCTGACCGAGGGGAGCCCGGATGAGATCGTCGCCGATCCGGACGTGCGCCGCCTTTACCTTGGCGAGGAATTCCGCCTCTAGCCCGTTTTTCCAATTCGTCAAGACGTGTACATCGGGCTTGGACTAGGATAAGCAAAAATCGGACCAACTTTTGGGATCGGTTCTTGCTTCATGGCGCTTTCGCAGAGATTAGAGTTCCGGCAATCGCAGTCGCTGGTCATGACGCCGCAGTTGATGCAGGCGATCAAGCTGCTGCAATTGTCCAATCTCGATCTCACGACGTTCGTCGAAGAGGAACTCGAGCGTAATCCCCTGCTGGAACGGGCCAATGACGAGCCGCCCGCGGGCGAGGGCCCGGCCGAGACCGGCCAGTTCAATGACAGCGACGGCGGCCACAACGACGAGCCGGGCGGCGGCCCGGGCGAAGCCTTCGAGCCCGGCCAGGAAGAGTGGATGAGCAAGGATCTCGGCACCCGCGCCGAGATCGAGCAGACCATGGACACCGGGCTGGACAACGTCTTCTCCGAGGAACCGGCCGAGGCGGCCGCGCGCAACGCCCAGGATGCGGCGCCGACCACCTACACCGAATGGGGCGGCGGCGCCTCCGGTGACGAGGACTACAATCTCGAAGCCTTTGTCGCCGCGGAGACCACGCTCGGCGACCATCTCGCCGAGCAGCTCTCGGTTGCCTTCACCGGGGCCGCGCAGCGCATGATCGGCCAGTATCTGATCGACCTCGTCGACGAAGCCGGCTACCTGCCGCCGGATCTCGGGCAGGCCGCCGAACGGCTGGGCGCATCGCAACAGGACGTCGAGAACGTTCTTGCCGTACTGCAGAAATTCGATCCGCCCGGCGTCTGCGCGCGCAATTTGAGCGAATGCCTGGCGATCCAGCTCCGCGAGCTCGACCGTTACGATCCCGCGATGCAGGCCCTGGTCGAGCATCTCGACCTCCTCGCCAAGCGCGACATCGGAGCCTTGCGCAAGGTTTGCGGCGTCGACGATGAGGACATCGCCGACATGATCGGCGAGATCCGCCGGCTCAATCCCAAGCCCGGCATGAAGTTCGGCACGGCCCGGCTCCAGACCATGGTGCCCGATGTCTATGTCCGCCCGGGACCCGATGGCGGGTGGCATGTCGAGCTCAACAGCGACACCTTGCCGCGCGTGCTGGTCAACCAGACCTACTATTCGCAGCTCTCGAAGAAGATCGGCAAGGACGGCGACAAATCGTATTTCACCGATGCGCTTCAGAACGCGACCTGGCTGGTGCGTGCGCTCGACCAGCGCGCCCGCACCATCCTGAAAGTCGCAACCGAAATCGTGCGCCAGCAGGACGGCTTCTTCATCCATGGTGTGGCGCATCTGCGACCGCTGAATCTGAAGGCCGTCGCCGACGCCATTCAGATGCATGAATCCACGGTGTCGCGCGTCACCGCCAACAAATACATGGCGACCAATCGCGGCACGTTTGAGCTGAAATATTTCTTCACGGCCTCGATTGCATCGGCCGATGGCGGCGAGGCTCATTCGGCCGAAGCCGTGCGCCACCACATCAAGCAGCTGATCGATGCGGAGGCGCCCTCCTCGATCCTGTCCGACGACACCATCGTGGAACGCTTGCGCGGCTCGGGCATTGATATCGCCCGCCGCACGGTCGCGAAGTACCGCGAAGCCATGCGCATTCCTTCCTCGGTGCAACGCCGTCGCGACAAGCAGAGCGCTCTTGGTAACGTCGTCTCCACCGCCATGGCCGATCGCTCCCGCAATCCCGAACCGGCCTGATTGCGCCGGCGCGAAATCGCGCTACTCTCGATCTGCTATCGGGCCCAAATCCAGGCCAGGCACGAACCAAGTGAGGTTCACATGACTCTCCGCATCTCGGGAAAGAGCGTCAACGTCGGCGAGGCCCTGCGCGGCCGCGTCAACGACCGGACTGAAGAGGTCCTGCGCAAATATTTCGACGGCAATTACTCTGGTCACATCACGCTGAGCAAGGACGGCTTCGGCTTCCGCACCGACTGTGCGCTGCATCTTGATTCGGGAATCACGCTCGAGGCCGATTCCAACGCACCGGACGCCTATGCCAGTGCCGACCAGGCGCTGGTGATGATCGAGAAGCGGCTCAAGCGCTACAAGAGCCGGCTCAAGGATCGCTCCGCCCGCAAGGCCCATGTCGCCTCCGCGGCGCTGGCCGCGATGGATGCCACCAGCTACGTGCTGGAGGCACCGGGCGAGGGTGAGGATGAGGACGAGATCACCGGCTACAGCCCCGTCATCATCGCCGAGGCCACCACCTCGCTGAAGCCGCTGTCCGTGAGCGAAGCGGTCATGGAACTCGACCTCAGCGGGGCGCCCTGCCTGGTGTTTCAGCACGGCTCCTCCGGCCGGGTGAACATCATTTACCGCCGGGCCGACGGCAATGTCGGCTGGATAGACCCCCCGGGGGTCAAGACGGACGGCAAGGTGGGTGGCAAGGCGTGAGGCCGTCGGGCGACGCTCTGGGGGCCCCGCGCCGGGGCCCCTTTCCGCCTTAACAATGACCGGGGCAAAGCTGCACGCGGGAGTTGGCACCGGGATTGCGTTGGAGTAGAAGCCCCCCACATCAGGGGCGAGCTAAGTCCGCCTCCTGCTTCATCTTCTTGACGTCGGCCCGCCCAGGTTCTTTGTCCAGGCTGGCCAATTCGGAACCTGACGTTTTCATTCACCTCGGAAAACTTCCATGCCGATTACCGATCTGGTCGCGCCCGAGGCGATTCTCCCGGCATTGAAGGTCAACAGCAAGAAGCAGGCGCTTCAGGAACTCGCGGCCAAGGCCGCCGAGTTGACCGGGCAGAACGAGCGTTCCGTGTTCGAGGTACTCCTGCAACGCGAGAAGCTCGGCACCACTGCGGTCGGCTACGGCGTCGCCATTCCCCACGGCAAGCTGCCCAAGCTGGAAAAGATCTTCGGCATGTTCGCCCGCCTCGATCGCCCGATCGATTTCGAATCGATGGACGGCCAGCCGGTCGATCTCGTCTTCCTGCTGCTCGCCCCCGAAGGCGCCGGTGCCGATCACCTCAAGGCGCTGGCCCGCATCGCCCGCCTGCTCCGCGACCAGGACATCGCCAAGAAGCTCCGCGCCTCGCGCGATGCCCAGGCGATCTATTCGGTGCTCGCGCTGCCGCCGGCGACCGCGGCGTAACTCCCCTCCTTCTTGCAGGATAAGGCCCGATCGATTCTGGCACCTGGATTGCGCGGCGCGCAGCAATCTCGTCATGCTCATCTTGATCTCGAAGGTAGAAGACGCGAATATCTTCCCGTTTGAGACGTAGGGCATAGGGGCGGCCCTCACATCGTTAAGGGCCGTTCGCCGTTATGGACTGAGTGCACGTGACTGGGAATGGAAGGGCGCCGCTGCACATCGGTGCCGGGGCGGAAGAGCGGCCCGCGGCCGTGCTTCAGGGTGGTCAGCTTGGCGCCGGACTGCATACCGCAGCGGACTCCGATGCATATGAAAGCGCGATCTGGAAAGCGCCAAGCGCCGGCGTGGAACGGCTGGCCAGAAACGTGATCCGCAGCTCGATCACCCTCAACGTGGTCGCATCAATGGGTGTTCTTCACCCCGCATTACTACCTTCAGAGTGGAGCTATGTGCAGCAGGCGGTCGCGCTGCTGATGTGGATCGTCTCGATCTATGCCAGTGTCTTCGTACGGCCGCGGGTCCGGATCCAGCCCAATCCAGATCTCATCGCGTTGGTCACATTTTATGCCCTCGCGGCCGTTTCCGTTCTCTGGACCACGCTTTCCATCGCAGCGATCATGAAGAGCGTTGCACTTGTGGTGACGACTTTCGGTGCGTATTGCCTCATCACGCGTATCGACATCGACGAGATCGTCGGATCCACGGCGCTTGGGCTGTTCGTTCTGGTCGCCGCCTCGGCGTTGTGCGCCGTCTTCGTGCCCGAGATCGGCGTCGACCAGAGCTGGATGCACAACGGCCAGTGGCAAGGAATCTACGAATCGAAGCAGACGCTCGGCTTTATCAGCGCATATCTGATGTTCTTTGCCTGTTATCAGAAGATCACGGGGCAGGGATGGATTGCATTCCTCGTGTCGCTTGTTCTGGCATCGACCTGCGTCATCGCCTCGGAGTCGCGTGGTGCCGGCGCTGTCGCATTCGCGGCGGGCGGGCTGCTCGTGACTTCCATGTGGTCGATCCGCTGCATGAAAATCTATGCGGTGTTGCCATTCATCATGTGCATCCTGGCCGCTCTGCTGATGCTGTATTTTTACGTGACGGGGTACGATTCCATCCATCTCGGCGAGGCGACCGTCGATTTGACCGAGCGGACCTTCATTTGGCAGTACGCCATCGGCCATTTCAACGATGCGCCGCTGCTGGGCTTCGGCATCAACGGATTCTGGACGCGCCCCGCGATCTACGACTATTTCAACCAGAATCATGGCTGGGTGCTCGACAATTATCATAGCGGTTACATCGCGGTCGCGATTGAAACTGGATTTCTGGGATATTTGCTGTTCGTCACGAGCGTTTATCTGTTCTCGGAAAAGGTCCTCTATTTGATCGCCACCCGGTCGATCGATCGGTATCACTGCGCGCTGATCATCGGCTTCGTCGTCCTGAGCTTTCAATCGAACTTCACGGAGACGATGTTTCTTCGCTCGACAATGTTCACGTCGGTGCTGCTCGTCGCATTCTTCTTCGCAGTGTGCAGGCCGGTGCCCCAGCAGGGGCCTGCAGCAATGACGGGGCAAACAGGATGAATGCCATCCGCGTCCGCTGGACGATAGCCTTTCGTCTTGTCTTGGCACTATCCGTGCTTCCGATCTGCTTCCGGACCGAGGCAGCCGGACAGGCCAACACGCCCCCTGCTCCAAAATTGGGGCGCGGCATCAACATCCTCGGCTACGACGGCGTCTGGGAGGGAGGCCGAAACGCGCCATTTCGTCTGGACAACCTCACTGCGATCAGACGCGCCGGGTTCTCGCACGTTCGGATAAATTTCTTCGGCTTTAGATTCATGAATCCGGAGAAGGTAATGGATGAAGTCGTCTTGAGGCGGCTCGATGGCGTCATCGAGGAAGTGCTCGCCCGAAATCTCATCCCCATCCTGGACGAGCACGATACCCATGTTTGTCAGCGCGACATCTCCGAGTGCACAGACAAGCTGAAATCGTTCTGGACCCAAATCGCCGCGCGCTACGCCGGGAAATATCCAGCACTTGTCTTCGAGGTCCTCAACGAGCCGGGCGGGCAGATGTCGTCCACCGGCTGGAACGGCCTTCTGAACGAGTGCCTCAGCATCATCCGCGCCACCAATCCCCGGCGGACGGTCATCGCTTCGGTTCTCAACGTCGACGAGATGCCGGTCGAGGACCTGGTCCTGCCGTCGGATGACCGGAATCTGATCGTCACGTTTCACTATTACGCGCCGATCCGTTTCACCCATCAGGGCGCACCGTGGTCGCCCACATTCTCGCGAATCGGCCCGCTCGACTGGGGTACCCCGGAGGATAAACAGAAGGCCCGCGCCGATTTCGAGAAGATTCGGTCCTGGTCCCAAAGAGAAAAGCGCCCGATCTATCTCGGCGAGTTCGGCGTGTACGAGGCCGCTCCAGCCGAAGCACGGACCAGATATCTGTCATTCGTGGCGCGGAGCGCAGAGCGGCTTGGCTGGGCTTGGGCCTATTGGCAGTTCGATCATGATTTCGCGGCCTTCGACAGCGCGCGTCAAGCCTGGAAGCCGGACATCCTGCGGGCACTGCTTCCGGCCGGGCGTTGAGGTGCATCCGGGACGCGAGCCATCGCCGCACACTGCCTCATTGCGAGCGAGCGAAGCAATCCAAAATCTTGCCACGGAAAGATTCTGGATCCCCCAAAGCAAACGGGCACGCCTTCCTGCGAAGGCATGCCCGCTTGAAACCCTATTCGTGCGACGCGCGCGTGCTCAGTGCACGCTCACCGCTTGCAGCTCGTTGCTCCAGGCGTTGGCGATTGCGGCTTCGCGGCTGTCGGTCAGCATGATCGGCGTGCCGTCGGCGGCGTGGAGCGCGAAGAGCTTGAGGCCCGGCGCGATCTTCGGCGCTTCGGGAAACAGGCCCGGCACATCCTCAGAGCGGATCTGCTTCACATAGGCGATATGGCCTTCGCCGAGGGTTGCCAGCGTTTCCGGCGAGACGTTCTTGGCTTCGTATTCGAACGCAACGTGACCTTCACTCATGGTCTCGACTCCTCTCTCGAAACTAAGCGGTCGAGTCCGCTACTCGTTCCATTATTCGTGCTCATTGATAGCGATTGTCTTAACGATCCTCTCCGGTTCCGGCCGGGCAAGATCGATCGCCAGCAATCCGTTCTTCAGATCCGCACCCAGCACCAGCATCCCCTCCGCCAGCACGAAAGTGCGCTGGAAGTGGCGCGCGGCGATGCCGCGATGGATGTATTGCCGGGTCTTGTCGTCCTGCTGCCGCCCGCGAATGACGAGCTGGTTTTCCTCAATGGTTACATCGAGTTGGTCGCGGGTGAATCCGGCGACCGCCAGCGTGATCCGCAGACGCTCGGGCTGGCCCTCCGACCGGTCGCACCTCTCGATATTGTAGGGAGGGTAACCGTCGGCGCCTTTGACAACCCGATCGAGCACGCGCTCGATCTCGTCGAAGCCCAGAAGGAAGGGACTGGAAAGCATGGGAACACGAGACATAGTTTACAAAGTCCTCTCGAAGCGACTTTGGTGCATCAGGGCCCGTACAGGCACCCCTTGATCAGCAATATGGGCATATCCGCGTGTGGGTTCAAGGACGTAGCCGGGGCTGTGGACTGGCAGCTCACCCGCAAAAGCTGACTTGTCGCCATGGCGCGAAACGCCTGCCACAAGCCGGCCCGACGAAATTGCGGTGTGATTTTTCTCAACAAAAACAAACCCCCTTCTACTGTGCATGGGGTTGTTTTCGCGTTTTTTAATCGACGGCCCAGCGGAACCCGATCAGGCCTCGATCCGCGTCCGCCCATCGCCGCTGAACAGATGCAGCTTTTGGCGCATTGCTGCGACGCGGATCTTCTCGCCGATCGGAGGCGCCTCTGAGCCGGGAATGCGGACGATGACCTCGCCGGGCGGCAGTTCGCCGGGGTTGGCGGCGATGCGCTGCTCGTCCTGAGCCCGCGTGCCGTAAACGAAGGTTTCAGCGCCGACGCGCTCGATCGCTTCCACGGTGAGCGGAAGGGCGACGCCGCCGGCCGGGCTCTGGTCGGTGATGACGAAATCCTCCGGGCGAATGCCGAGGATGCCGGCGTCGGTGCTGCCGAGCTGCGACTTGATCTCGTCGGCGCGAATCGACATCAGATTCATCGGTGGCGCGCCGATGAAGGAGGCGACGAAAGTCGTCGCCGGCTTCTCGTAGATCGCCAAGGGATTGCCGACCTGCTCGACCTGGCCGCCATTCATCACCACGAGAATGTCGGCGAGCGTCATCGCCTCGAGCTGGTCGTGGGTGACGTAGATCGACGTGGTGTTGAGCCGGCGCTGCAATTTGCGGATCTCGACCCGCATCGCGATGCGGAGTTTGGCGTCAAGATTGGAGAGCGGCTCGTCGAACAGAAACACCTTCGGCTGGCGCACGATGGCGCGGCCCATGGCGACGCGCTGGCGCTGGCCGCCGGAGAGCTGGCGCGGCTTGCGCTCCAGCATCGAGGTGAGCTCGAGCACGCGGGCGGCTTCGTCGACGCGGGTCTTGACCTCGGCCTCCTTCATGCCGCGGTTGCGCAGGCCGTAAGCCATGTTGTTGAAGACGCTCATATGCGGATAGAGCGCGTAGTTCTGGAACACCATCGCGATGTCGCGGTCGGCGGGCTCGATCTGGTTGACGATGCGGCCGCCGATGTCGATCTCGCCGCCGGTGACGGTTTCGAGGCCTGCGACCATGCGCAGCAATGTCGACTTGCCGCAGCCGGAGGGCCCGACCAGCACGCAGAACTGGCCGTCGCCGACATCGACGTTGACGCCCTTGATGGCCTCGAAGCCGCCGGGATAGGTTTTGCGGACGTTGCGCAGGGTGACGTTAGCCATGGGATTTACTTTTCCGTCTCCACGAGTCCGCGCACGAACAGTTTCTGCATCACGACGACGACGAACACCGGCGGCAGCATCGCGAGCACGGCCGTCGCCATCACGATCGGCCATTCGGTCAGCGCGTCGGTGGTGGTGATCATCTTGCGGATGCCGACCTGGATGGTCTGCATGTCGTCGCGGGTGGTGATCAGCAGCGGCCAGAGATATTGATTCCAGCCGAGGATGAAGAGGATCACGAACAGCGCCGCCATGTTGGTGCGCGACAGCGGCAGCAGCGTATCCCAGAAGAAGCGCAGGGGACCGGCGCCGTCGATGCGCGAGGCCTCCAGCAGCTCGTCCGGCACCGTCATGAAGAACTGGCGAAACAGCAGCGTCGCGGTGGCGGAGGCGATCAGCGGCAGTGACAGGCCCGCATAGCTGTCGAGCATGTGCAGATCGGCGACGATCTTGTAGGTCGGATAGATGCGCACCTCGACCGGCAGCATCAGCGTGATGAAGATGATCCAGAAGATCGGCATCCGGAAGGGAAAGCGGAAATAGACGATCGCGTAGGCCGAGATGATCGAGATCGCGATCTTGCCGACCGCGATCAGCAGCGCCATCACCAGCGAGTTCAGCATCATGTTGCCGACGGGCTCGCGGGTCGATCCGCTCGTGCCGACGAAAATGGTCTGGTAGTAGACCTCGAAGAAATGGCCGCCCGGCAGCAGCGACATTTGCCCGTTGGCGATCAGCGCGTTGTCCTGGGTCGAGGCGACGAACGCGATGTAGACGGGGAAGGCGACGACCGCGATCCCGATCCAGAGGATGATGTGGGCGATGTTGCGCCGGAAGCCCTCTTCCTCGACCATCAGTAGGTCACCTTGCGTTCGACGAACCGGAACTGGATTCCGGTGAGCACGATGACCATGACCATCAGGATCACCGACTGCGCCGCCGAGCTGCCGAGATTGCCGCCGAGCAGGCCGTCGGAATAGACCTTGTAGACCAGCGTGACCGTCGACGTTCCGGGGCCGCCGCGGGTCATCGTGTCGATGATGCCGAACGTGTCGAAGAAGGCGTAGACGATGTTGACCACCAGCAGGAAGAAGATGGTCGGCGACAGCAACGGGAAGGTCACGGTCCAGAACCGCCGCATCGGACGGGCGCCGTCGATCGCGGCGGCCTCGAACACGCTCTTTGGGATCGCTTGCAGGCCGGCGAGGAAGAACAGGAAATTATAGGAGATCTGCTTCCACGCGGCGGCGAGGATGATCAGCGCCGCGGCCTGGTCGCCGTCGAGCAGCGGATTCCAGTCGACGCCCATATTGCGCAGATAGCGCGAGAGCACGCCGAGCGAGGGATGCAGCATGAAGATCCAGAGCACGCCGACCACGGGCGGTGCCACCGCATAGGGCCAGATCAGGAGCGTGCGGTAGAGCATCGAGCCACGCAGCGGCTTGTCCGCCATCACGGCGAGCAGCAGCGCAAAGGACAGCGACGAGACGGCGATGGCGAACGAGAACAAGAAGGTCCGGACGATCGCCTCGAAATAGGCTGCGTCCTTGAACAGCTCGACGTAATTCTCGAACCAGACAAAGGTGGTCGACAGACCGAACGCATCCTGGAGCAGGAAGGACTGGATCACCGCCTGCAGGGCCGGCCAATAGAAGAAAATCAGGACGATCGCGAGCTGCGGCGCAACCAGCGCGTACGGTAACAGTCTTGACTGGAAGATGGCTTGCTTTTGCATGATGCCAGCAGAGCGGCAGGCCGGGTCGCGGCCTGCCGCTCATTGCCTCACTTGACGGCGGTCTTTTCGAACTGCCGCAGCATCGTGTTGCCGCGCTCGACGGCGGCATCGAGCGCCTGCTTGGCGCTCTTCTTGCCGGCCAGCGCTTGCTCAATCTCTTCCGACCAGACGTCACGCAGCTGCACCATGTTGCCGAGGCGCAGACCGCGCGAATTCTCGGTCGGCTCCTTGTTGGTCAGCTCGAGCAGCGGGGTCTCGAGATAGGGCTGATCCTTGTAGAAGCCTTCTTCCTTCGCCTTGGCGTAGGCCGCCTTGGTGATCGGCAGGTAGCCGGAGGCCTTGTGGATGTAGACCTGGCGATCGGTGTCGGAGAGGAAGGTCAGGAATTTCGCGACGCCCTTGTATTCCTCGGCCGACTTGCCGCCCATCACCCACAGCGAAGCGCCGCCGATGATCGAGTTCTGCGGTGCGCCCTTGACGTCGGGATAATACGGCATCGGCACGGCGGTGAAGTTGAACTTGGCCTGCGCCTTGACGTTGCCGAAGAAGGCCGACGAGGTCAGGTAGATCGGGCACTCGCCCGAAGTGAAGCGGCCTTCGCCGGTGTTGGTGCGGCCGGCGTAGTCATAGGTCTTGGTCTTCTGCAGCTCGACCAGGGTTTCGAGATGCTTGACCTGAAGCGGTCCGTTGAACTCGAGCAAGGTGTCGAAGCCGTCGAGGCCGTTGGCCTTGCTGGCGAGCGGCACGTTGTGCCACGCCGAGAGCTGCTCGAGATTGACCCAGGTGATCCAGGAGCCCGAGAAGCCGCAGGTGTCATGACCGGCAGCCTTCAGCTTCTTGGCGGCCTCGAACGTTTCGGGCCAGGTCTTCGGGATCTCTACGTTCGCCTTCTTCAGCTCGTCGAGGTTCACCCACATCACGGTCGAGGACGAGTTGAAAGGGAAGGACAGCATCTCGCCCTTCGACGTCGAATAATAACCGGTGATGGCGGGCAGGTAGATCTTGGGGTCGAACTTCTCGCCGGCGTCGGCCATCAGCTTGTAGACGGGCTTCACGGCGCCGGTCGCGGCCATCATGGTCGCGGTGCCGACTTCGAACACCTGCATGATGTGCGGGGCGTTGCCGGCGCGGAACGCCGCGATGCCGGCGTTCATCGTATCGGGATAGTTGCCCTTGTAGGTCGGGATCACCTTGTAGTCGCTCTGCGACGCGTTGAAGTCGGTGGCGAGCTTGACGATGACGTCGTTGTTGGCGCCGGTCATCGCGTGCCACCACTGGATTTCGGTCACGGCCAAGGCCGGCGAGGCCGATAGTCCAACCGTGAGTGCAATAGCGGCAGCCGCTCCAAAATGTCGAAGAGCCATCAAGTAAACCTCCCTTGGGCCGTCAAAAATGATCGCTTGCGCTAGCAGCGCCATATGACGTTCACATGACTGTGTAAGCGGCCGAAACGAAAGCGGCAAGCGCTGGAAAAGGGAAGCCGTCAAATAGGCGAATGCCGCGCGCGCAGCGTCCTCCGTTCGCGGTGCACAGAGCGCCCGCACCGCACTGCGGCATTGCCGTGGGATGTGGAAGGCGAGGGCGCTAGCGCTTGCGCTCGGGGCCGCAGACAGTGCCCTGCTCGACCATCGCGTCGATCTCGGACCTGGAGTAGCCGAATTCGCCCAGGACCTCGGCGGCGTGCTCGCTGAATTTCGGCGGCAGGCGCCGCAGGCTCGGCTTGCTGCGGTCGAGCCGGATCGGCGACGCCACGCCCTTGTACCAATCCTTCTCGATAATATCGCCGCGCGCGATCGTGTGCGGATTGGTCAATGCCTGGTCGATCTTCTGCACGGGGCCGGCGGGCAGGCCCGCGGCGAGCAGGCGATTGCACAGCGGCTCGGCCTCGTGCTGGCTGAACACGGCGGCAAGCTCGGCCCGCAGCGCCTCGCGATTGCCGATGCGATCCTTGTTGCGCGCAAAGCGCGGATCGGTGCCGAGCTCGGGCTTGCCGATCTCCTTGGCGAGCTTGCGGAAGGTGCCGTCATTGCCGACGCCGATGAAGATGTCGTCGGTCTTGGTCGGGAAGATCGCATAGGGCACGAGGTTGGGATGCTCGTTGCCGGTGAGCGACGGCGGCTTGCCATGCATGAAATAATTCGCGGTGTGCGGATGCATGATGGCGAGACCGGTCTCGTACAGCGTGGTCTCCAGGAACTGGCCCTGGCCCGAGCGCTGCCGCTCCGACAGCGCCATCAAGATGCCGATCGCCGCATAGAGGCCGGTGCCGATGTCGACCAGCGGCACGCCGATCCGCATCGGTCCGCTCTCGGGCGAGCCGGTCGCCGCGATCATGCCGGTCATGGCCTGGATGATGGCGTCATAGCCGGGATTGCCGCCGCGCGGGCCGTCGGCGCCGAAGCCGCAGATCCGGCAATGCACGAGGCGCGGAAATTTCTCGCGTAACACCTCGTTGCCGATGCCCCATTTCTCCAGCGTGCCCGGCTTGAAGTTCTCGATCAGGACGTCGGCGCTCTCCAGCATCTTGAGCAGCACGGTCCGGCCGCCCTCGGAGGCGAGGTCGAGGCCGATCGAGCGCTTGTTGCGGTTGATGCCGATGAAATAGGCCGCGTCTTCCTCGTGGAAGGGAGGGCCCCAGTCGCGTACCTCGTCGCCTGCGGGCGGCTCGACCTTGATCACGTCGGCGCCATGGTCGGCGAGGATCTGGGTGCAATAGGGGCCGCCGAGCACGCGCGTCAGATCGATGACGCGCAGGCCGCTCATTGCACCCATGGCAGCTCCAGAACTGGCGGCTTCAGTCATGCCTTCGCGTCCCCTGTGTCGGTATTGATCACAGGCCTAACGAGGTTCGTCCGAGCCGGCAATGGCTTCGCGCGTAGGGCGTCATGCAGGCCGCTCGCCGCAATCCCGCGGGATGGCAAATCAAGGGAGGCGGCCGGCCCGAGGGGTATCTCGGGCCAGCCGCTTCAGCTAACCGATCAGACGACCGTCAGACGGACGTCGACATTGCCGCGCGTCGCGTTGGAATACGGGCACACCTGGTGCGCCTTCTCGACCAGCGCCTCGGCTTCCGCGCGGGCGAGGCCCGGCAGCGAGACGGCAAGGTCGATGTCGAGACCGAAGCCGCCGGCCGCGCGCGGGCCGATGCCGACGGTCGAGGTCACGGAGGCGTCGGCCGGAACCTTGGGGCCGCCCTGCGAGGACACGAACTTCATCGCGCCGATGAAGCAGGCGGCATAGCCCGCAGCAAACAGCTGCTCGGGATTGTTGCCGGCGCCGCCTCCGCCGCCGAGCTCCTTCGGCGTGGTGAGCTTGACGTCGAGCGCGCCGTCGAGGGTCGCGGCATGGCCGTCGCGGCCGCCGGTGGCCTTTGCGCTGGTCTTGTAGAGGACGTTCACTGACATTTTTGTCTCCCTGTGTTTTCGGGGTGGGGGCGCCATCTTTATCGCAGGCAATTAGATTGCGCGCAATTGAAATTATAGCGTCTCACATTTAATTGTTCGCAATTGAATGTAGCGACGGCCGGCCCCAGAATGGAGCAAGTCCTGTGAGATTCTCGATGCCCCGGAAACATTCGGCAGCGGACGCGCCGCTGCGCCTCGACAACCAGATCTGCTTCGCGGTCTATTCCGCCGCGCATGCGTTCAACCGCGTCTACAAGCCGCTGCTGGACCGGCTCGGCCTGACCTATCCGCAATATCTGGTGATGCTGGTGCTGTGGGAGCGCGACGACGTGCCGGTCAAGAGCATCGGCGAAAAGCTGCACCTGGATTCGGGCACGCTGACACCGCTGCTCAAGCGGCTCGAGGCGGCCCACCTCGTCAAGCGCACGCGCTCGAGCGAGGACGAGCGTCAGGTGCTGATCGCGTTGACGCCGCAGGGCCAGGCCTTGAAGGACAAGGCGCGGGCCGTGCCGCAATCGATTCTGGCGGCATCGGACTGCTCGGTCTCGGAGCTTGTCGCGATGAAGGACGAGATTGTGGCGTTGCGCGATCGGTTGAATGCGGTGATCGGGGAGTAGGGTTAGAGGTGCGCTCTTAGGACAGCCGCTTCTTTGTGAAGGCTCGGCCGGAGTGAGACTTCAGGTAGGCTTCAAAAGCGAGCGCTTTGTGCTTGTCAGGGAAGGCGCAGTACCAGATCAGCTTCCAAGGCTTGAACTTGGCAGTGTGGGTGGATTTGCCAGCATTGTGCTCTGGAAACCGGCGCTTCAGATCTTCCGTAGCCCCAACGTATTCCTGCTCGGGAAATTCGATGCTGCGGAGGATGTAGACGTACCACATTGACGATTATCGCCCGGGCAGCCGCTGCGTGGGAGTCTCACCAGTCCGTCTTCGCCCTTCGGGCTTCGCCGGACACCACGCTTCGCCCTTCGAGCTCCGCGCGGCTGCGCCACGCGTAGCCCGAAGGGCGAAGCGTGGTGGAGCCAGGCGGGTGATCTCCGGGCTCCACGTTTCACCATACAAATCAGCGTTTTAGAGCACCGTGTCAGCGCCTAATGTAGCACGGTTGTGTAGCAGAGTAAAAAATGTTGAGCAGGCGGAAGTGCGGAAGTCGTCTCCAAAATTCCACCAAATTCGTCCGCCAGAAGGCGACGTCTCAACGCCATTTGCGTATCAACGCTCGAATTCATCAAGTCTCAGCATCGTAGTCGATTGAGCTGCGCCACGAGTGAAAAGGGTGCTCGGCCCAGGAGGTTGAGCGCTCAACAGCGCCTACATCAAGGTGATTTCGTCCTGGCTGCCTTAATCTCAGGTGGGCTGTGTACGGGCGAGATTTGAAGCCAAGCCGGAGCCCCTGCGCCACCCCGGCGGGCAGAACCTGGACAAGGCCTCCGCTACGGTAAGCTGCCTGGCGCACACGCGCTGGCACACCGCTTCAAACTTTTTCTGCGAAAGCCAGCCTTGCGCGATCATCTCGCTGTATCCCTTGGTGTCACCCGGTGGTCGATCCACTTGCAGACTGTCTGATTGATCCGGCTCGCGTTGCAAGTTTCGAGCATGTGCTCGACAGAGCTGCATATCATGAACTGCCGCGACACATCCGGGAACTTCGGTTCAACCGCTGCGGCCAGGGTGATGAAAGGTCCCAGGGCCAGAATAGCGTATTTCATCCACCCTCTGTCACATTTGAGAACGTGGGCCGGGTTACGGCTTGGTCCGGGGCGGCTTCAGTACCTTCGTGACCGGCGCTGCCAGCCGGAGGGCGTCGGCGGCACTGATTTGCCGCGCGAATAATGCTGCATCATCGCGGCCTCCGCCTCCTGGATCACGATCTCTCCGTAGCCTGCAGGCGCCGGGCGGCGGCAGAACTTCTTGAGCGCCTGCTGCGCGGTCATCTCTTCATAGCACACCTTCTTGCACAGAATGTGAAGTGTGCCCTGGTCCGGCGTCAATCGAGAGTACGGGAGATGATGTCGCTGCTCGATTGCGAGCGTGCTATTGTCGCCCCACCGTAGCCATTTATAGCTCACGTCGGCAGGAACGCACTCTCCGTCATTCTCATCGAGGCTCTTCGCGCAGATGCTGAGATACTGCTCCGCCACCGCGCATTCGCGCTCGGTGAATTTGAGATTTTGAGCAAACACCCGGCAAGACGAGATGACGTCAGTCTCTTCCGGGTTTGCGGTCGCCTCGCACTCCGCTACCTGGATGTTACCCCTAGGCGGCACGACAAGGGCATGGCCAGTGAACTTGAGTTTCGTGCTCGCCGTGCAAACAACGTTTTGGAAACTACAGGACCAGATCAGTTCTATCAGGGTAACTTTCAGGTTCTTGCTTTCGAGGTGCTTTTGAATATCGCTCCTGGCCTTCTCGCCGAGAGAACCCAGCTTGACGGCCTCGTCGTGCGTGATCTCCTCAGCGACAGCTGGGGTGACCAGGAGCCCTAGGATGAAAGCAATGCGATACATGGCTAACACCGCTAACCAAAATAATAGAGATGTTAGCTCTAAGCCACCGTCAGTAAAGAATGATCGCCCGAGCGTCACCGAGCACAGGTGGTAGCTTAGCGTGGATAGCCCAGCGGAAATCTCGCCTGTAGCTCGGGCTCTAGCTCGCGACATCCGATTTCATTACAACTGAGCGTGACGTAACCGCCAATCTCTGAGCTGCTGTCTGAACGGCGTTCGCCCGTTTGTCTGTTGATATGCCCCGCTTGATAGACCTTCACTACGTGGGGCTCACTCACGACCAAGACATCGATATCCCACGAAGATTTCTTTCCATTCGCATCCTCAACAGTGATTGCTGAGCGTCCGGGATAGAGGCCGCTGAACTCTACGACATGATCGGTCTGAGGGGTGGCCTTGACCAAAAACTCGTCATCGATCTTGATCCGCTTAATCGGCTTCTTGAAGTAGATGCGGGTCGCGTCACCGAACTTCACGATAATGTCGCCCTTGCCCATTTCCGGAGCAGGAAGGATAGGCTGGCTTATCACGTCTCGGCTTCGAGTAGCCTGGTCCGCATCTTGCGCAGACGCGGGAAACGATGCTGCCGCTGCGATAGCGGCAGCGCAGGCGCTCAACTGCATGATGTTCATCGAAAATCCCCCCAAGGCCTAACCAGCGACCTCATGACTAAAGATGGCACGTCCCGCGCAGCGGGCCTAAAAACGCTCTCTTATAACACCGAGAGGATTATTTTTAATGCTGGAATTATTATTTTTGTGATTTAATTAATTTTACCGTGGTTGTCGGCTTCATGGTTTTGGACGGTACGGCGCCCTCAAGGCCGACACGCGGCGAGACATCATCGTCCGCGAGCACAAGCGGCTTTGAACAAATCGGGGATGATGTCACTGCTTAATCAGGACCAACGCAGTCCATGTGACCGCAAGCGCCGACGCCTAGAAAATCGCCTCCAAATTCCACCAATTTCGCCCGCCAGGAGCAGTGGGTTTTCGGCGGCAAATTGTGACAACTTCCAAATTCATCAGCCGCCAAGAGGCGTGGCCGATTGGGCTGCGCCACGGTGGAAAATCGTCCGCGCCTTTGGAATTTGAGCCCTCAAGAGCGTCTACCCCGAGGCGATTTCGCTCTGGGCGCCTTAGTTTCAGGTGCCGTGTAGGGTTAGGTGGCAGAAGAAAACGCGGACTACCGAGCCGTGGCTTCGGTTTGCAGAGAAATGCAATTCAAGCAGCACGCCTTGTCCAGACCGGGGTGCGCTGCTCATAGCTTTTGCGGCTTGGCTCGGAGCCAATAAGATCGCCGGAGGCCGAGGAACTGATTGGCGTATCGGTAGAGCGGGCAGGGCGAAGCGATCAGCTCAGGATCGGATCAGGGCTTAGGCCGGTAGCCGGGGCAGAATTGCCGCGTTGCCTGCAGCGCGGTCAGGTTGCCGAGGCACACCTGGTGTCCGACCTCGTTCATTTTCTGGATGGAGATGTGGTGTCTATCAGCCACGGGCCCCAGCACGGGCATGATGCCGCGCCAGCCAACGCTGATGGGGATTTCACACTTGTCTGGAAGCCCGTCTATCCGCGCTTCCTTAGATGCGCTGTCGAAGAAGTCCCCGATGACCTCACAATCATCGTGGGTCCATGTCGCTGCCCGTGCGGGGACGGTGAGCAGTCCTAGTGCCAGAATTGCATATTTCATCCTACCCTCGTTAGTCGTTCCGGCTGGTCGGTCCCAACGGGTGGGTCACTTGGGTGTTTTGCGGGCTGTACTGCCAGGTTCATCGGGGTCCACCCTCCTATCCGCCATAGAATGCGGCTGCTGATGCGGGCAGAAATTCCGAGTTGCGGCGATCACGGTCATCTTGCCGTAGCAGACCTTCTGACACAGCGCGTGCAGCTTGTTAGCGAAGCTATCTGAGGGGTGCCGGGTGAAGAACTGGGATATGCCTCTGCTCTCGCCACCCCCAGCGCGGTGCACCATGGAGCACTCGGGGCTCTGCTCGGACACGGAGCAAGCGTCGAATATCCCCTCGATCTGGTCGCACTCTTCCTCACTGGCCCTCTGCTCCTTAAGCCGTACGATTTTCCAGCGCTCATCGAGCTTGACCACCCAGCTATGTCTGTTGTCGCCGTTGTCGTCGGACTGGGTCATCTCGACGTCCCCGTTCGGTAGCTGGCGACATTCTTTATAGTCAGAGTAGGACTGGTACAGGTTGTAGCAGTCGCTCTCGAACTGCTCCCGCTGCTCCGTGTCGATTTGGGTCTGCACTTTCGGCCGGGTGTCGTATCTCTCACAGGCGAGCGTGATCGCGCCGTTCTGCTCGTTGCCGTCCTGGTCCTTGCCCTTCTTGCTATGAGGGTCCCCGTCCCAGGTCGCGTGCCCATACCAAATCCCGCGCCCCAGCGCGTTCGCGCAGAGCTGATCACCCAGGGGGTAGCTGACCGCGGCAATCAGGTGCGCGGAAGTGTAAGCGACTAGAAACATACTGAACACGGCTCAGCCCCCCAATTGTCGCGGCTCGGCTCTGAAGCAAGTACTGGCGTCCAAACTCACCCAGTTCGGTCACTCTCGGTCGCGGCACAGATACTGGGTTTTCCCTCCTCGAAAGTCGACAATGCATTCCTTCGTTGCGCTGGCCTAAAGCGAAAATGCGGTCACTGCGAGTATCGCAAACACAAGCCACAATCCTACCTGCCTCCCGCGCGCTTTTTGCCGTTCCAATTCACTATCTACCCACCCATTCGTAAGTGGCTCGCTGCATTTCGGACACGAGCCCGCACCTGTTGAAATTGGTCTCCGACAGGTTGGACAGGGCAGAAGGATTGATTTGATTTTCGGTATTGGCGGCGGCAGCGCGGGCGGTAACGTTACGCCGAGCGCATTCGTCTGCAACTGGTCGCGCCCGTCTCTGAAAAACTCGTTACTTAAGCGGCTCAAATAGGTTTTTCGGGCTTTAGCGAGAGCGTCTGTGGCTTGAGCGATTACCTTTGGTGTTTCCGATTGTTGGGACGGCACCCAGTCTTGATCGTTCAGAACATCCGCCGCCATCCAATCCGGAAAACCTTCTCGCCAAACGCGAAGCTCGCGCTTATGGCTCTCCTCAAAGGTGGCAACGACCTCTTTCAATTGTTGCAGCGTAAATGGACCAACTTGACCGAATTCGTCCAAGTACCACCAAGTAGCTTCCATAAAACATCTCGGTTATTGAAATAGATTTCATAGTAGCGCGCCCGCAGCGTTTTGGGAAAAAATTGCGCCGTCCCGCACATAACGCGCCAGCATGGCGTCCGAGGCGTGGCGGGTCTGTTCTCTGATCTTGAAGGTCGGCACCCCGAGTTGCGATGCGCTTGTGGCTAACCCGGCTCGCAGGGAATGCCCTGAGTATCCGGAGGGATCGAGGCCAGCCGCGCTGACGCGCTCCCGAACGATCTCGCCCACCGCTTCACCGGACAAGCGACCGTCATGGACCCTGCCATGGCGATCTACCGGCCGAAAGATCGGCCCTTCGCTGATGCCCGAGATCGCCAGCCAGGCTTCCAGGGCGGCGACCGGACACCACCGCCCGCGGGCGAAGGGTATCCCAATTTTCTCTCCCCGAGCTTCCTGGTCGGATTTCGAGCGAAGCAGGTGCAGGATGACGCCCTGCCGGGCATGTTCGACGTCGCCGACATTTAGGCCGACCAGCTCGGAACGGCGTAAGGCGCCCGCGAAGCCGAGCAGAAGGAGAGCCCGGTCGCGGAGGTCCCTCAGCTGATCGCCCGTGGCGTCGAGCACGTGGATCAGCTCGTCGCGTAGCAGAGGCTTGGCCTGCCGTTGAGCGCAGCCGTAGGTTCGTTTGATGCCTCTTAGGATCGCCCGGACGAAGGGGGACCGCGTGGGATTAGGAAAGCCCCGGACTTCGTGTGCCTTCGAGATTGAGGCTAGCCGTCGTACCAGGGTGGCCACACTCAGCTTGTTGGCGCTTTGAGCCAGATATTCGGCGACGATCTCCGGGGAAGCGGGGATTGAGCCGCCACCCCGCTCAAATTCCCGCAGGTCGCTTTCGTAGGCGCGGCGGCTATTCGCGGACACACTGTTTTGAAGGAAAAACCCCGTCTCTGGAGAGAATTCGGTCGGGTGTGCAATTAATTGGAACCGAGGCTCAAAACGGTTCAAAAGTGCCGGGGTAACCTCCGATAAGTGAATAGTATCACGGGTTAGAAGCTCAGCTGTCATGGCTTGATACCTCCATTAGTTCGGTGCGGATCGCATTCAGCTCCCCCAGATCAGCTCGGGCGAGCCTCAGGATTTCGGTGGCATCTCGGCAGTGGGCTCCATTGCATTCATAATCGACGGCTCGTCGCAGTTCGTCCGCTATCGGCCACCGCAACCGTCGCTGGGAGGATTGGCCCTCCAACCTGAATATAATCGTGCCGAGAAACTGGACCCGCTGCCGTGGCGGAATGTGGGCTCGGACCCAGCGAGCCGTCTCCGTCGATCCTTCGATCAGCTTGGCGAGACTAGCTCTCCCGGGCCTCGTGTACACGTCTAAGCACCAACCCGGGATCGGCCCGACCATGATTTCAACTGGCACCTCGTCGTCATGCACGCTCGTTAGTTCGTGCCGCAGTTGCGGGGCGAGCAATGCCATGAAGATTGGCAGTACCTCGCCGCTGCGGCGATGGCCCTCCCACGCGATCTCGACCAGCTCGGGCGGCAAGATTTCGCGGACCGCAGCGAAGAGCGAGGCAATGTCGCCGTGTCGCCGAGCGAGACGAGGTGAGGGGCGCCGATCCGTGCCGAGTGCAAACCAGGCTGCCAGGGCTCTGACTGGTAAAGGGTCCGTGCTGGCGACTATCCGGAGCAGGTCCGGGATCATGCTGAAGCCAAGTTGCAGGCGCTGGCTCTCGAAGGTGGGATGGTTCTCGGCAACCAGCAGGAGATCGTCGGCCGCCCGGCACTTGGTCGCATTCGCCATTCGCGTGATCAGGAAGCTCGCGACTTTCCACTCTCCACCGAGCGTTGCCCGCACTCTCTTCCCGCCGATAGCGGCGGTCGTGAGGGCTGTCACTTCGACATCGCCAAGCCCGATGTCTTCGAAAGCGATACAAGCCAATCTGCGCCAGAGACCCTCGGGAGATTGCGTGAGGAGGGTCGATGCGGCTGCTAGCGCAATCTGCGTCCTCCCGCGCCTGATCGACTTTTGCAGGGCCGACATGGCAGTCCAGGGCGTGCAGTCCAGGGGAGCGCAGTCGGGCTCCTCGAAATCGCGGAGCAGGCAGGGCAGTGGGGATCGGGGTAGCAGTTCGGGCTCGTCCATCGCTCTCCTCCACTTTCGGGGGGAGCTGGATACTGGGTGCCCTCATTGAACGATGGACCTGTGCCGGCTCATGTAAAGAAGGATTGTCCTCGGGAAGCCCTTTTGTGTCCCCCAGCGGCTGCTGGACAACTCCTGCTGTCTCGCGAGTGTCGCTCGATGGGGTGTGGGTCGTTTTGTCCTCAGGTGCAGGTTGGCGATGGCTTGAGGCCGGGCGAGATAAGTCATTGTTCTGCTGAGGCTTTGGCTCCCAACTAACGGCAAGGTACCACTGGTAGAGGGCGGCGATGTCTGTCTCGCCTTTTGTCTCGCTGTGTCTGATTTTGAAAGGGCCAAATATCCGCTTGATGGTCTGCTGGACTTCCTCTGGCAGCTTGTCCACGAACACATGGGGCCACCAATCAGCCCACACTCGTTTAAAATGGCGATCGTATTGTTCTTGAGTGAATTTTGTCTCGAGAAGTTCCTCAAGTTCCGAAATCGT
Source organism: Bradyrhizobium sp. 87 (assembly GCF_023073015.1). Taxonomy (NCBI): domain Bacteria; kingdom Pseudomonadati; phylum Pseudomonadota; class Alphaproteobacteria; order Hyphomicrobiales; family Nitrobacteraceae; genus Bradyrhizobium; species Bradyrhizobium sp. 87. The sequence goes on from NZ_JADPIQ010000048.1 coordinate 341,531, forward strand.
AGGCAGGCAGTATTCTTCGCCATTCTGTCGGCGGTACTCCTCCGCTTCTTTCTCCTTCTTCCGAAACCGATGCTCGGCATCGCTGATTTGCGGCACGCTGCGCGAGGCTGCGGGCCCACCCTGGGTGGCCTTGGCGCGGGATCGGCTCGGGGGAGTGTCACTGGCGGCTGAGGCCTGTTTGCCGTCGATTATCTCGTCGTCCGTCCATCCCCGCTGTTTACGCTTCCGGATGGTAGTGGGGAGGACTTTCTGTATCTTGGAAAGTTGCGAGACGGTATAAGCCTTACCCGTGCAGTGGTGAAATAGGAGGGTGTCACCCTTGTTATTGTTTTGGGTCCTCTTGTCCGCCCAGCGGACCTTCCCGGGAGCGTATTCGGGATCGGTATTGTTTGTCCGGTCCAACGTAGCCCCTCTACAGAGGCACGGCCCGACAACTCGGAGGAAATTGCGAAAGTCGTGAAATTCGGGATGCACAAACCCCCGCTTTTGTTTTCGTTGCAGCATGTTCCTGTGGCTGCGCGCTTCCGCCGGATAGCGCTGACGTAGCTGCATCGCCTTCAGTGTTCTGCAGTCAAGTAAGCATTGCTCGGCGGGAGTGAGATCAATTTTCTCACTCTGCGCGACAGTTGCTAAAGTTGTTACTTCTGAGTTGGACATCGACGCGCCCCCTTCACACGGACCTGTTGTCAAACCGGATGTTTTTGCGTTTTCTCACGGTGCAGGCCATGTCGCGCGAGGTGAGAAAAAACTGCTATTCTATGCGAGTGGGTCATTCGTCGACGTCCTATTGAAATGGAAAGGGTACGCGCGGATCGGCGCGCTCTCTTACGAGCGTCCTTCGAGGCCGCGCAGCCAATTATCTAGGCTCGTGCGGCGGTAGCGGACCTTGCGTCCGATCAACAAACGTGGGGGACCCACATTCTCATTATGCCAACGATCAAGGGTACGCGGCGCGATGCCAAGGAGGCGCGCAGCTTTTTCGCGATCTAAAAGGTCGCTCAACACATCAGATTGGGTATTCGCCTTCATACCGGGTCCTAAGACAGCGACCTACAAGGATCACCAACGGACCGGGTCGCGGAGGGCGGTCCGATGGCGTAACCATCTACCGTCATAGCCCTCCATGGCTCAGGCAGTATTGAGAATGGGGGAAGGAAACCGAATGTCAACGGATGTGAATGATCACGCCATCGAACGGCGTCATGTGTGTACCGATCAGCCGCTCGATTGAGGTGGAGCTACGAAAGGGTCAAGCTCTTGCTCGCAGTCTCAGCTGACATGCCGCGACGTGCCAAAACCGAGGCGATCGGAATAAAACGGCTAGGCCCGGCGGCGGGGGCTGGGTGCACTATAACGATTTTGGTGGGCTTTGAGGCAAGAACGAGCCAGGGACGCCCCTCAGCCCTTCCAGTGAAGATGCTGCAAATCTAACCCCGGGAATTCCACCAACTGCATGAACTTCAGCTGGTAGTCGGGATTGGATTTGTCGCCGTAATCATCACTGATCAGCTTTCCCTGGCTCCATGCACCTAGGGCCTGCAGTGCATCCGGCGGAGCATCGATCCGACGAAGAGCATCTCGGAAATTATGCCGGAAACTGTAGAAGCTCTGACGCGCTTCGAGCTTGATCGCCTTCGGCAGATACTGTTCCCGAAATCGCTTGAGAGCATACGTCGCGTGGTTGCCGTAACCATCGGGCTTGAGGTCGCCGAACAGTTGGACAGACGGCCCGGCTTTGCGGCGGATCGCGACAAATTCCAGAAAGCCGACTGAAATCAATTCGGGATGCAGCGGAATTTTCCGCTTACTGCTCCAGGTTTTAACGGTTTTCTTGGGCTTGGCTCCCAGGTCGGCGTCATCCTCATCGGTGGACGCGACGATATCGAGGTACGCGGTCCCCTTGATAGTTTGTTTGACGTCGCCAACGCTCATCTGACAGGCTTCGTTTGGGCGCATGCCCATGAACAAGCACATTAGAGGTAGCCAGAACCTCCACCCGGTCTTGTCGTGGCCGAACGGGGGCGAATGCAATGCACACGTTTGGTAGAACGACCCGCCAAAGAACTGCTTGAGCTGTTCAGCTGCAAAGGGACGGCGCTTCGCGCTGGCCTCCATCACCTCACGCCTAACCGGCTTCATGCCCTGAGCCGGATTGGCCCCGATCAGCCGCTTCTTCCAGGCGAGGTCGAGAATTCCTTCGAGGGTCGTGAGATAGATTTCCTGGGTCCCCGACGACAACTTGGGCTTGCCAGCCTTTTCGCCCTTGTCGATGGCCTCACTGACCGTTGAGCCTTTGTAAATTTTGGAACGGTTGGCGGGAAGGCGCGATAAAACGCTCCGCACCTTCAGGCAGACGTCGTAATCAACATTTTGAATGGGCACGGCGTTGCCGATGATCTCCCGCAGCAGGGTGACGTTGGCCCTCTGTTTATCGACCCATTTTTCGCTGGTTTGGTTCGCCCCCGCGTCCTCTTCTATGACCGCAAGGAACTGGTCGGCCAGTTCGCCGAATGAAACTGGCGGGGGGAGGTTAGGGTCGAACAGGTGGTCAAAGAAGGGCCGTCCATGATCGTCGCCGATCCGCGCCAATTTACGCTGCTGAAGCTCTAGCAAGCCACGACGAGCAAGCTCGGCTAAGGCAGCATGGGGCAAGGAGGCCTCGTCCACGGGATGCCCAGCATCCGCCAGTATACGTTTCATGGCCGCATACACCCATTCATCAGCCCTGGGGTCGTCGCGGTTCTTGAGGATGCTTAAGCCGTGACCAATGTCCGCCTCGATCTTTTGTTGCTCACTGCCGCTCCCAGGAGGGTCCTCAGTGAGTTGACGCCGTGACCGTGCATCCATCCGTCGGACATATTCCTGCACATGCTGGACGGCCTCTCGCTCCGTAAGTGGCGATCCCGCCGCAGAGATGACCAAACCATCCGAACCGTTCGCAGTGACCTTATGGTTCTTCTCGGCGGCCTCGAACTGAGCGGCGGTTTTCAGGTCTTCAAGCGCACGCCGCTTCTTGGCTTCCTTGAGATCAGACGTCCCCAAAGAAAACTGAATGGTTTTTTTGCCGAGCAACGGGATCAACGCGGTTGGGACGCGGCGTCGGTAATTCCAAACGCCTTCTCGCTTGAACAGATGATAGGTGGACGACATCGCCTTCATTCCTTTGTGTAACATCGATGTGCGACACAGGGGAGATGCTAAGGCGTTGATCTACAATGAACTTAAATTTCCCAGGGAGTTGCGAGAAATTTGGTGGAGCCAGGCGGGATCGAACCGCCGACCTCTTGCATGCCATGCAAGCGCTCTCCCAGCTGAGCTATGGCCCCTTAACCGTCCGACGCGCCTTGGGCGACGCGTCGGGAAAGACCCAGAACCACAGTTCTGGAATTATCTCAAGTCTCTTCGTCACCGCCGACATCACCAATGATGTCGGTGACGTCCTCATCGCCTTCTTCGTCGTCGGCGATAAAGGTCGAATCATCGTCGTCATCGTCCTCGATAGTTTCATCGACTTCGATGTCGTCCTCGGATTCGGGCACGACGGCCTTGACCTTGCCGGTGTTCTCCTCGGCATCGGCCTCCTCGAGCGAGACCTCCTCGACCTCCGCCGGCTCTGGCGTGGCGTCGGCGGCAGCGGCTGCGTGACGGGCTTCGGCACCGCGGGGTGCGCGAGCCGGCGCGATGGGCGCGATCGGCACGACTTCACCGGTATAGGGCGAGATCACCGGATTCTTGTTGAGGTCATAGAACTTTTTGCCCGTGGTCGGGCAAATACGTTTAGTTCCGAGTTCGGACTTGGCCACGGCAGAGGAATCCTGGAAATGTCTGAAAAGCGGTGCTTCACTTGGCTAGTTGGCGGCCCGCTGTCAATAGCGCATTGCGGGAGAACGACATGCCCGTGACGGCGGGGAGACCATGTGGTACCTGCCCCGCGAGTCCCACAGGGACGTTTCGGGCCTACCCAAGGACACAAACTTGACCGATTCCGACAAGCCGACGCCGCTCCAGTCGCGCGCCAGCGGTCCCCTGACCGGGAAAGTAAGGGTGCCCGGAGACAAGTCGATCTCCCACCGTGCCCTCATCCTCGGCGCGCTCGCGGTCGGAGAGACGCGGATTTCGGGCCTCCTGGAGGGCGAGGACGTCCTTAACACCGCCAAATCCATGCAGGCGCTCGGCGCCGGGGTCGAGCGTACCGGAGATTTCGCCTGGAAGGTGAACGGCGTGGGTGTCGCAGGCTTCGCGGAGCCCAAAGCGCCGCTGGATTTCGGCAACTCCGGCACCGGCTGCCGGCTCGTCATGGGCGCCGTCGCCGGCTGTCCGATCTCCGCGGTTTTCGACGGCGATGCCTCACTGCGCAGCCGGCCCATGCGCCGGATCCTGGATCCCCTGGAAAAGATGGGCGCGAAGGTCGTCTCCGGCGGCGCGGGCGGCCGTCTGCCGCTGACCGTCCAGGGTGCGCGCGATCCGCTGCCGATCACCTACAAGACGCCTGTGGCCTCGGCCCAGATCAAATCCGCCGTGCTGCTCGCGGGCCTGGCCGCGCCGGGCGCCACGACCGTCATCGAGACCGAGGCCAGTCGCGACCACACCGAACTGATGCTCAAGCATTTCGGCGCCGAGATCACCTCAGTGCAAGAAGGTCAGCACGGCCGCCGTATCACGCTCGTGGGGCAGCCGGAGCTGCATGGCGCCAATGTCGTCGTGCCCGCCGATCCCTCGTCGGCGGCGTTCCCTATCGTTGCTGCGCTGATCGTCGAAGGCTCCGAAATCGTCCTGTCCGACGTCATGACCAATCCGCTGCGCACCGGTCTTTTCACCACGCTGCGCGAAATGGGTGCCTCGATCGAGGAAAGCGAAGTTCGTGGCGACGCTGGCGAGCCGATGGCAAAGCTGCGGGTACGCGCCTCGAAATTGCGCGGTGTCGAGGTGCCGCCGGAGCGTGCACCGTCGATGATCGACGAATATCTGGTGCTGGCGGTGGCGGCCGCCTTTGCCGAGGGCACGACCATCATGCGCGGCCTCCAGGAGCTGCGCGTGAAGGAATCCGACCGTTTGGAGGCCACCGCCGCCATGCTCCGCGTCAACGGTGTCAAGGTCGAGGTCTGCGGCGACGATTTGATCGTCGAAGGCCGCGGCCACGTTCCCGGCGGCGGCGTGGTGGCCACCCACATGGATCATCGCATCGCGATGTCCGCGCTGGTGATGGGCTGCGCCTCCGATCAGCCGGTAACCGTCGATGACACCGCCTTCATCGCCACCAGTTTTCCGGATTTCATCCCGATGATGCGTTCGCTTGGGGCCGATTTTTCATGATCATTGCCATCGACGGGCCCGCGGCGTCGGGCAAGGGCACCCTCGGCAAGCGCCTTGCCCACCATTACGGCTACCGTCACCTTGATACCGGCGTAATCTATCGCGCGGTGGCCTATTCCCTGATGCAGTCCGGTCATGATCTCCGGGACGAGGCGGCGGCGGTCGCTGCGGCGCTGGAACTCGATCCCGAAAAGTTCGGCAATCCCGCCCTGAAGACCCAGAAGGCCGGCGAGGGCGCCTCGATCGTCTCGGCGATCCCCAAGGTGCGCGAGGCCCTCATCAACTTTCAGCGGCAATTCGCCGCCGATCCGCCCGGCGCCGTGCTCGATGGGCGCGATATTGGAACCGTGATCTGCCCCCATGCCGACGTGAAGATCTTCGTCGTCGCCGACCCCAAGGTCCGTGCCCGCCGCCGGACCATGGAGGCCAAGGCGCGGGGCGAGGAGGCGGACGAGGCGGCCGTGCTCGCCGATATCATCCAGCGCGACGAGCGCGACAAGAACCGGGCGATCGCCCCCCTGAAGCCGGCTCCGGATGCTTACTTGCTAGATAACTCCCAACTGGATATAGAAGGCGGCGTCCGGGCCGCCATCGACATTATCGAGGCCGTCCGAGCGGGCCGGTCGCGGGGTTAAGCCGCTGCCGTCATTGGAGGAAGCGCCCGCTCCCGCTCTTTGAGGTCGATACTCTCGGTCCCTGCTCGGGGCCGACGCGATCCAGGTTCCGGACAAAAGATTTCCACGTATCGAACGCGCGGGCCTCAGCCGGCCCGCTTCCGCTGTTCCGCCCTCCAGGTCGGAGCAGCGAGCGGTCGCTCGAAGGTTCTGCGGACCTTCCGACACTGCGCGTACGGTGCGCCCAAGAACCCAACGGCCGGCATGACATCCGCAACTGGAGAACAAATGGCTTCGACTTCTGCTGATACCTATAGCCCGTCGCGCGACGATTTCGCCGCGATGCTCGACGAGTCCTTCGCAGGCGGCAACCTGCAGGAAAGCTCAGTCATCAAGGGCAAGGTTGTTGCAATCGAAAAGGACATGGCCGTCATCGACGTCGGCCTGAAGACGGAGGGCCGCGTTGCCCTGCGCGAATTTTCCGGCCCCGGCCGTGACAGCGAGCTCAAGGTCGGCGACGAGGTGGAAGTGTTCCTCGATCGGATCGAGAACGCCCTCGGCGAAGCCGTGCTGTCGCGTGACAAGGCGCGCCGCGAAGAGAGCTGGGGCAAGCTCGAGAAGGCCTTCCAGAACAACGAGAAGGTCAACGGCGTCATCTTCAACCAGGTCAAGGGCGGCTTCACCGTCGACCTCGACGGTGCCGTGGCCTTCCTGCCGCGTTCGCAGGTCGACATCCGTCCGATCCGCGACGTTGCGCCGCTGATGAACAACTCGCAGCCGTTCCAGATCCTCAAGATGGACCGCCGCCGCGGCAACATCGTCGTGTCCCGCCGCACGGTTCTCGAAGAGACCCGCGCCGAGCAGCGTCAGGAGCTGGTGCAGAACCTCGAAGAGGGTCAGGTCATCGACGGCGTGGTCAAGAACATCACCGATTACGGTGCGTTCGTTGATCTCGGCGGCATCGACGGTCTGCTGCACGTCACCGACATCGCGTGGCGCCGCGTCAACCACCCGACCGAGGTGCTCTCGATCGGCCAGACCGTGAAGGTCAAGATCATCAAGATCAACCACGAGACGCACCGCATCTCGCTGGGCATGAAGCAGCTGTTGGACGATCCGTGGCAGGGCATCGAAGCCAAGTACCCGCTGGGTGCCCGCTTCACCGGTCGCGTCACCAACATCACCGACTACGGCGCGTTCGTCGAGCTCGAGCCGGGCATCGAAGGCCTGATCCACGTCTCCGAGATGTCGTGGACCAAGAAGAACATGCACCCCGGCAAGATCGTTTCGACCTCGCAGGAAGTCGAAGTGCAGGTGCTGGAAGTCGATTCCGTCAAGCGCCGCATCTCGCTCGGCCTCAAGCAGACCATGCGCAACCCGTGGGAGGTCTTCGTCGAAGGTCACCCGACCGGTTCGACGGTCGAGGGCGAGGTCAAGAACAAGACCGAATTCGGTTTGTTCCTGGGCCTCGAGGGCGACGTCGACGGCATGGTCCATCTCTCCGACCTCGACTGGAAGCAGCCGGGCGAGCAGGTGATCGACAACTACAAGAAGGGCGACATGGTGAAGGCCGTGGTGCTCGATGTGGACGTCGAGAAGGAGCGCATTTCTCTTGGAATCAAACAGCTTGAAGGCGACCCCTTCGCCGAGCCGGGCGATGTCAAGAAGGGCGCGGTCGTGACCTGCGAAGTGATCGAAGTGAAGGAGAGCGGCATCGAGGTGAAGATCACCGGTACCGACTTCACCACGTTCGTGAAGCGCTCGGAGCTCGCTCGTGACCGCAACGATCAGCGCGCCGAACGCTTCGCCGTCGGCGAGAAGGTCGATGCCCGCGTGATCCAGTTCGACAAGAAGGCCCGCAAGGTCCAGGTGTCGATCAAGGCGCTCGAAGTCGCCGAAGAGAAGGAAGCCATCGCGCAGTACGGCTCTTCCGATTCGGGAGCAACGCTCGGCGACATCCTCGGCACCGCGCTCAAGAACCGCGACACCAAGTAAGCGAAACGCAGGTTTCACTGCATCAAAGCCCCGGCGCGAGCCGGGGCTTTTTTGTAGTGAGGTCGTCACCCGGATGGGGCGAAGTGAAATCCGGGAAAGCCTCTCCGTGAGGGAGAACCCCGGATTACGCTTGCGCTCCATCCGGGCTACGCGGCAGCCGGCCTTGTTTTCTTCTAATTGCGCCGCAATTGATGTATCCAGATAAGCCAATGGCGACGCTGCGACGGCACAACGCGCCTGGCCTTTCATTTGGAGATATTGAGATGTCACTCGATTCGGACATCATCGTCGATCGCCGCAGGATCCGCCGCAAGCTGACGTTCTGGCGCGTATTGGCCGCGCTGATCGCGATCGCGGCGATCGCAGGCTTCGCGCTGGTCGCGACGCCTGGTGCGCGCGGCACGTTCGCGTCCGCCGGCTCGATCGCGCGGGTCCAGATCGAGGGCCTGATCCGCAGCGATTCCGATCGCACCCAGGCGCTCGAGCGGCTGGAGAATTCGCAGGCCGCCGCCGTCATCGTTCACATCAATTCGCCGGGCGGCACCACCGCCGGCTCCGAGCAGCTCTATGATTCGCTTGTACGGTTGAAGGCAAAGAAGCCGCTCGTTGTCGTCGTCGAAGGCCTCGCCGCCTCCGGCGGCTACATCACCGCGATCGCCAGCGATCACATCATCGCCCAGCAGAGCTCGCTGGTCGGCTCGATCGGCGTGCTGTTCCAGTTTCCGAACGTCTCGGAGCTGTTGAAGACCGTCGGCGTCAAGGTCGAGGAGGTAAAGTCCACGCCGCTGAAGGCCGCGCCCAACGGTTTCGAGCCAACCAGCCCTGAGGCACGGGCGGCGCTCGATGCGTTGGTGAAGGATTCCTATGCCTGGTTCAAGGGATTGGTGAAGGAACGGCGTGGCATGGATGACACGCAGCTCGAGAAAGTGGTTGATGGCCGTGTCTTCACCGGACGCCAGGCCATCGATCTCAAGCTGATCGATCAGATCGGCGACGAGAAGACCGCCGTGACCTGGCTGGTCGAGCAGAAGGGCGTCAAGAAGGGGCTCTCCGTGCGCGATTACAAGCTGCAGCCGCGCTTCAGCGATCTGCCGTTCCTCAAGACGGCGGCCGCAGTAACGCTGGAAGCACTGGGTTTAGGCTCGATTGCGCATCAAATCGGACAAACCGGCGTCGCACAGGCGGTCGATCGGCTCGGAATGGATGGAATGCTCGCCTTGTGGCAGCCGGCGGCGTCGAACTGACCGGAACCGGGCGAGCCACAGAGGTTTTTCCCGTTCGGCGCGTGTAGGTCCAGCCCGCTTTTTCGGCATTTGTCACGTGTTTTCACGACGCTCAACCCTCATTTAGCGTCTTGACAGATCACGGTATTTTCACGGAAATGGTCGTCCGCACGCTCCCGGGTCCTATCTCTCGATGATCAAATCCGAACTTGTTCAGCGTATCGCCGAGCACAACCCGCATCTGTACCAGCGGGATGTCGAGAACATTGTGAATGCGATTCTCGAAGAGATCGTAGCGGCTCTCGCGCGCGGTGATCGCGTCGAGTTGCGCGGCTTCGGTGCCTTCTCGGTCAAGCATCGCCCTGCGCGCGCAGGGCGCAATCCGCGCACCGGCGCCCATGTGCCTGTCGATCAGAAGAGCGTTCCGTTCTTCAAGACCGGCAAGGAAATGCGCGAACGGCTGAATCGCGACCATCCGGATCCAGGCGCGCCAGACTGAGGTCCACCTCAGGGTTTCCCGCGGTCGCCAGTGATGCGGCCGCAACCTTGATTCAAGGCGAGCGAGCCGAGATGCGAAAATTCCTGAGCGCGCTGGTCGTGATTCCGCTGGGCCTGGTCCTGATGGTCTTTGCCGTCGCCAACCGGCATTTCGTCACGGTCTCGTTCGATCCCTTCGTTTCCAACGACCCGTCATTCTCGGCAACGCTGCCGCTGTTCCTGCTCCTGATCGTGGTGGCTGCGCTCGGGGTCCTCGTGGGCGGGTGTGCCGTCTGGTTCGGCCAGCGGCACTGGCGGCGTGCGGCGCGCCGGCATGACGCGGATGCCCGGGCCGCGCGAGGCGAGCTGGCTGATCTGCGGGCCCAGTCTGCCGCAGCAAGGCCTGAGTCCCAGCGCCTCCCCGTTCCCTCCGGTGTGGGGCTTTACGGGCCCGTCGGGCGAGACAAGCAGCGCGCGACGTTGTAGAAGCGGCCGCAACCGAAAAGCCCGTTTTCCGGCCGCGGACCCGCGGCCCTCCATTTGCTTTGAGCCCATATCCGTCGAGAACATGTCCTTGCTCGTCAAAATCTGCGGCCTGTCCACGCCCGAGACGCTCGAAACGGCGCTCGAGGCGGGTGCCGACATGGTGGGCTTTGTGTTCTTCCCGCCGTCGCCGCGGCATTTGTCGCTGGAAGCCGGCCGGGAGCTCGGCCGGCAGGTGAAGCGGCGCGCGCTCAAGGTCGCGCTCACCGTCGATGCCGACGATGCCACGCTCGACAACATCATGGACGCGCTGTCGCCGGACATTTTCCAGCTTCATGGCACGGAGAGCGTGGCCCGGCTGCGCGACATCAGGCAACGGGTCGGTCGTCCGGTGATGAAGGTCGTGCCGGTCGCAACGTCAGCGGATCTCGCCGTGCTGCCCGGTTACGCCGAGATAGCCGAACGCATCCTGTTCGATGCGCGCGCACCGAAGGACGCAACGCGGCCAGGCGGCCTCGGCGCACCATTCGATTGGCATCTGCTCGGAAACCTGGAGCTCGCGTTGCCGTATATGGTCTCGGGCGGCCTCAGCGCCGACAACGTCGCCGAAGCCGTTCGCGTCACCCGGGCCGGTGGCGTCGACGTCTCCTCCGGTGTCGAGAGCGCCCCGGGCGTGAAGGACCCCGAGATGATCAAGGCCTTCATTCGCGCCGCGCGCGCAAGCCAAGATGCAAGTCAAGAGTTGAGCGTCCGATGAATGTTGCAAAACCCAATTCCTATCGCAGCGGCCCCGACGAGCGCGGCCATTTCGGCATTTTCGGCGGACGCTTCGTTGCCGAAACCCTGATGCCGCTGATCCTCGATCTGGAGAAAGCCTACACCGAGGCCAAGGTCGACCCGGCCTTCCAGATCGAGATGAACGGCTATCTCAAGAATTATGTCGGCCGGCCCTCGCCGCTCTATTTCGCCGAGCGTCTGACCGAGCATCTGGGCGGCGCCAAGATCTACCTCAAGCGCGAAGAGCTCAACCACACCGGCTCGCACAAGGTGAACAACGTGCTCGGCCAGATCATGCTGGCGCGACGCATGGGCAAGAAGCGCATCATCGCCGAGACCGGCGCCGGCCAGCACGGTGTCGCCACCGCGACGCTGTGTGCGCGCTTCGGCCTGGAATGCATCGTCTATATGGGCGCCGTCGACGTCGAGCGGCAGCAGCCCAACGTCATCCGCATGGAGATGTTGGGCGCAACGGTCATTCCAGTGCAGTCGGGCACGCGCACGCTGAAGGATGCCATGAACGAGGCGCTGCGCGACTGGGTCACCAACGTGCACAACACCTTCTACTGCATCGGCACGGTCGCGGGTCCGCATCCCTATCCGACGCTGGTCCGCGACTTCCAGTCGATCATCGGCAACGAGACCAAGGTGCAGATGCAGGAGATCGAAGGCCGCCTGCCGGATTCGCTGGTCGCCTGTATCGGCGGCGGCTCCAACGCGATGGGCCTGTTTCATCCGTTCCTCGACGATTCCACCGTCGAGATCTTCGGCGTCGAAGCTGCGGGCCACGGGCTGACGCAACTGCATGCGGCGTCGATCGCGGGCGGTCGTCCCGGCGTGCTGCACGGCAACCGCACCTATCTCCTGATGGACGCCGACGGCCAGATCCAGGACGCGCATTCGATCTCCGCCGGGCTCGACTATCCCGGCATCGGCCCCGAGCACTCCTGGCTGCACGAGATCGGCCGCGTGAACTATCTCTCCGCGACCGACGACGAGGCCCTCGCAGCGTTCCAGTTGCTGTCAAAGCTGGAAGGCATCATCCCCGCGCTCGAGCCGGCACATGCCATCGCCAAAGTGATGGAGCTCGCGCCGAAGCGGACCAAAGATCACCTGATGGTCGTCAACCTCTCCGGCCGCGGCGACAAGGACGTCCCGCAGGTCGGCGACATCCTGAGGGGCAAGAGCAAGTGACCACGCGTATCGACACCCGTTTCGCCGAGCTGAAGAAAGCCGGCCGCTCGGCCTTCGTGACTTATGTGATGGCCGGCGATCCCGATCTCACGACGTCGCTCAATATCGTCAAGGCGTTGCCCAAGGCAGGCGCCGACGTGATCGAACTCGGTATTCCCTTCACCGATCCGATGGCGGATGGTCCCTCGATTCAGGCTGCCGGTCTGCGCGCGCTCAAGAACGGCATGACGTTGAAGAAGACGCTGGAACTGGTGCGTGATTTCCGCAAGGACGACAACGTCACGCCGCTGGTGCTGATGGGCTATTACAATCCGATCTACATCTACGGCGTCGACAAGTTTTTGGTTGATGCCAAGACGGCCGGGGTCGACGGCCTGATCATCGTCGATCTGCCACCCGAGGAAGACGAGGAGCTCTGCATTCCCGCGCTGAAGGCGGGCCTGAACTTCATTCGCCTGGCGACCCCGACCACCGACGACAAGCGCCTGCCCGCGGTGCTCGCGAACACGTCAGGCTTTGTCTACTATGTCTCTATCGCCGGCATCACCGGCGCAGCGGCGGCGGACGCCAATGCCGTTGGCGACGCGGTCGCGCGCATCAAGCGGCATACCAAGCTCCCGATATGCGTCGGTTTCGGCATCCGCACGCCGGAGGCGGCGCGCGCCATTGCCGAAAAGGCCAATGGCTCGGTAGTCGGCACCGCGCTGGTCGATGCGCTCAAGAACAGCCTCGATGCGGAAGGGCGCGCGACGGCCAAAACCGTCAACGCCGTCGCCGAGCTGACGGCGGCACTGGCCCAGGGCGTCAAGGGCGCGCAACAGGCGGCGGAATAGGCCTTAATTCCGCTGCCAAGTCCGACGAGCAAGGCGGACGATACGGCGGCTTGCCGGGCCGGGTCCCGGCCGCCATATATCCCTTCAGGTGGTCCCCAGGCGGGATCGCACATCGGAGCAAACCATGAACTGGCTTACCAATGTGGTCCGGCCGAAGATCCGCAACATGCTGCGGCGGGAGACGCCGGAGAATCTGTGGATCAAGTGCCCGGATTCCGGACAGCTCGTGTTCTACAAGGACGTCGAGGCCAACCAGTTCGTCATCCCCGGCTCGAACTATCATATGCGCATGAATGCGGTGGCGCGTCTGAAGTCGATTTTCGACAATGAGACCTGGTACGACGTCGCGCTGCCTGACGTCACGCCCGATCCGCTCAAGTTCCGTGACGAGAAGAAGTACGTCGATCGCATCAAGGATGCCCGCGCGCGGACCAATCTGAACGACGCGATCAAGGTCGGCTACGGCAAGCTCGAAGGTGCCGCCGTCGTCGTCGCGGTGCAGGATTTCGACTTCATGGGCGGCTCGCTCGGCATGGCCGCGGGCGAAGCCATCGTGCGCGGGCTCGAGCTCGCGGTCGAGAAGAAGTCACCCTTCATCGTGTTCGCCGCCAGTGGTGGCGCGCGCATGCAGGAAGGCATCTTGTCGCTGATGCAGATGCCGCGCACCACGGTCGCGGTGCAGATGCTGCGTGAAGCAAAACAGCCCTACATCGTCGTGCTGACCAACCCGACCACCGGCGGCGTCACTGCGTCCTATGCGATGCTCGGCGACGTGCAGATTGCCGAGCCCGGTGCGCTGATCGGTTTTGCCGGCGCGCGCGTGATCGAGCAGACCATCCGCGAAAAACTCCCCGAGGGGTTTCAGCGCGCCGAATACCTCAAGGAGCACGGCATGATCGACATGGTCGTGCATCGCCACGAATTGCGCCCGACCCTGGCGCGGCTCTGCCGACTGTTGACCAGGGCGCCGGCGCTTGAGACCGCGTCAAAGCCGGTGCAGCCGGTCGTCAGTCCGGCGCAGATTGTATCGGCTCCCGAAACGGCGCCGGCCGCGCCGCACGCGTGAACGCTTCCTCCGACCGCGCAAAGCCGCCGCTCGACGAATTGATCGGGCGGCTGTCGGCCCTGCACCAGAAACGCATCGATCTCGGGCTGGAGCGGATGCACCGCCTGTTCGAGCGGCTCGGTCATCCCGAGCGCAAGCTGCCGCCGGTGATCCACATCGCCGGTACCAACGGCAAGGGCTCGACGCTCGCTTATCTGCGCGCGACGCTGGAGGCAGCTAACCTGCGCGTCCACGCTTACACTTCACCCTATCTCGTTCGCATCAACGAATGCTTCCGGCTCGGCCGCGTCGGGGGCGGCGTGCTGGTCGGCGACGACGAGTTGCGCGCGGCACTGGAAGAGGTCGAGCGTGTCAATGCCGGCGAGCCGGCCACCGTGTTCGAGCTCAAGACGGCGGCTGCATTTCATCTGTTCGCGCGGAACCCGGCCGATGTGGTTCTGCTGGAGGTCGGCCTTGGCGGTCGGCTTGATTCAACCAATGTGGTTGACGCGCCGGCGGCCTGCGTGATCACGCCTGTCAGCATGGACCACATGGATTTCCTCGGTGACACCTTGACGTCGATCGCGGGCGAAAAGGCTGGGATCATCAAGCGTGGCGTGCCCGTGGTTTGCGCCGAGCAGCCGGCTGAGGCGATGGCCGTGATCGAGGCGCAGGCCAGGCGCATGCGCGCGCCGTTGTTTGCCGCGGGCGAGAGCTGGCATGTCAATGTCGAGAACGGGCGGCTGGTTTATTCCGATGAGCGCGGCTTGATGGATCTCACAGCGCCGCGCCTGTTCGGCCGGCACCAGTTCGACAATGCCGGTCTCGCCATCGCGACGTTGCGGGCCACCAACGCCTTCAAGATCAACCAGGCGGCGTTCGAGGCGGGGATCGTCGGTGCGGAATGGCCGGCGCGGATGCAGCGCATCGCTTCGGGCGAGCTGCTCGCTCTCGGCCCGCAGGGCTCGGAGATCTGGCTCGACGGCGGCCACAATGCGGAAGGCGGCCGCGTCGCGGCGGCCGCGCTCGGCGATCTCGAAGAGCGGGTGTCGCGGCCGCTGGTCGTGATCGTGGGCATGATGGCCAACAAGGACGCGAAAGGCTTTCTCGCCAATTTCGCCGGTCTGACCCGTCACATCATCGCAGTGCCGATTCCCGACACCGACAACGCGATGCCGGTCGACCGCCTTACGGATGCCGCCCGCAGCCTCGGCATGCGCGTCGAGCCCGCGCCCGGCGTGGAGGCCGCACTGCGCGCCTTGGCGAAGCTCGCCTACGAAGTGCCGCCGCGCATTCTGATCACCGGCTCGCTCTATCTCGCCGGCCACGTGCTCGCCATCAACGGCACGCCTCCTGTATAGTCTTCGCTCCATCCGAGCTACGGGAAGACCCATGCGTTTTGCCGCGATTGCCGACGTCCACGGAAATTACCTGGCGCTGGAAGCTGTGCTCGCCGACATCCGCGCGCAAGGCGTCTCCGAGATCGTCAATCTCGGCGACATGCTGAGCGGCCCGCTCGATGCGCGCCGGACCATCGAAATCCTGATGCAGCTCGATGCCGTGCACGTGCTCGGCAATCATGACCGCTATCTGCTCGACCGTCCGCCCGAGAAGATGGGCTCGTGGGATCGCCCGGCCCATGCCGCGCTCAATGCCGCGCAACTCGACTGGCTGCGCGCGCAGCCGATGACGCGCGTCTTTCGCGATCAGGTGTTCCTCTGCCACGCGACGCCCGACAATGACGAAGTCTATTGGCTCGATACCGTGCATCCCGACGGCGCGGTGGCGCTGTCGCCGCTCGATCGCATCGAGAAATTTGCGCAAGGCATCACGCAATCGCTGATCCTGTGCGCCCACACCCATCTCGCCCGTGCCGTGCGACTTCGCGACGGAAGGCTGATCGTCAATCCCGGCAGCGTGGGCGGCCCGGGCTTCCGTGACAAGCATCCGTTCCCGCATGTCGTCGAGGCCGGCACGCCGCACGCGCGCTATGCGATCCTTGAGCTAACCGATGGTGCCTGGCAGGTCACGTTCCGCCATGTGGTCTATGATCACGAGGCGATGGCCACGCTCGCTCGCCGCAACGGCCAGCCGGAGTTGGCGAACGCGCTGGCGACGGGATGGCTTGCCTAGCGGCTACGGCTACGGCTGTTTTAGCAGCTTCATCGGATCCACCGCCTTCTGCTTCAGCTGCTCGAAGCTGCATTGCCGCGGGGCCTTGTCGAGGCGCCAGCGCAGGATCGAGGTGCCGTGGCGAAAGCGGTCGCCGCTGAAATGGTCATAGCAGACCTCGATCACCAGCTTCGGCTTGAGCGGACACCACTTCGCCGAGCGCTCGGTGGACCAGCGGCTGGGGCCGCCCGGCGCGTTGCCGGTGAAGCCGGGCTCGCCGATCAATGCCTCAAGCCGATCGGTCAGGTCAGGCTTTTCCGCCGCTTTGATCGCCGAGGTGAAGCCGACATGGTGCAGGAGACCATCGTCATCGTAAAGCCCGAGCAGCAGCGAACCGACCACGCTCCGGCCGGCGATCTTGTTGGTCGCATAGCGGAAACCGCCGACCACGCAATCGGCGCTGCGGAATTTCTTGATCTTCTGCATGCCGTCGCGATTTCCCGCCTGGTAGGGCAGGTCGACGCGCTTGGCGATGACGCCGTCCGAGCCGCCGCCGGATTGCGCCAGCCACTTTTTCGCAAGGGCGTAGCTCGTCGTCGCCGGTGAGAGGCGGAAGATGCTGCTTTTCAGATTCGCCTTGGCAAACGCTTCCAGCGCCGGTCGCCGCTCCCTCAGCGGTTGCCCGGCAAGCTGCTTCTCCCTGGCCGTCGCAAGCAGATCGAAGGCGAGATAGAGCGCCGGCGTCTCCTCCGAGAGTTTCTTCACGCGGCTCGCCGCAGGGTGAATGCGTTGCAGCAGCGCGTCGAAGGAAAACCCCTTGCCGTGCGGCACGACGATCTCGCCGTCGAGGGTGAAGCGATCCGCCTTCAGCTTCAGCGCCGCGGCGACGATCTCGGGGAAATAACGCGCAAGGTCTTCACCGGATTTCGAGCGCAGATCAATGCTGCCGCCGTTGCGCGAGAGCAGGCAACGAAAGCCATCCCATTTCGGCTCGTATTGCCACTCCTTGCCGCGCGGGATCGCGTCGACCGAGCGCGCCTCCATCGCCACGAGGGGGTCCGACTTTCGCGCGCGTTTTGCGGGAGGAGGAGGCAACAGGCGGGACTCATCATACGCTGGACATGGCCCATCAACGCGAAACGGCCGACTTTCGCCGGCCGTTTCCAAAAATAATCTTGCGCGCGGCGGATCAGACCGCGGAAGTGATCCACTGCTGCAGCTTCGCCTTCGGCGCCGCGCCGACCTGGCGGGAGGCCATCTCGCCGCCCTTGAAGATCATCAGGGTCGGGATCGACATCACGCCATATTTCGACGCGGTCTTCGGGCTCTCGTCGACGTTGAGCTTCACGATCTTGACCTTGTCGCCCATCGCGCCGGCGATCTCGTCGAGCGCGGGTGCGATCATGCGGCAGGGGCCGCACCATTCGGCCCAGAAATCGACGACCACGGGGCCGTTTGCCTTGAGCACTTCGGCTTCGAAATCGGTGTCAGAAACCTTACCAACGGCCATGGGAGTACCTCGTACCTGAGAGAACGGCGCGACGGGAATCGCGCCAAGATCATGGCGTCAACCTATGAATGGCTCCTTGCCGGGTCAAGGACGCTCACACCGAGATGAAGAGATGCCAGCGCCGCGTCCAGCGCGGGAGCCGAAATCTCCATATATTCAAGGGCCTCGGTCCAAAGCAGGACGGCGCGGACAGGCTTTTGGGGATAAAGCCGCGATAGCACCGCCCGATAGAGCGCAAGCTGCCGGACATAGGCGGCGGGCGCCGCATCGGCGCTCCTGGGAGCCGCCTGATTGGTCTTGAAATCGACGATCAGGACCTCATCCGGCCGAACGACCAACCGGTCGATCTGCCCCGACACCAGCGCCCGGGCGTGGCCCGGCCGTTCCAGCCGGCCGACGATCGCGACCTCCGCCCGGCTGCCGGCCGCAAACACGGGCGCAAACCGTGGCTCGGCGATCAAGCCGAGCACCTTGTCGGCCAGCGCGGTCCGGTCGGCCTCCGCCCAATCCGCCGCGTTGCGCGCCATGAAGCCGAGCGCGGCCTCGCGTCGGCGCTCAGTGGCGATGTCGGGGAGCGATTGCAATAGCCGGTGCACCAGCGTGCCGCGTTGCAGCGCGAGCGCGCGGGACTGCACTGATTCGCCCGACTGCACGGCGCGGCCGTCCCCGGACGGCTGGCCGGAGGGGCGCACCGGATCGTCGTCGATGGTGTCGCGCGGTGCCGGCGTCCGCAGCCAGTCCGGGAGCGCGGTCGCCTGGTCCAACGAGGCCGCGGGCGTGCCCAGCGCCACGACATCCTCCGGTCGGGAGAAGCGCGTCGCCTTTCCCAGCGGCGTCTCGATCGTCTCTTTCGTCAGGCCCGAGCCGGCGAGCCCGGTGTCGACCAGATCGTACCAGCTCAGCTTGCGAACCGTCTTCATGTTGCCGGGCATGCAGCCGCCGACGATGAGCCGGTCGGCGGCGCGCGTCATCGCGACGTAGAGCAGGCGGCGATATTCGTCCTCGGTCTCCTCGAGCATCGCCTTGCGCGCCTCGACGACGGGTTTGGGATCATCCGCCTTGCGTCCGGCCCAGACCACCACCTCGCCGCCATTGCCGCGCGGGACATGGATCAGCCGCAGCCGCTGCGAATCCGCTGGCGACGATGTAGTGTCGACCATGAACACGACCGAGGCCTCCAGGCCCTTGGCGCCGTGCACGGTCATCACCCGCACCTCATCGCGGGAGATCTCCATGTCGCGCTTCACCTCGGTATCGGCCGAGCGCAGCCAGGCCATGAAACCCTGCAGCG
This sequence comes from Bradyrhizobium sp. 87, assembly GCF_023073015.1. NCBI lineage: Bacteria > Pseudomonadati > Pseudomonadota > Alphaproteobacteria > Hyphomicrobiales > Nitrobacteraceae > Bradyrhizobium > Bradyrhizobium sp. 87. Next base: position 360,398 of record NZ_JADPIQ010000048.1, read on the forward strand.
AGGCGGGCGCCTTGCGCTCGTAGTTCAGCGCCAGCTCCAGGAACTCATCGAGCGCGTCATTGGCCTCATGACCGAGCCGGCGCAGCATGCGCGCGCGTCCGCCGTCTCCCCCGAGCAACCAGGCGTAAAAGGCGAACGGCGTCTCCTCGCGCGCCCGCGTTTCGCAGGCTTCGAGGCCTCGCAACGCCGCAGCGAATGTCTCGCTTGTCGTGGCATGCTCGCCAAGCGCGCGGCGCAGCGATCCCTTGCGGTCATGGGCCAGCTGGAACAGATCGTCGTCATCGAGCCCGAACAGCGGGCTCTTCAGCGCGACCGCGAGCGCGAGATCGTCCTGCGGCAGCAGCAGCGCATCGGCAAGGTTCATCAGGTCGATGATTCCGATGTGCTCGGTGAGCTTGAGCCGATCGGCGCCCGCGACCGGAACGTTGGCATGCTTCAGCGCCTGGATCACGGCATCGAACGCATTGCCGCGCCGGCGCACCAGGATCAGCATGTCGCCATAGCGCAAGGGACGCCGCTCGCCTTCGTGCCCGGTCAGCGTGCCGCTCTCGACCAGCCGCTTGATCTCGGTTTGGATCCGGCGCGCGAGCTTCACCTCGGGGCTGGTGGCGGCGACGCCGTCGAACGGCGCGCGCCAGCCCTCGATTTCCTGCCTGTCGTCGGCTTCCGCAAGGTCCCACAGCTCGATCACGCTGGGGCCGGCATCGCCGAGTGCATTGTGCAGGGGATGACCGGTCTCGAGCGAATGGATGCTCTTGTAGATCGCGGGCTCGCGGAAGACGTGGTCGACCGAATGCAGGATCGCGGCGCCGGAGCGGAACGAATAGGTGAAGGCGACCGGATCGAATTTCAGTCCGGCCGCCGTGAACTTGCGGTGCAGTTCGCGCCGGCGTGCATCGAATTCCCGGGGCTGGGCGCCCTGGAACGAGAAGATCGACTGCTTCTCGTCGCCGACAGCGAAGACGGTGCGGTTCAGGCCCTCGCGCGCACCTTCGCCGGCGGTGAACTCCGAGATGATGTGCGCGACGATGTCCCACTGCCGCGGACTTGTGTCCTGGGCTTCGTCGATCAGCACGTGATCGACGCCGCGGTCGAGCTTGTAATGCACCCAGCCCGAGGAAACGCGATCGAGCATCGCCAGCGTCTTGTCGATGAGGTCGTCATAGTCAAGCAGCCCGCGCTCCTGCTTCTCGCGGCGGTAGTTTGCGGCAGCCGCGGTCGCGATATGCAGCAGGGCCGCGGTGCGGTCGCGCATGGTCACCGCACGGCGCGTCTCGACCAATCCGGCGACGCGCTGCGCCTCGTTCTCGAACAGGCGGGCGACGGACGGGTTGTGATCGCAAAACTTCTTGGTCAGCACCGCCTTGCGCGGCAGCTTTTCGTCGGTGAGGAAAACGCTGAGATAGGCATCGACCTGCGCGGCGCCGGAAAAGACCTTTGCCTCGCGAAGCCGGCAGGCCTGGTCGTTGTCGGACTTGCTGCCGTCCTCCAGCGCAAAGGCGATCTCGTTCCAGCGCGATCGCGGCAGGAACGGACCGTCGACAATCTCCGTCTCGACGTCCTCGATGCGATCGTTCGCGTCCACCCCCAGCGCCGCTGCCATCTGCACGGCAGCCAGCTCCGCGCTGCCGGCTTCATCGGTCCAGGCCATGAAGTGATCGCGGCTCAGGCAAGCCTCGCGCACCACCTCCTTGAAGGTGACATCGGCGGCGCTCGCCATCGCGGTCAGCAGCGCGCGGCCGGTCACGCTGTCTGGGTCGCGCGCGGCCTCCAGCAGCACCTTCAGATTGGCGCGTTCCATCATGTCGGTCTGGTCGCGCTCGTCGATCACGGCGAAGCGCGCGGGGACATTGGCCTCGAACGGAAACTGCTGGAGCAAACGCGTGCACAGCGCGTGGATGGTCTGCACCTTGAGCCCGCCCGGCGTCTCCAGCGCACAGGCGAACAGCTTTCGTGCGTCGCGCCGCAATTTTGCAGTGGGATGCGGGATGCCGACCGCGCGGATCGCCGCATCGAGTGCCGTGTCGTCGAGCGTCACCCAATGCCCGAGCGTGGTGAACACGCGCTCGGCCATGTTGGCGGCAGCCGCCTTGGTGAAGGTAATGCAGAGGATCTTTTCCGGCGGCACGCCCGCGAGCAGCAGGCGGATCACGCGCTGCACCAGCACATGCGTCTTGCCCGAGCCGGCATTGGCCGACACGAAGGCCGACGCGGACGGGTCCGATGCGCGCGCTTGCCTGGCGCGCACCTCATCCGGGATGGGGCGCGGTGCCTTCACCATTCCTCGATCCCCAATCCACCGGCCGCGGACCATTCCTTGATCCGGGCGAGATCGTCATAGGCGCCGTAGCGATTGGTCCACATCGGCAGGTTCAACGAGGTATAGGGCTGGTTCTCGTCCTCGAAGGCGCGGATCAGCGCCTCGAGCTTGGCCCTGGCCTCGGCAGCCGCGGTGTCCGGCGGCTGCGGCTCGTCGCCCTGCTTGAACTTGAGTTCGAGAATGCGTTCTTCGCCCGGCGGATTGTTGCCGCTCAGGCGAACATAGACGAGCTGGCTCACGGACGCGCCGGCATCGATGTCGGGAAAACCACCCTCGCGCAGGATCGCGGCTTCCAGCGTGAGCTGCGGCGACAGGCCCATGCGGACCTGCTTGCCGGTCGGTGGCTGGCCGGTCTTGTAGTCGAGGATGGCGTAGCCGCCGCCCCGGCGCCGTTCGATGCGGTCGGCGCGCGCGGAGAGACGGAAGCTGCGCCCATGGTCGAGCGGGATCGAGATCTCGCCGCGAGTTTCCGCGGCGATCGCCTCGATCGCGTCGCGCCGCGCCGTCTCCCATTCGCCGAACCAGCGTGCGATGCGCTGGAAGCGCGGCCACCACAGCGCCCGCGCCTCGGGTCGCTCCATCAGCGGCTCAAAGTATTTTTCGCCGATCGCGCGCAGCACGCGCGCCGGATCGTCGGGCAGATCGGTGGCGTAGCGTTCCGTGAACTCTCCGAGCGCATCGTGGATCGCCGAGCCGCGGTCGGCGGCCGACAGCGGCATGTCGACGGGATCGAGCGCGTCGAGCCGCAAAATGTGTTTTGCGTAGATCGTATAGGGATCGCGCAGCCAGTCCTCGATCCCAGTCACAGACATCCTGAGCGGCCGGGTCGCGCGTGGCGGTCGCGGCTCGGGCTGCTTGATCGGCCTCACCTCGTCGGGCTGGTCCAGCGCGGCTGCGAACTGCACGTATTTCTCGCCCGCGCGAATCGCGGCCTTCCAGTGCGCATCGCCCGCGACCGCCTCCAACCGGTGCAGGAAGCGCGAGGCAACCGCCGGGGCACCGCCAGCCTTGGCGGAGTGGGTGAGGATGACCTCGTCGCCGCCCAGCAGTTGCGCAAAATCATGCGCGGAGAGGCCGATACGGCGTTCCGGCAGATCGAGGCCCAGCTGGTGCCGCATCGGCCGGCTCAGCCACGGATCGATGCGCGGCGCCGGTGGCCAGACCCCCTCGATCAGCCCGCCGACGATGATGCGGTCGGCCTGCATCAGGCGTGATTCCAGCGGTCCGTAGATCTGGAGCCGCGCGCCTGGCCTGTCCCGCCGCCGCACCGCGCGATCGCTGAACGCGGTCTGGAACACGTCTGCGTAGTCGGGCAGCGTGACCATCAGTCCGCTGGTCGTGCCGCCGCGCAGGAGATCGTCGAAGGCGCTCGCGAGCGCGAGGCCCTCGCGGTCCTCGAAGGCCACGGAAATGCCCTGCTCGTCGCGCGACAGCTCGATCATGATCTCGCGATGCCGATGCGCGAGTTCGGCGAAGTCATACGGTTTTGATGACGCAAGACTCTCGATCGGCGCCAAGGCTTGTCGTAAGGCATCGATCAGCGCCTGGATGCGATCGAGGTCTTCCGCCTTGAGACGTGCGCGCGGCTCGGCCTTATGCAGCGCGGAGACTTCGCTGCGCCACAGCTTGGCCAGCTCCTCGCGAAAGCGATTGAATTCGCGCAAGAGGCCGGCGGTGCCTGCAGGCGGGCGCGTGCCGCGCAACAAGGCGAGCTCCAGGCCTTCGATCGCAGCCTTCCATGCGCCAGGGGCCCGGCCGAGCCGGCATAGCGGATGCTTCAACATTGCGAGCAGCGTCGGCGGCTCCAGTCCCTTGGTCGCAGCCTCAGCTGTCAGTCGGGCAAAGACGCCGGCGGAGGTTTCCATCAGGACGTCGCCGCCGGAATCGTCGAATGCGAGATCCCACCGGGTCAGCGCGGCCATCACCCGCCGCGCCAGGGCGCGATCGGGCGTGACAAGTGCGGCGGATTTGTCGAGGTGCCGCGCCTCGCGCATCGCAATGGCGATGGCGAGCGCTTCCATTTCAGGGTTGGGAGCTTCGACAACCGCGAGGTTCTTCATACCGCCGGTGATCTTTAAGGCCACATCCGGCTGCTTCAACCGATCGTGCCAGATCTCGGTCTTGGCCGATGGCCGCATCGATTCGGAGGCGAGCAGATCGCGACCGCCTTCCGCCGGAGGCTTGAGGATATCGACGTCGCTGCGCTTGATGCCAAAGCGATCCAGCAGCGCGTGCATGGCATATTGCGGATGGTTCGAGACCGGATGCTCCGCGAACTTGCCGAGCGCATCGCGGACGCCGCCGATGCTGCGCCAGGCATCGTCATCGAGATCAGTGTCGAGGCCGGGCAGCACCACGGCGCCATGCGGCAGCGAAGCGACTGCGTGGAGAAATCTTGCCGTGGCCGGCATCGAGCCGGTCGAACCGGCCGCGATCACGGGGCCATGGCGATGCACGGTCAGCCGCCTGGCTTCGGCATTGATCAGGAGGTCGCGGCGGGCAGCGGGTTCGATGCGTTTGATTTCGGCGAGATGACCGGGCCAGGCGATGCGCGCGATGCGCAGGAATTCGAGCGAATGCTGCCAGTAGCGGTCGAGCATATCGGGCACGAGGCCATCGAGCGCGCTCCAGTCGACGCCGCGCGTGACCATGTCGTCGATCAGCCGCGCGAGATCGGACGCCAGTGCCAGCGTCGACGCGGGGCCGCCGACGACCAGCGGAGACAGCACCGGACCCTTGGCCCAGGCCGCGACGAGTTGCGCCAGTGTCAGCCGCCGTTCGAGCTCGCCGAGCCGCGGCGGAATGTCGAGCGGCGTTGCGCCGGAAAACTGTTCGCCCTCATCGGCGAAAGCGAGCTCATCCTCGTCGATGTCGCCGAGCGCGACGATCCGCGGCAGCACGACAGCCTCCGCCTTCATCTCGTCGAGGAAGATCTCGCGGACGACGCGCATGGCGCGCCGTGTCGGCAGGTACAGCGTGGCATCCGCCAGCCGTGCCGGCTCCTTGCGTGCCTCAAAGCCCTCGACCAGCCGGCCGTCGAGCAAGCCTGAGACGACGGTGCGCAGGAACGGAACTGAGATGGGAACGCTGAAAACGCGCATGAGCTGCCTGATTCGGGAATCAGGCGCCAATATAGGGAGGCGGAGTCAAATGGTCATGGGCGGAGGTGGGATAGTCCCCGCTGTTTGCCGGACCAGAACAGGTGCCGTAGGGGACAATGGCGCAGCCCTACGCCACGCTCTCCAGAAACGCCTCTTCCGCCGCGTGCACGGCATCAGGCGTGCCGACATGCATCCAGACGCCGTCGAGGCGAAGGCCGAACAGCCGCTCCTGCTCGTTGGCACGATCGAACATCTTGGTCAGCGAGAACTCGCCCGCGGGGGCATCGGCGAAGATCGACGGCGACAAAATCGCAGCGCCGGCATAGACGAACGGAACGACCTCTTTTTCCTTGCGCTTGCGCAGGGCACCGTCGGCCAGCATGCCGTAATCGCCGCGGCCGCTATAGCCGATGCTGGTCGCCGTCGGCGCCATCAGCAGCAAAATGTCCATCCGCGCGGGATCAAAGTTTTCGGCGAGCCGCGTCAGGTTGGAGCGTACGCCGTCGATCCACAGCGTGTCGGAATTGACGTGAAAGAACGGTGCGTCCCCGAGCAGCGGCAGTGCCTTGACCACGCCGCCGCCGGTGCCGAGCACCTGGTCGCGCTCGTCCGAGATGGTCACGCGCGGATGCTGGCGGGATGCGGTGTGATCGATGATCTGGTCCGGCAGGTAATGCACGTTGACCACGGCCTCGCTCACGCCGGCCCGACCGAGCTTGTCGAGCACATGGTCGAGCAGCGGCTGGCCGGCCACCGGAACCATCGGTTTCGGCATCTTGTCCGTCAACGGACGCATGCGCAGGCCGAACCCTGCGGCGAGCACCATGGCTTTGGTCGGTTTGACGGGCATCCTTCGCTTTCTCAGACCTACTGATCTCGCGTTCGCAGCAATCCTAACATGAGGTTCGACCGACCGCACCGCGTCTTAACCGCCTTAACCACCTGCCGTGACGCTTGTACGACAGGTGTTGCCGTTACGCCCCGATGGACGTTGACCGCGCCTTTTTCTTGTCACCGAGCTTGAGAAAGTTGACGCCGATCTGGTCACCATTCACCCAGGCGAGCTCGCAGCGTCGGTACGCAAGTCCGGTGGACGACAGCAGCAGAAAAAACTCCTTCAGATGCAGGCCTTCGACTGAGCCGTCGATGGTCAATTTGGCGCCGCTGTCGGAGACGTCCTCCATGGTGCAATCGCGCCGCCAGGTGCCGTCGATACCCATCATCTGGGCCGCGATCCCGCGCTCGAAAACAACCCGGCTGTTGCCGCGCTGGTCCGTCTTCACCGCCATCTGCCCTGCTCCAGCCCCGTAATCATCCGGCTGCTCCGCCGCCAGGTTACCGGCGTCTTGGCTAACAGCCGGTAAATCGAGCCCTGAATCAGCCTTTTCAGCCCCTACTAGCCTTTTCCGCCTTGGGCCTCAGCCTTGGGCCGGGCCTTGGGCCTGCCTTTGGGGCGGCGGGACGTTGGCGAGATACCAGTCGCGCAGATGGGCGAGCGTGGGATGCGCCAGGGAGCGCTGGAGATAGGTCCAGATCCGCGGCTGGTGACGCAGATAATGCGGCTTGCCGTCGCGGCGGTTGAGGCGGGCAAAGGTGCCGAGCAGACGCGTGTTCCGCTGCGCCGACATGATGGCGTAGAGCTCGGCGAAGCCGGCCGCATCGAAGCTCGCCTCGCTGGCGCGGCGCGCCTTGATGTAGCGCGACAGCAGCGTCAGCTCGATCGCCTCGGGCACGTCGATGCGGGCGTCCTGGAGCAGCGACACCACGTCGTAGGATTGCGGCCCCAGCACGGTGTCCTGGAAATCGATCACGCCGACGCGTTCGATGCCGGTGCGATTGCTGAGCCAGATCAGATTCGGCGAGTGATAATCGCGGATGATCCAGGTCTTCGGCGCGGCCTGCGCCTTCTGCAGCAACTCGCGCCACATGGCGAAAAATTCGGCGCGCTTCGCGTCGTCCAGCGGCGCGTTGCGATCAGGCAGGTACCATTCCGGCATCAAGCCGATTTCGATCAGCAGCGCCTCGATATCGAAGACGGGAATGGCGTAGGTCTGCCGCCCGAGCGGCAGCGTTTGCGGCAGCGTCTTGCCGTGCAGCACGGCCAGCAGATCGGCCGCGGCTTCGTAGCGTTCGGCGATCGGGCGCGGCGGATCGCCCTCGATCACGCCTTCGGTGCCGAAGTCTTCGCTGATCAGGAACCCGTGGTCGAGGTCGGAATGATGGATCGCGGGCGCCGAGATTCCCTGCGCGCGCAGGCCCTCGTCGATGGCGACGAAGGGTTTGATGTTTTCGGCGAGATGCACCGCGGCGCTGTAGGATTTTCCGTTGTACATCGCAGCACCATCGGGGCGCTGCGGCGAATTCATGAGGATGACGATCTCGTCGTCGCGCTGCAGCCGCGCATAGGAGCGCGTCGAGGCGTCGCCCGCCATGCGTTTGCGCGTTGCCTCCATGTAGCCGGATGCATCGAGGAATTCGCGCAGCGCCTGCAGCCGCGCGACGATGGCGGCAGCCTTGCCATGGCCGGTGATGTCGGCGGCGCGTGCATTCGAGCCCAGCGCCGGCCGGTGCGTCAGCGCGATGTCGATGCGGTCTTGAGGCATCGCCGACGGCGCGCGCTCCGGCCATTCGATCAGGACGAGGGTTGCTTCCGGCAGCGGCGACAGCCCGATCTCTTCGAGCTCGCTCTCGTCCTCGACGCGGTAGAGGTCGGCATGCATCACCGGGAACGGTGGCAGCTCGTAGCCCTGCACCAGCGTGAAGGTCGGGCTCGGCACTTCCAGTGCATCGTCGCCGGCGAGGTAGCGGATCATGGCCCGCGCCGCCGCGGTCTTGCCGGCCCCGAGATCGCCGGTGAGCGTGATGACATCGCCGGGGCCGACCAGCAGCGCGAGGTCGGCCACTAGTTGCGCAGTGGCTGTCTCGTTGCGGAGCGCGACGGCGAATGTGGTTGGCGCAGTCATTCGGCGGCGTCGCGATGCGCCGCCTGGTCGGTCGGGAAGTCACAGATCACGACCGTGCCCCTGCCCACGATCGAATCCACCCGGATATTGCCGCCATGCAACTCGACGAAGGAGCGCACCAGCGACAGGCCGAGCCCGGCGCCGCGATGACGCGAGCCTTGCGAGCGGCTCTCGAACCAGTTGAACACCTTGTCCTTCATGTCGGCAGGTATTCCAGGCCCGGAATCTGTCACAGTGAAGACCACACTGCGTTCGGTGCGGCGGGCGCTGATGCCGACGGTGGAATCCGGTGGAGAAAACCCGACGGCGTTGGCGAGGAGATTATAGAGCACCTGCACCACGCGCTTCTCGTCGCCGGTGAAGCTGCCGACATCGGGCGCGATCTCGACCTTGAGGCGGATGCGGTCGGTGGCGAGCCGGTCCTGAAGACCCTCGGCGGCGAGCTCGATGGTCTTGCTGACGTCGACCGGGCCGAGTTCCAGCTTCATGGCACCGGCGTCGATGGTGGCGAGATCCAGGATGTTGTTGGTCAGCGCCAGCAGCGCATTGGTCGATTTGGTGACGTAGTCGAGATATTCGGCCTGTTTCGGGGTCAGCGGCCCGGTCGAGGGATCGCTGAGGAAATGCGCAAAGCCGATGATGGTGGTGAGCGGCGAGCGCAGCTCGTAGGAGACGTGGTGGACGAAATCCACCTTCATCTGGTCGGCCGCCTCCAGCGCCTCGTTGCGCTCGCGCAGAGCGCGCTCGACGTTCTCGGTGTCGGTGATGTCCTGGAACGTCAGCATCGTGGCGCCGTCGTGCAGCGGCCGGATCATGCCGTCGAGCACGCTGCCGTCCTTGCGCTCAAGCTTCAGCGGAATGTCGGCGCGGCTCTCGATCGAGGTGACGGCCTCGCGGATCTGCCGCCAAACGATCGCGTCGTCGAACAGCTGATGGCACCAGCCCTCGACCGTCTGGATGTGCGGCTCGTCGCGCATGGCGTCAGCGGACAGCTTCCACATCCGGACGAACGCCGGGTTGAACAGCTGCGCCCTGCCATTGCTGCCGAACACCGCAACGCCCTCGGCGAGGCTATCCAGCGTCTCACGCTGGACCCGGATCATGCCGTCGAAGCGGCGGGCGAGCTCCAGGCTCTCGGTGACGTCGTCGAACAGATAGGTGACGCCGCCCTCGGGATTCGGCGTGGTGACGACGGAGAGCGCGCGCCCATCGGGCAGATACCAGGTGTCCTTGGCGGCCTCGACCGCCCGATAAGCCTCGTGCAGCTTGGCCTTCCAGGCGCGGAAGTCCGGCTGCTCCGGCAATTTGCGCGCGGCGCGAAGCTTGTCGAGCACGCTGGAATCATCGGGGTTGGCGTCGAGAAAGGTGCGGTCGAGGTCCCACAGCTGGCGGTAGGAATCATTGTAGAAGGCAAGCCGGCGCTGGCCATCGAACACGGCAACGCCCGAGGAGAGCTGGTCCAGCGTACGGCGATGCGCCTCCGCCATCCGCACCAGCGCCGAGCTCAAGGCATCCGCCTCGCTGGCATCGATGGCAACGCCGACATTGCCGCCACCGACATTGACGGCGCGCACATCATAGATGCGCCGCTCGCCGCCGATCACGATCGGCAGCCGCGAGGTGAAATTGGCCGCTTCCTTCAGTCCCCGCTCCATCGCGGTGCGGTCGGCGCTGTCGAGCAGCTCGAGCTTGCGCTCCTGGGCGTCGGTGATGCTCGCCGCCTCGGTCGCACGGACATAGGCGGGATTGGCATAAGCCAGCGCGCCGTTCTCGCCCTTGGCCCAGATCGGCCAGGGGGCGGCGGTCGCGAAGCCGCGCAACATCTCCGTCTCGTCGGAAAGTGCCTTGTAACGCAGATTGGTCTCGGCCAGATCGCGGCGGAGCCCCGAGAGTTCGCGAATCCTGACGATGGCTTGGCCACCGATGGCGCGGCCGATGGCCTCCAGCGTGTGGCCATGCGCGGTGGTGAGCGTCAGCTGGAACCCGTCGCCGCGGTCGCGCAGCGCATCGACGGCGTGATCCATCTGCAGCGCCGGTTCCGGCGGCAACCAGGTTCCAAACGCGAGCACGCGCTGCGGAGAGGAGTCGCGCGGCAGCACCATGGAGATGTCACCGGAGATCTGCGCGCGATTGTCGCCGGCCGGCCAAGAGATCAGGATCTGCGGCTCGGCGAACAGCAATGCGCCGAAGCGGTCGGCCTGGAGCTGGAGTTCCCCGATCCGGGCGCGCAGCCGCGCCTCGTTCTTCGCCGTGCGCACGCGCGTGCGCATCAGGAGGATCGCGGCGACCACCGAGAAGCCGAGCAAGGCCAGCGCGGTGGCCAGCACCGCGAGCTCCTGCCGGTTGAAATCCAGCAACGTTGAGAGTGTGTCGACGAGGTCGGCGGCCTCAGCCGGCGCAGCCGGCAGCAGCGCCGCGAGAGCGCTTCCCAACAAGCCGTTGCGCACCAGCGATGTGCACGACAGCAGCGTCCGACGCATCGACACGATCACGCCTGACATAGTTGCCCCAAGATCGCACGAATTTGCGCGCGGCGACCCCCGTCGCGCGCGAATCAAACGACAATACCCTCACCGTGACTCCACCGGTAAGAGTCCAGATCGTGAACGCAACGGCGGTCCCAAAAAAATGCCGAAGGCGGTGTTCCAATTCGCGTAATTCCTCGGGTGATTCGGTGTGTTAGCGGCCGGTCGAGCCGAATCCGCTGGTCCCGCGATCGGTCGCGGACAATGTCGACACGGGAACCAGCGCGGCCTGCACCATTGGCGCAATCACCATCTGCGCGATGCGCTCGCCGCGCTTGACCACGAAGGCGGTCTGGCCGTGGTTGATCAGGATCACCTTGATCTCGCCGCGATAGTCCGCGTCGATCGTGCCCGGTGAGTTCAGCACGGTGACGCCGTGCTTGGCCGCAAGCCCGGAGCGCGGCCGCACCTGCGCCTCGTAGCCGGGCGGCAACGCGATCGCGAGTCCCGTCGGCACCAGCGCGTATTGGCCGGACGCGAGCGTCAGCGGCTCGTTCTCGGGCACCGCCGCCATCAGGTCGAGACCGGCGGCATCATTGGTCTGATAGGCCGGCAGCGGCAGCCCCTCCGCATGGGGCAGGCGTTGCAGTTCGACGGTGACTTTGGTGCTCAAGATGCGGGCTCCCGGGATTTGCCGGTCACGCTCTTTGCGATATGCGCGACCAATCGAATGGCGACCTGTTCCTTGGTCATCGCCGGCCAGGAATCAACTGCAATGTCGCCATCCTTCTCATCGTTCTTCTCACCGCTCTTGCTGATGAGGTGCACGGTGTTGCGGTCTCCGCCCATCACCCCGGTTGCGGGGGAGACGTCGTTGGCGACAATCCAGTCGCAGCCCTTGCGGGCAAGCTTCGACTTGGCGTTGTCGATGAGGTGCTCGGTCTCGGCGGCAAAGCCGATCACCAGTGGCGGCCGCTGGTCGGTCAGCTTGGAGATCGTCGCGAGGATGTCGGGGTTTTCGACCAGCTGGAGCGGCGGCATGCCGGCCGAAGTCTTCTTCAGCTTCTGCTCGCCTTCATTGGCGACCCGCCAGTCGGCGACGGCGGCGGCGAAGATCGCGATGTCAGCGGGGAGCGCGGCCTGCACCTGCTCCAGCATCTGCCGTGCCGATTCCACATGCTTGACTGTCACGCCCTGGGGATCGCTGAGATCGACCGGGCCGCTGACCAGGATTACCTCGGCGCCCGCGGCCTGTGCCGCGGCGGCGATCGCAAAGCCCTGCTTACCCGAGGATCGGTTGGCGATGTAGCGCACCGGATCGATCGGCTCGTGGGTCGGACCAGCCGTGATCAGCACGCGCTTGCCGGCGAGGGGGCGCGGCAACGGCGGCCGCAGCAGTCGCTCGGTGGCAGCCGCAATTTCGATCGCCTCGGACATGCGACCGATGCCGGCTTCACCGGCTTCCGCCATCTCGCCGGAATTCGGCCCGATCAGCATCACGCCGTCGCGTTGAAGTTGCGCGACGTTGCGCCGCGTCGCCGCGTTGTTCCACATCAGCGGGTTCATCGCCGGCGCGAGCAGGACCTTGCGGTTGGTCGCAAGCAGGATGGCGCTGGCGAGATCGTCGGCATGGCCGTTGGCCATCTTGGCCATCAAATCCGCGGTCGCAGGCGCCACCACGATCAGGTCGCACTCGCGCGCCAGCCGGATATGACCGGCGTCGAACTCGCTCTCGGGATCGAACAGGTCGGTGTGGACGCGCTCATGCGAGAGCGCGCTCACGGCCAATGCCGTGACGAATTGTTGCGCCGCCTTGGTCAGCACGCAGCGGACCTCGATCCGCCGCTCCTTGAGCCTGCGGATCAGGTCGAGCGATTTGTAGGCCGCGATCCCGCCGCCGATGATCAGGGTGACGTTGGCCTCGGGGAGGGCGCCGCTGCGCTGGGGCGTGGGGGTGGCGGAAGCCGCGGGCGGCGCCGTGAACGGCGTCAGGGGCTCCTCGCGGCCCTCGATCAGCTCGCCGAGGATGACCCGGACCTCTTCCTCGACCGACCTGCGGTTCCTGGCCGAGCGCAGCCTAAGGTAAGTTTTGATGGCTTCATCGAGCTTGCGAATGGTCAGGCTCGCCATGACACCCCTCCAGCACAAATGATGGCGATGCTATCATTCGCATGATTGCACTGCAATCAAAGATTCCGGACGGCGATCAGGATGCCGATGAAGGTCGCGGCGATGATCCAGAGCGCCACGGTGCGCCAACGGTTCTTGCGGCCTTCGCTGCGGCCCATCGCCGCGATGCTCTCCGGCGACAGCCGGATGCCCTCCCGGGTCATGGTCTCTAGCTGTTCGAGCACCGTAACCGAGCGCGCGGCGATATCAGGCAGGCGCATCAGGATGCGCGCGAGATCGCCGGTGCCGGAGATCGCGCCCTGGACCCGGCCGATCGGACCGAGATTGCGCTCGATCCATTCCCGCACCACGGGGTCGGCGACCTTCCAGATGTCGAGCTTGGGATCGAAGCCGCGTGCCACGCCCTCGACCACCACCATTGTTTTCTGGAGCAGGATCAGCTCGGGCCGCGTGGTCATGTCGAACAGGCCGGTGACCTCGAGCAGCAGCGTCAGCAGCCGCGCCATCGAGATCTCTTCCGCCGTGCGGTTATGAATGGGCTCGCCGATGGCGCGGATCGCTTGCGCGAAGTTCTCGACCGAGTGATGCGCCGGGACGTAGCCTGCCTCGAAATGCACTTCCGCGACACGACGATAGTCGCGGGTGATGAAGCCGAGCAGGATTTCGGCAAGGAAGCGCCGCTCCTTCATGCCGAGCCGGCCCATGATGCCGAAATCAACCGCGACGAGGCGACCGGCGTCATCCAGGAACAGATTGCCCGGATGCATGTCGGCGTGGAAGAAGCCGTCGCGCAGCGCGTGGCGCAGGAAACTCTGAATCACCTTGCGGCCGAGATCGGGCAGGTCGACCTGCGACTCGGCCAGGCGCTTGTGATCGTTCAGCGCGATGCCGTCGATCCACTCCATCGTCAGCACGTTGTGCGTGGTGCGGTCCCAGTCCACGGTCGGTACGCGGAAATCAGGATCGTCGCGCGTGTTCTCCGCCATCTCCGACAGCGCCGCGGCCTCGAGGCGCAGGTCCATCTCCATCGCGACCGAGCGCGACATGGTGTTGATGACCTCGATGAGACGCAGGCGCCGCGCCTCGGACGAATAGGACTCGGCCTTGTATGCGACGAAGAAGAAGTCGGAGAGGTCGCGGCGGAAGCGTGCGGCCACGTTGGGGCGCAGCACTTTCACGGCGACCGCCTTGCGGATGCCATCGCGCAAGACTTCGCCGCGATGCACCTGTGCGATCGAGGCCGCTGCGACCGGCGCACTGAGGCTCGCGAATACGTCCGTCAGCGGACGCTCCAGCGACGTCGCGATCACGGCTTCCGCTTCGACTTGCGAAAACGGCGGCAGGCGATCCTGCAGGCTTTCCAGATCGCGCGCCATGGCAACGCCGACCACATCGGGGCGCGTCGCCAGAAATTGCCCGAGCTTGAGATAGGCCGGGCCCATCCGGGTCAGCGCGCGCGACAGCCGAGGCCCGTCCTTAGGGCCGCCCCGTTCGACGATGCGCGCAAGCTTCAGCGCGAGCTGTCCGGGCGGCGGCACCAGGCTGGGATCGACGGCGCCGAACACGCCCTCGCGCGCGAATACGAACGCGGCGCGCATCAGGCGCGCACTATGGGTTATGGCAGAGATCACAAACGCCAGCCCGAATGCAGTGCGACGATGCCGCCGGACAATATCTGCCAGTTCACGCGGGCGAAGCCGGCATTACGGATCATATCGGCGAAGGCGTTGGGTCTTGGGAACTTGCGGATCGACTCGACCAAATATTGGTAGGACTCGGCGTCACCCGTGATCATGCGGCCGAGCGGCGGGATGACCTTGAACGAGAACAGGTCATAAAGACGATCGAGTCCGGGCATCTCGACGGTGGAGAATTCCAGACAGAGGAAGCGGCTGCCTGGCTTGAGCACGCGATAGGCCTCGGCCAGCGCGAGATCGATCCGAGGCACGTTGCGAATGCCGAAAGCGATCGTATATGCGTCGAAGCTGCGGTCGGCGAAGGAGAGCGCTTCCGCATTGCCCTCGACGAAATCGACCTGGGTCTTGAGATGCCGCTTTGCGGCGCGCTCGCGGCCTACCTCCAGCATCCCGGAATTGATGTCGCAGACGGTGGCATGGAAGCCGGGGCCTGCGGCCTTGGCGGCGCGGAACGAGATGTCGCCGGTGCCGCCGGCAACGTCGAGCAGCGCGAACCGCCGGTCGCCTCGCGGCGGGTCGAGCGCGGTGATCATGATGTCCTTCCAGACCCGATGCAGGCCACCGGACATCAAATCGTTCATCAAATCATAGCGCGACGCCACGCTGTGAAACACATCGTTCACCAGCGTCTGCTTGTCGCCCAGGGGGACGTCCCTGAAGCCAAAATGCGTGGTTTCGCCCGGCCGATCCATTACTCTACTCCACGAGGCGGACCATAGCGCGCCCGCCGCAATGGCGCTATCACACCGCTCTCATAAGGTGAATGCCTGACCATGCCCGAATTGCCCGAAGTCGAGACCGTCCGCCGCGGCCTTCAGCCTGTCATGGAGGGTGCGAAAATCCTGGTCGCGGAGACCCGCAGGCCTGATTTGCGCTTTCCTTTCCAGCCGGACTTCGTGGCCCGACTGAAGGGGCAGGTCGTCACGGGGCTCGGCCGCCGTGCAAAATATCTCATGGCCGATCTCACCTCCGGCGACGTGCTGTTGATGCATCTGGGCATGTCGGGTTCGTTTCGCGTCATCAAGCCGGACAACGAGGCGGCGCCGGGCGAGTTTCACTATCCGCGAGCCAAGGACTCCGCGCACGATCACGTGCTGTTTCGGATGTCCTCCGGCGCCGACATCATCTTCAACGATCCGCGCCGCTTCGGTTACATGAAAGTGATCGCGCGCAGCGCGCTCGACGAGGAGCCGCTGCTGCGCGGGCTCGGGCCCGAGCCGCTTGGCAACGAATTTGACGCCGCGATGCTGGCGCGATCCTGCGCCGGCAAGACCACGAGCCTGAAAGCCGCGCTGCTCGATCAGCGCGTGGTCGCCGGGCTCGGCAATATCTATGTCTGCGAAGCCCTGCATCGTTCGCATCTGTCGCCGCGCCGGATCGCCGCGACGTTGTCGACCAAGGCCGGACAACGCAAGGGCGTTGCCGGGGGCGAGCCGACCGACCATGCAAAGCGATTGGTCGGCGCGATCCACACCGTGCTGAACGACGCCATCAAGGCCGGCGGCTCCAGCTTGCGCGATCATCGCCAGACCTCGGGCGAGCTCGGCTATTTCCAGCACTCGTTCAAGGTCTACGATCGCGAGGGCGAGAAATGCACCACGCCGCGATGTGGCGGCATCGTCAAGCGTTTTACGCAGAACGGCCGGTCGACCTTCTGGTGTCCGAAATGTCAGAAGTGAAAATCAGGCTCGTATCCGAGAGGTCGTAAGTTCAGCGGCGGTGACGAGCCCACCACGACCGTCATTGCGAGCGCAGCGAAGCAATCCAGAAGCTTTCCAACGAAGCAGTCTGGATTGCTTCGTCGCAAAGCTCCTCGCAATGACAGCGGAGATAGAGTTTCCCAAAAACGCGAAGCGAAGCAATCCGGCCGGGCTGGTGGCCGGATTGCTTCGTCGCTAAGGCCCTTCCGGATGGTGAAGGTCCGGCTGCCATCCGAGCGATACCCCCGCTCAGGACGCCAGTATCGTAGTTTCATCGGCGGCCAGCTCGGCGGCGACGTGCAACATTCCGTCCGCGGCCGCGATGACCTGGTCGATCAAGACATTGGTCGTGACGTCGAGCTCGAGCCGGGTCTCAATCCAATGCCAGAGGCCGCGGATCTCCTCGGTCGACTTGCCGTTCGGCGCGAATTCGCTCACCGCAAGGCCGCTGGCGAGCGAGTCCTGGTGATCGTTGCGCATCACGATCAGGGGACGCGCGAGCACCTCGGCGAGATCAAGCGCTGCTTCCTCGGCGAGCGTGTTGGCGGCGTTGTCGATGCGCTGGCCGCGGATCGGGGTTTGGTTCAGCACGAAGCTGTAAGGCCGCTTCCAGGCGCGCGCGACGCTCAGCGTCGAAACGGTCGCTTCGATGTCGGCGACGCTCGGGCGTGCCGGGATCAGGCAGAGGTCGGAATGGCGGATCGCGGCGGTGGTCGCGGCGCTGAGGCCGGCGGCGGTATCGACGATCGCAATCTGGAGACCGCCGTCGGCGAGCATCTTCAGGCGCGGCTCGATATCGGCGGCGTGATAGATCGGCTCGACGACGAGATCATCGGTGGTGCGGCGGCGCTGCCAGTTCGACAGTGTGCCCTGCGGGTCGGTTTCGATCAGGCGAACGGTGAAGCCGGCCTGCTTGGCTGCCAGCGCGAGGCCGATGGCGAGCGTGCTCTTGCCGCTGCCACCCTTTTGGGTGGCCAGTGCGATCGTGTGCATTGAAGATCAATCCTTTGGAGTGCTTGGGTCTCGGGAAACGCCACGCGAACGTGCATCGATCTCGATGCTGAGCTCTTCTCGCTCAGGACGTGCCGGCCCGATCCAAAGGGGATCGCGGAGGTCCGAATCAGCAGTCACGATGATGGCGGAATCGGGAATGCCAACGAATCCGTACCATTACTGGACCCGTACTCGTCCGTGTGCTGTGCTTGCAGCCGTGAATAATAAGGACAAGCGGCATGGGCGGAAACTGGCGCGACCGGACGGCGACGAATTTCGAATGCCAGAAGATGCCGGCGGTATCGAGCCGCGGCATGGTGGTCAGCAACCATCCACTGGCCTCCAGCGCCGGCGCGGAGATGCTGGCCGCCGGCGGCAACGCCATCGACGCCGCGATAGCGACCCTGTTCACGCTGACCGTGGTCGAGCCGATGATGGCGGGCATCATCGGCGGTGGCATGGCGCACATCCGGCTCGCCGACGGCAGCCACCGTTTCATCGACGGACAGAGCACCGTGCCCGCGGCGGTGCTTGACACCAGCTACACCCCCACGCCGGGTTCCGCGCATGATGTGTTCGACACCGTCGGCAATGAAAATCTCAACGGACCAAAGGCGGTCGCCACGCCGGGCTCGCTGAAAGCCTGGTGCGAGACGCTGCGCTGCTTCGGCACCATGAGCCTTGCCGACGTCATGCAGCCCGCGATCAAGCACGCCGCGCGCGGCTATGCGACGACACCCTATCTGCACGAATGCATCACCGAGAGCGCCGCCGAGATGCGCAAGGACAAGCCGATCGCGGCGATCTATCTGCCAGACGGCGAGCCGCTCAAGGTCGGCGAGCGCGTGGTACAGGCCGAGTATGCCGAGACGTTGCGGCATATCGCCGACCACGGCGAAAAGGCGCTCTATGAGGGGCCGCTTGGCGATATCCTGGTCGACTATATGGAAAAGGCCGGCGGCTTCATCCGGCGCAACGATCTCACCAGCTACAAGACCGTCGAACGGCAGCCGATCCGCGCCGATTACCGCGGCTGGACTATCTTTGGCCCGCCGCCGCCCGCGGCTTCCGGCGTGCATATCGCACAGATGCTGAACATCCTGGAAGGCTACGACATCCAAGGCCTCGGCTTCGGTACGCCCGAGACCATCCACTATCTTGCCGAGGTCCTGAAGATCGCATTCGCCGACCGCGCCGCGGCCAGCGGCGATCCTGATTATGTCGGCGTCCCCGTGGAGCGGCTGACCTCGAAGGCCTACGCCGAGGAGCGCCGCGCTGCGATCGATCCGGCACGGGCGCAGAGCTGGGGCGCCGGCGTGTCGCAGCTTGAAGGCGCTCACACCACGCACATGACGGCGGCGGATGCGTTCGGCAACGTGGTTGCGACCACGCAGACCATCAACAATCTGTTCGGCGCCAAGATCATGATCCCGGGCCTGGGCGCCATCGCCAACAACTACATGAACCTGTTCGATCCGCGTCCAGGCCACGCCCTGTCGCTGGCGCCGGGCAAGCGGGTGACGACCTCGATGTCGCCGATGATGGCACTCCGTGATGGAAAGTTGCGCTATGCGCTCGGCTTGCCCGGCGGAAAACGAATCTTCCCGAGCGCGATGCAGGCGCTGCTCAATCTGATCGACCACGGTATGAGCTTGCAGGAAGCAGTCGAGGCGCCGCGGGTCTGGACCGAAGGCAATGCGCTTGAGGTCGAGCAGAGGGTGCCGGAGAGCGTGCGCGCGAAGCTCGCGGAGCTCGGCCACAAGGTGCAGCCTGTCGCGGCAGTCGCCGGCGGCATGAATGGTATCGCCTTCCACGACGACGGCACCATGAGTGGCGCCGCTTGCTGGCGTGCGGACGGCACGCCGGTCGGGATCTCGGGTGGTCTTGCGAAGGCCGGGATCAGGTTCAGGCTGAGCTAGGTCTCATGCCCCGGACGCAGCGCAGCGCTTCTTCAGCGGCGCGCATTTCATGCCGCACCGCGCCCGGGACACGAGAGCTACTTGCGCACGCAGATCACGCGCACGACAGCGGCTTTCGCATCTGTGGACGTTCCGTTCGCCGCGACACCGTTCGCCTTCAGGAAATCGCGCACCGTCTCCGCGGAGACCATCACCGCCTGCGACGCCGGCACCGACGTCGCGGGGCCCGCAACCATCGCCGGCTTCAATAGTGCGATGCCGGCGAACTTGCCGTCGCCGTCGATGGCGGGGCTGCCGGAGAAGCCGACAGACGGTGGCGGTGAGAGTGGGGAATCGCCACCACCGACGGATGCCAGCGTAGCCTTGAGGCTCGACACACCCGCGGCTCCGCCCTGGCTCTGCGGATCCGCGATACCGATGACATCGACACTCGTCTTCGCTGCGCCGGCCGCGAGGTTGAGGGGCTCCAGGCCGCGGGCGCCGTAAATATGCAGCAGCGCGAGGTCGTGTTCCCGGTCCTCGGCGAGACGGTCGGCGCTGCCATAGCCGGCGATCGTGATCGCGAGGCAGCTATCAGTGACGAGGCGGTCCGTGAGGATCGCGCCATCGTCGCTGACGACAATGCCGGTGCCATATTCGACGGTCTTGCGTGGCGGCGGCCCCGCCTGTGGCCCCGACGGAAACGCGTTGAAGGCGCTCGACATCGCGATCACGACCGGCTCGACCGTGTTCTCGGTCGCCTGATCGTAGAGGATCGTCATGATGCGGACCTCGTCACCCCTGGAGGTGCCGCGCAAATAGAATTTCTTCAGGCCCTGCAGACCCGACAGCACGAAGAAGTCGGGCTTTACCACGGTGTAGTCGACCTTGCGACCCGGCTCTTTCTTCTCCGCTTCGGCAAGCTTGGCTGTGGTCGGGTTCGCCTCCTTGCGGCGGCTGAGCAGAACCTGCACCGTGCCAGTGGGCGAGGTCCATGTCGAGCCGTTGGCGTCGGTCGCCTGCTGCGGCACCAGCTTTGAGGGAATGCCGAGCCGCGCGCCGCTGGTCATTTCCGTCACGATCTTCCAGCCGACGCTGTCCTGTTTGCGGCGCGCGGTCTCGGCGAGCGCTGCGCGTTCCTGCGGATTGAGCACGCCGGTCGCCTTGCCGCCCTTGGCCTTCTGATACTCCTTGATGGCCTCGACCAGGCGCGCGCTGACGTCGCCGGTGATGGCGCCGTTATACTGGCCGACCCAGGCGAGGTCGGACTGCAGCGACAGCCGCTCCGCCTGCGCCATGGCATCGGCCGTCGCAGCCGGCGTCTGCAATGCAGGAGGCCGGATCGGAACGGTCTGGACCGGCTTCGGCTTGGTGCCGGGAAGCTGCGGTGTCGTCATCTGGGCGTTCGCGCCTGTCGCAGCCGCAAACATCAGTGTTGCCGCAAGCATCGATCTCATGACAAATCCAGCCCGCCCATTGAACGCAATGCCATTGAAGCACATCTCGTTGGTCGCGAACAATGTTGCGGTGGTTCAGACCGGCAGGAGAGGTCTAGCTCCTCATCCTGAGGAGCCGCGTAAGCGGCGTCTCGAAGGATGAAGGCCGTGCAGCCGCAGCGGGGCCTGCATGGTTCGAGACGGCGCTTCGCGCCTCCTCACCATGAGGAGAGGATCTGGAAGGATAACGATGCTGAGCCCGGACGAACTCGAACGTTATGCCCGCCATATCGTGCTGCGCGATGTCGGTGGCCCCGGCCAGGCTGCGCTGAAGCGGGCCTCCGTGCTGGTGATCGGCGCCGGCGGGCTCGGTGCGCCCGCTTTGATGTATCTGGCGGCCGCCGGCATCGGTACGCTCGGCGTGGTCGATGACGACGTGGTGTCGCTGTCGAACCTCCAGCGCCAGGTCATTCACACCACGCCCGATATCGGCCGGCACAAGGTCGAGAGCGCGGCCGAACGGATCTCGGCGCTCAACCCGCATGTCCGCTTCGTCGGTCACGCCACCTGGCTCAATGCCGACAATGCGCTGTCGCTGATCGGGGACTATGACCTCGTGCTCGACGGCTCCGACAATTTCTCGACCCGCTATCTGGCCTCGGACGCCTGCTTCTTCGCCAAGAGGCCGCTGATCACGGCGGCGCTCGGCACCTTCGATGGCTCGCTGACCACCATCCGCGCGCATGAGACAAACGAGCAGGGCGAATTCAATCCGACCTATCGCTGCCTATTCCCGGAAGCGCCGCCGCCCGGGACCGTGCCGGCGTGCGCGGAAGCCGGCGTCATGGGCGCGCTCGCGGGCGTGATGGGCTCGATGATGGCGCTGGAGGCGATCCGCGAGATCGTCGGCTTTGGCGACGGCCTCGTCGGCCGCCTCCTGATGATCGATGCGCGCGCGATGCGCTTCGAGACGCTGCGTTACGCGCGCGATCCCGCCAATCCGCTCAATGGCGATGGGCCTGTGATCACCGATCTCAGCGCCCATCGCACTTGATTGCAGACGTTATGCTGTGGCCGGCTTCTCGCTGTCGAGATGCGCCATCTGCTCAGCGGCGTAACGCGTGCCGGCAGCGACATCGGGCGGGAAGGCCGTTGCCAGCACGGCGAGATGAGCCGGCGTCAGCGTGACCTTGGCCGCGCCGAGTGCTTCGGTGAGGCGGTTGCGGGTGCGGGCGCCGACCAGCGGCACGATCTGCTTGCCTTGCGCCGCCACCCAGGCGATCGCGACCTGTGCCGGCGTCGCGCCAATCTCAGCGGAGATGGCGCGCAGCTGCTCCACCAATGCGAGATTGGCATCGAGATTCGATCCCTGGAAGCGCGGCGTCATCAGCCGGTAGTCCTTGCCTGTCTTGCCGGAGTCCTTCGACCAATGGCCGCTGATGAGGCCGCGCGCCAACACGCCGTAAGCCGTGATGCCGATGCCGAGCTCGCGGCAGGTCGTCAGGATGTCGCGTTCGATGCCACGCTCGATCAGCGAATATTCGATCTGGAGATCGGCGATCGGGTGCACGGCATGCGCGCGGCGGATGGTGGCGGAGCCGACCTCGGACAGGCCGATATGTTTGATGTAGCCGGCCTTCACGAGATCGGCGATGCCGCCGATGGTCTCCTCGATCGGAATGTTGGGATCGAGCCGCGCCGGACGGTAGACGTCGATGTAGTCGGTGCCGAGCCGCTGCAGCGAATAGGCTAGGAAGTTCCTCGTTGCGGCCGGCCTCGTGTCCATGCCGGTGAATTCGCCGGCAGGACCGCGCAGCGCACCGAACTTGACACTGATCTGCACCTTGTCGCGCGGCACCTCCTTGAGCGCTTCGCGCACCAGCATTTCATTGTGGCCCATGGCGTAGAAATCGCCGGTGTCGACCAGGGTAATGCCGGCATCCAGTGCGGCGTGGATCGTGGCGATGCTCTCGCCGCGATCGGCGGGGCCGTAGACCTCGGACATGCCCATGCACCCGAGACCGAGAGCGGAGACGGTGGGACCGGTCGAACCGAGTTTGCGCTGTTCCATGATGGCTCTCCTCGAAAAGGCGCTGACTGCGCCGCGTGACGAGGCCTGATATGCGCTTGATCGATTGCGCCGATAAGCTGGACAATCGAGAATGGCTTGTTCACATTAACGAACAATGGCTGAGCCCGACCTGCGTGATCTCGACGTCTTCATGGCGGTCGCCCGCACCCGCAATTTCCGGCGCGCGGCGATCGATATTCGCGTGTCGGTGTCGAGCCTTAGCCAGCGATTGCGGGACCTGGAGGAGCGCCTCGGCGTCCGCCTGATGAACCGCACCACCCGCAGCGTCGCCCTGACCGAGGCGGGCGAGCTGCTGCTGTCGCGCGTGGCTCCGGCGCTGCGCGATGTCGGCGAGGCCCTCGATCAGGTCCGGGGCCTGCGCGAGATGGCCTCGGGCCGGCTGCGCATTAACGCGCCGCCACCCGCGGTCGATCTCGTGCTGGCCCCCATGATCGGGCCGTTCCTTAAGGCCTATCCGCAGGTCGACCTCGAGATCGTTTCCGAGAGCGGGTTTGTCGATATCGTCAGCGCGGGCTTCGATGCCGGCGTACGTTATGGCGAGCATCTCGCGCAGGACATGGTCGCGATCTCGCTCAGCGGCCCGCAGAGCTATGTCGTAGTCGCTTCGCCCGATTACCTCGCGCGCCGCGGCAAGCCGGAGCATCCGAAGGATCTGCTCGACCATAATTGCATCCGCGCCCGCTACTCCAGCGGTGTCATGCACGATTGGGAGTTCGAGAAGGCCGGCCAGCTGGTGAAGGTCGATCCGCCGGCAAAGCTGATCTCGACCAACATGGGCCTTTCCATGCGCGCCGCGCTCGACGGCGCCGGCATCTGGGCGACGCTTGATGGTTATGTCGGCGAAGCCCTGAAGTCCGGCGCGCTCGTCAGTCTGATTCAGGATTGGTGCGAGCCGTTTCCCGGGCCGTTCCTGTACTATCCAAGCCGGCGACAAACGCCGCCGGCGCTGCGGGCCTTTATCGATTTCGTTGCCGACTGGCGCAAGCGCGAAACACGCAGCAAATAGACCTCACAGCATGCTCGGCAGCACGCGATCCGGCGGCTTGTGCGCATCGAGGAAGGTTCGGATGTTGATGATCACCTTCTCGCCCATCTCGACGCGGCCCTCGATCGTGGCCGAGCCCATATGCGGCAGCAACGTCACCTTGCCGGCCTTGGCGAGCCGCACCAGCTTCGGGTTCACCGCGGGCTCGTGCTCATAGACATCGAGGCCGGCGCCGCCGATCTCGCCGCCTTCGATCAGCTTGATCAGCGTGTCCTCGTCGGTGACCCCGCCGCGCGCGGTGTTGACGATGTAGGCGTCCTTGCGAATAAGCTTCAGCCGGCGCGCCGACAGCAGATGGTAGGTCGCCGGCGTGTGCGGACAGTTCACCGAGATGATGTCCATCCGTGCCAGCATCTGGTCGAGGCTTTCCCAATAGGTCGCGCCCAGCTCTTCGGCGATCTTCGGCGCCACCGGCCGACGATTGTGGTAGTGGATCTGCAAGCCGAAGGCGCGGGCGCGGCGTGCGACCGCCTGGCCGATGCGGCCCATGCCGATGATGCCAAGGCGCTTTCCGCCGATGCGATGGCCGAGCATCCAGGTCGGCGACCAGCCCGGCCAGGGTTTTCCTTCCGTCAGGATCGAGGCGCCTTCGATCATCCGCCTGGGCACGGCGAGGATCAGCGCCATGGTCATGTCGGCGGTGTCTTCGGTCAGAACTTTCGGCGTGTTGGTGACGGTGATGCCGCGGGCATGCGCGGCCTCGACATCGATGTTGTCGACGCCGTTGCCGAAATTCGCGATCAGTTTCAACCTGCAGTCGGGCTGGTTGACGATGTCGGCGGAGATGTGGTCGGTCACGGTTGGGACCAGCACGTCGGCGGTACGGGCGGCTTCCGCGATCTGCTCGGGCGACATCGGCGTGTCGTCGAGATTGATCCGCGCGTCGAACAGCTCGCGCATCCGGGTCTCGATCGAATCCGGAAGCTTGCGCGTCACCACGACGAGGGGCTTTTTCTTCACCGACATGTCCTGCCCTCATGAGGCGTTGCGAGCCGCCTCTGTCGCCAAAGGCCGGCCGTTGAGGCCTCATTAACCCGGTTGTTCGACACTGCGCTTGCCGTGTCGTCCCCGGCGTTTCCTTCAAGCTCTCCCGACATTTCCGGCCGGAAAATCGGGACAAACCGGTTGTTCAGATGTCCGTCCTCTCTAGCAGAAGGCCGGGCCAAGACAAGAACCACGGGTAAAGGGCTCGGGAACACCCGCGTGGGGCGGGGTCAGGGGCGACAGCGGCCTGGTTTGGGAATTTAGGGCGAGGGACCGGCTCGGCCGGACCTTCGACAGGAGACGGGTTGATGGCGTTGGGGCGTTTTTGTTCGGTGATGGCGCTCGTTTGCACCTGGTTGAGCGCTTCGGTCAGTCCCGGGCATTCGGCAAAGGACAACACCCCTCAGACGGCCTCAGGCCTCCCGGTGCCGCGCTACGTCAGCCTGAAATCGGATCACGTCAACGTCCGCGCCGGCCCGACCAAGGACAACGACGTCGCCTGGGTCTACACCCGTTCCGGCCTGCCGGTCGAAATCACCGCCGAGTTCGAGAACTGGCGCCGGGTCCGCGATTCCGAGGGCGCCGAGGGTTGGGTCTATCACTCGCTGCTGTCGGGCCGCCGTACTGCTGTCGTCACCATGAAGCACAAGGACGAGCTCGCGCCGATCTACGACCGCGCCGATCCCGAGAGCGCGGTTGCGGCCAGGCTCCAGGCCGGTGTCGTCACCCAGGTGAAGAAGTGCACTGCAAACTGGTGCCGCGTCAGCGGTAACGGCTTTGACGGCTGGATCCAGCAGGAGCGCCTCTGGGGCGTCTACTCGGACGAGCAGGTGAATTGATCTGGGCGGGAGCGGAACTGTTGCTCCACCGTCATGCCCGGGCATCCACGCATTTTTCGACGCCTGACCGAATAACGTGGATAGCCGGGACAAGCCCGGCCATGACGATCAAATCAGCAGTTCAGGATAGATCTCAGCGCTTCTTGCGCAACCGTACGACCATGTCGATGCGGGCGATCTCGTAACCCGCGGGCACCTCAGGCATCTTGGACAGCGCCAGATGCGGATCCTCGATGTCGACCAGCTCATGGCTGTTCTCGAGGTAGTAGTGATGGTGGGTCGTGACGTTGGTGTCGAAATAGGTCTTGGTGCCGTCGACGCTGACCTGACGCAGCAGACCGGCATCGGTGAGCTGGTTCAGCGTGTTGTAGACGGTCGCCAGCGAGACCGGCACCTTGGCCAGCGTCGCTTCCTCGTAAAGCATTTCAGCCGTGAGGTGACGTGCACCCTTGCCGAACAGGAGCCAGCCGAGCGCCATGCGCTGGCGCGTGGGGCGAAGCCCTGCGGACTGGAGCATTTCGTTGACGTCGTGCCACGGGCAGCCGGTCAACGCCGGCTGGCGGCCGGACATAAGAGCCGCCGCATGGGCCTCTTCGTCGCGATGGGGCGCGTTATTTTCGTTCATTTCCAGCTTCGGGCACGCGTGAACACTGTCGTTGCCCAACATATATGGAGAGATAGATGCAGATGCAAGTTTCTCGCAACTAGAGCGGTTCTAATCAGGCAGGGAACCGGGGTGGCGGCCCGTCATTTTACCTTCATGAGAGCGCTTTGCTACCCGAAATGGCCTGTGTTAGAGAGCCCGCGGTTCCGCTTAACCCATTTTGGCGCGACCCGGCAT
This sequence comes from Bradyrhizobium sp. 87, assembly GCF_023073015.1. Lineage (NCBI taxonomy): Bacteria > Pseudomonadati > Pseudomonadota > Alphaproteobacteria > Hyphomicrobiales > Nitrobacteraceae > Bradyrhizobium > Bradyrhizobium sp. 87. The sequence continues at coordinate 386,902 of NZ_JADPIQ010000048.1, forward strand.
TGAGGGCCGCTCGCTATCCATCCAGGGTCCTTCGGTATTCTCGTCTGACAATGGCAACAGATGTCGCCTTTCGAACAGGATGGGGCCCATTTTCGCCGGAAACGCCGCTCAATCGGGGTTTGAACACAAAGGCTTCCGCATGCTGAACAGGCGCAACGGTTACGAATATGAAGATCTGCTGGCATGTGCCCGCGGCGAGATGTTCGGCCCTGGCAATGCGCAATTGCCGCTGCCGCCGATGCTGATGTTCGACCGCATCACGGACATCAGCGAGACCGGCGGCGAATTCGGCAAGGGGGTGGTGCGCGCCGAGCTCGACGTGAAGCCCGACCTCTGGTTCTTCGGCTGCCACTTCAAGAACGATCCGGTGATGCCCGGCTGCCTCGGGCTCGACGCGCTGTGGCAAATGGTCGGCTTTTATCTGGGCTGGAGCGGCGGTGAAGGTCGCGGTCGCGCGCTTGGCCTGAACGAGCTGAAGTTCAGCGGCCAGGTGCTGCCGGAGGCCCGCAAGGTTGTGTACAACATCGATATCAAGCGCGTGATGCGTTCAAAGCTGGTGCTCGGTATCGCCGACGGATGGCTTTCGGTGGATGACCAGATTATCTATCGCGCAAAGGATTTGAAGGTCGGCCTGTTCAAGCAGGGCACGAGCCTGGGCTGAGCGCATCACCACGAAGACAACGATTGAGGCGAGGCTGTCATGAGGCGGGTTGTGGTCACCGGGATGGGCATTGTCTCCTCCATCGGAAACAACACCCAGGAGGTGCTTGCGAGCCTTCACGAGGCGAAGTCGGGCATTTCGCGGGCTGAAAAATATGCCGAGCTCGGCTTCCGCTCCCAGGTGCAGGGTGCGCCGACGCTCGATCCTTCGACGGTGGTCGACCGCCGCGCCATGCGTTTCCTCGGTCAGGGCGCGGCGTGGAATCACGTCGCGATGGAACAGGCGATCCAGGATTCCGGTCTTTCGCCCGACGAAATTTCCAATATTCGCACCGGCATCATCATGGGCTCCGGCGGTCCGTCGGCGCGCACCATCGTCGAAGCCGCCGACATCACCCGCACCAAGGGACCGAAGCGTGTCGGGCCGTTTGCAGTGCCGAAGGCGATGTCCTCCACGGCCTCCGCAACGCTTGCGACCTGGTTCAAGATCAAGGGCGTGAACTATTCTATCTCGTCGGCCTGCGCGACGTCGAACCATTGCGTCGGCAATGCCTATGAAACGATCCAGATCGGCAAGCAGGACGTCATCTTCGCCGGCGGCTGCGAGGAGCTGGACTGGTCGCTGTCGGTGCTGTTCGACGCCATGGGCGCGATGTCCTCGAAGTACAACGACACGCCTGCGACGGCCTCCCGTCCCTACGACGTCAACCGCGACGGCTTCGTGATTGCCGGCGGAGCCGGCGTGCTGGTGCTGGAAGAGCTCGAGCATGCCAAGGCGCGGGGCGCACGCATTTACGGCGAGATCGTCGGCTATGGCGCGACGTCCGACGGCTACGACATGGTCGCACCATCAGGTGAGGGCGCCGAGCGCTGCATGCGCATGGCGATGTCGACCGTGAAGACCAAGGTCGACTACATCAATCCGCACGCGACATCGACCCCGGCCGGCGATCCGCCGGAGATCGACGCACTCCGCAGGGTGTTCGGAAGCGGCGAGAAGTGCCCGCCGATCTCGGCGACCAAGGCGCTGACCGGTCACTCCCTGGGCGCAACCGGCGTGCAGGAAGCGATCTATTCGCTGCTGATGATGAACAATGGTTTCATCTGCGAGAGCGCCCACATCCAGGAGCTCGACCCCGTGTTCGCCGACATGCCGATCGTGCGCAAGCGCATCGACAACGTCAAAATCGGCACCGTGCTGTCGAACTCCTTCGGCTTCGGCGGCACCAACGCCACGCTGGTGTTCAGCCGGCTGGATGCGTAATTTTGGCACGCTGTCATGCCCCGCGAAGGCGGGCATCCAGCACGCCGCAACTTCTCGATTTGCAGTAATCGCCTCGAAATACTGGATCGCCTGCCCCAGTGCGCAAGTGCGCGCAAGGCGGGCGATGACGCCGGAATAATGGGAGCTATCAGGCAATGGAAGGTTTAATGAAAGGCAAGCGCGGTCTGATCATGGGCATCGCCAATGATCATTCGATCGCCTGGGGCATGGCGAAGACGCTGCATGCCCACGGCGCCGAGCTTGCCTTCACCTTCCAGGGCGAGGCGCTGGGCAAGCGTGTTAAGCCGCTGGCGGAGCAGCTTGGCGTCGACATGGTGCTGCCCTGCGACGTCGAGGACATCGCCAGCGTCGACGCCACATTCACGGCCTTGCGCGAAAAGTGGGGCCGGCTGGATTTCGTGATCCACGCGATCGGCTTCGCCGACAAGAACGAGCTCAAGGGTCGCTACGCCGACACCAGCCGCGAGAATTTTTCGCGCACCATGGTGATCTCCTGCTTCTCCTTCACGGAAGTGGCAAAACGCGCCGCCGAGCTGATGACGGAGGGCGGCAGCATGATCACGCTGACCTTCGGCGCCTCGGAACGCGCGATGCCGAACTACAACGTGATGGGCGTGGCCAAGGCGGCGCTGGAAGCCTCGGTGCGCTATCTCGCCTCGGATTTCGGACCGCGCGGCATCCGCGTCAACGCGATCTCCGCCGGCCCGATCCGCACGCTCGCCGGCTCCGGCATCGGCGAGGCGCGCGCGATGTTCGCCTTCATGCAAAAACATTCGCCGCTCCGCCGGGGCGTGACGCTCGACGAGCTCGGCGGCTCGGCGCTGTATCTGTTGTCGGATCTCTCCGGCGGCGTGACCGGCGAGATCCACTATGTCGATTCCGGCTACAACACCGTCCTGATGCCGCGGCCGGACGATTTGAAGGCGCAGGATTAGCTCTCGTAGAGTGGGCAAAGGCGCGCAAGCGACGTGCCCACGATTTCTCAATAATCGAGACCAGTTCCTGCTGCGAAGGACGTGTCGATCAGCGCGCGTCGCTGTTGCGCGCCGCTCGTTGAACCCCGATCAGCAGCGGCAGCGTCTTGTCGAGGCTTTCCGTCAGCATGGCACGCACGTCGTCGCGCAGTGCGGGATTGTCGGCGGCATCTTCAGGGCGGGTTGGAAACGATTCTGCGGGTAGTTCGCGATAGGGGCCGCCGATTTGCACGCCCAGGAGCCTCTGCACCATAAGGGAATGATGCGTGTTGATCAGCGCAGAACTCTGTCTGACAACGGAGAAGTCGCGCCCATCGAAGATGCGGACAAACGCCAGGGCGTAGAGATAGATGCGACGCCCGAGCACCACATCATGGTTGAGGATGCCGAAGCCGCGGACCGTATAGTTGGATGACCCGAAAGGGCTGATTGAATTGAGGATCTGGATGTAGTGCCGGCAATTCGTTCCTTTCACGACGTCGCGCATGTATTGGGCCAGCTCCGCATTGAGATCGCGGAACAACCTGTCCTTCAATGTGTCCTTGGACTCATCGCGGGGAGGAAATTTCGCCGGGTTGTAGGGGATTCTCAGAACGGACACGCCGGCAGGGATCGTGGCGCGAATCCGCGCGAAGATCAGATCATTGAGTCCCCAGCCCGGGATCGGGACGACCGTCTTCTTGTGCTGAAATACGGTCAGGCCGGTCGTCAGCACGGTGAACTCATCGCCGGTGGTGACGACGACACCGAAGTCGCACGGGCCGCCGACCACGGGAGCGGGTTTGCCCGTCGCTTCACGCCGCGTGGTCGTCTTGTTGTTGCCTTGCTTGACGGCTGATCCTGCCGTTTCCGCCCCTGGTGGTACCAATTTGGTCTGCGCCCAAGCAGATGTCGAAAAGCACCACGCGACGGCCGCAAGGACGACGAGCCGGGCCAAAACGTCAAATGCAGCCCAGCCGCAGGAAGCGGACGAGCGATAGTCTTTGTCGCGTCCCCTCGGCAAAGGCGCTTACTCGCCCTTGATATACGCGGGTAGATACCTGTCCAGCTGGGCCGTGAGCAGGCTGCGTGTGCTGTCACGCAGCAATGCACTGCTGGTCACCTGTTCAGGGTTCTTGGGAAATTCGAGATTGTTGAGGATTTGCATATTGTCGTTCTTGTTGGAGAAACTCGAAGCAATCACATCGCCGAAGCTGCGGGTAGGCGCCCGATGGATGTCGAAAGTCCGTCCGTCAAAAACGTTTATGCGGAAATAGGAAACCACGACGCCGCGCCCGGAAGGGCTCGCCCAATTCTTGTAGACCCCGAGGCCCTCGATTGATTGATTGGTGCCATCCACCGAAACGCGGGCTTTCGTGGCTACGACGTAGCGTTCGCAATTTGCAGCTCCGGCGATCTGCCGCACCAGCGCCGTCAGGTCGTCGCGGTCATTGCGGAACAGTTTCGCTTCCGGATGATAGTACGGCCTGAAGGCTCCGCTTGCGTAAGCGACCTTTCGGACAGCCGTGCCGGGAGCCGTGGCGCGAACCCTCGCGACGAACAGATCATCGATACCCCACGTCTCGATCGGCGCCTCCATATACTCGTTGCCGAACATCGTGAGGCCGACATGTTGCACCGAGAACTGGTCTCCGATCGCGGAAATGACGCCGATCTGACAGGGGCCGCTCTCCGCCGCAACTGGCTGTTGTGCAGCCGGTTTGGCCTTCGGCGCCGCCTTCTTGACTGCCTTCTTGGCTGGCGCCGCCGTCTGAGCGGGAGGCGCGGTGGTTGCGGGAGGGGTTTGCGCGGCTGCCGTGGTGAGCAGGGACAGCAACGCGATCAGCGAGACAGCAATTCGAAGCATCGATTCCGGGAGATCAGGGGGCAGGAGGACGGCGGATACGCCACAGTAAATTGGAACCGTGACAACCGCAAGCTGCACCAGGCGACCACTGCCTATCCGGCGGGTCGCTGCCGCCGCCACCGATAATACTTCATCATGAATCCGTTCGACGGCTCGACCTCTTCTTTCTCGAACACAAAGCCCTCGCGCTCGTACCAGCGCCAGGCTTTTTCGTTCTCGCGGATGCAGCGCAGAGACATCTCGTCGGGCATTTGTGTGCGCGTGAAGCCAAGCAATTGGCGGCCGAGCGATTGGCCCTGATAGGCGGGCGCGACGAACAGCATGTCGAGATAGAGTTTTGGCAAATGCAGCGCCAGCATCGCGGCGATCGTGCCGTCGTCGTCGGCGACGAACAGGCTCCAGCCGTCCTCGGTCTCGCGCCGGATCCGTGCACGCAGGTTTGCCAGCAGGAAGTCGCTCGTCTCGCCGAGGCCGGTCGAGACCCAGCTCTCCATCCAGATACGGCCGATCTCGTCGTATTCGTCCGCGCGGGCTGGGCGAATGATGGGATGCGACATCGAGGCCTCAGGTTGGCTTGCTGCGCACGGATGGACGTGCGCGCACCTTGCCCGCCGACAGGCACACCACCTCGGAGATTTGCAGGAGTTGCCGCGCCAGCGGGCTGGTCTTGCGCCAGACCATGCCGATGGTGCGCGACGGCTGCGGGTCGCGGAAGCGCGCGAGCGAGACCGAGGCCGATCGCGTCTCAACTGACACCGCCATCTCGGGGATCAACGTGACGCCGATGCCGGCGCTGACCATCTGGACCAGCGTCGACAGCGAATTGGCATCCAGCATCTCGCGTGGCGGCGCCGATTGCATGTTGCAGAATGACAGCGCCTGATCGCGGAAGCAGTGCCCCTCTTCGAGCAACAGCAGCCGCATCTCGCGCATCATCTCCCGCGACGGTGCCGGCGTTCCCTCATCCGCACTCGGCCGCACCAGCAGGAATTTTTCCTCGAACAGGGCGACCTCGGTGAGCGAGGGCTCGGACACCGGCAGCGCCACGATGGCGGTATCGAGCCGACCCTCCACCAGTTCCTGAATCAGCCGCGGCGTCATCGTCTCGCGCACGCGGATGTCGAGCTCCGGATGCATGCGCGTCAGATTCTTGGTGATCGTCGGCAGCAGATAGGGCGCGATCGTCGGAATCATGCCGATGCGCAGCCGTCCGGAGAACCGGTCCTGCGAGGCGCGGGCGAAATCGCCGAGCTCGTCGACCGAGCGCAAGATGTCGCGGACGCGCTGCGCGAGCTCCTCGCCAAATCGGGTCAGCGCCACCTGCCGGGCGCTGCGCTCCAGCAGCAGACCGCCGAGCGCCTCCTCCAGCTCCTTGATCTGCATCGACAGGGCAGGCTGCGAGATCGAGCAGGACTCAGCCGCGCGGCCGAAATGACTGTGACGGGCCAGGGCGTCGAAATACCGGAGCTGGCGCAGCGTGAGGTTTAGCATCAGAAAATCTTATCGCTGCGATCATTAAAGTCAACTTCCCCTGATCGAACGTGAAGCTTAGAGTGTTTCTACCTGGTCAAAGGCGCGAGTTCGACGCCACCAGAGGAGGTATTCATGGACGACACTTCAAAGTGCCCGTTTTCGGGTGGAAAACGTGTGCCGGCGAACCGCGATTGGTGGCCGACCCAGCTCAGCATCGAGATGCTGCACAAGAATTCCGCCAAGTCCGACCCGATGGACAAGGACTTCGACTACGCCAAGGAATTCAAGTCGCTCGACCTGAACGCGGTCATCAAGGACCTGACCGCTCTGATGACGGAATCGCAGGAATGGTGGCCCGCCGACTTCGGTCACTACGGCGGCCTCATGATCCGCATGGCCTGGCACAGCGCGGGCACCTACCGCACCACCGACGGTCGCGGTGGCGCCGGCGCCGGACAGCAGCGTTTCGCGCCGCTCAACAGCTGGCCCGATAACGCAAATCTCGACAAGGCACGCCGTCTGCTCTGGCCGATCAAGCAGAAATACGGCCGCAAGATTTCCTGGGCCGATCTGATGGTGCTGGCGGGCAACGTCGCGCTGGAGTCGATGGGCTTCAAGACCTTTGGCTTTGCCGGCGGCCGCGTCGACGTCTGGGAGCCGGAAGAGCTCTATTGGGGTCCGGAAGGCACCTGGCTGGGCGATGAGCGCTACAGCGGCGAACGCCAGCTCGCCGAGCCGCTCGGCGCGGTGCAGATGGGCCTCATCTACGTCAATCCGGAAGGCCCGAACGGCAAGCCGGATCCGATCGCCGCGGCCAAGGACATTCGCGAGACCTTTTTCCGCATGGCGATGAACGACGAGGAAACCGTCGCACTGATCGCCGGCGGCCACACCTTCGGCAAGACCCACGGCGCCGGCGATCCGTCGCTGGTCGGACCGGAGCCGGAAGCGGGCGCGCTCGAAGATCAGGGCCTCGGCTGGAAGAGCAAGCACGCGTCGGGCATTGGCGGCGATTCCATCACCAGCGGTCTCGAGGTGACCTGGACCACGACGCCGACGAAGTGGAGCAACAACTTCTTCGAGAACCTGTTCAAGTACGAATGGGAGCTGACTAAGAGCCCGGGCGGTGCGCAGCAGTGGACGGCCAAGGGCGCCGAGGCGATCATTCCCGATGCCTTCGACAAGTCCAAGAAGCATCGGCCGACGATGCTGACGACCGACCTCTCGCTGCGTATGGATCCGGCCTATGAGAAGATCTCGCGCCGCTTCCTCGAGAATCCCGATCAGTTCGCGGACGCCTTCGCCCGTGCCTGGTTCAAGCTCACCCATCGCGACATGGGTCCGGTGGTGCGCTATCTCGGTCCGCTGGTGCCGAAGGAAACCCTGATCTGGCAGGATCCGATCCCTGCTGTGAATCACGAGCTGGCCAGCGAGCAGGATATCGCCTCGCTGAAGACCAAGATCCTGGCCTCGGGTCTGTCGGTCTCGGAGCTGGTCTCGACCGCCTGGGCGTCGGCCTCGACGTTCCGCGGCTCGGACAAGCGCGGCGGCGCCAACGGCGCGCGTATCCGCCTCGCCCCGCAGAAGGATTGGGAAGTGAACGAGCCGGCTCAGCTCTCGAAGGTCCTGGGCAAGCTCGAAGCGATCCAGAAGGACTTCAACGCGTCATCCGGTGCGAAGAAGGTCTCGCTGGCGGACCTCATCGTGCTCGGCGGCACCGCCGCGGTCGAGAAGGCCGCCAAGGATGCCGGCGTCGACGTCAAGGTCGGCTTCACGCCGGGCCGCATGGATGCCTCGCAGGAGCAGACCGACGCCGCTTCGTTTGCTCCGCTGGAGCCGCGGGCCGATGGCTTCCGCAACTTCATCGGCAAGCGGCAGCAGTTCATGATGCCCGAGGAGGCTCTGGTCGATCGTGCGCAGCTGCTCCGGCTTACCGGCCCGGAGATGACGGTGCTCGTCGGCGGTCTGCGCGTGCTCGGTGCCAATGCGAACGGTTCGAAGAACGGCGTCCTCACCTCGAAGGTGGGAACGCTGAGCAACGACTTCTTCGTCAACCTGCTCGACATGAGCACGCAGTGGACGCCGGCCGGCACCGACGGCACCTATGAGGCCCGCGACCGCAAGACCAACGCGGTCAAGTGGACCGGCACGCGCGTCGACCTGATCTTCGGCGCACACTCGCAGCTTCGCGCCTACGCAGAGGTCTATGCCACGTCGGATTCCAAAGAGCAGTTCGTCAAGGACTTCGCCAAGGCCTGGACCAAGGTGATGAACCTCGATCGCTACGACATCGCGGCCTGATTCCAAAGTTCGGCAAGCGACAAACAAAAAGGGCGGCCGCGAGGCCGCCCTTCGTGTTTCTGGCAGGTAGCGAGATTTACTCGCCGGCCGCTTCGCGCGCGGGCTGCTGGCTCTCGCCCTTGCCCTCGAGGTCTTCGCCGGTCTCCTGGTCGACCACCTTCATCGACAGGCGGGTCTTGCCGCGGTCGTCGAAGCCGAGCAGCTTGACCTTGACCTTGTCGCCTTCCTTGACGACGTCGGAGGTCTTCTGCACTCGCGCCGAGGCGAGCTGGCTGATGTGGACAAGGCCGTCCTTGGAGCCGAAGAAGTTCACGAAAGCGCCGAACTCCATCACCTTGACGACGGTGCCGTCATAGATCTGGCCGACTTCCGGATCGGAGGCGATCGACTTGATCCACTTGATCGCGGCCTTCATCGCCTCGCCGTCGCTGGAGGCGACCTTCACGGTGCCGTCGTCCTCGATGTTGACCTTGGCGCCGGTCTTCTCGACGATCTCGCGGATCACCTTGCCGCCGGTGCCGATCACTTCGCGGATCTTGTCGGTGGCGATCTTGAAGGTCTCGATGCGCGGCGCGTATTCGCCGAGCTCGGCGCGGGCGTTGGTGAGCGCCTTCGACATCTCGCCGAGGATGTAGATACGCCCATCCTTAGCCTGACCGAGCGCGACCTTCATGATCTCCTCGGTGATGCCCTCGATCTTGATGTCCATCTGGAGCGAGGTGATGCCCTGCTCGGTACCGGCGACCTTGAAGTCCATGTCGCCGAGATGGTCCTCGTCACCGAGGATGTCCGAGAGAACCGCGAAGCGCTTGTCTTCGAGGATCAGGCCCATTGCGATGCCCGCGGTCGGCCGCTTCAACGGCACGCCGGCGTCCATCAGCGCGAGCGAGGCGCCGCAGACCGATGCCATCGACGAGGAGCCGTTGGATTCGGTGATCTCCGACACCACGCGCGTGGTGTAGGGGAATTCGTGGTGCGGCGGCAGCACCGGGTGGATCGCACGCCAGGCGAGCTTGCCGTGGCCGATCTCGCGGCGCTTGGTACCGCCGAGGCGGCCGGTCTCACCGACCGAGTAGGGAGGGAAATTGTAGTGCAGCAGGAACGTCTCTTTGTACGTTCCCGACAGCGCGTCGATGTACTGCTCGTCCTCGCCGGTGCCGAGCGTGGTCACGACCAGCGCCTGGGTCTCGCCGCGGGTGAACAGCGCCGAACCGTGGGCGCGGGGCAGCACGCCGACTTCGGCGACGATGTTGCGCACGGTCTTGGAATCGCGGCCGTCGATGCGCTTGCCGGTGTCGAGAATGTTCCAGCGAACGATCTTGGCTTCGAGCTCCTTGAACACGCCGCCGATGCGCAGCTTGTCGTATTTCGGCTCTTGGCCTTCCGGGAAGTAGTGCGCGATCACCTTTTCCTTGACCTTGCCGACCGCGGCGTAGCGATCCTGCTTGACCGGAATGGCGTAGGCGGCGCGCAGTTCCTGCTCGACCATGCCGAGCATTTCCTTTTCGAGCGCCGAATTGTCGATCGCGGTGACCTCGCGCGGCTCCTTCGCGGCCTTTTCGGCGAGCTCGATGATCGCGTTGATCACCGGCTGGAAGTGGCGGTGACCGAACATCACGGCGCCGAGCATGATCTCTTCGTTCAGCTCCTTGGCTTCCGATTCCACCATCAGCACGGCGTCCGCAGTGCCGGCGACGACGAGGTCGAGCTGAGTGTCGACCATCTCGTCGAGCGTCGGGTTGAGGATGAACTCGTCATTGGCGAAGCCGACGCGCGCGGCGCCGATCGGGCCCTTGAAGGGAGCGCCCGACAGGGTCAGCGCAGCCGATGAGGCCACCAGCGCGACGATATCGGGATCGTTCTCCATATCGTGCGAGAGCACGGTCACGATCACCTGGGTCTCGTTGCGCCAGCCGTCGACGAACAGCGGACGGATCGGACGGTCGATCAGGCGGGAGACCAGCGTTTCCTTCTCGGTCGGACGACCCTCGCGCTTGAAATAGCCACCGGGAATGCGGCCGGCTGCGTAGGTCTTCTCCTGGTAGTCGACGGTCAGTGGCAGGAAGTCGACGCCTTCACGCGGTGACTTCGCGGCAACGACGGTGGCGAGCACCACGGTCTCGCCGTAGGTCGCGACGACGGCGCCGTCGGCCTGGCGGGCGATCTTGCCGGTTTCAAGCTTGAGAGGGCGTCCACCCCAGTCGATCTCGACTGAATGCTTATTGAACATAGAGGTCTTCTTTCATGGGTTCTCGAAAGAAGGACGGGTCGAAAAACAAAAACCATGCGCAAGATTGCGGGACGTTGATCGAAGCGGGCGATCAGCGTCCTGCGATCCTGCCATGGTTTTTGGATTTCGGATGGCGTCCATCCCTTCGGGTCATACGGGCGCCTTGCCCGTTGTGCCCAGCCGCCGGATTGCTGCTGGACTGTCAGTCGGCACGAACGCGAACACCGAAGCGCGGTGTTCGCCCATCATGCCCGGATGCTCGCCGTCAACGGCTCGCATCCGACGCGCACGCAGCCTCGACGAAAAACCTTTAAACAAACGCTTTCGTTCGAAATCACGCGCGAAAACGCGCGCCGGTTGGCGCGCGCAAGAACTCTTAACGACGAATGTTGTGCTTCTCGAGCAGCGCCTTGTAGCGCGCCTCGTCCTTCTTCTTCACATAGTCGAGGAGCGAGCGGCGGGTCGAGACCAGCTTCAAGAGACCGCGACGCGAATGATTGTCCTTCACGTGGGTCTTGAAATGGTTGGTGAGGTTGGCGATGCGTTCCGACAGGATCGCGACCTGAACCTCTGGCGAGCCGGTATCGCCGGCCTTGTTGGCATTCGTCTTGATGACTTCCGCTTTGCGTTCTGCGGCAATCGACATCGTCAATTTCTCTCGTTGCGATCGGCGCTGGCAGTCAGGCCGGTCAGGTTGAACACACGCTTGGGGATGATTTCGCCATTGCCGACTTCGGCAAGCGCGAGAAGCCGGCCTGCCACCGTGACATAGACTGTGCCGCTACAAGTGGGCGCATCCCGTCCGCGCAACAAAACGGCCTGGCCCCGATGGAGCCTTGCCGCATCAGCCCGAGTGACGGCCAGTGCCGGGATGTCGTCCAGCGCGGTCTCAACGGGCATAAGCGCGTCGGCGAGGCTACCCTCGCCGGACGCGGCTCTATCGCACAAAGCCTCCAGCTGATCCAGCGGAATCATGTCGTTCTCGCCAAATGGGCCGACCAGGGTCCGCCGCAGTGCGCAGATATGGCCGTAAGTGCCGAGAATCCGGCCCATATCGCGGGCCAGCGCGCGGACATAGGTGCCCTTGCCGCACTCGGCCTCGAACACGGCCCGGTCGCTATCCGGTTGATCTACAAGGCTTAATCGGTGAATCTCGACCGGGCGCGAGGCCAGTTCCACGATCTCGCCGTCGCGGGCGAGGTCGTAGGCGCGCTCGCCCTGGACCTTGATCGCGGAATAGCGCGGCGGGATCTGCTGGATCACCCCGGTGAAACGGGGCAGCAGGGCCTCGATGGCCTCCCGAGTCGGGCGCTGGTCCGAGGTTGCGGTCGCCCGGCCCTCGATGTCGTCGGTGTCGCGCTCCTCGCCCCAGCACACCGTGAACCGGTAGCGCTTGCGGCCGTCCATGACGAAGGGGACGGTCTTGGTGGCCTCGCCGAGCGCGATCGGCAGGCCGCCGGAGGCCAGCGGATCTAGCGTGCCGGCATGGCCGGCGCGTTTGGCGTTGAACAGGCGCTTGAGCACGGCAACGGCCTGCGTCGAGGTCATGCCGATCGGCTTGTCGAGCACGACCCAGCCGTGGACGTCGCGACGGTCGCGGCGCGGCTGGTTGCCCTTCTGCTTGTTGGCGCGCGGATCGTTGTTGACGCGGCGCGGCTCTTGAGCGGGCTGAGAATTGCCGCTCATGTCCGCAAAATTATTCTTCTGCACGTCGAGCTGATCGGCCTCTTCGCCGCCGATCGTGCCGTGAGCCGGGTCCATCGTCATCGTTCTTCTTCCCGATCCGTATCCGGATCCTGTTCCAGGTCCTTCTGCACCGCGGGTGTTCGCAAAAGCTTCTCGATCCGTTCCGCTTCGTCGAATCGTTCGTCGACGCGGAAGCGAAGGTCAGGTGCAAATTTCAAGTTAACGCGCCGCGCGACCTCGCCGCGCAGGAATTTCTTGTTGCGCTCGAGCGCAGCGAGGACGATCTCGGTGTCGCGGCCACCGAGCGGCATCACGTAGACTGTTGCGAGCTTCAGGTCGGGCGACATCCGCACCTCCGGCACGGTGATGATGTGACCTTCGAGGTCAGCATCATGCACGCTGCCTTGCGCCAGAATCTCGGCTATCGCATGGCGAACCTGCTCGCCGACCCGCAACTGACGTTGCGAGCCGCCAGACGCGGAACTCTTTTTTTGATGATGGCGGGGCATGGTCTGAAAATCACCTCGTCATGCCCGCTTTTGGGACACGGGCATTGTCATTTGTCTTGCTGAAACGAAGAGGGGTGGATGGCCGGAAAAAATCCGGCCATCGTACTCCCGCAATTCAGTTCAAAAAAGATCCAGGCGCTTCGGTAAGATTTGGACTTACAGGGAGCGCTGGATCGTCTCCACGCGGTAACACTCGATGACGTCACCGGCGCGCATGTCGTGATAGTTCTCGAAGGCCATGCCGCATTCCTGACCGGACTGGACTTCCTTCACTTCGTCCTTGAAGCGCTTCAGCGTCGACAGCTTGCCTTCGTGCACGACGACGTTGTCGCGGATCAGGCGCACGTTGGCGCCGCGTTCCACGGTGCCGTCGGTGACGCGGCAGCCGGCGACCTTGCCGACCTTGGAGATGTTGAAGATCTCCAGGATCGCGGCATTGCCGAGCATGGTTTCCCGCAGGGTCGGCGCGAGCAGGCCGCTCATGGCCTTCTTCACGTCGTCCACGAGGTCGTAGATGATGTTGTAGTAGCGGATCTCGATGCCGTTGCGCTTGGCGGCCGCAGCGGCCTCCTTGTTCGCACGAACCGAGAAGCCGATGATCGCGGCGTTGAAGCCCTCCGCGAGCGTCACGTCCGATTCCGAGATGCCGCCGACACCCGCATGCAGGATGCGCGCGGCGACTTCGTCGGTGCCGAGCTTCTCCAGCGAGCCGAGGATCGCTTCCAGCGAGCCCTGCACGTCGGCCTTGATGATCAGCGGGAATTCCTTGCGGCCCGCCGTCTTCAACTGCGACATCATCTGCTCGAGCGAGCCGCGCATGCCGGAGATCGAGGCAGCCGCGTTCTCGCGCTTCTGGTGCGCGCGGTAGCTGGTGACCTGGCGGGCGCGGGCTTCGTTCTCGACCACGGCGAGACGATCGCCGGCTTCCGGCGGACCGTTGAAGCCGAGCACCTCGACCGGCACGGATGGACCTGCCTCCTGCACCGTCTCGCCCTGATCCGAGATCAGCGCGCGGACGCGGCCCATTTCGGCGCCGGCGACGATGATGTCACCGACACGGAGCGTGCCGCGCTGGACCAGAACGGTCGCGACCGGACCGCGGCCACGATCGAGCTTGGCTTCGATCACGGTGCCTTCGGCCGGACGATCCGAATTGGTCTTGAGGTCGAGGATGTCGGCCTGGAGCGCGATCATCTCGAGCAGCTTGTCGAGATTCGTCTTGTTCTTCGCCGACACTTCGACATCGACGACTTCGCCGCCGAAGGATTCGACCTGCACCTCGTGCTGGAGCAGCTCGGTGCGCACGCGCTCGGGCTTGGCGTCGGGCTTGTCGATCTTGTTGATGGCAACAATGATCGGCACCCGCGCCGCCTTGGCGTGGTTGATGGCTTCGATCGTCTGCGGCATCACGCCGTCGTCGGCCGCAACCACCAGCACGACGATGTCGGTCACCTTGGCGCCGCGCGCGCGCATCGCGGTGAACGCGGCGTGGCCGGGCGTGTCGATGAAGGTGATCTTCTTGCCGCTTTCGGGCGACAGCACCTGATAGGCGCCGATATGCTGGGTGATGCCGCCGGCTTCGCCGGAGACCACGTTGGCATGACGAAGCGCATCGAGCAGCGAGGTCTTGCCGTGGTCGACGTGACCCATCACCGTCACCACCGGCGAGCGCGGCTCGGTGTCGGTCGAATCGTCGATGGCGTCGAACAGGCCTTCTTCAACGTCGGACGCGGCAACGCGCTTGACGGTGTGACCAAGCTCCTCGGCGATCAGCTGCGCAGTGTCGGCATCGATCACGTCGGTGATCTTGTGGATCGCGCCCTGCTTCATCAGCATGCGGATGATTTCCACCGCGCGCTCCGACATGCGGTTGGCGAGCTCCTGGATGGTGATCGCTTCCGGAATGACCACCTCGCGGATGAGCTTTTCCTTCGGCTCGTTCGCGGCATGGCCCTTCAGGCGCTGGGTGCGGCGGCGGAACGAGGCGATCGAGCGCTCGCGGACGTCGTCGGCATTGAAGGCGGTGACGACCGTCAGGCGGCCGCGCTCCTTCTGCGGGCCGGGCTTGTGGGTGGGCTTGGGAGCGACCACAGGCCGCGCAGCGCCGCCGGGGCCGCGACGGATCTGGCGCGGACCGTCGTCCTCGTCCGGTCCGGCTGCGACGGCGGGGGCGCGGCCCACCGGGCCTCCCGGCCGCTGCGTGGTCGTTCCGGGTCGCGCGGTCGTTGTTCCCGGGCGTGCCGTGGTGGTTGTGCCGGGTCGCGCCATCGGCGCTCCGGGCCGCGCTGCAGGAGCGGCCGAGGTCCCCGTTGCAGGGCGCGCCACAGATTGCGGCTGCTCGCCTTCGCCAAAACGCTTCTTGGCCTCGGTTTCGGCCTTCCGCTTGGCTTCCTCCTCGTGACGGTGACGCTCCTCCTCGGCCTTGCGGCGGGCTTCGGCGGCCTCACGATCAGCACGCTCGGCGCTTTCGCGGACCGCGCGGCGCTGGGCCTCTTCCTCGGCATGGCGGCGCTCTTCGACTTCGCGCACCTTGGCATCGGCCAGCGCGCTGGCGCGGGCGGAACGTTCGTCCTCGGTCAGCGTGCGCAGCACCACGCCGGAGCCGGCGTTGCGCGGCGGCGCGGGGCGTGCCGGGGCAGGCTTGGGCGCGGCGGCCGGCGCGGGCTTCGCCACTTCGGCCACCTGCGGTTCAGGGCTGCCGTCGACACGGCGCTTGCCACGCTTCTCGACCACGACCTGCTTGCTACGGCCATGACTGAAGCTCTGGCGCACGGTGCCCGTTTCGACGCGCGGCTTGAGCGATAGCGTCTTGCTCGGAACGCTCAGCTTCTTGTCGCCAGGGGTCTTGGTATCAACCATTAAGCAGTCCTAATCCTGATCTTGTTGTCTTGTGCGTTGCCGCACCGTGCTATCGGGTGGTCGTTGTCTCTCAGAAATCCTGGCCGGGCTTTTCGGCAGTCCTGTCAGCGTCCGCCATCCGGTATCGGACCAGCATCTGGCTACGTGACAGGAATGACTTGCTCGCCGGGCCCGCGAGCAGGGCAGCATGTATCACATTTGACCGGGTAAGTGCCAAATCCAATTCTGTCGATTTTAGTGCAGTGACGACGGGAATCTCCGGCTTGGCGCCGCGATTTCCCTCATTTTGACGCGCCAGCATGTCCAATTTGCGGATTCCGTCCGCGGCCCCGTCGCTGGCATGGATCAGGACCTCGACCGTACCCTCCCGAAGCGCGCTTTCGACCTTGCCGAAACCGGCGACGATCTGGCGCGCCTTGGCCGCAATCCCAAGGGCTTCGACCACGCTCCGGACCAGGAGCGCCTCGAGGTCGGCGGGAAACGTCTGAGGGATGCGCAGCTCGCGCTTGAAGGCTTTCGTAAAATGGTGACGCCGAACGGCTTCCGCAACCACCTCGCGCGAGGCGGTGACCCACATGCCGCGTCCGGGCAGCTTGCGCTTGAGATCGGGAACTATGTGCCCTTGCGGCGAGACGACGAAGCGGATCAGCTCGTCGATCGGCCGGACCTCGCGGCTGACCGCACACATCCGCACGGTCGCGGACCTTTCGGTCCGCGGTCCATGGTCGAGTTCGGGGTCAGTATCGGCGAGCATCCGGGTGACATCCTCCTTCGCCCTAAGCCGGCTGATCTTCGGTCGCCTCGGCCTCTTCAGCAGGCTTGGCGAGATCGGCCTCGGTGATCCATCCGGCCTTGACGCGGGCCTGCATGATCATCGCTTCAGCATCGTCACGGGAGATCTCCAGGCCATCGAGCGCGCCCGGATATTTGGTCTGCTCGCCGCCTTCCTTGCGCTCGGTCCAGCCGACCAGATCGTCCGTGGCGCAACCGGCGAGGTCGTCGACCGTCTTGATGTCGTTCTCGCCGAACTTCACCAGCATCTTCGAGGTGACGCCGGGCACGTCCTTCACGGCGTCCTCGACGCCGAGTTCCTTGCGCCTGGCCTCGAGCTCGGCTTCCAGCTGTTCGAGATATTCCCGGGCGCGGTTCTGGAGTTCCTGCGCGGTCTCCTCGTCGAAACCTTCGATGCCGGCGAGTTCCTTGACGTCCACCATCGCGAGTTCCTCGACCGACGTGAAGCCTTCGGACGCCAGCAACTGGCCGACCACTTCGTCGACATTGAGCGATTCCATGAAGACGCGGGTGGAGTTCTCGAAGTCGGCCTGGCGGCGCTCCGATTCCTCCTGCTCGGTCAGGATGTCGATGTCCCAGCCGGTGAGCTGCGAGGCCAGACGCACATTCTGGCCGCGGCGGCCGATCGCCAGCGAGAGCTGGTTGTTGGTGTCGGGCACGACGACCTCGATGCGCTCGCGGTCTTCGTCGATGACGACCTTGGAGACTTCGGCCGGCGCCAGCGCGTTGACCACGAAGGTCGCGATGTCGGGCGACCAGGGGATGATGTCGATCTTCTCGCCCTGCAATTCGTTCACCACCGCCTGCACGCGCGAACCGCGCATACCGACGCAGGCGCCGACCGGATCGACCGAGGAATCACGAGAAATCACGCCGATTTTTGCGCGCGAGCCGGGATCGCGGGCGACCGCCTTGATCTCGACGATGCCGTCATAGATCTCGGGCACTTCCTGCGCGAACAGCTTTGCCATGAACTGCGGATGGGTGCGGGAGAGGAAGATCTGCGGCCCGCGGGTCTCGCGGCGGACATCGAAGATGTAGGCGCGGACGCGGTCGCCGTTGCGGAACACTTCGCGCGGCAGCATCTCGTCGCGGCGGATGATGGCCTCGCCGCGGCCGAGATCGACGATCACACTGCCATATTCGACGCGCTTGACGACGCCGTTGACGATGTCGCCGATGCGGTCCTTGAATTCCATATATTGCCGGTCGCGCTCGGCTTCGCGCACCTTTTGCACGATCACCTGCTTGGCGGATTGCGCGGCGATGCGGCCATATTCCAGCGGCGGCAGGGTGTCGGCGATGGTGTCGCCGACCTGGGCACCGGGATTGGCGCGCTGCGCATCCACCAGCGAAATCTGGTTGGAATGGTTTTCGACCGTCTCGACCACCAGCATGTGGCGCGACAGCCGCAGCTCGCCCTTCTTCGGGTCGATCTCGGCGTGAACGTCGGTCTCGCTGCCGTAGCGGGCCCGCGCCGCCTTGGCGATGGCATCCTCCATCGCCGCGATGACGATGCCGCGGTCGATCGATTTCTCGCGCGCAACGGCGTCGGCGATCTGAAGCAATTCAAGTCGATTGGCGCTGACTGCCATGGCTAGTCTCCTTCGTCAGGATCGATTTCGCCCCGTCGCGCGCGTTCGGCGGCCAGGCGATGTTTCTTGGTATTGGTCGGAGCCGGCTTCTTCGTCGCGGCCGGCGTCGGTTTCTTAGTCGGCTTGGTGTTCTTGGTCGTTTTTTCGCTGATGCTGGCGTGCGGCGCCGCCGGCGGCTCGAGGCCGAGATTGCGGCGCATTTCGCGGGCCTGGGCCTTGCCGCGGCGCATGGATTCCGCGATCAGCTCGTCCGTCAGCACCAGCCGTGCCTCGGCGATGTCTTCCATCGTCAGGAGAACGTCGGCAGCCTCGCCCGCCTTGATGTCGTCGCGATGCAGATGCACGCGGTCGCCTTCGACGGGGCCGATCGTGCCGCGGAACCGCTTCCGCCCCTCATGGGCGACAGCCATTTCGACCTTCACCAGATGGCCGGCATAACGCTCGAAATCGGAGCGGCGCACCAGCGGGCGGTCGATCCCCGGTGAGGAGATTTCCAGCCGATAGGCGCGATCGACGGGATCGGCGACGTCGAGCACGGGCGACAGTGCCCGCGAGATCGCCTCGCAATCCTCGATCTGCATCGAGCCGTCCGGCCGCTCTGCCATAACCTGCACGGTGCAGCCGGATTCCCCGGAAATGCGGATCCGCACCAGGCGGTAGCCCATGCCTTCGAGCACCGGCCCCGCGACCGCGGACACCCGCGCCGCGACGCCCGGCTCGACCACGAGCCTCGGCTCGGCCAGCAATTCGGCATCCGTGGAACCAGGGTTCGGTTCGGTCATGTCAGAGGTCAAGGCGCTCGGTATGGTTAAGGCTTGGTTAAGCTTTCAAGCCCGCTTCGGAACTCTCCCGACAGATCGGCGGGCCGCACATCTTCCACCAGGCCGCGTTCAGGTAATAAAAAAGAGCGGGTCCTTTCGGGCCCACTCTCACTACGCGGATCGTATGAGAAGATGAATTGCCGGTGATATAGCCCTTTCCGCCCTCTCGGACAAGGCCCATTGCACGGCGCGCGAGGCTTTTTGCGCCCGCTGTGCGGCCCGCTGGCGCAACGCTTCCTTCACCTCCAAGGCCTAGATTCCCTGATTGTGGGGCGGCTTGGACCAGGGCGTACCCGCGGCGTGCCCCCTACGAGTTTGCGTTTTCATGACCGTTGCCACGTCGCTCATTCCCGGACTGGACGATATCGTCAAACGCGGCGACCCGCGGCGTCGCGGCGAGATCGCGCATGCCATTTCCCAACTGTTCTTTCAGGACGCCGAGAACCTCCGTCCCGATGTCATCGATCTCTTCGACAATCTGCTGATCGATCTCGTCCCGCATGCCGAGCTCGCCTCGCGCGTCGATCTCGCCGAACGCTTCTCGCGCCTGAACAACGCGCCGCGGCGTCTCGTGAGCGAGCTCGCGCGCGAAAACGAAATCGCGGTGGCGGGCCCCGTGCTGCGCCATTCGCCCGTGCTCGACGACGCCGCTCTCGTCGAAATCGCGCGACTGAAGGGCCAGGGACATCTGCTGGCGATGAGCGAACGCCCCACGCTGTCGGCTGTCATCACCGACGTGCTGGTCGAGCGCGGCGATCGCGACGTGGTGCGCCGCGCCGCGGGCAATGCCGGCGCGGTGTTCTCGCTTGGCAGCTATTCGGAGCTGATCAAGCGTGCCGCGCAGGATGGCGTGCTGACGCTCAGGATCGGCCAGCGCAGCGATCTTTCGGGTGAGAACCTGAAACAGCTTCTCGACGGTACGCTCGACGTCATCCGCCGTCGCCTCTCGAGCGTGGTCAATCCCGTGCGCCAGGTCGAGATCACGCGCGCCATGGCGGCCATCGAGGAAGCCACGCTGCCGCCGGGCCCGCGTCGCGATTTCTCGGGAGCGCAACGTACGGTGCTGGCCTTGCATCGCGGGGGCCATCTTGGCGAGAGCGCGCTGTTTGGCTTCGCGAAGGCCTACAAATACGAGGAGGCGATCGCTTCGCTCTCGGCGATGTCCGGAGTCCGCCTCTCGGTCCTCGACCGCCTGATCACGGGCGACCGCTACGATCCAATCCTGGTTCTGGGGCGTGTGCTGAATGTCAGCTGGCCGACGGTGCGGGCGCTGATCCTGATGTGGCACGGCCCGAATCGCACGCCAGCCGATGCCGATCTTGAGCAGGCGCGCGCGAATTTCACGCGCTTGATGCCGACGACCGCCGAGCGCGTCGTGAATTTCTGGCGCAACCGGCAGACGATCTAGACCCGCCTGAACCGCAGATACGCCGCCTTGCGCCCCTCGCGCGTGGCCTTTCGGCCGTAGCGCGTCATCGTGTATCCGGCCCACGGCAGGCGAAAATCATCGGCGCGCTCCGCGAGCCAGACAAAGTCCTGCGAGCGCGACAGATGCGACAGCGTCCAGGCGCAGTAATCGTCGATGTCGCAGACGAAACGAAATTCGGCGCCGGCTTTCAGCACGCGCGCCATCGCGGCGATGGTCCGGTCCTGGACGAAGCGCCGCTTCCAGTGCCGCCGTTTCGGCCAGGGATCGGGATGGATCAGGTCAATCCGCGACAGCGAAGCTTCCGGCAGCCAGGCCAGGAGCTCGGCGGCATCGCCTGCGAACAGGCGGATGTTGCCGATCTCGGCGGCCTCGATCTGCGCGAGGATCTTCGCCATGCCGTTGACGTAAGGCTCGCAGCCAATGAAGCCGGTTGTGGCGAAGGTCTGCGCTTCCGCCGCAAGATGCTCGCCGCCGCCGAAGCCGATCTCGAGCCGCAAATCGTCGGCTGCGGGGGCGAAGATCTCGCGGGCATCCGCCGGTGCTGCGCGGTCGATGGCGAGCGCAAGACGCGGCAGCAGATGATCGATCAGCTCGGCCTGGTGCTGCCTGAGCTTGTGGCCCTTGCGGCGTCCGAAGAAGGCGCGCTCGCTGTCCTCGCGATCCGGATCTGATTTGCGCTCACTCATCGTAGCGTCTGGTAGAGGCGGTGGAGCAGCCGCGCGCGCGGTGCGAGCGACGAGACATAGAGCTGCTCATAATGGGTGTGCGCGCCCTTGCCGTCGACGCCGAGCCCGTCGAGCGTCGCGGTGTGGGCGGCGGTGAAATTGCCGTCCGAGCCGCCGCCGGTGTGAACGTCCACCAGATCGAAGCCGATCTCCGTGGCAACCGTCTTTGCATGTTCGTACAGCGAAGCGCCTGCATTGCTCTTCTCGTAAGGCGGACGATTGAGCCCGCCCGTGACCTTGACGGTGACGCCATCTGTCTTCGATGTCAAAGCGAGGATCTTGCCGACGAATTCATCCGCGTCCTTGAAGCTCGGCACGCGCAGATCGATTTCAGCATAGGCTTCTTCCGGCGTCACGTTGGGCCGCGTGCCGCCGCGCACCACGCCGACATTGACGGTGACGCCGCGCGCCAGATCGTTCATCGCCTCCAGCGCCAGGATGACGTTGGCAAGCTCGCGGATCGCGCTGCGGCCATCCTGGGGCCGCGTGCCGGCATGCGCGGGCACGCCCTTGATGAACACTTCGAATCGCCCGACGCCCTTGCGACCGGTGACGATCTTGCCGCCCTCGCGCGCCGGCTCCGTCACCAGCACGTACTTCGCCTTGCGCCCTTCGGTCTCGATGAGTGCGCGAGAGGTGGGGCTGCCGATCTCCTCGTCCGAAGTGAACAGATGGGTGATGCCGAGCGGCCGGCGATCGGCCGTGGCGCAAAGCGCGCGAAAGGCGTGGTGGGCGATGTAGGCGCCGCCCTTCATGTCGTAGATGCCGGGACCGAACGCGCTGTCGCCTTCGACCTTGAACGGCAGGCGCTCGATGAATCCCATGGGGTGAACGGTATCGAGGTGGCTCAGCACCAGGATGCCCGGCCGGTCCTGGCCCCAGGTCGAGCGCGCCACGAGATGATCGCCGCAACCATCGACACCGGCGATGCGCTCGAGCGTAACAGGGAGATCGCGGTATTGCTCCGCGACCATCGAGACGAGCTTGTTGACCTGTTCAGGCGTGTCCGTTGGCGTCTCGACCTCCACCCAGCGGCGGATGCCATCGAGAATAGTTTGAGAATCGAACCAATTGGAGCTGGCCATGGGCGCATCTGTGCCTTTGAATCGCATCATCAAGGAGGACGCGCATCAAAGCGCGGCCACAAATGACGACATAGGCCAGATTTGACGCAGTCTCAAATCGGATTGAGATGGCGCGTCAGCGCTTGTCGGGGCCTTCGCGGGCCGCAATCTGCTCGACGAGATCGACGATCGAGCGGCGCATCTTCGAATCGGTGATTCGGGTGAACGCCTTGGTCAAAGCGAGTCCTTCGGAAGTCGCGAGGAAATCCGAGACGTAAGACGGCGATGCGCCTTCTGCGAAGCCGTCCGGCCCCGCCACGCCGCTCGGACCGCCCTCGAACAGGAAGGACACCGGCACCTGGAGAATTTCGGCAATTTGCTGGATGCGGCTCGCGCCGACCCGGTTTGTGCCCTTCTCGTATTTCTGAACTTGTTGGAAAGTCAGGCCCAAAGCTTCACCGAGCTTTTCCTGGCTCATGCCCAACATGATGCGGCGCATCCGCACGCGACTGCCGACATATTTGTCAACAGGGTTGGGCGCTTTCGACATTTCCTCAGCCCTCCAAACATCACCTTCGGCGCAATCAGGAATGCCTGAGGTGTAAGCAACGTCAAAATCAGACCCTGTTATTGGGAAACATTGCGGAGAAATTTAGCAATACCCACTGTCTTTTGCAGCCGGTGCAGAATGAGGAGGCCGCGTGCAGTCTGTCAACCGTGGGACTACGGTTGTCAAAAGCTATCGGCCGCGGCTGCGTGATCAGGGACGCCGTTTGGCAACACGTCGGCGGACCGCCAGAAACACGGCGAGCGCGACAAACATGGCCGCGGGGACATCGCCCACGCGCGCATAGATAGTCGGCGGGATCGCGGCGGGCAGATTTGCATCCAAAATGCCTTCGATCCCGAGACCGAGGCTGGCGACGATGCGTCCCACCGGATCGATCACTGCGGAAACGCCGGTATTGGCGGAGCGAACTAGCGGCAATCCGAGCTCGATCGCGCGCATCCGCGCCTGTTCGAGGTGTTGGTAGGGACCGGTCGAAATTCCGAACCAACCGTCATTGGTGAGATTCACGATCCAGCCCGGACGTTCATTGCGTCCGGCCACCTCGCCGGGAAAGATTGCTTCGTAGCAGATCAGCGGCAGCGCGGACGGCGCGCCGGGGACCGGCAGCGCATGGCGCACGGTGCCGGCAATGAAGCCGCCGCGCACACGCGTGAGTTGCTCGAAACCGAGCTTCTCCATCAGGCCCTGGTAGGGAAGAAACTCGCCGAACGGCACCAAATGCAGCTTGTCGTACATAGAGAGCACGCTGCCGTCGTGGTCGATCACGTAGATCGAATTATAGGCGCGTGTGATCGGCGTGCCCCGCGGCAGGTCGGGCGCGCGGACAGAGCCCGTGATCAGCACCGTGCCCTTGGGCAGAAGCTCCGCGATTTGCGCCATCGCATCGGCTTCGCGAGTCAGGAAGAACGGAAAGGCGGATTCCGGCCAGATCAGGATGGTGGCATCGCGCACGCCGGTCGATTGCGGTCCGGAGGCGCGGTCCGACAAGGCCAGATATTTCTTCATCACCTCCGCCTTGGCGGCGTAGTTGAATTTCGCGTCCTGCTGGAGATCCGGCTGCATCAGGCGCAATTTGGGGCCCGCGACCATCGTGGTCGGATGCAGCGACAGGCGGATCGCGCCGAAGATACTCATGACCAGCAGGAGCGCCAGGGCCGCGGCCGGTGCGCGCCACGCCAGGCGGCGATCGGGCGTGCGGTCGATCAGCGCCGCGGGGCTTGCGAAGATCGCAACCGTCAGGAACGTCATGCCCCACAGGCCGATCAGCGACGCCGTTTGTGCCAGCGGCAGCGGCTCGGACAGCGCATAGCCGAACGCGTTCCAGGGAAAGCCGGTCAGCGCATGACCCCGCAGCCATTCCGTGATGGTGAGGCTTGCCGCGAGCGCAAGCACGCGCGTCGCGTTCTTGGTCCAGAGCAGGCGGGCGAGCGCAAAGCCCATTGCCGTGAAGATCGACAGATAGGCCGGCAGGCCCAGCACGGCGAACGGCGTCAGCCAGGCGAATACATCGGCGTCGACGAAGAAGGCGTAGCCGATCCAGTAGAGGCCGGGCACGAAATAGCCGAGGCCGAACCAGTAGCCGGTAAGCGCCGCGGCGGGGACGCCGCGATATCGTCCGGCGCCGGCGCCGTCGATCAGCCAGACCAACACCGGGAAGGTGATGAACAGTACCGGGAAGGCGTTGAACGGCGCCAGCGCCAGCACCGAGAGCGCGCCGGCAGCCATCGCGACGAGCGCGCGCTTCCATCCCCAGGTCAGGATGATGGCAAGCGCGATCTGGCGAAATCGCTGGAAAGGGCTCACTGCGGACCGGTCCCGTCGCTTGGCGGCGGGGTGGGCGTGTCGCTGGCCGTCGGCTGGCTGCCATCCGGCGCAGCCTCGCGGCGCCGGCTCTCGCGCTGGGTGCGCGGCGCGGGACGCTCCTTTCGCGTCGAGATCCGCAGTCGCTTGACCCGGCGCGGATCGGCATCGAGCACCTCGATCTCGTAATGGCCGGGGCCCGAGATCACCTCGCCGCGCACCGGCAGGCGCCCGACGAAGCTGACGAGATAGCCGCCCAGCGTCTCCACTTCCTCGCCGGCCTCGCCGGTGACGAAGTCCTCGCCGATCACGGTGCGGACGTCGTCGAGGCTGGCGCGGGCGTCGGCGATGAAGGCGTTGTCGGGCAACCGCACGATCGAGGGCGGCTCGTCGCTGTCATGCTCGTCGTCGATCTCGCCGACGATCTGCTCGACGATGTCCTCGAGCGAGACCAGGCCGTCGCTGCCGCCATATTCGTCGACCACCAGCGCCAGATGGATGCGGGTGGCCTGCATCTGCGCAAGCAGGTCGATCGCCCGCATCGACGGCGGCACGTAGAGCAGCTTGCGGATGATGCGCGCTTCCTCGAGCGGCAGCGCGAGATCGACCGTACGCAGATCGAGCCCGGCCGGCAGCGGTTTCTTGCGCTTGGTTTTCGTGACCCCCGACACGCGCGCACGCGCGGTCATGAAGGCGAGCAGATCGCGGATATGGACGATGCCGACGGGATCGTCGAGCGTCTCGTTGTAGACCACGAGGCGCGAATGGCCGGCGCTCTCGAAACGGTCCATCAACTCGCCGAGCGGGATGTCGCGCTTGACCGCGACGATGTCGGCGCGATGCACCATGACGTCGGCGATGCGACGCTCGTGCAGGCCGAGGATGTTGCGCAGCATGGTGCGCTCGACCGTCGAGAAGCCGGTGTCGTCGGGCGTCGTGGCGTCGAGCACGACCTGGAGGTCGTCGCGCACCGAACCTGCCTTCCAGCCGAACAGGCTGCGAATGGCACGCAGCAGCCAGCCCTCCGCGGTCGGGCGCATCACCTCGCCTGAGGTCACCACGACCGGTAAATTGGCCGTGTTGCGCGGATTGTCGTGAGTCGGGTCCGAATCCGGCATCTCAATGCGTCCCTGGGCGGTCGGCATAGGGGTCGGGAATGCCGAGATGAGCCAGGATCTCTCGTTCGAGCGCTTCCATTTCCTCGGCGTCGTCTTCGTTTTCGTGGTCGTAGCCGACCAGATGCAGGAAACCGTGCACGGCGAGATGGCTCAAATGATGATCGAACGGCTTTTGTTCCTCGTCCGCCTCACGCCGCATGGTCTCGTAGGCGATCGCGATGTCGCCCAGCATGCGCGGCGCATCGCCAGGCTTCCAGTCGCCTTCCGGCTGCAGCGCGGGAAACGACAGCACGTTGGTCGGCTTGTCGATGCCGCGCCAGTTGCTGTTCAGGGTGCGGATGCCGGCATCATCGGTCAGCATCACCGCCACTTCCGCCTCCGCAACGTCTTCGTCGACATTCTCGGCGGCGGCCGCCACGGCGCGCTGGATCACGGCTTCGGATTCGGGCTCCCGCTGCCAGCAATCGGCGACGACGAGGACCTCGGTGATGGGAAGGTTGGGGTGTGACATTGTCCTTGTTCCGAACGAAGGGGCGCCGTGTCCGCGCCCATATGGTCCGGTTGCTGTCTCGTCAGGATTTACCGGCGGCCGGCCGCTGCGGCGACCCTTCGTAGGCGGAGACGATCCGCGCCACGAGCTCGTGGCGGATCACGTCTTCGGCCTTGAAATGAACTTGCGCAATGCCTTCGACGCCGCTCAGCAGGCGCGTCGCCTCGGCGAGGCCCGAGGTCTGGCCGTTCGGCAAGTCGATCTGCGAGGGATCGCCGGTGACGATCATGCGGCTGTTCTCGCCAAGGCGGGTCAAGAACATCTTCATCTGCATGGACGTGGTGTTTTGCGCCTCGTCCAGGATGATGGCCGCGTTGGTCAGCGTGCGACCGCGCATGAAGGCGAGTGGCGCGATCTCGATCTCGCCGGTCTGCAGCGCGCGCTCGACAATGCGCGCGTCCATCAGGTCATAGAGCGCGTCGTAGATCGGGCGGAGATAAGGATCGACCTTCTCGCGGAGATCGCCGGGCAAAAAGCCGAGCCGCTCGCCGGCTTCCACCGCCGGGCGCGACAGGATGATCTTGTCGACTTCCTTGCGCTCGAATAGCTGCGCGGCATGCGCGACCGCGAGCCAGGTCTTGCCGGTGCCGGCGGGGCCGATGCCGAACACCAGCTCGTGGCGCTTCAGCGCGCGGATATAGGAATCCTGCGCCGCCGTGCGCGCACGCACCGGGCGCTTGCGCAGATTGATGCTGTCGAAGGTGGATTTGGCCGACTTGGCATCGAACTCGAACAGCGAGCCCTGCGCGATCACGGCACGGATCGCGCCCTCGACCTCGCCCTGGTCGAGATCCTGTCCCTTCACGGCCTGGGCGTAGAGCGTCTCCAGCACCCGGCGCGCGGCATCGCAGCCGTCGCGCGAGCCGCCAATCGTGATGTGGTTGCCCTTGGAATCGACGACGACGCCAAGCCGCCGTTCGATCTGTGCCAGATGCTGGCCATAAGGGCCAACTAGCGCGGACGCGGCGCGGTTGTCGTCGAAATCGATGACGACCTGGGTCTCGGGCGGAACCTGCATGTCGCGGTCAAATTTGCGGCTGGGAGCGATGGAAGAAGACGAATCCGATGCGCTTTTGGGCAAGGGTTCAGGCTCCAGTGGCGATGGGCGATAAAGCGGGCTCGTGCGCCATGGCGAGCTCACCGAGGAAGCTGTAGCGTTCGAGACTGTCGATCCGGACCGGCAGGATCTGTCCGATGATGTCCGGGGAGGCCATCACATGCGCGGGCTGGAGGAAGGCGGTGCGGCCGACGATCTGGCCGTCCTTGCGGGCCGGGCGCTCGAACAGCACATCGACCGTTGAGCCAATCGCAGCCTTGTTGAAGGCCGATTGCTGGCTGTCGATCAGTTCCTGGAGCCGCTCCAATCGCTGGTCCATCTCGGAGGGGGACACCGTCTCCTGCATGTCCGCGGCCGGCGTTCCCGGCCGGGCGGAGTATTTGAACGAATATGCCGCAGCGTAGCCGATTTGCGTGACAAGCGCGAGGGTCGCGAGAAAATCTTGCTCGCTCTCGCCGGGGAAGCCGACGATAAAATCTGATGAGAAAGCAATGTCTTGGCGTGCGGACCGGAAACGGTCGACGACACGCCGATAATCATCGGCGGTATGTTTCCGGTTCATGGCAGCCAGAATCCGGTCCGAGCCCGACTGCACCGGCAGGTGCACGAACGGCATCAAGGCATGGAGATCGCGATGGGCTGCAATCAGACTGTCATCGACATCGCGCGGATGGCTGGTCGAATAACGCAGCCGCGCGACGCCCGGGAGCGCCGCGAGGTGCTCCAGCAGCCTGCCGAGCGGCCAGCTTTTTCCGTCCGGTCCCTCGCCGTGATAGGCGTTGACGTTCTGTCCGATCAGCGTGAGCTCGCGCACGCCGTTCTCGGTGAGCCGCTTCACGTCGTCGACGATCTTTGTCACCGGCCGCGAGACTTCCGAGCCACGCGTGTAAGGCACGACGCAGAAGGTGCAGAACTTGTCGCAGCCTTCCTGCACCGTGACGAAAGCGGAAATGCCGCGGGCGCGGATCGCGCCGGGCTTGGGCTGGGCCAGGAAGCCGAACTTGTCCTGAGCCGGGAATTCGGTCTCGATGGCGCGGCCTTCATTGCCGGCGCGCTTCAACAGCTGCGGCAAATGATGATAGCTCTGCGGTCCCACCACGACGTCGACCGCGGGTGCACGGCGCACGATCTCCTCGCCCTCGGCCTGTGCCACGCAGCCTGCGACCGCGATCTGCATGGTACGCCCGTCGCGCGCGGCGGCGTCCTTGGCGACGCGCAGGCGGCCGAGCTCCGAATAGACCTTTTCCGAGGCCTTCTCGCGGATATGGCAGGTGTTGAGGATGACGAGGTCGGCGTCATCAGCGCTGGCCGTCTCCACGAATCCTTCCGGGGCCAGCGTGTCCACCATGCGCTGGGCATCGTAGACGTTCATCTGGCAGCCATATGATTTGATGTGCAGCTTGCGCGGCGGCGTCATGGAATCCGGAATTGAGGTGGAGGACCGCCCTCAGATATAGGCTGGGGAGGCGAAAATCCAGCGATTGGCGCCCTTTGGGCTGTCATTCCGGGGCGAGCGCTGGCGGGAAGTGCGGAATCCCGCCAAAACCTCGGGATTCCGGGCGTGTGCGTGTCCCGGCAGCCGCCAGCTGCACTCAGAAAATACCCTGAATCAGCCCGCCAGGGTGTCCGCCGCGACCCGCCGGACCAGCTCCGGCAATTGCCGCATATCGTCGAACGTCAATCCGGCCCCGGCGGCCCGGAGCCTTTCAGCGTGGCCCGGCGGGCAATGGCTGCCACCGTGAAAGCCCAGCACGGTCATCCCGGCGGCATGCGCGCCGGTCACCCCGGGGACGCTGTCCTCGATCACGAGGCACCGCTCCGGCGCGACTTTCATCTGCGCGGCGGCGAACAGAAAAAGATCGGGCGCGGGCTTGCCGCGCGCGACCTGGCTCGCGGAAAAGATGTTCGGCGCAAGCAGATCGTAGAGACCGGCGCAGGTCAGGCCATGATGGATCTTCTCCGGCGTGCCGCTCGACGCAACGCATTTGGGCAAATCGATTGCGCCAATCGCTGCGGCCACATGGGTGATCGGCTGCAAATCGCTGGCATAAAATTGCAGCGTCGCAGCATTCACTTGGCTTTCGAGATCATCGGGAAGATTGCGGCCGATCTCCTGTTCGACCATTCGCCGTGCATCTTTCTCGGATACGCCGAGGAAGCGGACCAGCACCTGCTCCGATGTGATCGGATAGCCGTGCCTCGACAGCACATCTGCATGCGCGCGACAGGAGATCACCTCGCTGTCCACGAGCACGCCGTCGCAATCGAAGATGACGAGATCGATCGCCACTTAACTTGTGGGTTTGTCGTCGTCGAGCGGGACGCAATAGAGTTCGAGCCGATGATCGACCAGCTTGTAGCCGAGCTTGCGGGCGATCTCCGCCTGGAGCTTCTCGATCTCCTCGGAGGTGAACTCGATCACCTTGCCGTCGCGCAGGTTGATGAGGTGGTCGTGATGGCTGTCGCGCATCTGCTCGTAGCGCGCGCGGCCTTCGCGGAAATCATGGCGCTCGATGATGCCCGCATCTTCGAACAGCTTGACGGTCCGATACACGGTCGAGATCGAGATCTTGTCGTCGACCGCGACACAGCGGCGATATAGTTCCTCCACATCGGGATGATCGACCGCCTCCGCGAGCACGCGGGCGATGACACGACGCTGCTCGGTCATGCGCATGCCTGTGGCGGCACAGCGCGCCTCGATGCCGGACGCCTTGGAAGCGGGGGAAGGTTTAAGACCAGTCATGTGATGTCCGCCTGACGGGGCGCTTTCTGCCATCAATGTTACGACAAGTCACGTCGCATCAGAAGTGCGTTCAATTGTTCCCCGTTCGGCTGCTTATAGTAGCGTTCGCGGCGTCCGACCACCATGAATCCGGCTCGGTCGTAGAGCCGCCGCGCCGGCTGGTTATTTTCCTCGACCTCAAGAAATATTGTGCGCACGCCGCGTCCTGCCAGGTGGCCGAGATGGGTCATCAGCAGCGTGCGAGAGAGGCCGCGGCCGCGATGGGCCTGATCGACCGCGATCGAGAGAATCTCTGCTTCGTCTGCGCCGATCCGCGACACCGCGAAGCCCACGGTCTTGCGGCCGAGCCGCAACCGGTGCACCAGCGTGTTGCGCTCGCTGAGCATGCTCTCGAACTCGCCTTCGCCCCAACCGCGCGCGAAGGAGGCGCCGTGGAGTTGCGCAAGCCGTGCGACGTCGCGCGCGACAGCCGGCTCGACGACGGCCGTACCGCCGCGCCACCATTCCGACAACCATTTCATCGTGAGCTTGCGGCTTGTGCTGCAAGCGGCAGTTGTGCGGGCGGCTTTGCGTCGGGCGCCCGCAGATAGAACGGCCGCGCCGGATTTGTCGCGGGATCGGCGGCGGCGCCAAGCCATGCGACCCAGCCGATGTCGGGCGCGGGCTGCGCGTCGACCGCGACCGGCTGCGGCATATCTTTCGGCCAGCGCTCGGCGAGGATCTTCGCGGCATTGCCGACCAGATGCGGCGCGCCGAATTGCGACGCCGCGATCGCCTCGTCGATGGGAGCGACGCCCGGCCGCACCAGCTGACTGCCGTCACCGGCCACGATCTGGAAATAGACGTGGTCGTGCCGCGCGTCGATCGCCGAGATCACCGGCGCCGCTCCGCTCTGGCCGACGACGGCGGCGGCATAGGCCGACAAGGTGGTCAGGCCGACGGCGGGCCGCTTCGCAGCAAGCGCAAGGCCGCGGGCGGCCGAAATGCCGACGCGCAGGCCGGTGAAACTTCCGGGGCCCATGGTGACCGCGATGCGCTCGAGCGCTGTGAAGGCGAGGTTGGCTGACTGCATCACGCGCGCGATCATCGGCATCAGCGCTTCGGCGTGGCCGCGCTTCATCAGAAGCTGCTCCTGCGCGAGGAGCTGGCCGGCATCGGTGTCGAGAACGGCAACCGCGCACGCTTCCAGCGCGGTATCGATGGCAAGGATCAGCATGGAACGGTGGTAGCACCATCCGTCATGGAATGCTCGTCATCATGGCCGGGCTTGTCCCGGCCGTCCACGCCTTTGCGGCCCCAGCCTACATCGGCCGGACTTCGACCACGTCGGGGACGAAGTGCTTGAGCAGGTTCTGGATGCCGTGCTGGAGCGTCGCGGTCGATGACGGGCAGCCGGCGCAGGAGCCCTTCATGTTGAGATAGACGATACCATCCTTGAAGCCGCGGAAAGTGATGTCGCCGCCGTCATTGGCGACCGCTGGCCGCACGCGGGTCTCGATCAGATCCTTGATCATGTCGACCGTCTCGGCATCGGCTTCGTCAAAGAACTCGTCCTCTTCGTCGAGATCGACATCGCTCGCGGCCGCACCGTCGGCGAGCAGCGGCGCGCCGGACATGTAGTGCTCCATGATGGCGCCGAGGATCGCGGGCTTGAGCTGTTGCCATTCACCGTTCGCCTTGGTCACGGTGATGAAGTCCGAGCCGTAGAACACGCCGGTGACGCCGGGGACTTCGAACAGCTTTTCGGCGAGCGGCGAGCGTGCGGCCGATTCGCGGTTGGCAAATTCCATCGGTCCGCCGTCGACCACGACGCGGCCGGGAATGAACTTCAGCGTGGCGGGATTGGGGGTGGCTTCGGTTTGAATGAACATGGTTTTCTCCAGACGTCGCCGGTTCAAGGCCGGCGCGTGCTCTATCCACTAGCAGATGGCGACGGCGAACGCACGGTCAAGGGGTAAGCTGGCCGTTCACCTGTTATATCAGCGGGTTAGGGTACCCGCTTCTTCCCTCTGCCGGCTAACGGGGCGAGGCGAACGAGCAGCAGTCTAGGACAGCGAATCCACGCTCTGGTCGCTGAGCGCGCCGGAAATGACCGTCACCGGCACCGGGAACGTGCCCAGCGCGTGCGCGAGCAGCGCGACCAATGGCCCCGGGCCTTCCGCGCCCGGGTTCGCGGCGAGCACCAGCATGGCGATGTCGGGGTCCTCGTCGATCACCGCCAGCAGCTGTTCCATCGCAGCGCCTTCGCGGATCACCCGTTCCGGCGTGATCGCGGCGATGCCGTTGGCGCGGCCGGCGGCACGGTCGAGCGCGGCTTCGGCCGCCTCATGCGCTTCGGCGCGCATGATGTCGGCGACCCCCAGCCATTCCTGGCTCTGCTGTTCGGGCTCGATGATGCGGAGCATCACCACGCCGCCACCGGCCCGAATCGCCCAGCGGCTGGCGTAATAGACCGCGCGATCCCATTCGGCGGTGTCGTCGACGATGACGAGGCATTTGGGCTTGTGACCCGGCTCGAAGCAAAGTCGCTTGCTGGTCATGCATGTCCCGGAATGTCCACGCTGACATGCTGCCACACTCCGTCGTACTTGGGGAGAGCAGAAGCGAGCCGGCGCCGTGGCGTCGGCCGCGTTTTCGCGAACTTATTATCAGCGCCGACGGATGAAGCCCACGATGTCCTTCGAGAGCGTCATGGTCTCGTCGGCAATCGCGCGCGCGCGGTCGGCGCCATCGTTCAGGATCGCGTCGATATGGCCGGGGTCGGCGACGAGGCGCTTCATCTCGCCGGCAATCGGCGCGAGCTTCGTGACGCACAAATCCACCAGCGCGTTCTTGAAGCTGGAGAACTGGCCGCCGCCGAAATCCCTGAGCACGTCGGCCTTGGAGCGGCCGGAGAGCGCGGCGAAGATACCGACGAGATTGTCGGCCTCGGGACGCGCTTCCAGACCCTTCTCCTCGGTCGGCAGCGGCTCCGGGTCGGTCTTGGCCTTGCGGACCTTCTGCGCGATGGTGTCGGCGTCGTCGGTCAGATTGATGCGCGAATTATCCGACGCATCCGACTTCGACATCTTCTTGGTGCCGTCGCGCAAGCTCATCACGCGCGTCGCCGGGCCCGTGATCAAGGGTTCCGGCAGCGGGAAGAACAGGCCGTCATTGGCGCCGAGGTTGCGGATCGACTCAGCGAAGTCGTTGTTGAACTTCTGCGCGATGTCGCGCGACAGCTCGAGATGCTGCTTCTGGTCCTCGCCGACCGGCACGTGGGTGGCGCGGTAGAGCAGAATGTCAGCCGCCATCAGCACGGGATAGTCGAACAGACCGACGGAGGCGTTCTCGCGGTCCTTGCCGGCCTTCTCCTTGAACTGGGTCATACGGCCGAGCCAGCCCATGCGCGCGACGCAGTTGAAGATCCAGGCGAGCTCGGCGTGGCCCGAGACCTGGCTCTGGTTGAACACGATGTGCTTGCTCGGATCGATGCCGCTGGCGATGAACGCCGCGGTCACCTCGCGGGTGTTGCGCGCGAGCTCGACTGGTCCGCCCCAGACGTCCACGCCCTGCGTGATCGCGTGCATGTCGACGACGCAATAGATGCAGTTGTGGGTTTCCTGCATCTTCACGAAGTTGACGATTGCGCCGAGATAATTGCCGAGGTGCAGATTGCCCGTCGGCTGGACGCCCGAAAAAACCCGTTCAACGAATGGCATGGCAGCTTCCCTGCAAGATACGGGGCGTCGTTTCCAACAGCGGCGCTGCCCCGTCAAGGGAATTTCGCTGACTTCAGGCGCCGGGATCGGGCTGGGCGGGGCGCTTCAAGGCACCGGCCGCCTCGCGCCAGGACGCGACGCGGAGGATTTGCAGGAGCAAGCCATAGACGACGATTCCGGCGGCGATCTGTGATCCCAGCGCAATGAAGCGGATGAGCCCATGGGCCTGTGAAGGCAAGAGGCCCGCGGTCAGCCACAGCAGGCCGCCCATGGCGAGCGCGGCGAGCACGATTCGCGGCAGCCGCTTGCGGGCGGCGGCGTCGACCGAGAAGCCGAATTCACGCGTGCCTTTCCGGAGCAGCGAGATCGCACTGCTCCAGGCGCCGGCGGCAATGCTGGCGGCGATCCCGCTCGCGCCGAAGAAGTGACCGAGCAGGATCGCGAGCGCGACCGCGACCACGAACCCTTTCGCGGTCGCAAGCAGCGGCGTCATCGTGTCGCTGCGGGCAAAATAGGTCGGGGACAGCGCCTTGATCAGCACGTGCGCCGGCAGTCCCAGCGCCAGCCACATCAGGGCGCGCGCCGTGGTCGCGCTGTCCTCCGCGCCAAAGGCGCCGTGTTCAAACAGCAGCCGCACGATCGGCTCGGCCAGCACGATCAGGCCGAGCGTCGCCGGCAATGCCAGCCCGGTCGCGAGTTCCAGCGCACGCGATTCCGCATACGCAACCGCGTCACGGTGACCGCTCCTCACCGCGCGCGTCAGCTCCGGCACCAGCACCGTACCCATGGCGACGCCGACAATGCCAAGCGGCAGCTCGATCAAGCGGTTGGCGAAATAGAGCCAGGAGACCGCGGCCGGCGTGGCGGAGGCGATGATCGCGCCGGCAACCATCAGCCATTGCGGGCCGGAGCTCGCGATCATGCCCGGGATCGCCTTGGCGAAGAAGCCGCGCATGTCCTTGTCGAAGCTCACGCGCAACGGTGTCGCCAGACGCGCACTTCGCTGCGACAGCAGCATCAGGAGCTGCAACAGGCCGGCGATGCCGACGGAGGCCGCCAATATCCACGCGGCGACGGTCGCGTCGACGTGCCACAGCAGGAGTGTTGTGCTCGCAGCGATCAGGGCGATGTTGAACAGCAGCGGCGAGAACGCGGTGAGTGCAAAGCGACCCTGCGCGTTGAGCAGGCCCATCAGCACCGTGACGGGTCCCGCGAAGGCAAGATAAGGCAGCATCAGCCGCGCATTCTGGACGGCGAGATCGAGCGATGCGCTGCCGACGAAGCCCGGCGCGATGATCATGATGATCAGCCGCATCAGCAGTGCAATCACGATTGAGATTGCGATCAGGCCCGCGCTCACGGAGCTGAGCACGCGTCCCGCGAACGCCGCGGCAGCCGCCTCGCCGTCGCGGTCACGAACGCGCAGCCAGGCCGGGATCAGCGCCGCATTCAGGGCCCCCTCGCTGAGCAGGCGCCGCACCACATTGACGAGCTGAAATGCCGCCAGAAACGCGTCCGCCACGGCGCCGGTGCCGAGCAGCGCCGCGATCAGGGAATCGCGTGCAAAGCCCAGCAGCCGTGAAGCCAGTGTCCCCGTCGAGACGGTCAGGAAGGAGCGGATCATCGGAACTGCATAATACCGTTGCTTGCCCGCGAAGGGCCGGCCGTGATAGGCCGCGAGCCAGATTTCAGACCGACAGGAAGCGGATTTCCGCGGGTATCGCAATCCGCCAAACAGGATCAAGGTGAATGGCTGACGTGAAATATGACGTTCTCGGCATCGGCAACGCGCTGTTCGACGTGCTGGTCAAGACCGACGAAGCCTTTCTGGGCAAGCACGGCATGACCAAGGGCAGCATGTCCCTGATCGACGAGGCGCGGGCCGCCGCCATCTACAAGGACATGGGCCCGGCGACGGAAGTTTCCGGCGGTTCGGCCGCCAACACCATCGTCGGCATCGGCAGCCTCGGGGCGCGCGCCGCCTATGTCGGCAAGGTCAAGGACGACCAGATCGGGAAGCTCTACGTCCACGACATCCGCGCGGCCGGCGTCGCCTTCAACACGCCCGCGGCGAAGGACGGTCCTGCGACCGGCTGCTCCTACATCCTGGTGACTGACGACGGCGAGCGCACCATGAACACCTATCTCGGCGCCGCGCAGGACCTGTCGCCCGCCGACATCGACCCGGCCGAGATCGCCGCGGCCGGCATCGTCTACCTCGAGGGCTATCTCTGGGACCCCAAGAACGCCAAGGACGCCTTCGTCAAGGCGGCCAAGATCGCTCATGATGCCAAGCGCAAGGTGGCGCTGACGTTGTCGGATTCCTTCTGCGTCGATCGTTATCGCGACGAGTTCCTGGGGCTGATGCGCAACGGCACCGTCGATATCGTGTTCGCGAACGAGTCCGAGCTGCATTCGCTCTACCAGACCTCGGACTTCGACACCGCGCTCAAGCAGCTGCGCAACGACGTCAATCTCGGCGTGGTCACCCGCAGCGAGAAAGGCTGCGTGGTGGTGACGCCAACTGACGCAGTCGCAGCCCCGGCGTCTCCGATCGCGAAACTCGTGGACACCACCGGGGCCGGCGATCTCTTCGCCGCCGGCTTCCTGTTCGGTCTGGCGCGCAACCTGCCCCACAAGCAGTGCGGCGAACTCGGCGCGCTCGCGGCCGCCGAAGTGATCCAGCACATCGGCGCGCGTCCACAGGTGTCGCTGAAGGAGCTCGCCGGGCAGCGCGGGCTGACGTCTTAAGGTGGAATAGCCTCATCCTCGCTGTCATCGCCCGGCTTGGCCGGGCGATCCAGTACTCCGAGACGGTCGTGATTCAATCGAGAAGCTTCGGCGTACTGGATTCCCCGCCTTCGCGGGGAATGACAGCTGCGGCTCACGCCGTCTTCGCGGCTTTCAGTCCAAGCCGTTGCTCCACGTCGTCGCGCATCAGGAATTTCTGGACCTTTCCGGTCACGGTCATCGGAAACTCGTCGACGAATTCCACGTACCGCGGAATCTTGTTGTGGGCGATCTGGCCGTCGCAGAAGGTGCGCACCTCTTCCTTCGTCAGCGTCTCGCCGGGCCTGACGCGGATCCAGGCGCAGAGCTCCTCGCCGTAGCGGGTATCCGCAACGCCAAAGATCTGCACGTCCTGAATCTTGGGATGGCGGTAGAGAAATTCCTCGATCTCGCGGGGATAGAGGTTCTCGCCGCCGCGGATCACCATGTCCTTGATGCGGCCGACGATGTTGCAATAACCCTGGTCGTCGATGATGGCGATGTCGCCGGTATGCATCCAGCCGTTGGCGTCGAGCACATCCGCGGTCTTCTCCGGCTCCTCCCAGTAGCCCAGCATCACGCTGTAGCCGCGGGTGCAGAGCTCGCCCCGTTCGCCGCGCTTGACGATCTTGCCCTCGAGATCGACGACCTTGACCTCGACATGCGGATGGATTCGCCCGACCGTCGAGACGCGGCGATCGAGCGGGTCGTCGACGGCGCTTTGGAAGCTGACCGGGCTCGTCTCGGTCATGCCATAGGCGATCGTGACCTCGCCCATGTTCATCTCGCTGTTGACGCGCTTCATCACCTCGATCGGGCAGGGTGCACCGGCCATGATGCCGGTGCGCAGCGATGTCAGATCGAAGTTTGAGAATTCGCCGTGGTCGAGTTCGGCGATGAACATGGTCGGCACACCGTACAGCGCGGTGCATTTTTCCTGCTCGATCGTCCGCAGCGTTGCGAGCGGATCAAACCCCTCGCCGGGATAGACCATCGTTGCGCCGAGCGTGACGGAGGCGAGGTTGCCCATCACCATGCCGAAGCAATGATAGAGCGGCACCGGAATGCAGATGCGGTCCTGTTCGGTCAGGCGCATGGCGCGGCCGACGAAATAGCCGTTGTTGAGAATGTTGTGATGGGTCAGCGTCACGCCCTTGGGCGATCCCGTCGTTCCGCTGGTGAACTGGATGTTGACGGCATCGTCGAATTGCAGCGAGGCACTGAGCGCGGCGAGCTGTTCGCGATGCAGGGTACCGCCCATGCCGGCGACCTCGTCGAACGGGACCGTGCCCGGGCAGGCGGGGCCGCCGATCTGGATCACGATGCGCAAGGCCGGCAGCCGCGCCGCGCGCAATTGCCCGGGCTTGGCGCTCGCGAGCTCCGGCAACAGCGTGTTGAGCATGTCCATGTAGTTGCTGGTCTTGAATGCCGTCGCGGTGACGATGGCGCTGCATCCGACCTTGTGAAGCGCGAATTCCAGCTCGCTCAGCCGGTAGGCCGGATTGATCGTCACCAGGATGAGGCCGGCCTTGGCGGCGGCAAACTGGGTCAGTGTCCATTCCGGCCGGTTCAGCGACCAGATGCCGATCCGCGCGCCGCGTTCGAGGCCGAGCGCGACAAAGCCGGCGGCGAGCGCGTCGACCCGCTGGGCAAACTCTCCCCATTTCCATCTCACGCCGTGGCTGGGCGAGACCAGCGCCTCACGATCGCTCCAGCGCCGCGCGGCCTGATCGAGGCTGCGCCCGATGGTGTCGCCGAGCAGCGGCGTGTCGGAGGTGCCGCAAACGTAACTGTCGGCTTTGTCTGCCAAGATCGTGTCCTCCAGTCAGCTGCGTGCACGGCCGGGACAACAAGCCCGGCCGTGACGCGTCGTGAGAGTCAGGCGCGCCTCACGCCGCCTTCTGCCCGCTTCCCGCATCGAGCCCGGCATAGACGCCGCGCTCGAAGCCGGCAAAAGCCTCGAGACACTTTGCGTCGGCGAATGGCAGCAGCTGCATCAGGATCACGCCGGTGACGTCGCGCGCCGGGTCGATCCAGTAATAGGTGTTGGCGAGGCCCGCCCAGGCGAGGCTGCCCGCGCTGCGGCCCTCGGCGGTCTTGGCGGTGTTGATCATGAAGCTGAGGCCCCACTTCTTCACCTGCTCCGGATAGAGATCGACGTCATTGGTGTACATCGGCGCCGCCGTGGTCATCTTGCCCATGGCGAGGTCGCCGATGTGGTTCTGCCCCATCGTCGCGATGGTCTCGGCCTTCAGCACCTGATTGCCGTTGCCGCGGCCCTTGTTCAGGATCATCTGGGTAAACTTGATGTAGTCGGCCGCGGTCGAATAAAGGCCGCCGCCGCCCATGTGGAATTCCGGCTCCTGCTCGAGCTCGAACGGGATCGCGGCGAGCTGGCCATCCTCGCCGCGCGCATGCATGCCGACCAGACGCTTGCGCATGTCGTCGGTGATCTTGAAAGCGGTATCGCTCATGCCGAGCGGTGCGAACAGATTGTCGCGCAGATAGGCATCGAGGCGCTTGCCGCTGACGGCTTCCACCGCCTTGCCGACGAAATCGATATTGGTGCCGTATTCCCAGCGCGTGCCGGGGTCGGTCATAACCGGCGTCTTCAACGCCGCGTTCTGGCAGGTGGTGATGGCGGGGATGCCGGATTTCTCGAGATGGATCGCGAGATCGCCGTTCCACATGTTGTAGGCAAAGCCGGCGGTGTGGGTCATGAGCTGGCGCAGCGTGATCGGCCCCTTGGCCGGCCGCAGCTTGGCTTCGCCCTTGGCATCGAAACCTTCGAGCACCTGCGGCTTGGCGAGATCGGGCAACACCTCGCCGATCGGCGCATCCAGCGACAGCTTGCCTTGCTCGACGAGCTGCATCGCGCCCGCTGATGTCACCGCCTTCGTCATCGATGCGATCCAGAACACGCTGTCGGCGGTCATCGCATCCGGCTTGGACAGGTCGCGTTTGCCGAACGCGCCCTGATACAGCACCTCGGTACCGCTGGCGGCGATGGCGACGACGCCGGGAATCTCCCTGGCCTCGCTCTTCTGGCGCAGAATCTCGTCGATCTCAGCTTTGCCTTGCATCCGCGTTTCCTCCGGTTTGATTATTGTTGGAAGCGATCGATTGTCCTCCCGCGTGCGCCGCGCGGCAAGCACATCCGCGTACCTGCCGCGGTCGCGATGTCGTGACTTGACGGTCGGCTCCCCTCGCACGACGACAAGGCGGCTGACCTGCAACACTCCGTCACAATCTGTGGTGGATGGCCGCAACCAGCCGTGACCGTGGATGGGTGCTGGCGAGATGTTTCGACTGTTTGAAGCACTTGAAACATTTTGTGAGCTGCGGCGTTCAGCTCTCGGCCGATCGACGGTCGACGTTAAGACTTGATGCAAATTGGCGGCCGCCCACCGGCCGCGAGGGGGGACCTCAGATGATTTCGACCTGGAGCGAATGGAAGCGCTATCCCCGTCCCGGACGGGGCGAGAATCTCGAAGCGCCGATCGCGCCCGGCATCTACGAGGTCCGCATCGCCGGCACCGGCGCACTTTATTCCTTCGGCGCTGTCGACAATCTGGCACAGGCGCTGGCGCTGCTGCCGGTCGGTTCAAAGTCCTGGTTCGGCCGCCGCAACGCGTCCGACGTTCCTGATCTCGAATACCGGACCTGCGCAACCTCCTCGAAGGCCGACGCCAAGGCCGCCGCCGAGCGCATGATCGGGCGGCGCGAGACCTATCTGAGCGGCGCGGCGTAACTCCGCCGCTCCGAGCCTGGCTCCCAGCAGATGTGCGTTGCGGGACGGTGCATTGCGCGCCGCGTCTCCCTATATTCCGGCCGAACCGGAACAGCCCGCAAAAGCCCCGCAGGAGCAACGCCATGACCCCGACCGCCGCCGCACGTGCCCAGCACGCCACGTCCAATCTGCGCGACCGGTTGAAGGACCCGTCGCTGCTGAAGGAGGCCTGTTACATCGACGGCACCTGGGTCGGCTCGCCGGTCTTCGCCGTCAACAATCCCGCAACCGGCATCGAGCTTGCAAAGGTTCCGCAGCTTTCGGCCGATGACGCCACCAGGGCGGTCGAGGCCGCCGAGCGCGCGTTCCCGGGCTGGGCCAAGCACACCGCCAAGCAGCGCTCCAATATTTTGCGCAAATGGTTCGAGCTGATCATCGCCAATCGCGAGGACCTCGCGCTGATCCTCACCTCCGAGCAGGGCAAGCCGCTCGCCGAAGCGCTCGGCGAGGTCGACATCGGCGGCGCCTATGTCGAATTTTTCGCCGAGGAGGCCCGCCGCGTCTATGGCGAGACGATTCCGACGCAGCGGCCGGATGCGCGCTTGCTCGCGATCAAGCAGCCGATCGGCGTCTGCGGCGCGATCACGCCGTGGAATTTCCCGAACTCGATGATCACACGAAAGGTTTCGCCGGCGCTTGCGGCCGGGTGCACCGTGGTGCTGAAGCCCGCCAATGAAACGCCGCTGTCGGCGCTGGCGCTTGCCGCGCTCGCGGAGAGAGCCGGCGTGCCCAAGGGTGTGTTCAACATCGTCACGGGCGATGCAGCGCCGATCGGCAAGGTGTTGTGCGAGCATCCGGCCGTGCGTTTCGTCGGCTTCACCGGCTCGACCGCGGTCGGCAAGATTCTCTACCGGCAGGCCTCCGTCGGCGTGAAGCGGCTCGGCCTCGAGCTCGGCGGCAACGCGCCGTTCGTGGTGTTCGACGACGCCGACATCGATGCGGCGGTCGACGGCGCGATCGTCTCGAAATACCGCAACATGGGCCAGACCTGCGTCTGCGCCAACCGCATCTACGCCCAGGACAAGATCTACGACGAGTTCGTGCAGAAGCTGTCGAAGAAAGTCGCGGCGATGAAGATCGGTGACGGTACCGAGAACGGCGTCACGCAGGGCCCACTGATCAATTTGAAAGCGGTCGACAAGGTCGAGCGCCATATCGCGGACGCCGTCAAGCGCGGCGCCAGGATCGTCACCGGCGGCAAGCGCAGCGAGCTCGGGCGTTCGTTCTTCGAGCCGACGGTGCTTGCCGACGTCGAGCCGGACTCGCTGGTGGCGCAGGAGGAAACCTTCGGCCCGCTCGCACCGGTGATCCGCTTCAAGGACGAGGCCGACGTCATCGCGATGTGCAACGCCTCGCCGTTCGGGCTCGCCTCCTACTTCTACTCCCGCGATCTCGGCCGCGTCTGGCGTGTCGCCGAGGCGCTGGAATCCGGCATGGTCGGCGTCAACACCGGCCTGATCACCACCGAAGTGGCGCCCTTCGGCGGCGTCAAGGAAAGCGGCCTCGGCCGCGAAGGCTCGCATCACGGCATGGAAGAATATGTCGAGATCAAATATGTGATGATGGCGGGGGTTTAGCTGCTGGTCGCCGTGGCCTGAAACGCGGCATCTACGGCGTTCGCCGTCCTCCCGTGAGGGCCTAACGTTCTCTGCAGCAGGGCTCAATGCAACGGCCCCTACGCAGGAGAACGTGATGACCAAACTAAGTGAGCTGGCGATCGAAGCCCATGGTGGGCTTCAGCGCTGGAACCAGTTCGAGCAGGTCGCGGCCGACCTTCAGCAGGGGGGCGTGTTGTGGTCCTTGAAAGGGGAGCCTGAGACGCTTCAGCAGACCACCGTGACGGTTGGTCTGCGCCAGGAATGGGCGTCCCACTCGCCCTTCGGCGCCGAGCGCCGCCGTTCGCGGTTCGAGCCGGGGCGGGTCGCCCTCGAAGCGGCCGACGGCACGGTGCTCGACGAGCTTCGTGACCCGCGCAGCAGCTTTGCAGGTCATACTCTGCAAACGCCGTGGACCGATCTCCAGCTCGCCTATTTCGCCGGCTGCGCCATGTGGACTTACCTCAACACCCCGTTCGTGCTCGCCTGGCCGGGAGTCGAGGCAGAAGAGCTGGAGCCGGTGCGTACGAATGACGGGCTGTGGCGCCGTCTTGCGGTCCGTTTTCCAAATGACATCGCAACGCACAGCGCGGTGCAGACGCTCTATTTCGATGCGGACGGACTCTTGAAGCGGCACGATTACGACGTGGAGATCGCCGGCAATACGCCCGGCGCGCATCTGATCGATGGCTATGTCGAGGTCTCGGGCATCCGGTTTCCGACCAAGCGTCGCATTTATGCACGGCAACCCGACGGCAGCTTCAGCACCGAGCCGCTGGTCGTCTCGATCGATCTGTCCAATATCCGGCTGAGCTGATTTGAGGCACGTCAGAGCATGGCGAGTGGCCCAGCCTCCTTGCGGAAGGTCCGCGGCGCCTCGCCATGCACGCGGACAAAAGCCTGTCGCATGCGCTCACGGGTCGCAAAGCCGGTCTCGCGCGCCACGACCTCGATCGGCAAACGAGTCTGCTCCAGCATCAGCTTCGCGGATTCGAGGCGCAAGGCTTCGACGGCCTTGGCCGGCGTCGTGCCGGTCGCCGAGCGGAAGAGTCGCGTGAATTGCCGCGGGCTGAGACAGGCGGCGCGGGCCAAATCTTCGATCGTGAGGCTCTCGCGCAGGTTTTGCCGGGCGTAGTTCAGGGCCTTCTGGATCCTGTCTTCGCTCGTTCCCACCTCCAGCAAAACCGAATGCTGCGATTGTCCGCCGGGG
The DNA here is from genome assembly GCF_023073015.1 of Bradyrhizobium sp. 87. Classification (NCBI taxonomy): domain Bacteria; kingdom Pseudomonadati; phylum Pseudomonadota; class Alphaproteobacteria; order Hyphomicrobiales; family Nitrobacteraceae; genus Bradyrhizobium; species Bradyrhizobium sp. 87. The sequence continues at coordinate 430,058 of NZ_JADPIQ010000048.1, forward strand.
CGGCTGTGGTACATGACCATGCCTTTGGCCACGGAGCGAGCCCTCTCGGCACCGAGATCTCGTTCGATCATGCCGACGACCATGTCGGTGCCGGCGCTCATGCCGGCAGACGTCCAGATCTGGCCGTCGGCAATGAAGATCTTGTCGGCGTCCACATTGCAACCCGGGAATCTGGCCTGCATCTCCTGTGCGTAGCGCCAATGCGTGGTCGCTCGCCGCCCGTTCAACAGCCCGGCGTCACCGAGCACGAACGAGCCGAGACAGATCGACGAAACCCGCCGCGCATTCCGGGCCGCTGCGCGAAGCAGCCGGACGAGGCCGGGTGATGAGGTTGGAATGTCGAGGCCCGCCGCGACGATGAGGGTGTCGAAAGCGGCCTGATCGAAAGGCTCCGTCATGACTTGCATCCCAGCAGACGAGGTGACCAGCCCGCCGTCTTCCGAGAACGCACGAACATCGTAGATTTTTTCTCCAGCCTGCTTGTTCGCCACGTCGAAAGCGGCGACGGCGCCGAAACAGACGGCCTGGAAGCTCGGAGACAGAACCAAGCCGATTCTCATGATGACTCCTGGATGCGACGGACCACCTGTTTGTGCGCCTGCTCCCCTCGCCAATTCGATGGCCGAAATGATGGCATCTACGTCCCGTCGATGCCGTAAGCCGGCTGATACGTCTCCACCCTCGAGCGCGGGAAGACGACATACATATGGCGAGCGTCATATATGGAGTGCTCGCCGTCGTGCCAGCAGCCATCCGTGCACTTCAAGAAAAAGGAAAAGGCATGTCCCTTGAAACGGCGCGAACGGAATTCATCGAGGCCGGCGGTATGCGCTTTGCCTTCAGGCGCCTCGACCCGGCAAAGGGTATGCCACTGGTCCTGCTTCAGCATTTCACAGGCAACATGGATTCCTGGGATCCGGCCGTGGTGAACCGGCTCGCGGAAACCAGGCCGGTCATCGTTTTTAACAATGCGGGCGTCGGCACGAGCTCCGGCGCGACGCCGGACAACGTCGAGCGGATGGCGGCGGATGCCGAAACTTTCATCAGGGCGCTCGATCTCGGTGAGGTCGATCTTCTCGGCTTCTCGCTCGGTGGCATGATCGCTCAGGTGCTCGCTGCCCGGGGGACGGGGCTCGTCCGCAAGATGATCGTGGCGGGAGCGGCGCCGCGCGGCGGCGAGGAGCATCTGATGGCCGTCGTCAACGACGCCTTTGCCCGTGGGGCTGCCGATGTCAGGCTGCCGCTGTTCTTTACGCCCTCCGAGGCCAGCCAGCGCGCCGGTAGGGGCTTTATCGCGCGAGGACTGCGCGCGCACAGGACCGGGATCCCGAAAGCGGAGACAGTGTGAGCGAACCTCAGGCGAAGGCGATCATCACCTGGTGTGCCCGCAAGGACGAGGCGTCCATCCTCCGCGCAATCGCGCAGCCCACCTTGATTGTTCACGGCAGCGACGATTCAATGTTCCCGAGCATCAACGCCTACAACATGTTCAAGGCGATGAGTGATGCGCAGCTCATCCTGTATCCCGACTCCGGACACGGCGCACCTTTCCAATACCCGGATTTGTTCGTAGCACATTGCAGAACGTTTCTGGATGCGAGGGCTACCGCCTGAGCACCGCGATCGTGCGGTTCGCAAAGGTCAGCCGCTCCGCCATGACCGACACGAAATAGGTCAGCAGCTTGTGGCTGAGCGCTGGATCCTCGGTCTTGATGGCGTCGAACTGGTGCGTATTCAGCACGTAGAGCACGCTGTCGACCTCGGCCTGGATGGTCGCGCTGCGCGGTGTCTGTGACACCAGCCCCATCTCGCCGATCGTGGTGTAACGGCCGAGGCTGCGCACGCGTGTGGTGCGGTCGTGATCGGCCGGGATCATGATGCCGACGCGGCCGTCGAGGATGAAATGCATGGAATCGGCGGGGGCGCCGGCCTGCACGATGACCTCGCCGGCTTCGACCTCGATGCGCTGGCAGCGGCGGATCAGCTCGTCGGCGCCGTCTTCGCTGCCGAGCATTCGCGTGAACCAGTCACGCAGGCTGGCTTCTTCCTGCGCCAGCTCCTGATGCTGCGAGATGAGCTCGTTCTCGCACCATTCCAGCGCGCGATCGAGCTCGGGGATGATGGTGACGCCCTCGCCGACGAAGTCGCTGGAGCGCAGCACCTTCTCGGCCGCAGCCGACAGATGCACCAGGATCAGCTCGACTCCGAGATCGCCGGCGCTGCGCTTGATCTGGGCGAAACTATAGGCAGCCGATGAATCCACGCCGGTGACGAGCTTGAAGTCAAACAGCAGATAGCGGCACTCGGGGCGTTCCTGCAGCAGCTGCTTGACGTGCTGGTAGAGCCGGTTGGCGGAGCCGAAGAAGAGATAGCTCTGGAGATTGAGGCCCTGGATCTTGCCCCCGTGGGCAAGCAGCACGTCCTGGTCGTCGCGCGAGCGGTCGAGCGAGGAGCGGTACTCCGAGCCGTCGAAACTGTATTTGATCGACTCGACCCGCGCGGCGCTGAACGCAAACGTCGCGCAGCCGATGATGACGCCGATCAGGATGCCCGGAACGAAACCCCAGGCCACGATGATCGCGATGATGGCGATCAGCGAGAGATATTCGAGCTTCGACAGCCGCTTGCGCGACTCGATGATCCATTTGTGCAACTGGTCGGCGCCGAGATAGAGCAACAGCCCGCCGAGCACGCATTTGGGGATGAAGCCGAGCAGCTCGGGTGCGACGGCAAGCACCAGCAGCGACAGCGCTGCGGCGGTGAGGCCGGACAGTCGCCCGCGGCCGCCGCTGCTGAAATTGAGCATCGAGCGGCTGGTCGAGCTGCAACCGGGGTAGCCGCCCAGCATGCCGGTCAGGATGTTGGCGGCGCCGGTGACGTTCAGCTCACACTCCAGATTGGCTTCGCGATGCGTGGCCACCTCGATGCCGGTGGTGTTGAACAGCGTGCTGGAGGCCGTGACGAAGATGACGGCGACGACATTGCCAAGCAGGTCCGGTATGGCAAACCAGGGATAGCGGGCGAGATCGTCGGTATGCCAGGGCAGCATGAAGACCGCTTGCGGCGGTGGCTGAAAGGTCCAGCCCAATGTGCGCGCCTCATCGAAGGAAACGCCGGTGATCCAGAACGCCAGATGCGCGGTGAGCACGCCGCCGACCAGGATGATCGGCAGTCCGAACGGGCTGCGCGAGCGGTGCCAGGTGAGATACAGCACCAGCGCCATCGCGCAGGCGGCACCGAGCTCCAGCAGGATGGTGCGGTCGGCGAAGTGCGACAGCGTCGTGAACTGCAGCGGATGGTCGGTGATCACCCGGACCGCACCCATGACGATGAGAAGTCCGGTGGCGCCGAGGAAGCCGCCGACCACCGGATAAGGCACGTAACGGATGGCGCGGCCAAGCCGCGTCAGGCCCAGTCCACACAGCACCAATCCTGTCAGCATCGTCGACAGGCCGAGCGTGATCAGGATAGGGGACAGCAACGGCGTCGACAGGTTCGCCGTCTCGATGCGTTCGACCACCGAGGCCGCCAGGATACCCGTCACCGCGGCGGTCGAGCTGTCGGGGGCTGCAATCGCGAAGGGCAGCGAGCTGCCGAGCCCGACGACGGCCGCAAGCACCGCGGAGCTGACGAAAGTGGCCGTGATGCCGTAGGACAGATAGGGCGACAACGGCCCCGCGAAGATCAGCAGCGCGTAGGACAGTCCGAACGTGACGGTCAGGACGCTGGCGGCGCTCCCGCCCAATATATCGTTCAGCGCGCGCTTGAGGGCCGGATTGAGCCCGGTCGACGGAGTGAAGCCAATCGCTGGATCTGTCACGCCGTGCCACTCGCTGAGTATTCCCCTCCGAGAGGTAGACGACTGGAGACTTAGCGCAACAAGATTCTTGCAAGCCGGATGGAAGAAACCGAAGCGCCCGCCATTCGGTGTCGTCCTGGCGAAAGCCAGGACCCATTATCCCAGGGAGGAGTCGTGCCGCGAGGTGACGGCCACAGTCTTCGCCAAACCGCGCCCGGTGGTAATGGGTCCTGGATCGGCGCTCACTTCGTTCGCTGGTCCAGGACGACGCTAAGGGCCTGCACTAGATCTTGAGTTCGTTTCCCGTCACGCGGCGATATGCTTCCAGATACCGCTTGCTGGTCGCGTCCACCACGCTTGCGGGCAAAGGCGGCGGCGGGGCGTCGCCGTTCCAGCGGCCGGCGCGGCGCTCGACATCGAGATAGTCGCGCAAGGGCTGCTTGTCGAAGCTCGCCTGCGGCTGGCCGGGTTTGTAGGCATCGACGGCCCAGAAGCGCGAACTATCCGGCGTCATGACTTCGTCGATCAGGATGATGCGGCCGTCCTTGTCGCGGCCGAATTCGAACTTGGTGTCGGCGATGATAATGCCCTGTTCGCGGGCGAGCTCCTCGCCGAGCGTGTAGATCGCGCGCGTCATGCTCTCGAGCGTGTAGGCCGTCTCGTCGCCGACGACCTCGCGCATTTTTGCGATGGTAATGTTCTCGTCATGGCCGGTCTCGGCCTTGGTCGCCGGGCTGAAGATCGAGGGCTCCAGCTTCTCGCTCTCGACAAGTCCCGCCTTCAGCTTCTCGCCGGCCAGCGTTCCGCTTGCTGCATATTCCTTCCAGGCCGAGCCCGAGAGATAACCGCGGATCACGCATTCGATCGGAAACACCGTGGTCCGGCGGCACAGCATGGCGCGGCCGAGAATCTCGGCACGATGCGGCTTCAAGGCCGGCACGGCGGCGATGATCTCGTCGGTGTCGGCGCTGATCATGTGATGCGGCACCACGCCTTCGAGCTCGTTGAACCAGAAGGCGCTGATTTGCGTCAGTACCGCGCCCTTCATCGGGATGGTCTCGCCCATCACGACATCGAAGGCGCTGATGCGGTCCGTGGTGACGAGCAGCAGGCGGTCGTCGTCGACGGCGTAGATATCGCGCACCTTGCCGCGCCCGATCTTGGGCAGGGGCAGGTCGCTGGAGAGCATGGTGGTCATCGGCAGAACTTTCGGAGCAAGGCCTTGCGACGGGACATCCGGCCGAGCCTGATCGCGCGACCGGAAGCCGGATTAGCCTATTCCGGCAGCGGAATGAACTCATGTTCCTGCGGAACTGCGGCGAAGCGGCCGGTTTTCCAGTCCTGCTTGGCCTGCTCGATCCGCTCCTTGCTGGAGGAGACGAAATTCCACCAGATGTGGCGCGGGCCCTCCAGGGCGTCGCCGCCCAGAAACATCATCCGCGTGGCCTTGAGCGCCTTCACCGTGATGCGGTCGCCCGGGCGGAAGATCAGCAGTCGCGGCCCTTCGTAGCGCTCGTTCGCGATCTCGACCTCGCCGTCGACCACGTAAATGGCGCGCTCCTCATGATCAGGGTCGAGCGGCACGACCGCGCCCGCGGCCGCCGTGACCTCGGTATAGAACCACGGCGACACCATCGAAACAGGTGAGGTGATGCCGAAGGACGAGCCCGCGATCACCTTTGCGGTGAAGTCGCGCTCGGTGACCATCGGCAGGTCACCCGCGCCGTAGTGCTGGAACGACGGGGCGATCTCTTCCGATCCGGCCGGCAGCGCGATCCAGCTTTGCAGGCCCAGCATCTTCTGCCCCGAGGCGCGCTGCACATCCGGCGTGCGCTCGGAATGCGCGATGCCGCGGCCGGCCGTCATCAAATTCATCGCGCCAGGCTGGATCTCCTGGATGTTGCCCTCACTGTCGCGATGCATGATCGCGCCGTCGAACAGATAGGTGACCGTGGCAAGCCCGATATGCGGGTGCGGCCGCACGTCCATGCCCTTGCCGGAGACGAACTGCACCGGCCCGAAATGGTCGAAGAAGATGAAGGGCCCGACCATCTGCCGCTTGCCGTGCGGCAACGCGCGCCGCACCGCGAAGCCGTCGCCGAGATCGCGCGTGCGCGGCACGATGACGAGATCGAGCGCATCGCAGGACATGGGATCGCCGAGCACGGGATCGTTCGAGGGTTGCCAGCTCATGGTAAAACTCCGTCTAAATTGCTTGGGCTCGATACTAGCAGGATTCCGCGCCAGCGTCGCGGCTAAGCCCGCTGTTATGCCCCGCGAAGGCGGGGCATCCAGTACGCGGCGGCCTATCCGTTCAATCATGGCCGTCTCGGAGTACTGGATCGTCCGGTCAAGCCGGACGATGACAGCTGTGGTGCGGATGGTGCTTGAAAACATACGCCTGACGAAGGATGTTCGGCTGATGTCAACCGCGACCCATCGCAACACCCGATGACCCCAGCCGCAGCCGAGCTCGCCTTTCGCGCCGCCGCCGTGGCGCTGCTGCTGGTGTTGGCAGCGTCATTACTCTCGGATTTCCGCAATGTGCTGGCAGCCCGGCTCGGTGCGGCCTTTGCGCTCGGCTCGGCCGCGCATGCTGTGAGCTATTCTGTCGGAACATCATCGCTGGTACCGGCATGGCATGCGCCGCTGATCGCGTTGTCGACCGGCAATATCGTGGTGTTCTGGCTGTTCACGCGCGCGCTGTTCGACGATGAGTTTCGCCTGCGCCGGTGGCACGGATTGACCTGGGCGTTGGTGGCAGCCTTCAGCTTCGTCAGCTGTCTCTGGATCGCACCCGGCGGACATGTCCGGGTCGCCGTCACCGCGGTGAACCTGATCGTGCTCGGCTTCATTGCGCTCGCGATCGTGCAGACGATCGCCTCATGGTCAGCCGATCTGGTCGAGCGCCGCCGCCGCGTCCGTATCTTCATTGTCTGTGCTGCCGCGCTCTATGGCGGATTGAACGCGGTGCTCCAGATCCTTGTCGTCGGCAGTGACGTCGGCGACGTCGCCAACACCGTCAATACAGGCGTGCTCGCCGGCATTGTCGCGGCCATCGCCTATGCGATGATGCGCGTCGATGGCGCCGACCTGTTTCCAGCCGCCGCGGAAGCGGCGCCCGCGATCGCGGCGAGCCAGCCTGTCGGCGAGGATGCCCCCGACCAAAAGCTCATCGACGCCCTGATGCGGCTGATGGCGGACGAACGGATCTATCGCCAGGAGAACATCAGCATCGGCGTGCTGGCGGGCCGGCTGAAGATTCCCGAATACCGGCTGCGCCGGCTGATCAACCAGGGGCTCGGCTACCGCAATTTCAATGTGTTCCTGAACAACCACCGGATCGAAGAGGCCAAGGCAGCCCTCGCCGATCCCGCCCAGGCCAAGGTCCCCGTCATCACCATCGCGATGGATTCTGGCTTCCAGTCGCTAGGCCCCTTCAACCGCGCCTTCAAGGCCGTGACCGGCGTGACGCCGACGGAGTACCGGCGGCTGAAGGTGAATGCCGTCTAATCTTTAGCACGCTGTAATATCAAGGTTATTTTGGAATCGGCGAGCGTCTCGCTGCTTTCGGCTCTGCCGTTTTCCAAATCCGGCGAGCGGGCATCGCGTGAATGCCGCTTCGTCTCCGGCACACGCCTCAAGCCGGAGCAAGCCCGTGACCCGCCGCCGCAAGATCGTCCTTCTCACCATCGCCATCGTCTTTGCCGGCCTCGCGCTCGGCACGGTTCGCGCCCATGACGTGCCCAAGGTCGTCACCGGCTTCATCGCCGACGTGCTCTGCGCGGAGACGTTTGTCTCGGGCCTCGATATCAGGCCTAACCTGACGGAGACCATTGATGCGATGCCGGGCGCAAGTCTGTTCGCCTGGGCGATGGACTATCGGGTCGATCGCGCGCGCAAGGATGTTACGGTGACGCTGTTCGGCATCGGTCGCAGCCACGCCGTCTATCGCGAGGGACTCGGCTGCACGCTCGAGCACGGCGGAGGGATCACCGACGTCACGTTGCCGCCGGATGACAGGCAGCCGGCGTTGCTGCCCGAGATCGCCGGGCCCGCGGTCGTGTCGCCACAGAGCCCGGAGCTGTCAGCCGCACTCGATCGCGCCTTCGCTGAGCCGCCATCACCGCCATTCCGCCGCACCCGCGCAATCGTCGTCATGAAGTCGGGCCGCATCATCGCGGAGCGCTATGCGGACGGCATCGGACCGGAGACGCCGCTGCTCGGCTTCTCCATGACCAAGTCCGTGATCTCGGCTCTCACCGGGATCCTCGTGCGCCAGGGCCGACTGAAGCTCGACGGGCCCGCACCGGTCGCCGCCTGGACAAATCCGGACGATCCGCGTCACGCCATCACCGTCGATCAATTGCTGCGCCACACCGCGGGCCTGGCGCTCGGCAGCTCGCTTCAGGCCTCGCTTGGCTCCGCCTTCGAGCCGGTCAATCGCATGAAATTCGTGGAGGCCGACATGGCCGCCTATGCAGCGAGCATGCCGCTTGCGACCGCGCCGGGCACCGTGTGGAATTATCACGATGGCAACACCATCATGCTCGCGCATCTGATCCGCAACGCCGCCGGCGGCAATCCCGCCGATGCGCTTGCCTTCGCGCGCCGCGAATTGTTCGCGCCGCTCGGCATGCGACACGTCACGCTCCAGCTCGACGGCGCCGGCACGATCGAGGGGTCGAGCGAGATGCTCGCATCCGCGCGCGACTGGGCGCGTTTCGGCCAGCTCTATCTCGACGACGGCGTCGCCGGCGGCCGGCGCATCCTGCCCGAGGGCTGGGTGAATTACTCGGCGTCGGCGACGCCCAATGCCTGGGTCGGTATCGGCGCCGGATTCTGGACCAACCAGGGCGACAGCTTTGGCGCGACCTTTCGCGTCGATCACGGCTGGCCGCGCGATGCCTTCTTCGCCAAGGGCACGATCGGGCAGTATACAATCGTGATTCCGTCGGAACGACTCGTGATCGTGCGGCTCGGCCGTTCGCCGAACTCACCGCCGGAAGCGGACGGTGTGTTTGATCTGGTGCGGGATGTGATTGCGGCAACGCGCGCTAAAGGGAAGGTGGCGGGGATGGATTGAGGTGCTTTACCTTCCCAGCTCCGTCGCCTTTGCCACGCGATCGAACCGCTCCAGCGTCATGATCGCGTCTGCGAATTTCTCCGCGCGCGCATTCAGCACCGGGCGTGCCAGCGTCAAGAATTTTTGCTGCATCGCCTGTGCATCCGGGAACGAGGTCGGCTCCCCCGAGGGATCGGCGTAGAGCCGCTCATGCACGCCGTCGTCCGTCGTGATACTCACGCGCGCGCCAAAGGGGTGGGTGCGGCCGATTTCGAGGCGATCGTCCTGCACTACGTCGAACTTGTCGGCGAGTGCGTCGATGGCGGCGTCGCCAAGACGATTGTAGTCGTCCCAGCCAAATGAGCCCTGGTCGAGCGCGAGCGCGCCGGTGAAGAACATCGAGAACTGGCCGCCGACGATCGAGGTCGGGTGGCGCTTGGTCGCGGCGTCGCCGGTGAGCGTGATGCCGTTGCGATGCAGGCCGATTTCGACCCGCTTGACCTGATCGGGCGTCAGATTGTGCTCGCGCCGCATTGCGATCAGCGCGTCGATCGCGGCGTGGGTATAGCGGCAGCTCGGATACGGTTTGACGCCGATCTTCATGGTCTCGTAGGTCTTGCCGAGCTCGGCGACCGCCTTGTCGGGATGCGCATCGTCGGTGTAGCCGGCGAGCAGGCCATGTTTGCCCTCCACGGATTCCGTCGCCCCGACGAAGTCGTTGCGCGCCAGCGTCGCGGCGATCACGCCATTCATCGCGGCGGCTCCGACCTGGTAGCGCTTGTTCCAGGCGCCATTGACCAGGAATTGCAGCGAGCCCGCGGCCTGGCTGCCGGCGACGCCGAAGGCGGCGATGAGCTGTTGCTCGGACAGGCCGAACAGTTTTCCGGCGGCCGCTGCTGCGCCATAGGTGCCAGCGGTGGCGGTCGGATGGAAGCCGCGCGCATAATGCGAGGTCGGGTCGAGCGCGTTGCCGAGCCGGCAGCAGACCTCATAGCCCGCAACGATCGCGGTCAGCACGTCGCGGCCCGACGCGCCGACCATCTCGCCGATGGCGAAGGCGGCCGGAACGACCGGCGCGCTCGGGTGCAGCGAGGAGTCCGCATGGGTGTCGTCGAAGTCGAGGGAATGGCCGAGCGCGCCGTTGAGCAGCGCCGCGACCGCCGGCGTCCAGGTCTTGCTGTCGCCGAACACGGTGGATTCGCCCCTGGTGTCGAGCGCGAGCGCCTCCAGCATCTTCAGGATCGAGGGGGTCGATTCCGCTTCGCTGCGGGCGCGGATGGCGCTGCCCAGGAAGTCCAGCGTCAGCACCTTTGCGCGATCCAGCACTTCCGCCGGAATATCCCCGTATTTCAGATTGAAGACATAGGCAGCGAGCGTTGCGGTTTCGTGGGCCATCGTGTTTCCTCGTTTTGGCGCGCAAGTTAGGCGGGCTGATTTGGCCTTTCAAGCGGCCATGGGCTGCGGGCATCAGCTATGCTTTTGGCAGGCTCCAAGAGGATCGGGATATTCCACGATGGGACTTCCAAAAGATGTGTTCGACCGGGTCCGGGCGCGGCGAACGCAACTGGGCCTGGCGATCCGGGTCACGGTCGCGGCCACCGCGGCCTACGCGATCGCCACCGCGCTGCATCTGCTGCTGCCGCTCTGGGCGGTGCTGACCTCGCTGATCGTGACCCAGTTGAGCGTCGGGCGCTCGCTGAAGGCGACGCGCGATTACGTGCTCGGCACCATCGGCGGCGCCATCTATGGGGGCGCCATCGCGATCCTGATCCCTTATTCGACCGAGGCCGGCCTGTTGGGCCTGCTGGTGCTGGCGGTCGCGCCACTCGCCTTCGTCGCCGCGATCAACCCGAGCCTCAATGCAGCGACGGTCACCGCCATCATCGTGCTGCTGGTTCCGACGATGCATCATTCCGATCCCATGACATCGGCAATCGATCGGGTCAGCGAGGTCGGGGTCGGCGCAATCACGGGATTGCTGGTCTCGTTCCTGGTGCTGCCCTCGCGCGCGGTGCGCCAGATCCGCGCCAGCGCGGCAAGGCTGCTCGAGCTGATCGCGGACGCCTTCACCGAGCTGCTCGCGGGTCTCACGCGCGGCCGCGACAACGATGCGCTGCACCGGATCCAGGACGGCATCGGCACCGCGATGGTGGGCATGAATGCGATCGGTGCCGAAGCCGAGCGCGAGCGGGCCGCGCGCCTGTCAAGCGGGCCCGACACCGGTCCCTTGCTGCGAACGATCCTACGGCTGCGCCACGACGTCGTGATGATCGGCCGCTCGACCGTGGTGCCGTTGCCGGCCGAGGTGCAGATGCGGCTCGCCGCGCCGCTGGCGGAGGTCAGTGCGGCGATCGTGCGCTTTCTGCGCTCGGCGGCCGAAGCGTTGCGGGCTGGTGCCGGCGCGCCGCCGATTCATCCCGTGCACGTCGCGCTCCAGCATTACGCCGAGGCGGTTGCCGCCGTTCGCCAGGACGGCCTGATCCGCGGCCAGCCGAGCGACACCGCCGAGCGCTTCTTCGCGATCGGCTTCTCGCTGGAGCAGATGCACCAGAATCTCTGCGATCTCGATCGCGTCGTCGGCGAGTGGTCGGAAGCCTCGTCGGACAAGTCAGCGCGCTTGGCCGAGTGAGCTAGCGCCGCATCAGGTCCTTGCCCTGCATGCGCCAGACCAGCAAATCGATGCGGTCCTGGCCGAAGAACGGCTCGTTGTCGAACACGAAGGTCGGCACGCCCCAATGGCCGGAGGCGGCGTGGTCCTTCTCGTTCTCCGTGATCACCTGCTCGTAGCGATCAGGGTCCGCGGTGATTGCGGCATCCATCGCGGCGAGATCGAAGCCGGCCTTTTCGGCGCCGCGCCCGAGATGATCGCCTTCGTTCCAGCCCGACACCGAGCCGTCCCACAGCACGCGGGCGATTGCATCGGTGAATGCGAGCGAGCGTCCCTCGAGCTGCGCCATGGCACCAAGCCGGGTCAGACGGTGGATGTAGGGCTGCTCCGCCGCGACCTCGAACGTCACCTTGTGCTGCACGATCGGATCGGGCCTGGGAAAGCGGAACGGAATGCCTTCGTGCTGCGCCACGCGCGTGCTGTCGAGCACCACATAGCGAATGAAGTTCGGGCTGGCCTTCTTGAAAAACCCGGGCACACGGACTGCGAGCGGATAGACCGGCCGCAAATTCACCGTCAGATCGTAGGTTTCGACCAGGTTGAGCGTTTTCGGCAACGCCAGACAGCTGAACGGGCTGCGAAAGGAGTAGAAGAGGTCGACGGAGAGCGTCATCGGGCCGGCTCCACGAGCCGCCCCATCATGCTGCGGGCGACGAGCTTGTGGAAGGGCGTGATGAACGCGAGATAGGCGCGGCCCAGCCGATTGTTGGTCCGCACCAGCGTGGTCAGGGTGACGTGGCGCAGCACCGCTTCGCCGGCGACATCGACCACGATGCGGAAGTCGAGATGATAATCATTGAAGCCGGCGACCAGCTGCTCCGGCGTTTCGCTCAGCACCGGAAACAAGCCGATCGGGCCGCCCGGCGCTGGTGCGCCTTCACCCGATGTCTTCAATCCAAAGGGCCTCACGAGGATGTTGCGCAGGCGTGTCAGTGCACCGATCCAGCGCGGTCCGTGCAACACCATCCTGGTGCAGGCCTCGCGGGCATTCACCGGTGCTGTGCCGATCTCCACGCGAAAGGCGTCGATGAATTGCGCACCGGCCAGCAGCGTGCCGGCGTCGACATCGGGGATGACTTCGCGGACGGTCCCGTTCATCCCGCCAGTTTGCGCGTCAGCATCCGGAAGCGCAAGATCAGAAGTCCGGCATAGACGAACGATCCGATCGACAGTCCGATCCAGACACTGACCGCGCCGAAATCAGCGTGAAAAGCGAGCAACCAGGCGATGGGAAAGCCCACGCACCAGTAGCCGATCGCGGCGAATACCAACGTCATTCTGGTGTCATTGATGCCGCGCAGTGCGCCGCCCATGATGGTCTGGATGGCATCGGCGATGAAGAAGGTCGCGCCGACCAGCAGCAGCGTTGCAGTCAGCTCGACGGTCGCCATGCTCGCCTCGCCGCTGCCGAAGAACAGCCGTCCGAGCTCATAGCGGCCGAGAATGATTGCGACGCTGAGGGCCGAGACGAACGCGATCCCGATCACGGCTGCCACGAGACCTGCGCGCCTCACCGCAGCCGGGTCGCCCCGGCCGAAGGCGTGGCCGACCCGCACCGTGGCTGCCATGCCGATGCCGAGCGGGACCATGAACAGCACGGCGGTGACCTGGAGCGCGATCTGATGCGCCGCGAGCGCCGTGGTCGAGATCAACCCCATCAGCAGCGCCGCCGAAGAGAACAGGCCATATTCCAGCAGCAGTGAGAACGAGATCGGGGCGCCGATCGCGATGAGCTTGTGCATCAGGGGCCAGTCGATCCGCCAGAGATGGGCAAGCGGACGATAATCCGCGAACGGCTTGCGCAGCCCCGCAATGGCGAGCGTGGCGACGAACGTGCCGAGATTGACGATGGTGGTCGCAAGCCCTGCGCCGAACAGACCGAGCTCCGGCAGGCCGAACAGGCCGTGGATCAGGGCGTAGACCAGCGCGGCATTGACGGGGATCGCCGCGAGCGTGATCCATAGCGGGGCCTGCGGCCGGTTCACCGCGCTCATCATGCTGCGCAGCGCGATGAAGCCGAGTGCCGGCGCGATGCCCCAGGCCAGCCCATTCAGATAGCGCTGGGCGAGCGCGGCCGAGTGCGGCGCCTGACCGAGTGCGACCAGGATGTGCTCGCCATAGAGCGGGGAGGCCATCATCGGCAGCGAGATCAGCAAGGCGACCCACAAGCCGACGCGCAGAGAGCGGCGGATGCGCCTGACATCGCCGGCGCCGAAGGCTTGCGCGACCAGCGGCGACACCGCCGTCATCAATCCGAGCCCGAAGGTGAAGCTGACGAAATAGACCGTGTGCGCCAGCGCTGCTGCTGCGACCGCGCTCTCGCCGAGCCGCCCGATCAGCGCGAGATCGGTCGTGATCATCGCGATCTGCCCGAGCTGCGTCAGCATCATCGGCACGGCCAGCCGCAGCGTCGCGACGAATTCGTCGGCGAGAGGATTTGGCGGCACGCCGGCTTGCGGCTGCGAACGAGGCTGGACGGTGTCGAGCATGGCCGGGTCAATAGCACAGCCGGGCGACGAAAACATGGCTTGGTCTTCTCCCTCTCCCCTTGCGGGAGAGGGTGGCTCGCCGCAGCAGCGGCGAGACGGGTGAGGGGGATCTCTCCGCGTACGGCCCTCAAGCAGCAGGACTCGCTGAAGCAACCCCTCATCCGGCGCTATAGCCGATGCGAAGCTTCGGCGTTCTCAAAAACGGCGGCCAAAGGCCGCCTACGCCACCTTCTCCCACAAGGGGAGAAGGGAAGAAGCGCCTCAGCCCTTCCGTTCAGGCACGCGCCTGATCTTCGCGCCGAGCGCGTTGAGGCGCTCGTCGATGCGCTCGTAGCCGCGCTCGATCTGGTCGGCGTTGTTGATCGTGGAGGTGCCCTCGGCGCAGACGGCCGCGAGCAGCATGGCCATGCCGGCGCGAATGTCGGGCGAGATCATCGATGCACCGCGCAGGCGGCTGGGGCCGGCGATGATGGCGCGATGGGGGTCACAGAGCACGATACGCGCGCCCATCGCGATCAGCTTGTCGACGAAGAACATCCGCGATTCGAACATCTTCTCGAACATCAGGATCACGCCCTCGCATTGCGTGGCGGTGACGATCGCGATCGACATCAGATCGGCCGGGAAGGCCGGCCAGGGCTGGTCTTCCAGCTTCGGCACGTGGCCGCCAAAATCGTCCTGGATCTTCAGCGTCTGGTTTGATGGCACGATGAGATCGTCGCCCTCGATGCGGCAGACGATGCCGAGCCGTTCGAATCCCATGCGGATCGAGCGCAGATGCTCGACGCCCGCGCGCACGATGCGAAGCGGCGACCGCGTCACGGCCGCGAGTCCGATCAGCGAGCCGACCTCGATATGGTCGGGCTGGATCCGGTAGGTCGCGCCGCCCAGCGTCGCCGGACCGTGCACCATCATGGTGTTGGTGCCGATGCCCTCGATCCCTGCGCCGAGCGCGACCAGGAAGTTGGCGAGGTCCTGCACATGCGGCTCGGACGCGGCGTTGCGCAAATAGGTGGTGCCTTGGGCGGCGACGGCTGCGACCAGCGCGTTCTCGGTCGCGGTCACGCTGGGCTCGTCCAGGAACACGTCGGCGCCGGTCAGTTTCGAAGCGCGGAATTCGAGCCGGTCGGTCGCGGTGACCTTGGCTCCCAACTGCTCGAGTGCGAGCACATGCGTGTCGAGCCTTCGGCGGCCGATGACGTCGCCGCCGGGCGGCGGTAGCATCACTTCGCCGCAGCGGGCGAGCAGGGGGCCGGCGAGCAGGATCGAGGCGCGGATGCGCACGCACAGATCAGGATCGAGATCGGCGGCGCGGATGCTCTTGGCGTGAATATGAAGCGTGTTGCGGGCGGTCCATTCCGCCGCCGCGCCGACCGAGCGGATCAGCTCGACCAGCGTCTCGGTGTCGCGGATCCGCGGCACGTTCTCCAGCGTCACCGGATGCTCGGTGAGCAGGGCTGCCGCGATGATCGGCAGGGCCGCATTCTTGTTGCCGGAAGGCTCGATCGAGCCCGAGAGCCGGTGACCGCCCTCGACAATGTACTGGATGGGCGCCACGGGGTCTCTCGCTGTCGTGTTGGGTGGGCGGGTTTTCGAGGCGGAAACTACCGAGAATTGAGCGCGGGAGCAATTCTGCACTTGTCGCGAGGGCGGGGGAGGTTCAGCCGTGTCTCTACGTCATGGCCGGGCTTGTCCCGGCCATCCACGCCTTTGCCAGATGCACGGAGAACCTAGATGCCCGGGACAAGTCCGGGGCATGACGACCGTCCAAGCCATCCGATCTCAGATATCGATCGTCGCGCTCAGCGAATGTTCCTGGATGAAGTCGCGGCGCGGCTCGACCACGTCGCCCATCAGCTTGGTGAAGATGTCGTCGGCCTCGTCGACCTCTTTGACCTTCACCTGGAGCAGTGATCGCGCATTGACGTCCAGCGTCGTCTGCCAGAGTTGCTCCGGATTCATCTCGCCCAGCCCTTTGTAGCGCTGCAGCGAGACGCCCTTGCGGCCGGCGTCGGTGACGGCTTCGAACAGATCGACCGGGCCGTAGACCATGTGCTCGGTGTCCTTGCGCCGCAGCTTGCCGGGGCGGGCATAAACGTCCTGGAGCTTGACGGTGTACTCGTCGAGCTTGCGGGCTTCGACCGAGCCCAGGAACGCGTCATCGATGAGGGCGACGTCCTTGACGCCGCGCACGGTGCGCTCGAACTGGAAACCATGGCCTTCGACGTATTGACCGATCCAGCCGCGCTCGACCTCGTCGGCGAGCGTGTCGAGGCGGGCGGCGATGTATTGGGCTGCCGCGGCGGCTTTCTCCGGATCGCCGTAGATCGCCTTGTTGAGCACGCCGGTGATGGCGGCCTGCTCGATCACCTTGCGATTGTAGCGGGTGTGCAGGCTGCGCAGGACGCCGCGGACGGCGCGGGCGTCATCGACCAGCGAGCGCAGGTCGCGGCCGGTGCGATCGCCGCCGGTGCCGGGAATATAGACGCAATCGTCCAGCCCGGTATCGATCAGATAATCTTCCAGCGCCCGCTCGTCCTTCAGATATTGCTCGGACTTGCCGCGGTTGACCTTATAGAGCGGCGGCTGGGCGATATAGAGATAGCCGCCGTCGATGATCTCGCGCATCTGCCGGTAGAAGAAAGTGAGCAGCAGCGTGCGGATGTGGGCGCCGTCGACGTCGGCGTCCGTCATCACGATGATCTTGTGATAGCGCAGCTTCTCGATCGAGAATTCGTCGCTGATGCCGGTGCCGAGCGCGGTGATCAGCGTGCCGATCTGCTCGCTGTGCAGCATCTTGTCGGGACGCACGCGTTCGACATTGAGGATCTTGCCGCGCAGCGGCAGCACGGCCTGGAATTCGCGGTTGCGGCCCTGCTTGGCGCTGCCGCCTGCCGAGTCACCCTCGACGATGAAGAGCTCGGATTTCGCCGGGTCCTTCTCCTGGCAGTCGGCGAGCTTGCCGGGCAGCGAAGAGACCGAGAGCGGGCTCTTGCGCGTCAGCTCGCGCGCCTTTCGCGCGGCTTCGCGGGCAGCCGCCGCCTGGATCACCTTGCCGACGATCATCTTGGCTTCGGAGGGATGCTCCTCGAACCAGGCCTGCAGCGCCTCGTTGAGCACGTTCTCGACCACGGGGCGCACTTCCGAGGACACCAGCTTGTCCTTGGTCTGCGACGAAAATTTTGGGTCCGGCACCTTCACCGACAGCACCGCAGTGAGGCCTTCGCGGCAGTCGTCGCCGGTGAGCGCGATCTTTTCCTTTTTCGCGTTGGCCTCGGCATAGCCGTTGACCTGGCGCGTCAGCGCGCCGCGGAAGCCGGCGAGATGGGTGCCGCCGTCGCGCTGCGGGATGTTGTTGGTGAAGCACAGCACGTTCTCGTGGTAGCTGTCGTTCCACCACAACGCGGCCTCGACACCGATGCCGTTGGATTCCGCGCGCACCATGATCGGCGCCGGAACGATCGCCTTCTTGTTGCGGTCGAGATATTTGACGAATTCCTCGACGCCGCCGGAATAGTGCATCTCCTCGCGCTTCTCGACGGCGTGACGCATGTCGGAGAGGGCGATGTTGACGCCGGAATTGAGGAAGGCGAGCTCGCGCAGCCGGTGCTCCAGCGTGGCGAAATCATACTCGATGTTCTTGAAGGTTTCCGTCGAAGCCTGGAACGTCACCTCAGTGCCGCGCCTGCCGGGCGCGTCGCCGACCACCTTGAGCGGCGCGACCGCATCGCCATGGGCGAATTCGATGTAGTGTTCCTTGTTGTCGCGCCAGATGCGCAAGCCGAGCTTGCTTGACAGCGCGTTGACGACGGAGACGCCGACGCCGTGCAGACCGCCGGAAACCTTGTAGGAATTCTGGTCGAACTTACCGCCGGCATGGAGCTGGGTCATGATGACCTCGGCTGCCGAGATGCCTTCGCCCTTGTGGATGTCGACGGGAATGCCGCGGCCGTCGTCGCGCACGGTGACGGAATTGTCGGCGTTGAGGATCACGTCCACGCGCGTGGCGTGGCCCGCGAGCGCCTCGTCGATCGCGTTATCCACGACCTCGTACACCATGTGATGCAGGCCCGAGCCGTCATCGGTGTCGCCGATATACATGCCGGGACGCTTGCGGACGGCGTCGAGACCCTTGAGCACGCGGATCGATTCCGCCCCGTAATCGCTCGGATTTGAGGGTTCGTTTTCGGCAGGCGTCTGCCGAGCAGGTTCTGTCATGAGAGGCCTTCGAGATGTCGCCCGAATCAGCGGCGCAAAAGGCGCTGATATGCGGGCTATTTGTGCCACGAAAGACGGATTGCGCCTAGCGCAAAGTATCCCCCGGCAAGTCTTTGATTAAATAGAATTTTTTGGCCGATTTTCAAGGCCTTCGAAGCCCGATTCGGCGGCTTGGAAAAAGCGCGATTCGGGAAGCCGTTTCGGGCCGTGGAAGGCGTGGATTTTGCGGGGACGAGGGCGTTCCGAGGCGCCTGGAACGCCCCGGAACGGCCTTGCAGCTCAATACATCTGAAGCGGCAGCACATCTCCGTTTGGCCCCACCAGGAGGCCCCAGGCATCGCCGGCGGCCACTGTGAGAATCTCGGTGCGAGTGGGGCGTCCCGGCAGACGCAGCGCGTACTGGTACTTGCCTGGCGGCAGATCGAGCATCGGGCCTTTCGGCGATTGCGGACCGCCGGCGCCGGCCGCGATCTTTACGGTCTGATTGTTGATCGTCAGCGATGCTTCTTTCGGCCCCATATTGCCGAGCATCAGCCTGGCCTGTCCGGCCTTCGGCATGATGTCGGCCTTGGCCGCGGCCTGCGGATTTCGCTGCATCAGGCTGACCGTGGTCTCGTCTCGGGCGCGGCCAAGCTTCAGCACGGCCGGCCCCTGCGGCGAGGTGAACGCGAGCTCCGCCCGCTCGGCCGTCACGATCGCGCCGTCGGCCTTCTCTTGCCAGCCCCGATTGGTCAGCTCCGCGCGATAGAAGGCGAGGACCTCGCCAAGCTCGGCGGGGATGCTGGCTTCGAGCTCGGTCCGGAACGACTGGTCGCTGCCGGGAAATTTCGTGGAGCTGATGCCGGTCGAGCTGTGCTGCGTCGGCACCGGCAGGGCCGAATCGGGATCGGGCGTGAGCGGCTCCTTCGATTTGGTCTGGACCGCCTTGGCTTGGGTCGATTTGGCCTCGACGGGCTTCGCCGCGGCGACGACCAGACCGGAGCCGTTGGCGCTAACGTTCACCTTCGGTCCCATCTGCATCACGGTCATCGAGATCGACTTGCCGCTCTTTGCGAACTCCATCACCGCCATGTTGGGCTGATTGATGACGGAGGGCTGCTCTTTCCAGCCCGCTGGCTTGAGCGATGCGCGATAGAACGCAGTGAGCGCCTTCACGCTCGAGGTCGAGGAGAACTCGAGCCTGCCCTCGTCGCTCTCGAACTTCACACCCTCGGCGTTTTCAGGCAGCGGCACCGGAATCTTGCTGTCGGCCTGCGCGTTGAGCGGCGCGTCGGACAATGCGGCCGCCTGCACCTTGCGCCTGGCTTCGTCGGCGGTGATGAGCTGCTTGGCCGCACCTAACGCATCCCCAAGGAACTTGTCGTCCGCCTCTTTCTTCGCCTTGGCACGGGCGGCAAGCGCGGAGTCCTTCACCTGCGCGGTCAGGCTGACCATGGTGAAATCATATTTGCGGCCAAGCCGCAGCACGCCGGTTTCCTCCGCCGAAGAGATCTTGATCGCGACCTCGTCACCGGGTGCGAGCTGCGCGCTGCCGTCCTCCTGCCAGCCGCGCGCGGCGAACTCGCGGTGATAGAAGGCGAGCACGGCCGGCAGCTCGGCCATCGCGGCGGCCGACATTTCGCGCTTGTTGTCGCTCGCGCCGCCGAGCCCCCTGGCCGTCTTGGTCGGGCTCGGCCGCGGCAGGCCGGCCAGATCGCTATCGGCTTTGAGCTCGCTCGGCAGCGCGAAGGGGGCGACCCGGATATCGACATTGGTGCGGCCATCGTCGCGGCGCGTCAGCGTCAGCATCACGGGCTTCTGCTGATAGAAGCCGGTCTCCTTGCTATCGGCATGCGCGTAGAACGCGCGCAGGCCGTTGGGAACGGTTTCATTCAGGCTGGTGGTCCAGCGTGCGGCGGTTTCCGGCGTGAGCTTCTGCCAGCCGATCGCAGCCATCTGGCTGCTGTAGAAATCCGACGTTGCATCGAGCGGCGTCGGCGCGATGCAACCGAGATAGGGCCGGGTCCCGTCGAACACGATGTCACTTGCGCCTTCCGGAAATGGCACGTTCCCGTACATCCGGTCGGTGGTGTAGTAAACCACGGACTGGTCGGGCCGGCCGAGCGCCTGCGTGAAATGAACGGAAAGGCCTTGTCGTCCCTTCCTGAACTTCAGCAGGCTGCTTTTCTCCTCAAGCGGCATCACATAGGGCACCCATCCGTTGTCGCGCAGGAGCTTTTGGACCGCGGGCAGCGTCACGGCCTGCCGCATCGGTACGCGATATTCGACGCTATAGGGATCGGGGCGCGAAATGTCTTCCACCGCACCTTCGAGCTGGGGCAGCGCGTGGACGTCGACGATGCCCTCGTCGGCGCCGGCCGCGATCGAGCAGCTCGCCATCAGGAAGAGACCGCATGCAAGCAGCCGCCATGGTGCCGGGACTTGCATCCCGCGCGGGATCATCGCCATCGTTACGTCTCCAGGATGCCGCGCGGCGCTTGGGCGCGCGCGATTGCAACGGCTGCGACACCGTCGGCGGGTCTCAAACGAGAAGTCGCGGCAGGAACCGGGCAGGTTCAAAGATCCGGACGGCTCAATACAGCTGGAGCGGCGACCATGCCTCGCCGTCGCGCCCGATGGTGAGCTCCCAGGCGTCGCCGGCTGCGACGGTGAGGATATTGCTGTGGGCCGGACGGCCGGGTACGTTCAGTTCGTAGGAATATCTGCCGGGCGCCAGATCCAGCGAGACGGCGTTAGCGCCGGCCGAGCGCTTGATGATGTGCGCGTTGATCCCGAGCACGGCTTCCGTCTCGCCGATGTTGCTGAACACCAGCTTCGCCTGGCCCGGCTCGGGCATGACGTTCGCCCGGGTTGCAGTATCCGAGTTCTTCTGCACGAGATGAACCAAGGTGCTGCTGCCCTTGCGGCCGAGCTCCAGCATCGCCGGACCGAGCGGAGATGCGAACGCGAGCTGGACGTGATCGGCGGAGACGACGGCGCCATCGTGCTGCTCCTGCCAGCCGAGCTTTCCGAGCTCCCTGCGGTAGAAGGCTAGGACGTCGCCGAGTTCGGCGGGCACGGTGGCCTCGAGCTTGACCCGAAGCGGCGCTTCGACGCCCCGCATCAGGGTGGTGTGGATTCCTCGAAAGCTGTAGCGGGTCGGTGCGAGCAGCCTGGCATCGGGATCCGGCGTGAGATCGGCGGAAAACAGCGCCGCGAGATGCGGCATCCCGGCGCCGGCCCTTGCAGCGAGCATGCAGATCGCGAGCAGGACGAGGCCGCACGCAAACGCCCGCCATCGTGCCGGAGCTTGCGCCCCGGACCTTGCCGTCCGCATCTCACTCTCCAGGGGTCTCGCGCGGCATGTCATTGCGCGATTGCAAAACGGCTGCGACGCCGTCGGCGCGGCCTCCGGCAACTAGTCGCGGCAGAAATGGGGCCGGTTCAACGGCGGCGACTAGCGCCGGGCCGATACCTGTCCGCTTTCGACGTCAAAGATCTCGCCCCCGGCGCCGATCTCGGCGAAGGCGGCAGGGTCTGCGCCGGTCAACCACACCTGCGCGCCGAGCTTGCGCAGCTCGTCGAACAGCGCCGCGCGCCTGCCGGGATCCAGATGCGCGACGACCTCGTCGAGTAGCAGCAGCGGCACGATGCCGGTCATCTCGGCGACCAGGCTCGCATGCGCCAGCACCAGCCCGATCAGCAACGCCTTCTGCTCGCCGGTCGAGGCATCGCGCGCCGGCATGCTTTTCGGCGCGTAGATCACCTGCAGATCGGTGAGATGCGGACCATCCGTGGTACGGCCGGCGATGGCGTCACGCGGACGGTTGTCGCGCAGGATCTGGCGGTAGCGGTCCTCGACCGACGTCGCGGTCTCCGTCAGCAGCGCGTTCTCCATCCAGCCGTCGAGCGCGATCTGCGCCGAAGGGAAGGCGGAGGCCTGCGCGCGAGCGTTCAGCATGCCGGTCAGACGCGCCGCGGTCTGGCCGCGGGTTGCGGCGACCGCGACCGCAAGCTCCGCGGTCTCACGCTCGATCGCGTCACACCAATGGTCGTCGTAATTGCGCGTCTCGAGCAGTCGGTTGCGCGAACGCAGCGAACGTTCGAGCGCGGAGATGCGGCTGGAATGGTCGCTGTCGATGGCGAGCACCAGGCGGTCGAAGAAGCGCCGCCGCTCGGACGCCGCTCCCATGAACAGCCCGTCCATCGCCGGCGTCAGCCATACCATGCGGATGTGGTCGCCGAACGCCGCCGCCGAATTGACCGGTTCGCGGTCGATGCGGCAGCGCCGGCTGACCGGGCTATCTGCGCACGGCGGATCGATGCCGGTGCCGAGCGTGGCAAGGCCCAGCGCGCCCTCGACCTGTGCCGACACCGCCCAGGAGCCGTCGCCCTGATTGTCGGCGACGTCGTCCAGCGTCGCACGCCGCAGGCCGCGTCCCGGCGACAGGAACGAGATCGCCTCGATGCAATTGGTCTTGCCCGCTCCGTTCGGCCCGACCAGGACCACCATGTCGGCCGCCGTCTCGAGCCCCGCCGCCCGGTAATTACGAAAATGCGTCAGCGTCAGGCGATGAATGCGGGAGGGGGTCATCAGATCTTTGTCGTGGCCGCGATTCTTCCCCTCTCCCCTTGTGGGAGAGGGTGGCGCCTCACAAGGTGAGGCGACGGGTGAGGGGTATCTTACCGCTCGGCGAGCTTTGCAAGGATGTCCTCCAATACAGAAGTGGGTCGCTGGAGCACGTCGTTGTTCCAGTAGCGCGCGATGACAAAGCCTTCGGCGAGAGAGCTGCGTCACGCGCTGCATCGCGTCGTGATTCTCCGTGCTGACCGCCGTCGATCTCGATCACCAGGCGCTTCTCAAAGCAGACGAAGTCGAGAATGTAGGTGTTGAACGGGACCTGCCGGCGAAACTTGAAAGCGGAGAGTTGCCGGTGCCTGAGCAGGCGCCACATTGCCGCTTCCGCATCCGCCGGTTCGTGCCGCATATTCTTCGCGAATTGGCGAAGACGTTTGGAGACTGGCCGATGGGATGGTTCCTGCGGCACGAACCCCTCACCCGACTGAGTATGTATCCGCCCGTGGAGATGCCCTCTCCCACAAGGGGAGAGGGCGCAGCAACGTGCATTGCGCTTGTTTCGGCAGGCGAAGCTGTAGCTTCCCCCTCTCCCCTTGTGGGAGAGGGGGGCTTCGCGCAGCGAGGCCGGGTGAGGGGTTGTCTCTGCATAAAAGGTGTCGCGAGAGGAGGACCACGTCCCTCACACCCGCATCGGCATCAGCACGTAGAGCGCGCTCTTGTCGTCGCGGTCTTGCACCAGAGTCGGTGAGCCCGGGTCGGCGAGCCGGAGCGTTGCGACGTCGCCTTCGATCTGGGCGGCGATGTCGAGCAGATAGCGGGAGTTGAAGCCGATATCGAGGGCGTCGGAGGCGTATTCGACTTCGAGCTCTTCGGTCGCGCTGCCGGAATCCGGATTGGTCACCGACAGCACCAGCTTGCCCGGCGACAGCGAGAGTTTCACGGCTCGCCCGCGCTCGCTGGAAATCGTCGAGACGCGGTCGACCGCGTTCTCGAAATCCTTCTTGTCGACGACGAGCTCCTTGTCGTTGCCCTGCGGGATCACGCGGCCGTAATCGGGGAAGGTGCCGTCGATCAGCTTCGAGGTCAGCACCACATTGCCGATGGTGAAGCGGATCTTGGCCTGCGACAGCTCGATCGTGACCTCGGCCTCGTTGTCCTCGATCAGGCGCTGCACCTCGCCGACCGTCTTGCGCGGCACGATCACGCCGGGCATGCCCTCGGCACCCTTGGGCTGCACCAGGTCGAGCTGGGCGAGGCGGTGGCCGTCGGTGGCGACGCCGCGCAGGGTGGCGGCTTTGGCGGAGCCCGCGGCATGCAGGTAGATGCCGTTGAGATAATAGCGGGTCTCCTCCGTGGAGATCGCGAACTGGGTGCGATCGATCAGCCGCTTGACGTCCTTGGCGGCGAGGCTGAACGAATGCGACATGTCGCCGGCGGCGAGATCCGGGAAATCGTTTTCCGGCAGGGTCTGCAGCGTGAAGCGGGAGCGCCCGGCACGGATCGCCAGCACGGCGCGGTCGCCGTCGGCTTCGAGCACGATCTGCGAACCATCCGGCAGCTTGCGCACGATGTCGTAGAACATGTGCGCCGGCACGGTGGTCGAGCCCGCGGTCGCGGTTTCCGCCGCGAGCGTTTCCGTGACCTCGAGGTCGAGGTCGGTCGCCTTCAGCGACAATTTCGCGTTTTCGGCCCTAACAAGCACGTTGCCGAGGATCGGAATCGTGTTGCGGCGTTCGACCACGCGGTGGACGTGGCCCAGCGACTTCAGGAGTTGCGCGCGTTCGACCGTAACCTTCATTGCACTACTCGCCCGATCCCCAAGGAAACACAAATCTGGAAAAGCCGGGCGGCGGGACGCGCGCCACGGCACCGAAGACCCCGGAAAGCCGGATCATCCAGCCGATATGACCAAAGCCGTCAGGGTCGCGCAAGGTGGCGCGGATGGCCCCCGGATTCAAGGGATTGCGGGCAGTTCCCCACGATTTACCTATGTTTCCGCAACGCGCTGAACGCCTCGCCGGCCAGGGACGTCTCTGCGCCCGTCACGGCCGGGCTTGTCCCGGCCATCCACGTCTGGGTTCGCGGTCCTAAGAACGTGGATGCCCGGGACAGGCCCGGGCATGACGACCTCCGATGCAGCTTGGATGTGGTCGCACCCGCGCAGAAGCAAATAGGCGTTTATTCCTGAAGCTGGCGCTTGAGCGATTCGACCTCGTCCGACAGCGCCGTGTCCTTGGAAACCAGGGCCTCGATCTTGCGCACGGCGTGCAGCACCGTGGTGTGGTCGCGCCCACCGAAGCGGCGGCCGATCTCGGGGAGCGATCGCAAGGTCAGCGTCTTGGCGAGATACATCGCCACCTGGCGCGGACGGACCACGTTGGCGGTCCGGCGCGAGGACAGGAGATCGGAGCGGCTGACATTATACTGCCGTGCCACCACGCGCTGGATGTCCTCGATCTTGATCCGCTTCGGTTCCTGCGGCCGGATCAGGTCGCGCACCTCGTGCTCCGCCATCTCCAGCGTCACCGGCCGATTGTTGAGCTTCGAATGCGCGAGCAGGCGGTTGATCGCGCCTTCGAGATCCCGGCCGTTATGGGTGATGGCGCGGGCCAGATAGGTCAGCACCTCCTCCGGCACCTCGAAGGTCGCATGATGGGCGCGGGCGGCTGCGACGCGCGACTTGAGAATACCGTGCCGCAGCTCCTCGCCGAGCGAGGCCATCTCGACCACGAGGCCGCCGGCCAGCCGCGAGCGCACGCGGTCGTCGAGGCTTTCGAGGTCGGACGGCGGACGGTCGGCCGCGATCACGACCTGGCGGCCGGCATCGATCAGCGCGTTCAGCGTGTGGCAGAACTCGGCCTGGGTCGACTTGCCCTGCAGGAACTGGAGATCGTCGATCACGAGCACGTCGATGCCGCGCAACGCTTCCTTGAAGGCGAGCGCCGTCTGCGTCTTCAGCGCGGCGACGAAGCCGTACATGAATTTCTCGGCGGTGAGATAAAGCACCTTGCGCTCGTTGCCGGAATTGCCGGCCCAGGTCACCGCCTGCAAGAGATGCGTCTTGCCGAGGCCGACACCCGCATGGATGTAGAGCGGATTGAACATGACGGGATCGCCGCGACGACCCTCGGCGACCTGACGCGCAGCCGCATGCGCCAGCGTGTTGGAACGGCCGACGACGAAGCTCGCAAACGTCAGGCGCGGATCGAGCGGCGAGCCGCCGAGTGCATCATGATTGGCCGAGACCGGCGCGGTCGCGGTCGAGCGCAGCTCCGGCGCAGGCGAGCGGCGCGTTTCGACCGGCGCGGGCGCTTCCTTCTGCTGCACCACGGGGCGCACGGCCGAGCGCACGGTGAGATCGATGCGATGCACTTCCGGCATCTCGGCCTGCCAGCACGACAGCACGCGCTCGGCATAATGGGCCTGGATCCAGCTCTTCAGGAAGCGGGTTGGCACCGACAGACGCACGCTCTCGTCCTGGACGCCTTCCAGATCCATGCGCGCGAACCAGCTCGTATAGACGTCCTCGCCTACGTTCGAGCGCAGCCGACTCTTCACGCGTGACCAGCGATCCTGTTCCGGGGTTGTCATCATTTGAGAACTTTTCTTGAGAGATAAGGTTGCGTGGTGAGCGCCATGCTGAGTTCCTGCCAGGGATACCTGCTCAGGGATATTTGCGATGGCGGGACCTCAAGCGATTTCACCTGCAGGCATGGCTCGACCGTTCGGCGGAAACGCCGCGTCCGATCAGCAATGTCTAGAGATGGAGGGGTCGCGAGGTCAGCGCGTACTCGGCGCTCCGTTACACGCGGGAGGCTTGATGTCCGACGGATCTAAAACGGCATCGCTGGAAGTCGAAATGCTGGAAGTCGAAATGTGTTTCAATACCGCGTTGAGTTCGTAAGACATGATACCTCCCCGTCCTGCCGTGATTGCTCACGACAAGGTCCTGCGTGTCCAAACGACACCCGCTTCGTAGTCGGATGCCTGCCCGTGTACTCGTCGTCCGCTCGGCTTCGCCATCATGCCTGTCGGGGCAGCTTTCAAGATGTCTCTTAAGCGCGAGAGAAAGATCCCGCTTGGAGACATTCAGACAAAGAGCTACCGTTCCCACATTGCTGTGGGTTTTGATCCGACAATCGCTTGTTGAAGCGTCGCCTACGTGCACACCGCCGCCGATTTGCACGCTCGCCCCGTTTCCGATACCGCGCTGGTCTCAAGATCGTGGGCGCCGCTGACGTCTTAAGGAATACACTATGCGGAAAGACTCGCAACGGAATTGATTCACACTTGAGGCATCAAAAATCTTGATCTGCGTTAACGCCACGCGGCACTTGTGCACAGGCTTCAGAGCAAGTTTTTGGATTCGTGCACAGAATCGAAGATGCCGCGTCCGATGTGACAATTCTCCGCCACCGCCAAAAATTTTTTACAAAAGCGTCACGCGCGCGACGCGCGGGTGAATTTTCCAAATGCTTGGCCTCACTATGTCGATAAGTTGTTAGCGAGCCATCGTTTTTTGAGTCTCGTTTCACAGGGTAACTCCATCGCGTGACGCGATCCGGGGAAACTACGGTGTGCAGAACTCGCAAGCCCGCGAATTCAACTTGCGCCCGCCTCGCAGGGGCTTTTTGCACCGCGGTGCAAGTTTCCGCTGTTGCAAAACCATTCGCAGGTAAAACTACGGACGCGTCATGGTGCAAGCGCCGCAATCCTCCGATCGAAGGTCGTTCGACGCGTGACTGCTTGCGTGAATATGACGGGCAACAAAAAAGCCCGGCGTGAGGCCGGGCTATTTGACGCGTGTGATGTGCGATGTGATCGCCCGATCGAACGACTCGATCGGACGGCGTGCCAGAACGCTCGCGAGTTTACTTGGCGAGCTTGGCGATCTGCGCGGTGAGCCGCGAGACTTTGCGGCTGGCATTGTTCTTGTGAATGATGTTTCGCTGCGCGGCGCGCATCAAGGCGGGCTCGGCATTCGCCAGCGCCGTCACGGCAGCGGCGCGGTCGCCGGTCTTGATCGCTTCTTCGACGTTACGTACGGCACCGCGCATCTGGGTGCGGCGCGACTTGTTGACAGCGGTGCGGCGGGCGATCTTGCGCGTCGCTTTCTTGGCGGAAGTGGTATTGGCCATGGTCTCAATGTCCTTTGCGGGTACCGGTCGCGTCTTCGTCGGGTAGCGCCGGCTTGCTTGACCGCGTAATCGACGCTCGGAATTAGGGTGTTCGGTTGCTAGGCTGTTCCCGGAACATGAGCGACGGCCTTGCGGCTGCCTCTGAGGCCCAAGGAGCCTCTCAGCCCAAGAAGCCTCTAAGCCCAAAGAGCCTGCATCTGCTCAAAGAACAGCGGCGGCAGGATTGCGCCCGCCGCCAGTTGGCGCCCTTATAGAGAGGGTCTTCGGCACCGTCAACGCTTTCCCGGGCTGCAAAAGCAGCCCCTCAGAGCCGGGATGAGTGCCGTAACGCCCTGAAGAGGTTGAATTTCTGCCGTCTCCCTTGTATTGGCTGGCGGCGTTCCGAGGGTCGTCCGATCGGACGACTATATAGGGTGAGGCATGATCCGCGGCTTTTTCCGACTGATTGGGCTGTTGCTGCTCGCCGGCGGGTTCATCTTCATGGTCTATGATGGCGCCCGCTGGGTGGCCGACCAGACCCTGCGGTTCACCCGCTTCGGCCAGTTCTGGAACGACATCAATCAGGCCAGCCAGACGGCATTCCGGACCTGGGTTGAGGCCAAGGCGCCCTGGCTGTGGACCTCGGTGATCCGCCTGGTGCTGGATCAGCCGGTTTTCGCCGTCCTCGGCATTCTCGGCATCCTCCTGATGATCCTGTTCCGCCCGCGCAAGCCGTTGATCGGCTATTCCCGGGATTGAGCTTTCGAGCATGCCGCGCTGTAACAGGGCTGCCGCTCCGTGCGTAAAGACCTATATTCCCACCTGATCGCGAGCACGCCGCCTGAGTAATTAGCCCAGGCGATGCACGGCTCGTTCGGAGATCCGTCCATGGTGTTCATGCGCAAGACCACCGCATTGCCGAGCGCCGCGGAAGCGCTGCCGGGCCGTGCGCAAGCCATTCCGACCGCGACCACCCATTTCGTCAACGGCGCGAAGTTGCAGCCGCCTTATCCCGCCGGTCTCGAGCAGGCGGTGTTCGGGCTCGGCTGCTTCTGGGGCGCCGAGCGCAAGTTTTGGGAGCTCGGCGACGGCGTTTACACGACTGCTGTCGGCTATGCCGGCGGCCACACGCCGAACCCGACCTATGAAGAGACCTGCTCGGGCCGCACCGGTCACACCGAAGTGGTGCTGGTCGTGTTCGATCCCACCAAGGTGTCGTACGAGAAGCTATTGAAGACGTTCTGGGAGAGCCACAACCCGACGCAGGGCATGCGTCAGGGCAACGACGTCGGCACGCAGTACCGGAGCGCGATCTACACCTATTCAGACGCGCAGAAGAAAGCGGCCGATCAATCGAAGGCGCTCTATCAGAAGGCGCTTGCTGCAAAAGGTCTCGGCACCATCACCACCGAGATCGCACCCGCCGGCGAATTCTACTTTGCCGAGGACTATCATCAGCAATATCTGGCCAAGAATCCCGCCGGCTATTGCGGCCTGGGCGGCACCGGCGTGTCCTGCCCGATCGGCGTCGGTGTGAGCGCGTAAGCTGGTCCCTCGTCATGGCCGGGCTTGTCCCGGCCATCCACGATATTTCGTGCGGCACCAAGAACGTGGATGCCCGGGAAGAGCCCGGGCATGACGGAGTGTTTGGTACCATTGCCAAGCCACCCGCCCCCTCAACGCTTTATTAACCATAACCGGTGCATCACTGGATCTGTCTCGTTTCGAGGGATAAGTCCGGTGCCGGTTGCACGCGCGTTTCGATGGTCGATCTCGGCAGCATCCCTGGCAGCGTCCGCCGCGCTGACCCTTGGCGGCTGCATGCAAACCGCTGGTCCCGTCGCCTATGTGCAGCCGCGCGCCGATCTCGATTCGATGGTCTATGGCCAGCCGTACAACGCGCCGCAGCCCGCCGTCGTCGGCAGTGGCGGCGGTGCCATCGCAGCACTCAGCAATTCCTTTGCCTCGCCTGCGCCCATGCCGGTCGGTTATGCCGCGCCGATGGCGGCGCCTGTTCGCTACGATGCCTCCTATCATCTCGACGCCGGCGACAAGCTGCGCGTGGTTGTCTACGGCCAGGAAGGTCTCACCAACAGCTACGCAATCGACGCCGGCGGCTCCATCACCATGCCGCTGATCGGCGGCGTGCCGGCACGCGGCCGCACCCCCGCGGGTCTTGCCGGCGAGATCGCCGCAAGGCTGCGCAACGGCTACATTCGCGAGCCCTCGGTCGCCGTCGAGATCGAGGCCTATCGTCCGTTCTTCATTCTCGGCGAAGTCTCCGCGCCCGGCCAGTATCCTTACGTGCCGAACATGACGGTCGAAAGCGCCGTCGCGATCGCCGGCGGCTTCTCGCCCCGCGCCAAGCGCGACGTGGTCACCGTCACGCACACCGAAGCCGGCGGCGCCATGCGCGCCGTGGTGCCGCTCGGCACCCCCTTGAGCCCCGGCGACACCGTGTTTGTCGGCGAGCGCTGGTTCTAGAGCGTTTTCGAGCGAAGTGGATACCGGTTCGCGTAAAGAAAACGCGTCAGAAAAGAATCTAGAGCCTCGGTTCTGATGCAATCAGAACCGAAGCTCTAGCTCACCGCCTGAAATCCAGACGCCCGTTCGGAAAACATCCGTCGATCCTGGTGGCGTCGACCACCAGTCCAACCCATGGCCGTGTGATCGCCGGGTTGGTCAGGTTGATATATTTCCCGACCAGGCGACCCGCGCGATCACGCGCCGTATCGATCAGCCCGTGCCGGCGGCCATGGTCCCAGTCGAAGCGGAGGAAAATGCGCTCGCCTGCGACCCGCACCTCCGCGCGTCCTTCTTTCCAGGCTTGCGGCGTATCGCCGGCAATGGTCGGATCTGCGCCGCCATTCCAGCGGCTGGCCCAGATGCCGTCGAGCGGGTCTGACTGTGCCGCGATAATTGCCCATGCCGCCGCGTTGACGTCAGCCGCATCGCCGGCAAGCGCGGCGGTTGCGGCATAGTCCATGACGTCGCGATCATCAGGCGCGGGCACGTCCATGGTGCCGAACGGATTGCGGATGACGATGTTCGTATTGGCCTGCTGCATCATGATCTCCCGGCGCGAATTGGCTTGATCAGCCAGCTCTATCGCCGGGCAGCAGGATGCAGCCACCCGATTCCTGCTCGTCATCCGGGGCGCGCGAAGCGCGAGCCCGGAATGACAGCGAAGACAGCCGCGCGCGCTACGATTTCAAATGCTTCGCGAAAAATTCCATGCTGCGCGGCCAGGCGATGTCGGCGCTGGCCTTGTCGTAGCTCGTCCGCTCGTCGCAATGGAAGCCGTGCTGCGCGCCCGGATAGACGAAGACCTCCACGTCCGGCCGCTTCGTCTTGATGGTCTCGACGTCGGTCAGGGGAATGCCGGCATCCTTCTCGCCAAAGTGCAGCTGTGTCGGAACTTTTGGTGTCTCGTCGGCATAGCGCACGACGGCGCCGCCGTAATAGCCGATCGCGGCCTTCAGGCCCGACAGCCGCGTCGCCGCGACGAAGGCGATGCTGCCGCCCAGGCAAAAGCCGATGATGCCGACCGGGCCGACGCTCTTCACCGCATCGATCGCCGCCTGCGTGTCGCGCAGCATCGCGTCCCAGTCCGGACTGGCGACGAACTTGCGCGCTTCCGCGATCTCGTCGGGCGAGTAGCCGGACTGGAAGCCCGGCGAGGTCCGGTCGAAGATCGACGGCGCGATCGCGACATAGCCTTCCCCGGCGAGGCGATCGCAGACCGAGCGGATGTGATGGTTGACCCCAAAAATCTCCTGGATCACCACCACCGCGCCCTTCGCCGTGCCGGCGGGGTCAGCGCGATAGGCACTGAGCTGGAATTGTCGGAGGCCGTCAGCTTGATGTCCTGTCGCACGCGGGTTGTCCTTTTGGTTAGTCTTCGATTGCGGGTTCCGCTCGTTCCACAAACTCGTCATGCCCGGGCGTAGCCGTCCGAAGGACGGCGTCGCTTCCGCTCGCCTATGTCCCGGGCATCCACGTTCTTGGTGCGGTAGGAAAGATCGTGGATGGCCGGGACAAGCCCGGCCGTGACGATGTGGCAGCTCCAACGCATGATGGCGCAGAGACGATTGCTCTGCGTCATGAAAAGCCACTCTCACTCCCACATCCAGTTCTCGCCATAATCCTCCTTCCAGCCCGCCAGCCGTCCGTGGCGGAATTGCAGGAACAGGCGGTGACGGGTGGGGATCAGTCTGCTGCCGCCGATGTTGCGAAGGGCGAGATAGATCTCGTTGCCGGGGCGTCCCCGCACATATTGCAGCGGTTGCCCCAGCGCCCGCGCAGTCTGGTCGGCATCCATGCCGAAAGCGAGCGGCGTGTTGTTCGACAAGGTCGCGACGAAGGGCAGGCGGGGCAATGTCCCGCCGAGTTGCTCGGCTTGCGCGGATGCTGACAGCAACACCGCGCCCGCAGCCAATATAGCTCGCTTCATCGCCACTGTTCCTGTCCGACCTATTCCGGCAAGTTCTTCAGGAAAGGCAGCACCGCGTCAACAAAAGCCTGTGGCTGGTCGATGTTGACGGCGTGTCCGGCGGCGGGGATCACGACTTTTTGTGCGCCGGGAATTTTCGCGGCCATGTAGTCCGAGGCAGCTAGGAACGGCGTGTCGTCGGCGCCGACCACGATCAGGCTGGGCACCTTGATCTCCGGCAGCAGCTCGATCACCTTCGCATCGCGCTGGGTCAGCATGCCGCGTGCGGCGAGCGCCAATCCCCTGGCATCGCGATGGCTCGCGGTGGCGCGCTCGCGCGTTGCCGCCTTCAGCACGTCGAGCCCTTCGCGATCGAATTTGTCGGCAGTGGCGAGCGCGCGCGCATTCCAGGCCTCGCGTGCATCGTCCTTCTTGAAGCCGGGGCCGGTGTCGATGATCAGCAGCGCGCGGACGCGCTTTGGATGCGCGCGAGCGAAGGCAAGCGACATGTAGCCGCCGAGCGAGAGCCCGCCAATGATGGCGCGCTCCGTGCCGACCACATCGAGGATCGCGGCGATGTCGCCGACGGTGAGTGCTTCGCTGTAAGCGGCGGGATCGTCGGGATAGTCGGACTGGCCGTGACCGCGCATGTCCCACAAGATCAGCTTGTGATCCCGGGCAAGTGCCTCGACCTGCCCATGCCACATTGCCGAAGTCGATGAGTAGCCGTGGGTGAGCAGCAGCGGCCAGCCCTCGCCATGAACCTCGTAATGGATTCCAACGCCGTCCCGATCGATCTTAGGCATTGCATCCACCTTATTATCTTGTCTTCCCCCATCTTAACGCGCCGGGTTACTCGGAGGAAACTGCCTGAATGCGATGGCCTGCCTGCTTGGCGTGCACTCTGTTGCGTTCAGCCGCTGCATCACCGCTGTTCTCGCAACGCACAAGATGCGCGCGCCTCGTTTGTTTCGATCGATTCCAAATTGCATTTGCCTCCGCGCCTGAACGCGATCATTCTTGCGATCAAGGCTGGCGCCGGCCCGGTGGGCGTCCGCTACTCAAGTTGCCGCCGTAAGCGGCTTCATGCACCGGCAGGGGAAGACGCCTATGCCAACTCTCACCATCAACGGGCGGAGTCTGTCCGTGGATGCGGCGAACGACACGCCGCTCCTCTGGGCGATCCGCGAGCAATTGCAGATGACCGGCACCAAATTCGGCTGCGGTGCCGGCCTGTGCGGGGCCTGCACCGTGCACGTCAACGGTGAAGCCGTGCGTTCGTGCCAGACCATGGTCGGCGATGTCGCCGGCAAGAAGATCACCACCATCGAAGGCCTCGCCGCCAAGGGCGACCATCCCTTGCAGAAGGCATGGATCGCCGAACAGGTGCCGCAATGCGGCTACTGTCAGTCCGGTCAGATCATGCAGGCGGCCTCGCTGCTGGCGAAGAATCCCAACCCGACCAAGGAAGAGGTCGTGGCGCATATGGACGGCAATCTTTGCCGTTGCATGACCTATTCGCGGATCCAGAAGGCAATCATGCGCGCCGCAACCGAGATGCGCACCGCATCCGCCTCCGGCAACGAGCGGAGGCCCACATGAACAAGCACGTGAACAACGTTGCGCCCGAGGCGACCGATCTCAGCCGCCGCTCCTTCCTGGTCGGCACAGCGGCCGCCGGCCTCGTGCTCGGCTATGCCGGCGTGCCCGGCATCGGTGAGGCGCTTGCGGCGCCTTCGAACTTCGAGCCGAGCGTTTGGTACGCGATCGCGCCCGATGGTCTCGTCACCGTCACCTGCGGCAAGGCCGACATGGGCCAGCACATCGCCTCCACCATGGCGCAGATCGTGGCCGAAGAGCTGGGCGCGAAGTGGAGCGACATGCGCGTACAGCTTGCCTCCAACGATCCGAAGTTCAACGATCCCGTGTTGGGCGCTCAGATCACCGGCGGCAGCTGGTCGACCATGATGAACTTCGAGGCCATGAGCCGCGCCGGCGCTGCCGGGCGGATGGCGTTGACAGAAGGCGCGGCCGCCGCGATGGGCGTGCCGGCGTCGGAGCTCGTGGTGCGCGATTCCATGATCTCGCACCCGAAGTCGAAGAAGGCGATGTCCTTCGCCGATGTCGTCAAGAGCGGCAAGGCGACAAAAACCTTCACGCCGGACGAGCTGAAGGCGATCAAGCTGAAGACGCCGGATCAATACACCATGATCGGCGTGTCGGTGCCGCAGCTCGACATTCCCTCCAAGACCAACGGCACGGCCAAATACGGCATCGACGTGATGCTGCTAGGCATGGCCTATGGCGCGGTCGTGACGCCGCCCGTGCGCTTCGGCGCCACGGTGAAATCGGTCGACGACAGTGCCGCCAAGAAAGTGCCGGGCTTCATCAAGGCCGTCACCCTCGACGACAAGACCGGAACGACCTCGGGCTGGGTCGTCGCGGTCGCCGGCACATATGCCAACGCCAAGAAGGCGGCGCAGGCGCTCAAGATCGCCTATGACGGCGGTCCAAACGCGAAGGTGTCGAGCCAGTCGCTGCTCGACGAGGCCATGCGGCTTCAGAAGCAGGAGGATTCCGGCCAGTTCTTCGTCAAGGACGGCGATCCCGCGGCGGCGTTCGGCACGGCGGCCAAGGTGCTGGAGGCGGAGTACACCACCAGCATCAATATCCATGCGCCGATGGAGCCGATGAACGCCACTGCGGAGTTCAAGGGCGAGATCCTGCACATCTATTCCGGCAACCAGTTCGCAACGCGCTCCGGCGCGATCGCGGCGGGTGCGGCCGGGATCGATCCGAAGTTCGTGGTCATGCATCAGATGTGGCTCGGCGGCGGCTTTGGCCGCAGGCTCGATGCCGACATGATGATTCCGGCGGTGCAGGCGGCGAAGGCCATCGGCAAGCCGGTGAAGGTGATCTATACGCGCGAGAACGACATGACGATGGATTTCTCGCGTCCGCTCACCTACCAGAAAGTGAAGGCAGGCGTGGACGGCGACGGCAAGCTCATCGCGCTCAGCCACGACGTGGTTTCGGCGTGGCCGACCCAGCGCTGGGGAATACCCGATTTCCTGACGCCCTCGGTCGACAAGAAGGGTCCGCTCGACTCCTTCACGGTGAACGGGGCCGACTTCTTCTACACCGTGCCCAACCATCATGTGCGCGCGATCAAGAACGAGATGGCGCACAACGCGACGCCGTCCGGCCAGCTCCGCTCGGTCGCGCCGGGCTGGACCTTCTGGGCGGTCGAAAGCATGATCGACGAGATCGCGGCGGCGGCGGGCAAGGACCCCGCGCAGTTCCGCATCTCGCTGCTCGACGGCGCCGGCAAGAACGACGGCGGTGCGCAGCGGCTGCGCAATACGCTGCTCGCCGCGATGGGTCTTGCCGGCTACGGCACCAGGAAGCTGCCGAAAGGTGAGGGCATGGGCGTGGCCTGCGTCTCGTCGCAGGAACGCGCGACCGCAAGCTGGACGGCCTGCGTCGCTCACGTCGCCGTGGCGCCATCGGGCGAAGTGACCGTGAAGAAGCTCACGGTCGCCACCGATGTCGGCACGCAGGTGCATCCCGACAACATCCGCGCCCAGGTCGAGGGTGCGGCGCTGTGGGGCCTGTCACTGGCGATGTACGAGAAGGCGACGCTGAAGGACGGTGGCATCGAACAGACCAATTTCGACAGCTACACGCCCTTGCGCATGAGCCAGGTGCCGGAGGTCGCGATCGCCGTGATCGCCAATGGCGAAAAGGCCACTGGCGTCGGCGAACCCGCGGTGACAGTGATCGCACCCGCGATCGGCAATGCCATCTTCAACGCCTCGGGCGCCCGCGTCCGGGCCCTGCCGATCACGGCCGAAGCCGTGAAGGGCGCGATGAAGGCGTAAGGCTGGTTGCGATTGTTGACCTGACATGATCCGCCGGGGGCAGCCCCCGGCGGATTCGTCGTTAAAAAAGCCCTGTGTTTGCAACCACATCTCTACTGTGCATGGGGTTGTTTTCGAGGTTTTTGATTGGAACCGCCGGGGACGCGAATTCCGTAAAATTGTCCCAGATTCCGCAGGGTTCCATTGAGCACGCCTCTTAAGGGCCGGAGAACCTGATCCGGCTTAGGCTTTTGCCCGAAACACGCCCGTGCTCTTGGGGAAGCCATGAACGCCTCAGCCAAACCCGCCGCCAAACGCCGGCTTCTGCTCGCCTCCGACCGGAGCGACGAGAGCACCGAGCTCGCCAGCATTCTCAAGGCGGTCGGCGACGTTGCCACGGTAACGACGCAGGAGCTCCCCGAGCAGCCCTCGCGCGATCTCTCCGGCCTCGTGGTCGACATCAATCTGCGCTCGCCCGACAGCGTGCAGCGGGTGCGCAACAAGCTGCGCGGCGACGCCTATCGCGCCATGCCTCGTCTGTTCGTGCTTGCGGACGCCCTGCATCACGGCACCATGCAGGCTTGGGCGCTGGGCGCCACCGACACCATCTCGCGGCCGCTTCAGCCTGAGGACATCCTGCAGCGCATCCGTGCCGCCTTCCCCGACACCGCCGTCTATGACGCGACCGATCGTGGCAAGACGCTCAATCGCGGCGTCGAGGCCGCGCACGCGGTGCTGAAGAAGATGTTCGAGAAGCTGCCGCTCGGCGTGCCCCTGACCTTCGACGACGTCATCGCCGCCGAGAGCAAGATCCTGAAGGCGATCAAGCACTCCTCGCTGCGCGAGTGGCTCACCACGGTGGGCTGCCACCATGTCGGCAGCTACCGGCATTGCCTGTTCGTGACCGGATTTGCGGTCTCCTTCGCCCAGCACCTCGGCATGCGCGAGGACGACCAGCGCCGGCTGACCCGTGCCGCGCTGCTGCACGATGTCGGCAAGGCCTTCGTTCCCTCCGCGCTGCTCGACAAGCCCGGCAAGCTCACCGACGAGGAGATGGCTGAAGTCCGCCAGCATCCGCGCCGCGGCTATGACGCGCTCGCGGCTCAAGGCGGCTTCCCGCCGGAGATGCTGGACGTCGTGCTGCATCACCACGAATTCCTCGACGGCTCCGGCTATCCCAACAATCTCTCGTCGAACCAGATCAGCGATATCGTGCGGGTCACGACCATCGTCGACATCTACGCGGCACTCGTGGAGAAGCGCGCCTATCGCATGCCTTTCACCCACTCGCGCGCGTTTGCGATGATGGAAGGCATGGGCGGCAAGCTGGACCAGCAGCTGTTGCAAGCGTTCCGCCCGGTGGCCCTGGGGTCGTTCTGAACTCCGGTGTCGTCCTGGCGAAAGCCAGGACGACGTTGTGGTAATCGCTCGTGCTACCCCACCATCTTCCTCAGCTCCGCCTTCGCCACCTTCTCCAGCGTCGAGCGCGGCATGTCGTCGACGAAGCGGATCTCGCGCGGCATCTTGAAGTCGGCGAGGCCGGCGCGGCAGGCGGCCATCACGGCGTCGTGCAGATCAGGCCGGGCACCGGTGACGCCACCCTGCGGGATGATGAAGACGACCGGCACCTCGTCCAGCATTGGATGCGTCTTCGCCACCACGGCGGCCTCGCGCACGCCGGGGACCAGTGCGACCACCTGCTCGATCTCCGACGCGGCGACGTTCTCGCCGCCGACCTTCAGCATGTCCTTGCTGCGGTCTGCGAAGCGAATGTAGCCGTTCTCCAGCCGCCCCACGCGGTCACCGGTGAGAAAGAAGCCGTGCTCGTCGAAGCTCTCGCGCGTCGCCTTTTCGTTGTGCAGATATGCGGCGAACAGCGACAGGCCGACAATGCCCTTGATCGAGAGATTTCCGGTGCCGTCGATTTCGGTCGGCCGCCCGTCGTCGTCGGTGATGCGGATTTCATATTCCGGCGCGGCGCGGCCGATCGACATCGGGATGTTGGGCTGGTCGATCTCGCCGACGATGCCGTGGGTGATGGTCTCGGTCATGCCCCACCAGCCGATGATCTTGACGCCGAAGGCGGCGAAGGCCGGCGGCTCGTTGATCGCGGTGCCCCACAGACGGAATTTGTGATCGCTCGGGATCTCCTGCTCGAGCAGCGCCTTCATGCAGAACGGGATCGTCGAGGTCCAGGTCGAGCCGTGCTCGCGCGCAGCGCCCCAGAACCGGCTGGCGGAAAAGCGCGGCTGGATCACGCAGGTGGCGCCGACCCATAGCGTCGCCAGCATCGAATAGGCCAGCGCGTTGGTGTGGAACAGCGGCAGATAGGCCTGATGCACGTCGCTTGCGTGCAGGTCTTCGTGCGCGGCGTTGATCTTGGCGCCCCACAGCGCGTTGGCGTGGGTCCACAGCACCGCCTTGGGGCGCGATGTCGTGCCCGAGGTGTATTGCACGCTGCACGGCGCGAGCGGATCGATCGCGCGCCTGGGACGGTCGGCGCTATCGGCGAACAGCTCCTCAAAGCTGTCGCCGCGTGAGACCGGGTTCCCGGGCGGCGCGCCCGCATCGTGCGAAGTCACCGCCATCCAGCGGATGTTGCGGCAATTCTGCGCGACGATCTCGGCATAGGCCGGCTGTGTGATCGCGGCGACCGCGCCGCAATGATCGGCAAAATAGTCGAGTTCGGCCGGCGCCGAGCGCGTGTTGGTGGTCACCGCGATGGCGCCGAGTTCGACACAGGCGAACCAGGCCAGCAGCGCCTCGATGCAATTGTCGAGGTGAATGAGCACATATTCGCCCGGCTTCACGCCGCGCTTCGTCAGTCCCGCCGCGAGCGCGCCGACCCGCTCGTGAAACTCGCCATAGCTCCAGCGCCGCGCAGGCGCGTCGAACGGCGCCCAGATCAGGAACGGATGTGAGCTGCGCACGTCAGCCCGCATCTTCAGCAGCCAAGGCACATCGAGCCCGTCGAATGGGCCGACGATTCCGGCGGCGGCTTGCGAAGTCGGCATATGTCCTCCCGTGCAGCCTGCATCTTGCCGGCGGCCGCGTTTTGATGATTGCGTCTTCCTGCTCTCTCAGCCCTCATGCGACGGTGCGTGGGGCAGGCGGCTTGGCCTTACCGGCCGCCGTCCTCGTATGACGAAATCTCGATCAGGCTGCCATCCGGATCCCTGCAATAGACCGAGCGCAGCGTGCCGCGGGCGCCCTGCTTGGGAACCGGGCCCTCTTCGATCGCAACGCCATGTGCCTTCAAATGCGCCACCACCTCGTCGGGGCTGGCGGAGGTGAGGAAGCACAGATCCTCGCTGCCGGCGGTCTGGTGGTCCGCGGTGAACCACTCCACCTTGTCGGCATCGCGCGGCCGGACGTTGATCTTCTGGTTACCGAATTGTAGCGACGTCCGCGGCGCTTTGCCGCCGCCGGGGTCGAATACCTTGACTTCCATGCCGAGAATCTTGCCGTACCACTCGGCGGTCACTGCGACGTTCGCGACGTTGATCACGAGATGATCGAGGGCTTCGACCTTGACCGCCATGCCTTATCCTTTCGTCGTGATGCACCCCGTGTACTTTGCGCCTGCGGCAAGCTTTGTTACAACCGCGCCGACGCCATTTTCAAGCTATCTGGCTTCAAGAACAACACGTTGGGAGAACCCTTGAGATGATCACACGCCGTACCGCGCTGAGCCTGCTCGCCGCCAGTCCGCTTGCAGCCAGCCCGCTGTCGAAGGCCCTTGCCGCCGATTACCCGACCCATCCGGTGAAATGGGTGGTCGGCTATCCGCCGGGCGGAGCCACCGACATCCTGGCGCGCCTGATCGGCCAGCGGTTGTCGGAGAAGTTCGGCCAGCAATTCGTGATCGAAAACAAGCCGGGTGCCGGCAACAATATCGCCACCGAATCGGTCGTCAACGCCGAACCCGACGGCTACACGCTGCAACTGGTCAATCCGGCCAACTTCATCAACGCCTCGCTCTACACCAACCTGAAATTCAACTTCGTGCGCGATATCGCGCCGGTCGCCTCGTTCCAGCGCGTGCCGAACGTGATGACCGTCAACAAGGACGTGCCGGCCAAGACCGTCGCCGAGTTCATCGAATACGTGAAGGCCAACCCCGGCAAGGTCAACATGGCCTCCTCGGGCAACGGCACCTCGGTGCATCTGTCCGGCGAGATGTTCATGGCGCTGACGGGCTGCAAGATGCAGCACGTGCCCTATCGCGGCGCCGCACCCGCGATCACCGACATGCTCGGCGGCCAGGTGCAGGTGATCTTCGACAACATGCCCTCGATCATCCAGCACATCCGCTCCGGCTCGCTCCGCGCCATCGGCGTCACCACGGCGGAGCGCTCGCCGCAGCTGCCCGACGTGCCGGCGATCGGCGAGACCGTGAAGGGCTACGAGGCGAGCGCGCTGTTCGGCATGGGGGCGCCGAAGAACACGCCCAAGGAGATCATCGCCAAGCTCAACAGCGAGATCAACACGCTGATAAAGGAGCCGGACATGGCCAAGCGCCTGGTCGAACTCGGCGGCGAGCCGCGGGCGCAGACGCCCGAGGCGTTCGGCGACGAGATCAAGGCCGAGACCGAGAAATGGAAGAAGGTGGTCGAGTTCGCCGGCCTGAAGGTCGAGTAGCGATCTTGTGATGTCCGGGAATGGAGCCCTGCCGTTCGGCAGGGCTTTTTTCTTGGATGCCGTGCCATTGAGCTGGAATAAAGCGGCTTCGTGAAACCTGATGGGTATATGGCGCGTATGATGCGCTGTGAGGAGAGGAGTAGATCATGCGTAAGACGCAATTGGTGCTGGTGGCACTCGGCGTGACAGCCCTTGCCGGCTTCGCGACGGTTACGCCGGCAGCGGCGCGCGACTATCCTTGGTGTGCCCAGGGCGGTGAGTATGATTATCCGGGGGAATGCTCCTACAGCAGCTATGAACAATGCCAAGCCAGCGTGTCCGGCCGGCTGCTGTACTGCGATCGCAATCCCCGCTTTGCCTACAGCCAGGTTTCTCCGGCGCAACCGCGATCGCACCGGCGGCCGCGCCCCGTCGCGCCGTACTAGCGAGCTGGCTGACTTCAGCCCGGTTGGAGCGCCTCGTATAGGCTCGACGCCTCCAGCCGGCCCGCGTTGCCGCTACCGCTTCGCGTCGGCCTGCTCGATTCCGTTGCACGAGATCAGCATCGTGTAGGGCCGCGCATTGCCCGCGATGTCTGTGGTCTTGATCTCGCCTTTCGGTTCGGCAGTCTGGTAAGGCACCACGGAGTTGTCGAGGAAGTCGCGCAACGCGCCGGTCTTGATCGCGAAGTTGATGTTTTCGGGGATGTTGCCGGTCGCAGCGGCCATCCGTAATCCGTCCAGCTTTCCCGTAACGACGCCAACGATCTGCCCGGTGGTGTCGAACAGCGGGCCGCCGCTATTGCCGGGCTGCACCGGCGCACTGATTTGCAGGAAACGCGAATCGTTGCGCATGCCGCTGAGCGAGCTGACGATGCCGGTCGTGACGGTGAAGTCCGAAGTCAGCAGCCCATGGAAGGGAAAGCCGATCGCGACGACGGAATCGCCGGAGCGGATCGAGCGGTCGCGGATCCGGGCGAACTCCTTGAACATGGTCGTCGACGGCGCCTGCAGCAAGGCGAGGTCGTTGTTGGCGTCGCTCGACACCACGCGCAAAACCATTCCGGCTTCGCCCGTGAGATTGCCCTTGATGTCGCCGACGCAGCCATTGATCACATGGTTATTGGTGACGACGTGTCCGCTGGCACTCACGACGAACCCGGTGCCGCTCTTGGCTCTGGCAGGTTTGCTGCCGTTGGCTGGCGGTCCCTGCTTGTCCGGCGCTGGCTGCGGCTTGGCGGCGATCTTGGTGAAGTCGCCGGCCTTGTCGAGCCCGTCGGCTTTCACCTTGGTGACGCAATTGGCCAGTGCCGCAATCACGGGCCCGGCCGAGGTCAGGTCGAAATTCAGCACGGTGCGGCCGCTCGTCGCGACCATCAGGCTTGCCTTCTGAAACGTTCGTACCACGTTGGCAGGCATGACGGAGCTGAGCATGTTCGTCTGGTTGGCCGTGGCGAACAATCTGGCTTGCTCCTGTCCGTCAAAGATGACGTCGATCGCGGCATTCTCGCCCTGCTTGAAGCGGTAGCTGGGACTGGCAAAGCTCAAGATCCACGAGCCCCCAGCATTCTGGCCGACGACGAGAATGACGCCGTTGGCATAAGGCGCCGTCGCGG
Organism: Bradyrhizobium sp. 87; assembly: GCF_023073015.1. Lineage (NCBI taxonomy): Bacteria > Pseudomonadati > Pseudomonadota > Alphaproteobacteria > Hyphomicrobiales > Nitrobacteraceae > Bradyrhizobium > Bradyrhizobium sp. 87. Next base: position 472,499 of record NZ_JADPIQ010000048.1, read on the forward strand.
CACAATGCGAGAAGGCTCCCGTTTCGTCATTGCTGAACGCGCCGCCGACCCAGTTGCCGATTTTGACGCTGCCGAATGGGCCGGCTGCCTGTGCTGCGGTGACGACGCTCACCTGCAATAATGACGCAACGATGAATGGCTTAAGCCACATACTCTCCCCCCAGCGCGTTCGCGCGCATCTTATCCGCGGGAGGACGTCTCGCGCAACCGGCAGTTGTCTGTTGAGGACGGATCCTCTCGGGCGACCTTCGGGACTTGCCTTTACTTTGCAATCCGATATGCTTTGCAGTACAAAGTAACAGACGGATAGACCCGGCAGGGATAGGCGGAGCGAGGTTTTGGCGTTGCCAATGCGCGATCTCGACAAGGCACTGGCCGACATCGTGGCGATCCGCAGCCAGATTGCGGCAGGCACGGCATTTCGCGGTTACGGCCCGGCGACGATGGCCGCGACCGGCGCGGTCGCGCTTCTCACCGCGATCCTGGAATTCTGGCTGCTTGGTGATGCCACCAGCGAACCGCTCGGCTTCTTCTTCGGCTGGTTCATTGCCGCCGCGCTCTCCGGCCTGATCATCGGCATCGAGATGCGCGCGCGTTCGCGCCGCCATCATTCGGGCCTCGCTGATGCCATGATCCACCAGGCCGTCGAGCAATTCCTGCCCGCTGGCGTTGCCGGTGTGCTGCTTGCGGTGGTGATGTGGAAGTTCGCGGGCGAAACGCTGTGGCTGCTGCCGGGCCTGTGGCAGATCCTGGTGTCGCTCGGCATTTTTGCCTCCGTCCGTTCGCTGCCGCGCACCGTGGCGCTCGCCGGCGCCTGGTATTTCATATCCGGCTTTGCGGTGGTGGTGCTCGCGAGCCAGACCCATACGCTGTCGCCATGGACCATGGGCCTGCCCTTCGTGATCGGGCAATCGGTGATGGCGGGCATTCTGTATTTCGCATCGGGAGACCATGATGTCGAAGATTGACAGCGCACCCTTCTCTTATGAAGGACTGGACCGCGTGATCCACGAGAAGGCGAGGCTCGGACTTCTGACCTCGCTGATGGCGCATCCGAAAGGTCTGGCGTTCGCCGATCTCAAGCAGCTCTGCGGCCTCACCGACGGCAATCTCAGCCGGCATCTCGCCGTGCTCCAGGAAGCCGGCCTCGTCGAGGTGACCAAGGGCTATGAGGGCAATCGCCCGCACACGACCTGCCGCCTGACCAAGGCCGGCCGCCGCCGCTTCCTCGACTATCTCGCCGTGCTCGAACGCCTGGTGCGCGACGCAGCCAAGGCTGCCGGCCGCGAGGCGGCGCCGCTCGGCCGTCTCGGTATCGTCTCGACCTGATCCTCCCCCTTTTTTGACCGGAGACTTTGCAATGCAAAGTGACCTTGTGTCCCGCAACGACAAGCTTCACGTCGGCATCATCATGGATGGCAACGGCAGATGGGCGACGCGGCGCGGCCTGTCGCGCGTGCGCGGCCATGAGGCCGGCGTCGAGGCGATCCGCCGCATCGTCGAGGCCGCGCCCAAGCAGGGCATCGGCACGCTGACGCTCTACGCCTTCTCGACCGACAATTGGCGAAGGCCGAAGGCCGAGGTCGCCGCGCTGATGACGCTTCTGAGATTCTACCTCGGCAACGAGGTGCAGAGCCTGGTCAAGAACGGCGTGCGCCTCACCGTGATCGGCCGGCGAGACCGCCTGCCCGACGGTATCGCCAATGCGATCGCGCGCGCGGAAGACGCCACCGCGCACGGTGGCACGCTTCATCTGCGCATCGCCGTCGACTATTCCGCCCGCGACGCCATCCTCAACGCGGCGGCGAAGGCGGCGGCGCTGACGAGTCTCACCCGCGAGGCGTTCTCGCAGCTCGTCACCGGCGAGGCCGGTTTGCGCGACGTCGACCTCATCATCCGCACCTCGGGTGAGAAACGGCTGTCGGACTTCCTGCTCTGGGAAGGTGCCTATGCCGAGCTGCACTTCACCGAGCGGATGTGGCCCGAATTCGACGCAGGCGATCTCGCTGCGGCCCTGGCCTCCTTCCACGGCCGCGAGCGTCGCTTCGGCGGCCTCCAGGCGATCGTGCCGGAGGAGGTGCCTTCACTCTCTCGCGTGTGACGCCCGGCACCGAGCAACGAACTGTTCGTTTTCGGCCGCAAGATTGGCAGCACCGTCCAAGCGGTAAGCGCGCGGTCTCGGCTAGGTGTGCATTCGATGCAACCTGCCGAGAGCCGCGCGCATGTCACAGCCGTTGCTGGATGCCATTGTCGAGTCAGCCGAAGGCAACGCCACGCTTCGTATCAGGCCGGCCAGCGCGTCCGATGTCGAGATCCTCTCGATCTATTTCACGAGCCTCTCCACGACATCGCGCAACAAGCGCTTCATGGGCGCGCGGGCGGACTTTGCAATGATCGCGGCCGAATGCGTCGCCAAGACCAGCAATCCCGGTCATTTCACCCTGCTCGCCGAGATCAGGCACGAAGGGCAGGGCACGATCATCGGCGAAACCAGATACGCCTACGATGCGGCTGCACGGCATGGTGATTTCGCCATCTCTGTTGCCGATGGCTTTCAGCGCCAGGGCGTCGGCCTCCAGATGGTGACGGCGATGGAGAGGCACGCGAGCGATCTCGGTCACGAGATGATTGCAGCCGAGACCGCGCGCGTGAACGCCGAGATGCGCGGCTTGCGAAGAAAGCGGGGTTCGAGGACACCGGTCTCGGAGACTGGCAGTCGGTCCATCTCGCGAAGCGTCTGTCGCGATAGCCGGGCTTGCCGCGAACCGAGCAAGCGCGACCGAAGTCGGCGGACGTGGCGGAGCTGGACCCGAGCGTCGAATTCTGGTGTCGTGGCACACCCTCAATCGCGTGTCTCCCAATGACCTCCTTCAAGACCATTCGTGCGCGCGCCGAAAAACGCAAGGGCGGGCCCAAGGCGCTCGAAAAGCTGATGCCGGAAAAGCCCGACCTGAAGGGCCTCGCCAAACGCGGCGACGACCGCATCCTCGCAGAGATGACGAAGCGTGTGTTTTGCGCGGGCTTTGCCTGGAGCGTGATCGAGACGAAATGGGACGGGTTTGAAGACGCCTTCCTGCGTTTCCAACCGGCCAAGCTCACCTTCCAGCCGGAGGATTATTGGGAGGACCTGCTGCGCGACGCGCGCATCGTGCGCAACGGTGCCAAGATCATGTCGGTGCGCGACAACGCGGCCTTCGTCCAGGAGATCGCAAGAGAGCACGGCAGCTTCGGCAGGTTTCTGACGAAGTGGCCGCCGTCCGACCAGATCGGCCTGCTCGAGCTTCTAAGCAAGCGCGGCAGCCGTTTGGGTGGCAATACCGGCCAGATGCTGCTGCGGTTCGTCGGCTGGGACGGCTTTGTGACGTCCAGGGACGTCGTGGCCTGCCTGCGCGATGCCGGTCTCGACATTGCCGAAGAGGTCAAGTCGAAGGGCGATCTCGCCAAGGTGCAGGCGCAGTTCAACGCCTGGGCCGAGGAGACCGGGTTGTCCTACACATATCTGTCACGCATCTGCGCGCTCTCTGTTGGCGAGAACAGAAGCGAGTAACGAATTCGGCTCTTGAAATCAGCTCTTGGAATTTGGCTCTTGGGATGTTGAATCATGTGCATCCTGTGGCGATCTGGTGCCGCAAGCGCGGCAGACGCGACGCGCGATCACGAAATGCATTTCTCCGGAACATTTGTGCGTAGCACCTGTTCGGAAGATTGGGCCAGGCGAACATCAGCGCAGGGAACGCCCGCTCTGGCTCAGCTCAGTGAAACCGACGTGACAGAAACGGAGCAGCTCATGAAGCTCACATCCGAACAGGTGAAGCAGACCGTCAACCAGCTCGGCGCTCAAGTGCTGCCCGACGAGCATCCCGCGATGCCGCAGCTCAACAGCATGTTCGGCGAGCACACTTTCTTCGTCGATGAGACGGGGCTGAAGGTCGTCGAGCCCACGGCGCCGCCCGGCACCGAGCGTCAGAGCGGCGAAGTCGTCAGCCTCGCCGATTGGGGCGATTCCGAGCTGACCCGCCTGATGGCACACGAGCCCGAACCGACGGGCGTGATCGTCGTGTTCGAGCACGTGAGGCATTGATCGGGCCCAGCGGATCGTCCTTCGGCGGCGAGTCTGAAAACCCGCCACCGTAGATTCGCGTTGCGAGCGCGCTCGACGTGGCTCTCTGCGTCCGCCGAAAGCCCGTCGGTTTGGTTCAGATGCCGAGAGTCAGCTGCGGCGGCTCCGCATCGTCCCCGGCCTGGAGGGAAGACAGCGAGACCCCCAGCAGCCTGACGCTCTTGGGCAGCGGAATCTCGACTTCGAGCAGGCCGCAAGCCAGCCGCTCAAGATCGTCCCGGCCTGCAACCGGCGAAAGAGCGGACCTGCTGCGCGTGATGATCTCGAAGTCGGCAAACTTGATCTTCAAGGTGACGGTGCGGCCACGGCTGCCCGTCGCCTCGCAATGGCGCCACACCTTGTCGACGAGCGGCTTGAGCTCGGCGACCAGCGCGTCGAATTCGGTGAGATCGCTTGAGAACGTGGTCTCCGCGCCGATGGACTTGCGGACCCGGTTGGCCCGGACCGGCCGTTCGTCGACACCGCGCGAAATCCAGTAGTAATAGGCGCCCGACTTGCCGAAATTCGCATTCATGAACTCCAGCGTCTGACGACGAATATCGAGACCGGTGAACATGCCGAGCGCGTTCATCTTCGCACCCGTGGCCGGGCCTATCCCATGGAACTTTCCGACCGGCAGGGTCTCGACGAAGGCGGGTCCCATCTCCGGTGAAATCACGAACTGACCGTTGGGCTTGCGATGATCGGAGGCGAGCTTGGCCAGGAACTTGTTGTAGGAGATGCCGGCCGAAGCGTTGAGGCCCGTCTCGGCCTTGATCCTCTCGCGGATCCTGAGCGCAACATCACGCGCCAGCGGGATGCCCTGCAGGTTTTCCGTCACGTCGAGATAGGCCTCGTCGAGCGACAACGGCTCGATGATGGGGGTATGCTCCGCGAAGATGTCGCGGATCTGCCTAGAGATCGCCTTGTAGACCTCGAAGCGCGGCTTGACGAAGATCAGATCGGGACATTGTCGCTTCGCCGTCACGGATGGCATGGCAGAGCGAACGCCGAACTCGCGGGCCTCATAACTGGCGGCCGCGACGACGCCACGTTCCGCGGAGCCTCCGACGGCGACCGGCTTTCCGCGCAGCTCCGGATGATCGCGTTGTTCCACGGACGCGTAGAAGGCATCCATGTCGATATGGATGATCTTGCGGACGGGCGAAGCTTCGCCGGTCGCCGTGTCGGATTCGCTCATGGCAAGATGATACAATCGAGCGATGAGAAGCGCGAGGTGGGTGTGGTTCAGCGCTCGAGACAGGCTGGCCGCCGCTCCGGGATGTCCCACTTCATCAAAAAACAATCTCAGGCTTGTGAGTGGCCAGCATGGCCACGCGCTCTAATATGAGGCTGCGGAGGACAGCCCATGCAATACAGCTCCGAACTCATTCGAACGATGCGTCAGGCGCTGGAGGCCGTGATGGCCAGCGTGCCGCCCGATCAGTCGGTGTTCGGCCTGAAGGCGGCGGTCGCCGAATGCATCCTGAAGGCGGCCGCACACGGTCAGACGTCCTACGACGGACTGGTCACGTCGGCTTCCGACCAGGTTCAGGCGATCATCTCGATGCTGAATTGAGGTGGGCTTGCGCCGAGCAGGCGATGACCTGAGCGGGCGGGGTAACAACGCAAATCGGGTGAGGGTGCCTCCAGCGCGCACTGGAGGAGACTGGCGCACCCGACACGATTCGAACGTGTGACCTTTGCCTTCGGAGGGCAACGCTCTATCCAGCTGAGCTACGGGTGCTAGTCGAGGTTCATTTAGCCGATTGGCGGAGGGTGGGCAACCGCTTCCGCCGGCTTCGTCCAGGCTGATTTGGGCTAGGCTGATTTACGAGTCGCGCGGTCAGGAACCGGCACGCCGTCCCGCCCGAGCTTGGCGAACTCGGCGAGCAGCCGTTCGGAGCACATGACGCGGTTGCGGCCGAGCCGTTTGGCCGCATAGAGCGCCTGGTCGGCCGCGCCCAGCAGCCGTTGGGGGCTGTCGTCGGTTTCGTCCGGAATGTGGCTGGCGACGCCGACACTCAGGGTGACGTGCTCGCCGGCACCGATGGCGCCGTGGGTGACCCGCAAGGCCATCACCGCGCAGCGGATTTCGTCGGCGATGGCGCAGGCGGCATCGCAACCCATGTCCGGCAGGATCAGCGCGAATTCCTCGCCGCCATAACGGCTGGCGAGATCGAGCGGGCGCACGGCATACCGGCTGACGACGGACGCGACCGCGCGCAGGCATTCGTCGCCGCTCTGGTGGCCGTGGCGGTCGTTGAACAGCTTGAAATGATCGACATCGACGAACAGCAGCGCCATGGGCTTCTGCGTCCGCTGGGCGCGGGCCCATTCACTCATCAGCATCTGGTCGAACGCGCGGCGGTTCGACAGGCCGGTCAGCCCGTCCTTGGTGGCAAGCTCCTTCAGGGCCATCTCGGCGCGCTTCTGGTCGGCAAGGTCGCGCAAAGTCTCCACCACCGCGATCAGATGGCCGGCCTCGTCGTGAATGGGGCCGGCGTCGATGGCGAGATAGAGCTGGCTGCCGAGCTTCGGCATCACGCACCAGTTTTCGGCGCTGAAGCCGAGCCCGTTATGACCGCGCGCGGCATATTCCGAATAGAACGCCGGCAGCTGTTCCGGGCGGTCGAGCGCGACGAGGTCAGCGAGGCAAGGGCGCCTGGTCTCGTAGAAGGCCTGCCAGTGCTTATTGGTGCCGATCACCTCGGAGGCGGCGACACCGGTCAGCCGCTCGCAGGCCCTGTTCCAGATCACGACGCGGCGCTTGGGGTCGATCACGAAGGTCGGCACCACCAGATGCTGCATCAGCCGCACGGCATAGGAATCCGCAACGTCGACCGTCTTGGCTGGCGTTTTCCCCGGCTTCGCCATCTCAGGCCACCGCCGCCACCGGCAAGGCATGGCTCGAGCCGAACAGCTTTCGCACTTCGCTGGCCGGCTTCGGTCTGCTGAAGAGATAACCCTGCATCTCCGTGCAGCCGAGCGCACGCAGCATCTCGCGCTGCGCCTCGGTCTCGACGCCCTCCGCGACCGTGGTCATGTCGCTGGCGGCGGCGATGTTCACCACCGCCTGCACGATCACGGGCGCGCCGCTCGTCTCGGCGATATCAGCGACGAAACAGCGGTCGATCTTGATCTTGTCGAACGGAAAGCGCTTCAGATAGCTGAGCGAGGAGTAGCCGGTGCCGAAATCGTCGAGCGCGATGCGCACGCCGATGGCGCGGAGCTGGTGCAGGATCGAGAGCGCCGCCTCGTCGTCGCGGATCAGCACGGCCTCGGTGATCTCGAGCTCGAGCCGGGAGGGGGCAAGTCCGGAAGCGACGAGCGCGCCGGCGATCCGCAGTGCCAGCGTGTCGCATTTGAGCTGCACCGGCGAGACGTTGACCGCGACACGCACATGCGCCGGCCAGGTCGCGGCCTCGTTGCAGGCCATGCGCAGCACCCAGTCGCCGAGCTCGTTGATCAGGCCGGTGTCCTCGGCAATCGGAATGAACTCCGCCGGCGACACCATGCCGCGCTCGGGATGCCGCCAGCGCAGCAGCGCCTCGCAGCCTGTGACCTCATTGGTGCGCAAGTCGACCAGCGGCTGATAGTGGATCTCGAAACCGCCGTTCACCAGGGCCTGCCGCAGATCCTGCTCCAGGCTCAGGCGCGCCTTGGCGCTCGCATCCATCTCCGGCTCGAAGAAGCGGTGAGCGCGGCGTCCTCCGGCCTTGGCGCCGTACATCGCGAGATCGGCATTCTTGATGAGCTGGTCGAGATCGGTGCCGTCCTGCGGCGCCATCGCGATGCCGATGCTGGCGTCGGTGGAGAGCTGATGGCCGAAGCAGTGATAGGGCCGGCGGATCGCCTCGAAGATCCGCGTCACGAATGACACCACGTCGGCGGACGACTTGATGCCGGTCTGGATCACCGCGAATTCGTCGCCGCCGAGCCGCGCGATCAGGTCGTCCTGTCCGAGGCAGCCGCGGATGCGGGCGGCGATTCCCTTCAACAGCTCGTCGCCGACGTGATGGCCGAGCGAATCGTTGATGCCCTTGAACTCGTCGACGTCGATATAGAGCAGCGCGAACTGACTGCCGCCGCCGACCTTCTCAAGTTCGCGCTCGATCTGCTCGCGGAATAGCGTCCGGTTGGGCAGGTCGGTGAGCGCATCGTAATGCGCCATATGCGCGATCTTCTCGTCGGCGCGCCGTCGTTCGGTGACGTCCTCGACCACGTTGATGAGGTAACGCGGCTCGCCGGAATTGTCGCGGATCCCGATCCGGGTCGAGGTGATGTAGCGCATTCCCTTGGCCTGGCTCTGCCAGGCATGTTCGTCTTTGAACAATCCCTCGGTCATCTGCAGCGCCTTGCTGTCGTCGTCGGTGACGACTCTGGCGGAGGCATCCGGGTAAATGTCGAAGGGAGTCTTGCCAACGATGTTTTCACTCGATTGGCCGAATTGCTCTTCCGCGGTCCGGTTGACCAGCAGATATTGCCGCGTTTGAGCATCCTTCACCGTGATCTGCGATGGGATGTGGTCGATGATCTCGCGCAGGAACATGTAGTTGCGGTCGCGTTCCTGCTCCAGATTGCGGCGTTCGGTGATGTCTTCGATCGTGGCCACCCATCCGCCCTGCGCGAGTGGGGTGTTGATGACCTGGAAAGCGCGGCCGCTCGGCAAGTGATGGCTTCTGGTGGAGACCGTGCCCTCCGCGACGATCCTCATGACGTCGGCGCAAAATGCCTCGACATCGCCTTCGAACGCGCCGCGCTCCTTGCGATGATACATCGCCTCGCGGATGTGACAGCCGGGCTTGATGACGTCGTGGGAGAGGCCGAACATGTCGGCGTAGCGGCGGTTGCAGGTGACGATGTATCCGGCTGCATCGTACAGGATCAACCCTTGCGACATGTTGTTCAAGGCGGTGTCGAGCCGCCCTCGCTCCGCTTCCAGCCGCTGCTGCGCCTCCCGATTCTGACGGCTGATCTGGCGAACGATCAGGAACAGGATCAGCGCAATCACGGTCGCCGAAAGCGCGGCGGTGGTGACCATGAAACCGGTCTGCTGCCGCCAGTCGGCCAGCGCCGCGCTCGTGGTGTTGGTCGCGACGATGACCAGCGGGAAATGCGAAAGCGAGGCGCCGGAGCCGAGGCGCTCGTCGCCGTCGATCGGGCCCCTGACGCGCAGGGTGTGCCGGCCACCTTCGGCCAGCATCTTGCGCATCAGCGGCGCGTCCTTGAAGTCCCTGCCGATCAGCTCTTCGACATGCGGGTAGCGCGACAGCATCTTGCCATTGCGGTCGAACAGCGAGATCGCCGTGCCCTCCGCAAGCGCAACGGATGCGAAATAGTTCTGGTAGCTGTCCGGATCGATCCGGCGGACCATCGTGCCGAGGAAGCTGCCGTCCACGCCGCTCAGCCGACGTGCGACAATCGTGGTCCATTTGCCGATGATGAAACTGCGGACCGACTCCAGAATCACCGGTTCGGCCATCGGATCGGATTTGAAGGTCTGGAAGTAGGCGCGCGAGGAGATGTTGATCTTGGGCAGCGGCTGGGCTCGCGACCAGTTGATCAGCTCGCCGTCGGCATCGTAGATCGCGATGTCGCCGAGATAAGACACCGAGCTGATCTTGCTCCGCAGCATCTGGTTCGTCGCGGGTCCGGACATGCGCTCGCGGAAAGCCGTGGCGGAACTGATCTCCGGCAGATTCATCTGCCCGATCACATCGGCGGCGACGACGTCCGCATCTTCGAATTGTTGATCGAAGTGCCGCGCGATCAGCTGCACCGTGTTTTCCAGCTCGCGCTCGCGGTTGGTCAGGGTACGTTCGCGAAATTCGCCGACGGCCATGGCGGTCACCGCGAAGATCCCGGCGACCAGCAACACGCCGCACAAAGTAAGCCACAGCACCGGTCCGCGCCGGATGGCTGCCTCCCAGCCGTGCTTCGCGGCTAGGAACATTCGTGACGCAATCTCTGCAAAGACCTGGCGCATTCCCTCCCCCTGGAAGGACAGGAATACACCGCACAAATGGCGTAAAGCTTAGGAAAGCCAGTTACCTGGGGGTTAATCTCGTTGCACGAATACGGTTGCGCCGAGCGAGCCGCCGCGCTGCATCATGAATCACGCGTTAATGCGATCCGCTCGCGCTCTTGTCGCCGCCGAGATTGCGCAGCCGTCCGACCACGCCGGTCGGAAAGAAGTAGACGCTGGCGATGAAAAGCAGCCCGAGCCACAGCAGCCAGCGGTCTGGATGCAACAGCCCCGGCAGCAGTGGCAGGCCGGCTTCCGAGGCCGCCTTGGAGGCGACGCCCATCAGCGCCTGCAGATAGTTCTGGGCGAGGATGAAGATGGTGGCGCCGATGATCGCGCCGTAGATCGTGCCCATGCCGCCGATCACGACCATCAGCAGGATGTCCAGCATGATCGAGAAGCTGAGCGAGGTATCGGGACCGGCATAGCGCAGCCACAGTGCATTGAGAATGCCGGCGCCGGCGGCGACCAGTGCGGCGATGCAGTTGGCGTAGCTCAGGTGGAAAACGGTGCGGAAGCCGAGCGCCTCGGCGCGGAAGCGGTTTTCGCGGATCGCCTGCAGCACGCGCCCGAACGGCGAGTTCACCACCCGCAGCAAAGCGAGGATCATCAGGGCCGAGACGGCGAACACCAGATAGTAAGTCAGGAGGCGGCCGTTGACCTCGAATCCCAGCACGTTCTTCGAGATCAGCACCGTGCCGGGCCTGAGCAGCTCGGGCAGCTGAAAGCTGCGCCCGTCTTCGCCGCCGGTCAGCCAGGACAGCTGCGAGGCCAGCACCTGGAAGGCGGATGCGACCGCGAGCGTGATCATGGCAAAGAAGATCGCGGCAACCCGCAGCGAGAACAGTCCGATCGCAAGCGCAAGCAGCGCGGCAAGCGGCAGGCCGACCACGATGCCGGTTGCGACCGCGCCCCAATTCGGGCCCATCCCGTACAGCGCGATCGCGATCGCGTAGCTGCCGATCCCGTAGAACATGGTGTGTGCGAATGACACCGAGCCGGTATAGCCGAGCAGGAGGTCGTAGGAGGCGACCAGCGCGGCGAAGACGCAGATCTTGGCCGCGACGTTCAGCGCCTTCGCCCCGGGAGACAGGAACGGCGTCGCCACCAGCGCCAGGATGATGAGGACGAGAACGAGCGTGAGCACGCGGCTGCGCGGCGGATCGCCTGACAGGATCATCATCGGCTGGTCACCGCATAGAGGCCGCGCGGCCGCCACATCAGAATGGCGACCATCAGCAGGATATTGGAGACGAGGGCGAGCTTAGGCACCAGGAAGCCGCCGTAATTGGCAATCATCGCCACCAGGATCGCGCCGATGAAGCAGCCGCCGATCGAGCCGAGGCCGCCGATGATGACGACGATGAAGATCAGGACGGTGAGGTCGTCGCTCATGGAGGCGTGGACTTGCTCGCGATACAGCGCCCACATCACGCCGCCGAGGCCGGCGAGCGCCGATCCCGTCATGAACACGCCGAGGAACAGACGGCGAATGCGATAGCCGAGCGCCTCGACCATCTCGCGGTTCTCGACGCCGGCGCGGATCAGAAGGCCAAGCTTGGTTCGGTTGAGCACGAGCTGGATCGCGATGAAGACGGCGAGGCCGATCAGCGTCGCCAGCACGCGGTATTTCGCGATCGCGACGTCGCCGAGGATGAAGGAGCCGCGCAGCGACGTCGGCAGCGGCGTCGGGATGATCTGCGGCCCCCACACCGCATAGAGCGTCTGCTCGGCGACGATCAGGCCGCCCGTCGTCATCAGGATCTGCTTCAGATGCTGACCGTAGACGGGCAGGATCAGCACCCGCTCGACAACCAGCCCGAGCGCGCCGGATACCGCCATCGACAGCAGTGCCGCCGGCGCCAGCACCGCGAGGTTAGTCCACAGCGAATCCGCCTGGAGGGAAGCGGCGAACGGCGCCAGCACCAGGGTCGCGACATAGGCCCCGACCGCGATGAAGGCGCCATGGCCGAAATTGAGCACGTCCATCAGGCCGAACACGAGCGTCAGGCCGGAGGCCATGATGAAGATCATCATGCCCATCGCGAGGCTCGCGGCCGTCAGCGTCAGCCAGGTGCTGGGCGAGCCGATCAGCGGGATCATCACCAGGGCGACCGCGATCGGCAGCAGGATCGGCGCGATGTCGCGCTTCGGCTTCGGCAGCGGATCGGTTGCGGCGAGCTCGGTCATTGATGCGTCTCCAGGCTCAGGCCGAGCAGCCGCTCCTGCAGCGGCACGTCTGAGGCCAAGGCCGCCATCTCGCCGCGATGAACGATGGTGCCGTTGTCCATCACCAGCACGTTGTCGCCGAGCTCGCGGGCGGCAAAGAAATTCTGCTCGACCATCAGGATCGTGGCGCCCTTGCGCTTGATCTCCTTCAGGCACTCGATCAGCGCCATCACGATCGCCGGCGCCAACCCCTTGGTCGGCTCGTCGATCAGCAGGAGCTTGCGGGGTTCGATGATGGCGCGGGCAATCGACAGCATCTGCTTCTGTCCGCCCGAGAGACTTCCCGCGCGCGACAGCCAGAACCGGCGCAGCGCGGGGAAGAAGCCAAAAATCCAGTCCAGCTGGGCGTCGTCGAGTGGTCCGTCGCGCGCCGCCAGCACCAGATTTTCCTTCACCGTGAGGTCGGAGAACACCGCCATGCTCTCCGGCACGTAGCCGACGCCGAGCCGCGCGATGTCGGGCGTCGCACGGCTCTCGATGCGCTCGCCGGCGAGGCTGATCTCGCCGGAGGAGGCCTGCCAGAGGCCCATGATGGTGCGCAACGTCGTGGTCTTGCCGGCGCCGTTGCGGCCGAGCAGCATCGTGGTCTGCCCCTGCGCGACAGCGAGATCGATGCCCTGGAGGATGTGATAGCGGCCGATATGAGTGTGAACACCGGAGAGCCTCAACAGATCGGTCATGCTGCGCTCCCTGCAACTTTATTGGGCGCGACGCCGAGATAGGCTTCCTGCACGATCGGTGACGCAATCACCTCGGCAGGCCTGCCGTCCGCAACAAGCTGCCCGTTATGCAACACGATGATGCGGTCGGCGAGCGATCGCACCACGTCCATCTTGTGCTCGACCAGGAGAATGATCCTGCTTTTGTCCTGCTTGAGCTGCGCGATCAGGTTCAGCACGACCGGCACCTCGTCGATGCTCATGCCCGCGGTCGGCTCGTCGAACATGAACACCTTTGGCTCGAGCGCCATCATCAGCGCGACCTCGAGCTTGCGCTGATCGCCATGCGACAGTGCGGTCGCGGCGACGCCACGGCGGCCGCCGAGCGCGACCTGATCCAGGATAGCATCGGCGCGGGCGATCAGATCGCGGCGGACCATCCAGGGCCGCAACATGTCGTAGTGAGTGCCGTTGGCGGCCTGCACCGCGAGGCGGACGTTTTCCTCCACCGACAGATTCGGAAAGAGGTTGGTGAGCTGGAAGGCGCGCCCCAGGCCTGCGCGCGTCCGCATCGGCGCGGAATGCTGGGTGATGTCGGTGCCGTCGAACAGAATGCTGCCGCTCGATGCGCGGAGCTGGCCGGAGATCAGGTTGAAATAAGTGGTCTTGCCGGCGCCGTTCGGGCCGACGATCGCGGTGAGTTCGCCCGGGCGGAAGCTGCAAGTGACGCTGTTGACCGCGACATGGCCGCCGAAGCGGATGGTGAGGTCGCGGGTTTCGAGGGTCAGCGTCATGGCGGATCTGGCAAATGATGAGAGGAGAATTTGTCCGCGATCAGGCTGCGCTCCCTCTCCCGCTTGCGGGAGAGGGTGGGAGAGGGTGTCTCCTCAGGCGAGAACCCCAAGAGGACAGAGCCTTCTCCCGGCCTCTCCCGCAAGCGGGAGAGGTGAAGGAAGAAAGATCAGCGCTTGTTCTTGACCGGAACGTCCATGTCCTCGATCTTCAGCTCGCGCACCGGCTCGAGCACGGCCCAGGCGACATTCGGATCGACCTTGACCTTGAAGTGATACATGCTCTGCAGCGCCTGATGGTCTTCCTTGCGGAACATCATCTTGCCCTTGGGCGTATCGAACTCCAGGCCTTCCATGACCGTGATCAGCTTCTCGGTGTCGGTCGACTTCGCCTTGGTGACGGCGGCGACGACGGACATCGCCGCGGCGAATCCGCCCGCGGTGAAGAAGTCCGGCGGCGCGTTGAAGCGCTTCTGGTGCTCGGCGACAAGCCAGTCATTCACCGGGTTCTTCGGGATCGCGTAGAAATAATAGGTCGCGCCTTCCATGCCGGGCAGGCCCTTGTAGGCGGCGAGCGCCGGCAGGATGTTGCCGCCGGTGGACAGTTCGATGCCGTAGCGCTTCGGATCCATGTCCTGGAGTTTCGCCAGCGGATTGCCGGCGCCGGCCCAGATCACCCAGATCACCTTGCGGCCCGGCTTGTCCTTCAGCGCGTCGAACAGGCGCTGGCCGACCGCGGTGAAGTCGGTGGTCGAGGTCGGGGCATATTCTTCGGCGGCGAGCGTCGCCCCGGTCTTGCCGAGCGCCTCCTTGAAGGCGGCGACGCCGTCGCGGCCGAAGGCGTAGTCCTGCGCCAGCGTCGCGACGGTGACGCCCTGCTTGCCGATCGCGACCGCGTTCGAGATCGCGTCCTGCGACGAGTTGCGCGCGGTGCGGAAGATGTAGCGATTCCACTTCTCGCCGGTAATCTGATCCGCGACCGCGGGCTCGACGATCAGGATCTTCTTGTTTTCCTCGGCGACAGGCAGGATCGCGAGTGCCGCGGCCGACGAGGTCGTGCCGATCGCGATGTCAACCTTGTCGTCCTGATAGGCTTCCGCGAGCGCGGCCTTGGAGAGATCCGGCTTGCCCTGGTCGTCCTTGGTGATGACGACGATCTTGCGCCCGTCGAGCGTCATGGTGCCCTTGGTGGCGTATTCGAACCCCATCTGCAGGCCGGTCTCGGTCTGCTTGGCATAGGCCTCGAGCGGGCCGGTCTTGCCATAGATCAGCGCGATCTTGAGATCGTCGGCCTGTGCGGAGGTGCCCGCGGCGAGGGCGAGGATGGTTGTTGTTAAGATGAGCGATCGGCGCACGATGGTCCCTCCTGATGAGTTCTTTGGCCATAGCGATTTGCACAACCGTGCGGACATTGCAATTCCACCTTCCGGCGGACCACGCGACGGGCATGTGTGATATTGTCCGGCCCGGCCGAGCCGGATCGCTTCTGCCGAAGAAATCGGCAGATGCAATTGTTGACCTCACCCGTGGAACGGGTTGCTCAGGCTTTGCAAAGTAACGACTCAGGCCCGGGGTTACCGCCGGTATCCGTTCGCGCGGGAATAGCCCTGCCGGTTCTGCTGCGTCGAGCGGTTTGTGACGCTGGCGCGTGCTTCGCTGGAAATGGGCGTTGCGAGCTTCAGCTCCTCCAGGAAGATCGGCCGGGAGAAGTAATAGCCCTGCGCGTAACGGATCTTGGTCGCAGCCTGGAGGTAGGCGAGCTCCTCGTAGGATTCGATGCCTTCGGCAATCACGGTCATGCCGAGCGCTTCGCTCAGGGATTCGATCGCGCGCAGGATGCCCTGGTTGCGTGGACGCTTATGGATATCGGTGATGAAGGAGCGGTCGATCTTGATCTCGTCCGCGGTGATGTCGGCCAGCGCCGAGAGCGAGGAATAGCCGGTGCCGAAATCGTCGATCGAGATGGCGACGCCGAGCTTGCGGAACATCGGCAGGATCTCGGCCTGGAAATGATTCTTGGCGACGAAGGCGTCTTCCGTCACCTCGATCATGAAGCGCTGCGGAAAGCCGGTGTCGTCGAGCGCCTGGGCAAAGCTGCGCATGAATTCCGGGTTGCCGGCCTGCTTGGCCGCGACGTTGATGCTGATGGTCGCTTCCGCACCGAACGTCTCGTTGATCAGGTCGATCGACTTGACGATCTCGGCGAGCACGAGATGGGTCAGCTCGTCGATCAGCCCGAGTTCGGTGGCAAGATTGATGAACGAGCCGGGCGCCTGGATCACGCCCTCGTCGTCGCGCAGCCGCACCAGGGCCTCGATGCCCTTCACGTCCTGCGTGCGGATGTCGACCTTGGACTGGAAGGCGCAGCAGAAGCGCTTCTCCAGGATGGCCTGCCGCAGCGACTGCTCGATCTTCATCCGCGCCAGCGCCTCGCGTTCCATGCTGGAATCGAAGAAGGCCGCCGATCCCTTGCCGTCATTCTTGATGCGGTACATCGCGATGTCGGCGTTCTGGCGCAGTGTCTCGAAGCTGCTTCCGTGATCGGGGTAGAGGCTGATGCCGACGGAGGTTGAGGCGAACACTTCCGAATTGTCGATGAAGAACGGCGCGGTCAGCCGCTCCAGCGTCGACTGCATGAATTCGGCGACTTCCTCCTGGTTCTGGATCGGCGATAGCAGCAGCAGGAATTCGTCGCCGGAGATGCGCGACAGCATGTCCGAGTCGCGCAAGCCGCGTCCAAGCCGCTTCGACAGTTCGACCAGCAGGGCGTCGCCCACGGCGTGCCCGTAATAGTCGTTGATGTGCTTGAAATTGTCGACGTCGAGAAAGGCGAGCGCAAAGCGATCGCCCGTGCGACCCTGCGCGAGCAGGCTGGTGGCGCGATGCTCGATCACGCGCCGCGAGGGCAGGCCGGTCAGATCGTCGAAATAGGCCGAGCGGAACAGCTGGTCTTCGAAATTCTTCTGCTCGGTGATGTCAGAGGAGGCCGAGATCAGCAGCTCGCGTCCGTCGAGGCGGACCGGACGATGGGTGGTCAGCAGCACCTGGCGTGCGGCTCCGTCGTGGAGCGCTTCCTCGGCGACGACCGCCTGGCCGGAGCTCAGGGCCTGCCGGCAGGCTTCGAGGCGCGACGCTAGATCGCGCGAGGGGCGGCTGCCGTCCATGCCGAGCTGGGCAGCCGCGACATCGTTGACCAGGAGAAGTTCGCCTTGCGCGTCCTGCACGGTCAGGCCGGCAGGCAGCATTCTAACGATTTCCTTGAGAAATCCGAGTTCGGCTTCGCTCGCGCCGGAATATTTGTTGTCGTTCATAGAAGTCATGAATCTTGTTGTTTCAGCGCGCCTTTGCAATGGCCGCGATCTTGCGCGGTTCCCTCTTAAGTTTGGTTAAGGGGCCCGGAGAATTACGGTGGTGTTTTGCGGCGATGCGACGCGCGCAGCCTATCGTCATTAACAGGGCGTCAACGCGTCCGGTGAAACCGCGAACGACGCGCGCGAACGGGTTTCGTTGGCGCCGCGTCTAACCGTCCTTGGGGATACGGCATTGCATGGTGCAATGAAGTCCGGTCCTGAGATAGGAAACCTCAGTCTTGCCGTCGAAGGCCGACAGCGCCGACTTCAACAGCTTGGTGCCGAAACCCGGCTCGGAGATCTTGTCGACGCTCGGACCCTCGGTTTCATCCCAGGTCACGGTCAGGCGATCGTCGCTGACGGTCCATGACACCTGCAACAACCCGCGCGGCGCGGAGAACGCGCCATATTTCCCCGCGTTGGTGGCGAGTTCGTGAAACATCAGGGACAGCGTGACCGCAAGTTTCGGCGGCAGGAACAGCCGGTCGCCGTTGAGCGTGAAGCGGACATGGCCGTAAGGGCCGAGCTCGGAGATCAGGAGGTCGCGAATGTCGCAGCCGGCCTTGTCGATCCGTGAGATCAAATCGTCGGTCGCGGCAAGCGACCGCAGCCGCGGATCGATCCGGGCCCAGATTTGCGGCTGATCGTGCAGCACCTGATGCAGCACGGCATGCACCGTCGACAGCTTGTTCTTCAGCCGGTGCTGGAGCTCGTCGACCAGCAGCTTGCGGTAGTCTTCTTCCTCGATCAGGCGTCTGGAAATCCGCCGCTGCTCGACGAGGAGCGAGCGATAGTGCTCGACGCCCCAGATGGTGAGCGCGCAGACCGCCCAATACAGCGCCAGCAGGGCGAATCGCGCGTTATCGGCAAAGGCATCGCCGAAATTCACGACGACGCCGAGCACGCCGCCCACCAGCGCCGTGATGATGCCGATGCGGAAGCCGCCGAACGCGGCTGCAAAGAACACGGCCGGGAAATACGGCGTGAAATAGACGTCGGGCCGCACATGGGCGAGGGCCCAGCGCGCCAGCGTCGCAACCAGCAGGCAGGCGACCGCAAACGCAAGGCTCAGGCCGAGCGACGGCGGTGCCACGCCCTGCCAGCCCTTGCGGAATTCGTCGATCAGCTTCCCCATGCGCAGTCCGGTCGCGATATGCGTTCGACAATCGAGCGATCGCCAGGAATGTTACGCATGTCGCCGGCCCCAAGCAAAGCTTGCCTTGTCGGAAGCCGGCAGGAATAGTGCCTGCCGCGGCGCCGACCGTCGCGGCGCCGTCGTCGATCGGTGTCCGCCATTTGGCGTCAAGGGGTTCGAAAACAGGGACATTCCATGGGCAGGCTGGATGGCAAGGTCGCGGTGATCACGGGCGCGACGAGCGGGATCGGGTTGCGGACTGCAGAAGTCTTCGTTGCCGAAGGTGCCAAAATTGTGATCGCGGGCCGGCGCATACCGGAAGGCGAGGCGCTGGCGAAGCAGCTCGGGGCGAATTGCGTCTTCCGCCAGACGGATGTGACGGTCGAAGCGCAGATGCAGGCGGTGATCGCGCTCGCGGTGGACAAATTCGGCCGCATCGACTGCCTGTTCAACAATGCCGGCGGTCCGGCGCAGACCGGCGGCATCGAAGGCCTCGAGGTCGAGCGCTTTGACGCGGCGATGGCGACCCTGCTGCGCAGCGTCATGCTCGGCATGAAGCACGCCGCGCCGCACATGAAGAAGCAGGGATCTGGCAGCATCATCAACAATGGCAGCATCGCCGGCCGTCTTGCCGGCTTCTCGTCATCGATGGTCTATGGTGCAGCCAAAGCGGCGGTGATCCATCTCACCAAATGCGTGGCGATGGAGCTCGGCGAATCCAACGTCCGCGTCAACTCGATCTCGCCCGGCGCCATCGCGACCGGCATTTTCGGCAAGGCGCTCGGGCTTTCGACCGACGCGGCGGAGAAGACGCCGGCGGTGATGCGCGAGGTCTACAAGACCGCGCAGCCGATCCCGCGCGCCGGCCTTCCCGATGACATCGCCCATGCTGCGGTGTTCCTGGCCAGCGACGAATCCAGCTTCATCAACGGCCATGACCTCGTCATCGACGGCGCGATGACCGGCGGCCGCAACTGGAGCCAGCAGCAGCAGGGCTACGTGGCCCTGCGCAAGGCGTTCGATCAGGGGGGCGGATAGTTTCGTCATTGCGAGGAGCGAAGCGACGAAGCAGTCCAGGCCGCTTCCGCGGACGCAGTCTGGATTGCTTCGCTTCGCTCGCAATGACGACTGCGATGCTCAAACCGCCTTCACCCGCACCCGCAATCCGTCGCGCGGCTTCGGGATCGGCCACATCTGCCAGTCGGGCTTGTAGCCGGGCTCCAGCGACACCTCGATGTTCTGCAGGAAGTGCCGCGCGAAGCATTTGGCCTGCATGTAGGCGAAGTGCAGGCCGAGGCACATATGCGCGCCGCCGCCGAACGGCACCCAGGCGAAGCGGTGGCGGTTGCGCTGGGCCTCTTCGGTGAAGCGCAGCGGATCGAAGCGATCCGGCTCCGGCCAGATGTCCTTCATGTGGTGGGTGTAGAGCGGATTGACGCCGATCGCAGTGCCGGCCGGAATCGAAAAACCCTTGAAGCTGAAATCGCGCACGGCTCGGCGCGGCATCGAGGGCACCGGCGGCTTGATCCGCAGCGCTTCCTTGAACGCCATCTCCGACAGCGGCATCTTTTCGAGATCGTCGAAGCTGCTTGGCGCGTCAGGGGCGAGCCCCAGCGCCATGACTTCCGCGCGAAGCTTGTCCTGCCAGCCGGGATTTGCCGCGAGTTCGCCAATGAACGACGTCAGCGACGAGGTCAGCGTGTCGTGCGCCGCCATCATCAGGAAGCTCATGTGGTCGATGATGTCCTGTTCCGAGAGCAGCGCGCCGTCCTCGTGGGTTGCGCGGCAGAGCTGCGAGAACAGATCATCACCGCCGAGATTGCCGCGTCGCAGCGGAATCTGCTCGCGGAAATAAGCCACGATGCGCTTGCGTCCCCTGACGCCGGCCGCCATCTGCGTGCCGGGCAGCGGTCGGCGGATCGGGGCGACGGCAGCGGCGACCATGTCGACGAAGGCCCGGTTGATCTCGTCGACCTCCGGCCCGATATCGGCGCCGATAAAGGACGCGGCGGCGAGATCGAGCGTGAGCTGCTTCATCGCCGGATAAAGCTGCATCTCGCCGGGCTTGGCCTTCCACTGCGCGACGCGGGCGGCGATGCCGCGGTCGAGATCGCTCAGATACGACTTCATCGGGCCGGACTTGAATGCGACCGACAGCGCCTTGCGGTGCAGCCGGTGCTCCTCGAAATCCAACAGCATCAATCCCCGCGGAAACAACAGGCCGAGCACCTTGTTCCAGCCATGGGTCGAGGAGAACAGCTTTTGCTGGTCGAACAGCACGAGCTCGTTGGCCTCGGGGCCGAGCAGCACGATATTGGTCTCGCCGAAGAAATGCGTGCGATAGACGAGGCCGTATTTGGCGCCGTTCGCCTCGATATGCCCTTTGGGGTCCGCGAGCACCTGGAAGGTCTTGCCGATGATCGGCCAGCCTTCGTCGCCGGGGATGTGGGTCAGCTCGTTGCGCTTGGGCGGAGTGAAGCCGTGCGCAGGGGCGGCCACATTCTGCATCGACATGACGATTGCTCCGGTTGGCTAGACCCGGCCAACATAACACAATCCAGCTGCGATGACTCCGCGCTTACCGCTTCGCCGCTTCCTTCTGCAAATCCGGCGCATTGACGGCCGGAATCGCAACGCGGCCGGCGCCGGTCACCTTCAGCGCCTCGGCGGCCTTTTCGTTTTCCATGATCTTGGCCATCACGGCCTGTCCCGCGCGCTCGAAGATCGCGCGGTTCTCGATCACAAATTTTTGCGACTTGCGCAAGCCGTCGATGTAGCCGTTGATCTCGGGCACCACGTAGCGCGCGACCATGTCCCAGCTCCGGCGCGTGTTCTCCGGATTGGCCCAGTCGTGCACGAAGCCGATGACGGCGCCGATTCCGCCGGAGACCTGCATCACGTTCTTGATCATCTTGACGAGGTCGTCGGGCGTGCCGATGACGGAGGCCGCGCCGTCGACGAAAGCGGTCTTGTCCACGGCCTCGTCGGGTGAGGCGAACGCGGTGAGCCCGGGCCGTTGCAGCGTGCCGACATTATATTCATTGTGCCAGCGCATTAGGCCGGGGCCGGCCTCGCGGCGCGCCTGCTCGCGGGTCTCGGCGATGTGCCAGGTCAGCAGCACGCGCCAGTTCGCGCGATCGACTTTGGTGCCGTGCTTTTTCGCCGCGTCCTCGGCGAACTGCCATTGCTGCTGCAGCGACATCAGCCCCTGAGTCGTCATCGAACCCAGCGAAATGATGCCGATTCCGTATTTTCCGGCGAGCGTCATGCCGGAGGGCGAGATCTGCGAGGCCACGACGAAGGGCATTTCCTCCTGCAACGGCAGGAGCTGCAGCGCGGCGTCGTTCATGGTGAACCAGTCGCTCTTCGCCGTGACGCGCTCGCCGCTGAAGAGGCGGCGGATCACGCCGATCGCTTCGTCCTGGCGGTCGCGCTGCGTCATCGGATCGATGCCGAGCGTATGCGCGTCGGAGGCGAGCGCGCCGGGACCCGAGCCGAAGATGGCGCGGCCGCCGGTCATGTGGTCGAGCTGCACCATGCGCTGCGCGACGTTGTAGGGATGATGGTAAGGCAGCGACACCACGCCGGTGCCGAGCCTGATCCGCTTGGTGCGCTCGCCGGCGGCCGCCAGGAACATCTCGGGGGAGGCGATCATCTCCCAGCCGGAGGAATGATGCTCGCCGCACCAAAACTCGTCATAACCGAGGCTATCCAACTGCTCGACCAGGTCGAGATCGCGCCGGAACTGGAGCATCGGATGCTCCCCGATCGGATGATGCGGGGCAAGGAAGGCTCCGAACTTCAGGCGCGCCATGGCGTTCTCTCCGGCTTACATTTTTTTGTTTGTGGCGCGAAGCTACGTGCTGGAGACAGCGAACGCAATCGTGCGATGTCCCGCGCGGCGGAATGCAGCCATGCGTATGTCGTCTTCCTCTCCCGGCACGCTGAGAGAGGCGGAACGCGCGAGGATCCTACCTTCGAGGTAATCGCGGCGCCGCATGCGGTCTGAGATGATCGGCAAGGACATCCGAGGATCACGCGCCGATGCATCAAACCGTCACAAAGCAGGTCGACACGTCGCGTCGCTGGTGGGTGCTGGCGATCGTCGTGGCCGCCCAGTTCATGTTCGGCGTCGATGCCTTCGTGGTCAACGTCGCCATTCCCACCATCGCGGTCGAGTTGAAGGCGTCGCCGGCTCAGATCGAATCCGTCATCGCGATCTACCTGATCGCCTATGCCACGCTGGTCGTCACCGGCGGCCGGCTTGGCGACATTCACGGCACCAGGAACGTGTTCCTGGCAGGTCTGCTCGGCTTCACCCTGACGTCGCTGTGGTGCGGACTGGCGCGATCCGGTTCGGAGTTGATCGTCGCGCGATTGACGCAGGGTGCCTCCGCCGCGCTGATGGTGCCGCAGGTGCTGGCGACGCTGCATCTCCTGTTCACCGACGAACAGCGCAACCGCGCCTTCGCCATCTACGGCATCGTGCTGGGACTCGCGGGTGCCGCGGGCTTTCTGCTCGGTGGTCTCCTGGTCACGATCGATCTCGCCGGCACCGGCTGGCGCTCGGTGTTCTTCGTCAATGTGCCGTGCGGTCTCGTGATCGCGGTGGCGGCCTGGCGCATCATGCCCTCGGCACCGCATCGCGCCGGCACACGGCTTGACATCACGGGCAGCATCGTCCTGTTCGCCGGATTGCTGTGCATGATCGGTCCGCTGCTGCTGGGTCACGATGTCGGCTGGGCACCGTGGCTGTGGCTGGTGATGGCGGTCGGCGCCGCGATCCTCCTGGGGTTCCCGAAGCTGGAGCATGCGGTGACACGCGCCGGCGGCATGCCGCTGATTGATCTCTCGCTGCTGGCGGACGCCGCTTTCCTGCGCGGCCTTGGCGCGGCGTTCTTTTTCTTCTCCGCCAATCTCTCGTTCTATCTGGTCATGACGCTGTTCATGCAGCGAGGGCTGAAATCCCGCCGCTCGCGGCCGGCATGGCCTTCATTCCGCTCGCGCTCGCTTTCGTCGTGGCCTCGCGCCATAGTGGCGCACGGGCGCGCCATCGCGGCACCAGGGTCTTGATCGAAGGCTGCGCGCTTCAGATCGCGGGCCTCGCGGCCCTTGCGCTGGTCGCGTTCTCTGTCGACGCGCCGTCCGCGCTCCTGCTCGCGCTCACCATGATCGTGTTCGGCTACGGTCAGGGGCTGGTGATGGCGCCGCTCTCCGGCGCGGTGCTCTCGACGGTGAAGCCTGTGGCCGCCGGTTCTGCCTCCGGCATGTACGGCACCACGGCGCAAGTCGGAAATGCGGCCGGAGTGGCCGCAATCGGCGCCATGTTTTTCGCCGTCGAAGCGGTGCAATCAGCGCGCGCAGGATTTCTCGTCTCGCTCGCACTGTTCGCAACATTAATCATGATCTGCGCCGCATTCCTGGCGTGGATGCGCCGGGTATCTGCATGAAGTTGAGGCATTGCGGTTAATGCGTGCTGATTTCTGCAGGCTTTCCTGAGATTTAGCACCTCATCGACAGCACACGGTCTTTTTATTTTGCGCTGCAGCAACTATTTGGTTTGGGTGGACGTTGAACGTCGCCTGCTAGGAGCTGCCGTGTCGTTAACCAGAAATGTCGATCTCTTGAGACGTCTGCCAAAGCTGGACGGATTGCGCTTCGCCGAGTTTGGCCGGAGCGCCGATGCGTCCAGTCCGTTGCAAGAGGTCACGGGCTTCGGCGACAATCCCGGCAATCTGCGCCTGTTCGCGTTCGTGCCGCCGCAACTGCAGAAGCCGCGCGCGCTCGTCGTCGTGCTGCACGGCTGCGGCCAGACGGCGGCAAGCTACGACCTCGGTGCCGGATGGTCGACGCTCGCCGAGCACTACGGCTTCGCGCTGTTGATGCCCGAGCAGCAGCGCATCAACAACAGCAACACCTGCTTTAACTGGTTCCATCCGGAAGACACGGCGCGGGACAGTGGCGAGGCCTGTTCGATTCGCGAGATGATCGCGCATATGACGGAAACGCATCGCGTCGATCCCAAGCGCATCTTCATCACGGGCCTGTCGGCCGGCGGCGGCATGACGTCGGTGATGCTCGCGACCTACCCTGAAGTCTTCGCGGCCGGTGCGGTGATCGCGGGACTTCCCTACGGCATCGCGACCAATCTGCGCGAGGCGCTCGACGGCATGTTTCATTCCCCGGAGCGGCCGGCGCGTGAACTTGGCGATCTGGTGCGGCGGGCCTCGAATCATCGCGGGCCCTGGCCGAGGATCTCGGTGTGGCACGGCAGCGCCGATCGCACCGTCAATCCCGGCAATGCCAACGAGATCGTCAAGCAATGGCTCGACCTGCACGATCTGCCCGAGGCGCCGATGGCGGAAACTGACATCGACGGCTATCCGCGCCAGGCCTGGTGGAACAAGGACGGCGAGACGCTCGTCGAGTCCTACGCCATCACCGACATGGCCCACGGCACGCCGCTCGGCCTTGCCGACAACGACCAGCGCTATGGCGTGGAAGGCGCGTTCCTGATCGAGGCCGGCATCTCCTCGTCTTATCACATCGCCAAATTCTTCGGCCTCACCGGCTGGATTCCCGACGCTGCGAAGAAGGCGGAGGCAAAGCCGACGCCGGCCCGCTCGCCCGCGCCGCATCTGGCGCGCTCGATCCGCGCCGCGATCGCCGAAGAGCCGGCCGAGCCGAAGCGCGAGGAGGCCCGCGGCTTCGATCTCGGCCAGATCATTACGCGCGCGCTCACGGCCGCGGGATTGATGAAGTAACTCAGGCCGTCGCGCCGATAAGGCAGGAGTTTTGTGCCCGTCGTCGCTGCGATCCGCGAATGGGGTGACCGCAACCTGAGCCAGCCCGCGGCGTTCGCAGACGCCGCGGAATAGGCGCTCACATCTCGCCGGTGATGAACGGATTTGTCATCCGCTCCTGGCCGATGCTCGAGCCGGCGCCATGGCCGCAGATGAAGCCGACATCGTCGCCGAGCGGCAGCAGCTTGGTCTTGATCGAGTCGATCAGCGTCGCGTGACTGCCGCCGGGCAGATCGGTGCGACCGACCGAGCCCGCGAACAGGACGTCGCCGACATGGGCGAAGCGCAAGTCCTTGTTGAAGAACACCACGCTGCCGGGCGAGTGGCCGGGGCAATGATAGATCTCGAACTGGAGATCGCCGATGGCCACGCTGTCGCCTTCGTCGAGCCAGCGGTCCGGCTCGAAATTGCGCACCCCCGTCATGCCGAAGCGCGCGCCGCTCTCGACCACGTTGTCGAGCAGGAATTTGTCCGCGACGTGCGGGCCCTCGATCGGCACCTTCAGCTCGTCGCGCAGTTCGGCCGCGCCGCCGACATGGTCGATATGGCCGTGGGTGAGCCAGATCTTCTCCACGGTGACGCCGGTCTGCTTGATGGCGTCCAGGATCTTCGGCACGTCGCCGCCGGGATCGATCACCACGGCCTTCTTGGAAGGCTCGTCCCAGATGATGGTGCAATTCTGCTCGAACAGCGTCACGGGGACGATGATCGCGCCTGCCTTCGCGCTGGCCTCAGCTTGTGTCTCGTTTTGCTCGGTCATGGCGCCACAATGCCGATTTTTGCCATGCCGCCAAGCAAAAGATTTCTCCCCGGGGCCTGGGAACAACCGCAGACATCGTCACACGGCCGTCCCAATTCGCCTGCTGGTTTGAACCGGAGCGCTCCTTCCGCGTTCTCCCGCGCAACAAGCAGTTTTGGATGGATTTCCCGCATGGCTCAGGGCGGCAGCGATTGGTGGCGCGACGGCATCTTCTATCAGGTCTATCCGCGCTCCTTTCAGGATTCAAACGGCGACGGTGTCGGCGATCTCGCCGGCATTTTGCAGCGGCTACCTTATGTGAAATCGCTCGGCGTCGACGCGATCTGGCTGTCGCCGATCTTCCCCTCGCCGATGGCCGATTTCGGCTACGACATCTCCGACTACACGGGCATCGAGCCGCTGTTCGGCACGATGGCGGATCTCGATGCGCTTCTCGCCGCCGCGCACGACAACGGCCTTAAGCTGATCCTCGACCTCGTGCCGAACCACACCTCGGACCAGCATCCCTGGTTCGTCGAGAGCCGTTCCTCGCGCGACAATCCCAAACGCGACTGGTACATCTGGCGCGACCCGGACGAGGGTGGCGGCGTGCCGAATAATTGGCTGTCCGAGTTCGGCGGTAGCGCGTGGCAGTTCGACGAGACCACCGGCCAATACTACTATCACGCCTTCCTCGCCCAGCAGCCGGATCTCAACTGGCGCAATCCCGATGTCCGCGCGGCAATCTATGACGTGATGCGGTTCTGGCTGGAGAAAGGCGTCGACGGCTTTCGCGTCGACGTGATCTGGCATCTGATTAAGGACGCCGAGTTCCGCGACAACCCGCCCAATCCGCATTATGCCGAGGGCCGGCCGCCGAACGAAAAGATAATGACGCAATATTCCACCGACCAGCCGGAGGTGCACGACGTCATCGCCGAGATGCGCCGCGTCACGGATGCCTATGATGCCCGCGTCCTGATCGGCGAGATCTATCTGCCGCTGCATCGCCTCATGGCCTATTACGGCAACGATCTCACCGGCGCGCAGATGCCGTTCAACTTCGCGCTGCTCTCGACCTTCTGGAGCGCGCGCTCGATCGAGAAAATCGTCGAGGATTACGAGAAGGCGCTGCCGAAGGGCGCCTGGCCGAACTGGGTGCTCGGCAATCATGACCGTCCACGCGTCGCAAGCCGCGTCGGGCCGGAGCAGGCCCGCGTCGCCGCCATGCTGCTGCTGACGCTGCGTGGCACGCCGACGCTCTACTATGGCGACGAGATCGGCATGCATCAGCTCGCGATCGCGCCCGAGGACGTGCGCGACCCCTTCGAGAAGAACGTGCCCGGCATCGGTGTCGGCCGCGACGGCTGCCGCACACCGATGCAGTGGGATTCTTCCAACTTCGCCGGCTTCTCGGACGTCAGGCCATGGCTGCCGCTGCCGGAGGATCACATCCGCAACAACGTCGTCGATCTCGAGGCCGATTCACGTTCGATCCTGACGCTCTATAAGCGTCTGATCGCGTTGCGGCAGGGCTGTCCGCCGCTGGTCGCGGGCGACTATCATCCGCTTGCCGCGCAAGGCGATCTCCTGATCTATCGCCGCGAGGCCGAGGGCAGGGCGGTGACCGTGGTGCTCAATCTCGGCCCTGAGCCGATCGCGGTCACCACCAGCGCGATCAGGTTCGGCAGCGAGATTCTGCTGTCGACATTCCTGGATCGCGAGCGAGAGCGGATCGAAGGCGTGCTGGATCTGCGCGGCAACGAGGGCGTGATCATCACGCCACCCTGACCGTCGTCCTGGACAAGGCGAAGCGCAGATCCAGGACCCATTGCCCCAGGGAGTGGTTTGACGAAGATTCGTGGTGATAGCTTCGTACAACAATCACCTATTGGGGTAATGGGTCCTGGCTTTCGCCAGGACGACAACGGAGTGCGTGGTCGCACTGACTACCCCGGATGCTTGTTCCCTCGCACCGTCCCGTCGATATCGCTCCGCTTCAACAGATAGTCCAATCCGCCGACGCGGTACCAGCGATAGCCATAGGGCTCCAGCACGACGCGGTGCTGGCCGCGCTTGTCGGCGTGGCTGTGGTCCTCCGCGAGCAGATTGATCAGGTGCGCGCCGGCCTCGCCTGGCAGCCCCGCCGAGAACGCGATCTCGCGCGGCTTCTCGTCGAGATTGTGCACGAACAGCACGGAATTGTTGCGCCAGTCATAGCGCATGATGAACACGGCGGGATCGCGCGTCGCGATGATCGAAAAATCGCCCCAGCCGATCTCCGGCACCTCCTTGCGCATGCGGACGATGCGCTCGGTCCAGTTCAGCATCGAGTTGGGATCGCGCCGCTGCTTGGCGACGTTGACGTGCGGATAGCCGTACGGTCCTTCGTCGATGACGGGCAAGGCCGGCTTGTCGCTGGTGGTGAAGCCGCCATGCGGCTCCGTCGACCATTGCATCGGCGTGCGCGCGCAATTGCGCTCGGGGAGCGAAAGATCATCGCCCATCGCGATCTCGTCGCCGTAGCGGATCACGGGCGTTCCCGGCAGCGTGCACATCAGGCTGTAGGCGAGCTCGAGCCGCCGGCGGTCGCCACCGAGCATCGGTGCCAGGCGACGGCGAATGCCGCGGTCGTAGAGCTGCATGTCCTTGTCAGGACCGAAGCTTTTGAACACGGTGTCGCGCTGCGCCTTGGTCAATCGCCCGAGATCGAGCTCGTCATGATTGCGCAGGAACAGGCCCCATTGCGCCGAGGCGGGCCGCGGCTTGGTCGCCTTCAGCGCTTTCCCCAGCGGGCGGGAATCGGACGAGGCCAGCGCATAGAACAGATGCTGGTTGACCTGGAAATTGAACATCATATGCATGCGGTCGGCATCACGGCCGAAATATTCCATGTCCGTCTTCGGCAGCACGTTGGCCTCGGCGAGGATGATGGCATCGCCCTGCCGCCATTGCAGGAATTCACGGAACGTCCGCAGCATGTCGTATTGTTCGGCCGGCTTTTTCACTTTGGCGCCTTTGGTCGCGATGACGAAAGGCACGGCATCCATCCGAAAGCCCGAGACGCCGAGTTGGATCCAGAAGCCCATGATCTTCAAAATCTCGGCCTGCACGCGCGGGTTCGAGGTGTTGAGGTCGGGCTGGAAATCGTAGAAGCGGTGGAAGTACCAGGCGCCGGCTTCCTTGTCGCGCGTCCATGTCGATTTCTGAACGCCGGGAAAGACCATGCCCTGATTGGCGTTGGCCGGCTTCTTGTCGGACCAGACATACCAATCGCGGTAGGGCGAATTCCTGTCGCTCCGCGCCGCCTTGAACCAGGGATGCTGGTCGGAGGTGTGGTTGACGACGAGATCGATGATGACGCGAATGCCGCGTTGCTTGCAGCCATGAGTGAACTCGACGAAATCGCCGAGCGTGCCGTAGCGGGCATCGACGCTGTAATAATCCGCGACATCGTAGCCGTCGTCGCGGCCGGGCGAGGTCTGGAACGGCATCAGCCAGATCGTGGTGATGCCGAGGCCGTGCAGATAATCGAGCCGGCGCAACAGGCCCTTGAAATCGCCGATGCCATCGCCGTTGGCGTCCATATAGGTGCCGACGGACAGGCAATAGATGATGGCGTTCTTGTACCAGAGATCGTCGATCATGCGCGCGCAGCCTCGGTGGTTCCGCCGAGGTGCGGCGGCTGCGTGATAAGTGTTAAGAGCGAGAGCGGTTCCGTACCCCGCCGTCGTGCTGGACAAGCGAAGCGCAGATCCAGGACCGAATACCACAGGCCGAAATTTGACGAGGACTGGTGGTGATCCCCTCGTGCACCAACGATCCCTTGGGGTCATGGTCCTGGCTCCCGTGCGCAATTGCGCACTAGGCCAGGACGACGACGGAGGAATCGGCTATCCTCCCCCGATGGACAACACCGCCCGCATTGCCCTCGTACCGCCGCCGGACCGCCGACAATCCGAGACGGCGCTGGCGATCGCGCGCGGGACGGCGCGGTTGCTGCGCTCGCTCGGCTTCACCTGCATCAGCGAATTGCCGCTGCCCTCGGGGCGACGCGCCGATCTCGTCGCGCTGAACGAACGCGGCGAGGTCTGGATCGTCGAGATCAAATCGTCGGTGGAGGATTTGCGCGCCGATCAGAAATGGCACGAATACCGGGCGCATTGCGACCGGCTGTTCTTCGCCTTCACGCAGGACCTGCCTTGCGAGATCTTTCCGCAAGATACCGGCTTGATCATCGCGGATGCCTATGGTGCGCACCTGCAATGCGAGGCGCCCGAGCACAAGCTCGCTGCGGCCACGCGCAAGCAGATGACGGTGCGGTTCGCCATGGCGGCGGCGTTGCGGATCAACCGGCTGGTCGATCCGCAGGGGCATGCGGAGTTTTGGGAATAGCGGCGCCGCGAGCGCGATGCCGTAGGGTGGGCAAAGCGGAGCGTGCCCACCATCCAGGTCAAAGATTGAAGCAGACATGGTGGGCACGGCGCTTTGCGCCTTGCCCACCCTACGGCACCGTTATCGCGGCGCGCGCTTGGCCAAAATCCGCTGCAACGTGCGCCGATGCATGTTGAGCCTGCGTGCCGTCTCCGAGACGTTGCGGTTGCACATCTCGTAAATGCGCTGGATGTGTTCCCAGCGCACGCGGTCGGCCGACATCGGGTTCGCCGGCAACTCGGACTTGTCCGAGCCGGTCGATAGCAGCGCCGCGACGACGTCGTCGGCGTCCGCGGGTTTCGAGAGATAATCGACCGCGCCCATCTTCACCGCGGTGACGGCGGTGGCGATGTTGCCATAGCCGGTCAGCACGATCGCGCGGGCGTCGGGGCGCTTCTTCTTCAGCGCCGAGACCACGTCGAGACCGTTGCCATCACCGAGCCGCAGATCGACCACGGCGAATGCCGGCGCCGCCTTGCCGATCTGCGCCAGACCGTCCGAGACGGTGTCGCATGACGTCACCGCAAAGCCGCGCGTTTCCATGGCGCGCGACAGCCGCTCCAGAAACGGCTTGTCGTCCTCCACGATCAGCAGCGAGCGGTCGGTCTGTTCGTTCAGTTCGGCGATGGCGTTCAAGGTTTGGTCCTCTCTCCAGCGCGTCTACATATGGCGGCGCAATCGGGCGGTGCCAAGGGCGCCAATGGTCGATCGGCCCCGTTGTGCGACGCAAGGTCGCGGCCTATCCTATTGTTTCTTCGAAGGTCTCGATAGCCTCAAAACGGTCTCGCGGCCACGTGATCTGGACCACTGCGCCATGGTCCGGAAAGGTCCGGTTGGTAAACGAGACCTTGGCGCCGGTGCGCTCCAGCAAGGTGCGCGCGATGAACACGCCGAGCCCGAGGCCGCCGCCTTCGTCCTTGCTGCGCCGCCGCGACAAATAGGGCTCGCCGATCCGGTTCAGGATGTCAGGCGGAATGCCGGGACCATCGTCGGAGATCACGAGCTCGATTGTGTCCTTGTTCCACCACGCATTCACCTCGACGGTGGTGCGGGCGAAATCGACCGCGTTCTCGACGATATTGCCGACGCCGTAGAGGATCGCCGGATTGCGCGAGCCGACCGGTTCGGCCACGATGGCGACGGCGATGCGCACCTTGATATCGACGCCGAAATCGCGGTGCGGCGCCACCACCTCCTCGATCAGCTCCGACAGCTTCATGCGGTCGAACGGCGCGCCGGTGGAGGAGAGCTGGGTGATCTTGCTCAATATGTCGCGGCAACGCTGCGTCTGCTCGCGCAGGGTCTTCAGGTCGGCGGCAAAGTTCGGCTCCTTCACCGTCTTCTCCAGCTCGCGCGAGATCAGGAAGATCGTCGCGAGGGGCGTGCCGAGCTCGTGCGCTGCGGCTGCGGCCAGGCCGTCGAGCTGGGTCAGATGCTGCTCGCGCGTCAGCACCAGCTCGGTCGCGGCCAGCGCGTCGGCGAGCTTGCGCGCCTCCTCGGTGACCTGGAACGAGTAGAGGCTGGTCACGCCGATCGCGAGCGCGATCGAGAGCCAGACGCCGACGAGATAGATCGGCGGCAGCACCAGCGGATCATCAGAATCCCAGGGCAGCGGCAGATGGAAGAAGAACAGGACCGAGGCGCAGGCGACAGCCAGCACGCCGAGGCCGAAGGTGAAGCGGGCCGGCAGCGCCGTCGCGGAGATCAGCACGGGCGCGAGGAACAGGAACGAGAACGGGTTCTGGAGTCCGCCGGTGAAGAACAGGAGACCCGCCAGCTCCACGATGTTGAGCGCGAGCAGTCCGGCCGCCTGCATCGGCTCCAGCCGCTGCAGCGGATTGGACACGGTCTGGAGCGCCAGATTGAGCGCCGCCGACAGGGCGATGATGCTGACGCAGGGAACGATCTCGACATTGAATTCCAGCCCCTGCGCCACGATGAAGATCGCGGCGAGCTGGCCGAGCACCGCGAGCCAGCGCAGTCGCAGGATCGTATCCAGGCGGATATGCCGCTGCGCGGGGCGAAAGTCGGAAGCGGCAAGTTCGGTCATTTCGGCCAATGGGGCGGTGCCTTCTCGATCACAAGCGCGCGGCTCACGGAACCGCCGGATTACAAGCCTTGCGCTCTCCGCTGCAATAGCAGAAGAACGCCCAGCATGACGGAGAATGACAAGGCTTCAAGCTGGCCGACTGTCGCGGATCGCAGCCTCTCCGCGGCAATCGCGGTCGATCACCTGGTCAAGGTCTACAAGCAGACCCGCGCCGTCGACGACATCTCCTTTTCGCTTCCGCGCGGCAGCATCACCGGGCTGCTGGGCGGCAACGGCGCCGGCAAGACCACGACCATCGCGACGATCATGGGCCTCGTGCTGCCGACCTCCGGCCGCGTGCAGGTGCTCGGGCATCGGATGCCGGAGGACAGCGCGTCCGTGCTGGGTCGGATGAACTTCGAGAGCCCCTATGTCGACATGCCGATGCGGCTCACGGTGCGTCAGAACCTCACGGTGTTCGGCAAGCTCTATGCGGTGAAGAACCTCTCCGATCGCATCGCTGAGCTCGCCGACGATCTCGATCTCACCGAGTTCATCGACCGCGCCAACGGCAAGCTCTCCGCAGGACAAAAGACGCGCGTTGCGCTTGCCAAGGCGCTGATCAACCAGCCCGAGCTGCTGTTGCTGGACGAGCCGACCGCCTCGCTCGATCCCGACACCGCCGACTGGGTCCGGGGGCATCTGGAGCGTTATCGCATGGCGAACAACGCCACCATCCTCTTGGCGTCGCACAACATGCTCGAGGTCGAGCGGCTCTGCGATCGCGTCATCATCATGAAGCGCGGCCGTATCGAGGACGACGATACGCCCGAAGCCATCATGGCCCGCTACAACCGCACCACGCTGGAAGAGGTGTTTCTGGACGTCGCGCGCGGAAGGGTGAACGGCGCGCAGGAGGTGGCACGATGAGCCAGGCCGTATGTTGCGACCGTAGCCCGGGTGAGCGAAGCGATACCCGGGAACGCCGCCAGCAAGGTCCCGGATATCGCTTCGCTCATTCGGGCTACGCGGTGCCGCAATGACCGAACTCTCCCTCCACCGCGGCATCTCCGTCCACCGCATTGGCGCGATGATCCTGCGCTATTGGTACCTGTTGCTGTCGTCCTGGCCGCGGCTGCTCGAGCTGCTCTACTGGCCGGCGCTGCAGGTCATCACCTGGGGCTTTCTGCAGCTTTACATCGCGCAGAATGCCAACTTCTTCGCGCGTGCCGGCGGCACCCTGATCGGCGCCGTCATTCTCTGGGACATCCTGTTTCGCGGGCAGCTCGGCTTTTCGATCTCGTTCCTGGAAGAGATGTGGGCGCGCAACCTCGGCAATCTCATGATGAGCCCGTTGAAGCCGATCGAATTTCTGCTGTCCCTGATGATCATGAGCCTGATCCGGCTCGCGATCGGCGTCATCCCCATGACGCTGCTCGCGTTATTCCTGTTTCACTTCAATGTTTATGCGCTCGGCGTGCCGCTGATCGCGTTCTTCTGCAATCTGATCTTCACGAGCTGGTCGGTCGGCATTTTCGTCTCCGGACTGGTGCTGCGAAACGGCCTCGGCGCCGAGAGCATCGTCTGGACCTTGATGTTCGGCATCATGCCGCTCGCCTGCGTCTACTATCCCGTCAGCGTGCTGCCGGTCTGGTTGCAATACATCGCCTGGACGCTGCCGCCGACCTACGTGTTCGAAGGGATGCGCGCGCTGCTGATCGAAAACACCTTCAGGACCGATCTGATGCTGAGCGCGTTGGCCATCAACGCGGTGCTGTTGCTTGCATCTTTTGGGGCATTCCTTGCCCTTTTGCGCAGCGCCAGGATGCAGGGCTCGCTGCTGTCAGGCGGCGAATAACGTCACTTTCTCGTGGATTCTGCCCGGTTTGGGCACCTCGGCCACGTAGATGTACGGAACCATGCATTGACGCAATATTACGCATTCGGCAGTATGCTGCGATGCGAAGAGGAATATAGCGATGCCGATTGGTGAGTTTGGCGGGGCGCCGCCCCTGGTGGCCGAAGGCAGTCCTGTCCTGACGACGCCGATGTACTGGATGTACGAGATGGGGCAAGCCTCTCTCAATCCGGCGCGTGCGATCACGGACGCGACCAAGCTCCTGTTTCAGAATCCGCTGAACCCCTGGGCACGCACCGAGGTTGGCAAGTCGGTTGCCGCGGCCTGCGAATTGTTCGAACGCACCACCCGCCGCTACGGCAAGCCGGAATGGGGCCTCAACGACACCGAGGTCAACGGCATCCGCGTTCCCGTCGAGGTCCGCTCGGTCTGGGAAAAGCCGTTCTGCCGCCTGCTCTACTTCGATCGCAAGTTCGCCCGTCCACTGCGCAGTCCGCATCCACGCGTGCTGATCGTCGCTCCGATGTCCGGCCATTACGCGACGCTCCTCCGCGGTACCGTCGAGGCTTTCCTGCCGGCGCATGAGGTCTACATCACCGATTGGGCCGATGCCCGCATGGTGCCGCTCAGCGACGGCCGCTTCGATCTTGACGACTACATCGACTACGTCATCGAGATGCTGCATGTCCTCGGCGGCAACACGCATGTGCTGGCGGTGTGCCAGCCCTCGGTTCCCGTCGTCGCTGCCGTTTCGATTATGGAAGCGCTACGCGATCCCTTTGTGCCGACCTCGATGACGCTGATGGGCGGCCCGATCGACACCCGGCGCAATCCGACTGCGGTGAACAACCTGGCCCAGGAGCGCGGCATCGACTGGTTCCGCAACCACGTCATCACCAAGGTGCCGTTCCCGCATCCGGGTATGATGCGCGACGTCTATCCGGGCTTCTTGCAGCTCAACGGCTTCATCAGCATGAATCTCGACCGGCATATGGATGCCCACAAGCAGCTATTCGCCAACCTGGTAAAGGGCGACGGCGACCTCGTCGACAAGCATCGTGACTTCTACGACGAATATCTCGCGGTGATGGATCTCTCCGCCGAGTATTACCTGCAGACCGTCGACACCGTGTTCGTGAAGCATTCGCTGCCGAAGGGCGAGATGACCCATCGTGGAACACGCGTCGATCCCTCCAAGGTCACGCGCGTCGCGTTGATGACCGTCGAAGGCGAGAACGACGACATCTCCGGCATCGGTCAGACCGAAGCAACGCACACATTGTGCAGCTCGATTCCCGATCACCGCCGCGTTCATTACGTCCAGAAGGGCGTCGGACATTACGGCGTGTTCAATGGCTCGCGCTTCAAATCGGAAATCGTGCCGCGCATCCACGACTTCATGGTCTCGGCGGCGAATCCGAGCTCATTGCAGGCTCTCGCGGCCGAATAATCGCGTTTTTCGGCTTTCCCGCTGAAAATCGACGCCCTGTCGGAGGCTCCGACAGGGGCGAGTTCCCGCTAGATTCGCGGTATTTAGGTAGCTTTGTAGGAGTGAGTCCAACCTCACCCCTTGGGGGTGCCACATGCGCCGAACGGGGGCGAAAAAAGCCGGTTCCAACCCCAGTCTGTAGGGTCTCCCGGACGCCAGACCCCTGTATATTGGGCAAATGATTTGTTTTTGCGCCGAGCGCTTTCCCTGGCGGCGGTTATGGCAGAATCCGGGCGCTCTCCTGCCCCCCGGACTGACAGACATGGCCACTCGCGCACTCCTCTATCGGCGGCCCCACGAGCCGAAGACCCTCCTGATCACCCATGGATCGCAATATTTTGCGATTCGACTGCGCCGGCATCGCCGCGCGCGCCGTTACACGCTCAGAATTCATCCGAGCGATCGCGAAGCCATCCTCACCATGCCGCCGCGCGGCACGCTCGCCGAAGCAAAAGACTTCGCGCAGCGCCACGGCGCGTGGATCGCGGCACGTCTCGGCCGTTTGCCGAAGGCCGCGCCGTTCCAGCCTGGCACAGTGATACCACTTCGCGGCACGGCCCATCGCATCGTTCATCGCGCCGGCACGCGCGGTACGGTGTGGACGGAAGTGCGCGACAGCGGGGAGCGCATTCTCTGCGTCGCCGGCGGCGTCGAGCATGCGGACCGTCGCATCAGCGACTTCCTCAAGCGCGAGGCTCGCCGCGACCTTCAGCGTGCGGCGGAATCCTATGCCGCCGAGCTCGGCGTCAAGGTCAAGCGGCTCTCGATCCGCGATCAATCCAGTCGTTGGGGCTCCTGCACCTCGGCCGGCTCGCTGTCGTTCTCCTGGCGCCTGATCCTCGCGCCGCCCTACGTGCTCGACTATCTCGCCGCCCACGAGGTCGCCCATCTCGTTGAGATGAACCACTCGGCGCGGTTCTGGCGCGTCTGCGGCAAGGTCTGCCCGTCGATGGAGCGCGCCAAGAAGTGGCTCGATACGTACGGCAACGACCTGCACCGCTACGGGGTCGAGGATTAGGCCCTCGCTGCCAACCTCCATCTGACGCTGTCATCGCCCGGCTCGACCGGGCGATCCAGTGTTCCGAGGCGGTTGTTATTGAACCGAGAGGCCGCGGCGTACTGGATTCCCGCGTTCGCGGGAATGACAGTTGAGAATGCAGCGACGTCCGCGCGTACTCAATTCATCCCTCTGCTCAGGCGCTGACATCCGCGCTTGTCCCCGGCTGCGTGCGCGAGGCGAGATAGGATGACTGCAATTGCACGCCGGCCTTCTGGCCCTCGGCCAGCATCGCCTGGAAGGCTGCGTCGAGTTGATCGCGGCTATAGGTTGCGGAGCTGCTTTCACGCGGGGTCCATTGCGATTGCGTGATCGCGGTGGAAGCTTTTTCAACGGTGCCACCGAGCCGCTCGGCGTATCTGTCGGCCCGCCACTGCGCCAGATCCGGTCCACTCAGATCGGGTGGATCCTCCAGCTTGCCGATCTTTCCAGCCGCCTCGTTGGTCATCGTTGAGGACCCGCCATTGTACAGGGTGGCGACCACCTTGCCGTCGACCTTCACCTGAGCATAGGTGTTCTCAGGGGCATCGTCCGAGACGACCGACTGAGTTGCGCTCGTGTCATGGGTCATCAGCCAGTTCGATGCCATGAGGTCGCGCAGGTGAGGATTGTCCGCCGCCGATATCGACTTGGCGCCTGTCAGGGGCTTGACCTGCGAGACGTCAATCCGAAAGCCGTCGGTCGCAGCATCAGTCGCATCCGGTCCCGCCGGCTGAAGACTCGATGTCCTATTCGAAGCGGACGTTGATGCGGGTCGCAGATGAGGCAACGCCGCGCTGGATACACCCGACATCATGGAACGCTCTCCGATACTTGCTCAACCTGTGAGAGCAAATCCCGGGCCGCCGACCGGAGCTTGAAGAGACTGGTGTTTTTGCGTTCCGGGAGCTGCGGGGATCGGCCGATTTTGCCATGGTAGGCAGGACTTGCCGAAGACGACACCGGTGGCGAACCGGGAGAGCCGAGATAGCGGCCGCGTTCGGGATGATGGCGGAACGGTTCTGTTTTGCCCGAGGTGTCAAATGGCTTTGCTGTCAGAATCAGCCGTCTTGCGCCTCACGCAAGCCGTTGATTTCGTTATCCTCGGCTACTGTGCATGGGGTTGTTTTCGCTTGTTTTTGTTTTGAGGTCACCCGGACCTCAGGTCGGCGCTAGCGATTCCCGCCGAACAGCCGGTCCATCAGCCAGCCATCGAGTCCTGCGGCTGCCTCCGGTCGCGCATTGGCGCGCGTGGGGGGTGGGCGATAGCCGCCGTTGCTGGCCGGTGCGGGTCCGGGCGCTGCCGCTGTTGGCGGCGACACCTGCGACGTCGCCTGCGCCAGGTTCGACAGGCCCCAGCCACCTGGAGAGCTCGGCAAGGCTGCTACCGGCACGCCCTCGTGCGCTGTGCGCATGAAGCGCGACCAGACTTCGACCGGCAAGCCGCCGCCGGTGGCCTTCTTGGTCGGCGAGTTGTCGTCATTGCCGAGCCACACGCCGGTGACGAGGTTGGCGGTGTAGCCGATGAACCAGGCGTCGCGGTAGTCCTGGCTGGTGCCGGTCTTGCCGGCCGCTGGCCAGCCCGGGATCTCCGCCTTCTTGGCGGTGCCGCTGATCAGCGTTTCCCGCATCATCGCGTTCATCATGCCGACATAGCGCGGGTCGACCACCTGGTTGTGCTCGTCCGCCTGGCGCATGTAGAGCAGCTTGCCACTGAGCGTCCTGATCCGCGTGACGACATGCGGCGTCGCCGTGAAGCCGCCATTGGCGAAGGGTGCATAGGCGCCGACCAGCTCGACCATCGAGACTTCGGAGGTGCCGAGCGCGATCGAGGCGTTGGGCTCGAGTTTCGAGGAGATGCCGAGCCGGTGCGCGGTGCGCACCACGTTCTTCGGCCCGACCTCGAGGCCGAGGCGAATGGCGACCGTGTTGAGCGACATCGCGAGCGCCTGGGTCAGCGTCACCGCGCCGAAATATTCGTGGGTGTAGTTCTCAGGCCTCCAGCCCTTGACCTCGATCGGCGCGTCCTGGCGGACCGTGTCGGGCGTCAGCCCCTGCTCGAGCGCGGTCAGGTACACGAACGGCTTGAACGAGGAGCCCGGCTGGCGCCTGGCGGTGACCGCGCGGTTGTACTGGCTCTCGGAATAGTTCCGCCCGCCCACCATGGCGCGAACCGCGCCGTCGGGCGTCATCGCCACCAGTGCGCCCTGGCTGACATTGAATTTCACGCTCTTGGCCGCGAGCTCGTCGATGATGGCGGCTTCCGCCACGCTCTGGAGCTTCGGATCGATCGTGGTCTCGACCTTGATGCTCTCGTCGATCTGGCCGACCAGATCGTCCAGCACCTCGCCGATCCAGTCGGCGACGTAATTGACCGTGCCGGCGCCGACCGGCTTCACATTGTAGGAGGGTTGGCCGATCGAGGCCTGCGCCTGCGCTTCGGTGATGAATTTGGCATCCGCCATCGCCGTGAGCACGATTTTCGCGCGCGCTTCTGCGCCCTCGGGGTTGCGGTTAGGCGCGAGCCGCGAGGGCGATTTGACGAGACCGGCCAGCATCGCCGCTTCCGCGACGGTGACGTTCTTGGCCGATTTGCCGAAATAGCGCTGCGCGGCGGCCTCGACGCCGTAGGCGCCGGAGCCGAAATAGACGCGGTTGAGATAGAGCTCCAAGATCTCGTTCTTGGAATGCTTGCGCTCCAGCCAGATCGCGAGCTCCGCTTCCTGCAGCTTGCGCGCCATGGTGCGCTCCTGGGTCAGGAACAGGTTTTTCGCCAATTGCTGCGTCAGCGTCGAGCCGCCCTGCGACACGCCGCGATGGAGCACGTTGGTGACGAGCGCGCGGAGGATGCCCACGGGATCGATGCCGAAATGCGAATAGAAGCGGCGATCCTCGATGGCGATGAACGCCTTGGGCAGATATTGCGGCAGATCCTTCAGCGAGACGTTGGCGCCGGCCATCTCGCCGCGTTGCGCCAGCATGCTGCCGTCCATGCCGACGATCTGGATCGTCGGCGGCCGCTTGGGGATTTCCAGCGACTGGATCGGCGGCAGATGAGCGCCGACATAGATCACGACGCCGATCACGGCGATGGCGCCCCATAGGCCCAGCACCGCGCCCCAATAGACCAGGCGACCAAGGCTCGCGCCGATGCGTGACTTCGATCGCCGCTTGGGGCTGCCGCGGCCGGCTGGCGCCTTCCGCTCGCGCGGCGGCTCGTCGCCGGCATCCTCGCTCTTGCGCTTGGCAGATGACTTCGTTGATTTCTTCGGCTTCTCATCGCCGCCAGGAATGCGGTCGGCCGCGGTCAGGCGCAGATCGGCGAGTGCCGCAGGCAAGCCGAACAACGGCTCCTTCCGCCCACCCTTTTTCTTTCCCAACCCCATACGCAAACGCCCGGTCAGCCCGCCCCGCCGCACGCTAGCGGTCGCTGTTTAAGGCCCGGTTACCCAGAGCTTAACGCGCGATTAGGAGGTGCGGCATTCGCTGGCCGCAGTTCCGCTGGGAGGTCGGCAGAGCTAGGATCGCCGGCATAAAAGAAAAGGAAACTCAGATGGGCCACATCGATCCAACCAAGGAGATTTTCGCGCAGTTCCGGGACAACGACCGTCCCGGCCCGATCCACATGCTCAACCTGGTGCGCTTACGCAAGGAGGCAGCCTATCCAGATGGCCGCAAGGCGAGCGGCGCGGAAGCCTATGCGGCCTATGGCCGCGAGAGCGGCCCGGTGTTCGAACGCCTCGGCGGCCGCATCGTCTGGCAAGGCAAATTCGAGTTGATGCTGATCGGCCCCGAGACTGAGCGCTGGGACCATTGCTTCATCGCCGAATACCCAAGCGTCGCCGCGTTCGTCGAGATGATCCGCGATCCCGTCTATCGCGAAGCGGTTAAGCACAGGCAGGCCGCCGTGGAGGATTCACGGCTCATTCGGCACGCGGTGCTGCCGGTGGGCAAGAACTTTGGCGAGGTGCCGGCCTGAGCGGCGTCGGCGGAACTCCCTCCTCAAGGTGGATGGCCGGGCTTGACTCGGCCATCCACGCCTCACCTGCTTGCTCCGAGAAAACTAACCCGCCGGACCCGCATCTTCCAGGAGCGGGCCGAACAGCTCCCAGCGTTCGCCGTTGAACTTCATCATCTGAAGCTGCTTGTTGACGCGGTAGTCGGTCGCCGAGGTGTTGGCCTTGATGCCGGGCAGGGCGATATCGCTGGTCACGTCCTTCAGCGAAGCCGCCTGCTTCATGACGTTTTCGCGCGTCAGGTTGTCGCCGCACTGCTGCAGCACGTGGGCCAAAAGCTGGGCGGTACCGTAGCCGTAGGTATTGAAGTTCGAATCCTTGTCGCCGTCCGGATAGTACTTCGCCATGAAGTCGAAATACTTCTTCAGGCCGGCATCGTCCTTCCAGGTCGGATCGAGCGGATCCTTGCCGTAATTGACGCTGATCACGCCCTTGGCGGCGTCGAGACCGGCAGGCTTCATCACCGCGCCGACCGAGGTGGCGTTGATGTCGACGATCTGCACCGGCTTCCAGCCGATCTCGCCGATCTTCTTGATCGCCTGCGCCGCTTGCTTCGGCGTGCTGGCGCTGAAGAACAGATCGGCGCCGGCATCCTTGATCTTGAGGATCTGCGAATCGACGGTCGGGTCCGAGACTTCGTAGGAGGACTCGTTGACGATCATCTTGGCGGCCTTGTCGCCGAGCCCGGCCTTGATGCCGTTCAGATAGTCCTTGCCGAGATCATCGTTCTGATAGAGCACGCCGACTTTGGCGTTTGGATATTCCTTCAGGATGTACTGGCCGTAGATGCGGCCCTCGACGAAATAGTTAGGGTTGTAGCCCATCGTCCACGGAAAGTTCTTCGGGTCCGTGAACTTCGAGGCGCCGGTGGCCGCGAACAGCTGCGGCACTTTCTTGGAGTTGAGATATTTTTGCACGGCCGCATTCGATGGCGTGCCGATGATCTGGAAGGTCAAGAGCACCTCGTCGCTCTCGACCAGCTTGCGCACCTGCTCCACTGCTTTTGGCGGCGAGTAAGCGTCGTCATACTGGATCAGATTGATCTTGCGGCCGTTGATGCCGCCCTGGTCGTTGATCATTTTGAAATAGGCGGCCTGGGTCTTGCCGATCGACGCGTAGGCCGATGCCGGTCCCGAGAACGGCACGGTCTGGCCGACTTTGATCTCGGTATCGCTGGCCCCCGGATCATATTTCTTCTGGGCATTGGCCGCCGAGACCGATAGCGCCAGGGTCAGCGCCGTTGCCGTGGCCAGATGCAGCATTCCATTCCTCATTCGCATTTCCTCAATGTTTGTTGCCGGTGATCAATCAGGTGCGCCTGTGCGCACCTGATGTCACCGCTGAGGGCGATAGTGGATGAGGCGTTGTTGCAACGCAAGTTTGGGCGTGCGCCCGCAGTTCGTAGCATGCGCGGCTGCGCAGCAGGTTTGTAAGGTGGGCAGCGCCGGCGGATGCGCGAAGTGCAGTCCGCCGGGC
Source organism: Bradyrhizobium sp. 87 (assembly GCF_023073015.1). Classification (NCBI taxonomy): domain Bacteria; kingdom Pseudomonadati; phylum Pseudomonadota; class Alphaproteobacteria; order Hyphomicrobiales; family Nitrobacteraceae; genus Bradyrhizobium; species Bradyrhizobium sp. 87. The sequence continues at coordinate 514,670 of NZ_JADPIQ010000048.1, forward strand.
GTAACCCGCCCTATGAGATATCCGAGAGGCTAACCCGCTGGACCCGCATCCTCCATGATCGGGCCGAACAGCTCCCAGCGTTCGCCGTTGAACTTCATCATCTGCATCTGCTTGTTGACGCGGTAGTCGTTCGGCCCGGTGTTGATCTTGATGCCGGGTAGCGCGAAGCTCGGGGTGAAGTCCTTGATGTTAGCGACCTGCTTCATCACGTTCTCACGCGACAGGTCGTCGCCGCACTGTTTCAGCACCTGCGTCAGCAATTCGGCGACTGAATAAGCATAGGTGTTGACGGTATTGAGCTTGTCCCCTTCGGGGAAATACTTGTCCATGAAGGCAAAGAACGCTTTCACGCCCGGATCGTCCTTCCACTGCGGATCGCCGGGCTCCTTGCCGTATTGGGTGGAGATGATGCCCTTGGAGATGTCGAGACCGGCCGGCTTCAACGTCGCCGAGATCGGGCTCGCGTTGATGTCGAGAATGTGCACCGGCGTCCAGCCGAGCTCGGCGACCTTCTTGATCGCCTGCGCCGCGAATTTGGGTGTCGAGGCATCATAGAAAAGATCGGCGCCCAACGACTTCAGTTTGACCACCTGCGAGTCCACCGTCGGATCGGTGACCTCGTAGGACACCTCGCCGACGATCATGCTGGCGGCCTTGTCGCCGAGACCGCTCTTGAGGCCGGCGAGATAGTCGCGGCCCATGTCGTCGTTCTGGTAGAGCACGCCGATCTTGGCGTTCGGATGCTCCTTGAGGATGTACTTGGCGTAGATGCGTCCCTCGGACACGTAGTTGGGATTATAGGCGATGGTCCAGGGATAGTTCTGCGGATCGTTGAAGCGCGCGGCGCCGGTCGAGGCCAGCAGTTGCGGGATCTTCTTGCCGTTGAGATATTTTTGCACGGCAGCGTTCGCGGCCGTGCCGATGATCTGGAAGGTGAACAGCACCTCGTCGCCTTCGACGAGCTTGCGCACCTGCTCGACCGTCTTCGGCGGCGAATAGGCGTCGTCATACTGGATCAGATTGATCTTGCGGCCGTTGATGCCGCCCTGATCGTTGATCATCTTGAAGTAGGCGGCCTGGGTCTTGCCGATATTGGCGTAGACGGAATAGGGCCCGGAGAACGGCACGGTCTGGCCGATCTTGATCTCGGTGTCGCTCGCGCCGGTGTCGTATTTCTTCTGGGCGAGAGCTTGGTTGGCGGAGAACGCGAAGGCGAGCGCCGCCGTGGCGGTGATGAAGGCTCTGCGATTGCTCATGTGGGCTTGTTCCTCCTGACGGAATTTCCGACCGACGGTCTTGTCCCGTTGATTGCCAACGGTCGCCATCGCTGTCGGAGATTGTGGAGGAACGGCAGGCGCCGCGCAAGGATCGCGGTGCCGCGCTATGGCATCTCAGGTCAGGAACAAGGCCAACAGCGCGAGCGCCGCCGGCAGCGCCTGCACGATCAGGATCCGCGTGCTGACGGTCGCCGCGCCATAAGCGCCGGCCACGATCACGCAGAGCAGGAAGAACGCCTTGATCTGGAACGCGAAGGCCGGATTGCCGTGCACCAGCCCCCAGACCAGGCCGGCGGCCAGGAAACCGTTATAGAGTCCCTGGTTCGCGGCCAGCACCTTGGTGATCGCTGCCTTCTCCGGCGTGTTGCGGAAAACCTTCAAGCCCTGCGGCTTGTCCCAGAGCAACATCTCCAGGATCAGGAAGTAAGCGTGCAGTGCGGCGACCAGCGCCACCAGGATATTCGCGATCCAGATCAAGTTGAGCTCCCCCAGCGTCAGCTTTCGGGTGGACGCTAGCACGGCTGGCGTGGCAAGTGCGATGGCGTGTTTCGATGCAATGGTGCCGCAATGCCCGCGCGACCGACCAAACCGCCTGTAAGCTTCGGCCTCGATCGGCTGGCGACGCCGATCGGGATCGCGCTGCTGATCACCGACGCTGAGGGCGCCTTGCGCGCGCTCGACTGGGAGGATTACGAGCACCGCATGCGCGAGCTCTTGCGCCTGCATTACGGTCTGGTGGACCTGAGTGACCAGCCCGCGCCCGCGGCCATGCGGACTGCGCTGTCGGACTATTTCGACGGCGATCTCGGCCAGCTCTCAGACATCGCCTGGCGCATCGCCGGCACGCCGTTCCAGCAGAAGGTCTGGAATGCATTGGCGCAAATCCCTGCCGGCACCACAATGAGTTACGGCGCGCTCGCCGCAAGGATCGACACGCCCAAAGCCATTCGCGCCGTCGGCCATGCCAACGGCTCCAATCCGATCAGCGTGGTGCTGCCGTGCCACCGCCTGATCGGCGCCGATGGTTCTCTGGTGAAGTATGGCGGCGGCCTCGAGCGCAAGCGCTGGCTGCTGCGGCATGAAGGCGTGGCGGTCTAAGCGCCTGTTTGACAACGGTTGAGCGATTGGCGGCGGCCGGCGATGGGCCGTCGAGCGAGCCTTCGGCCGCTCTCCCCCGCCGTGACCGAATCCATCAGACGTTCGACGTCATTACTTTCTGCGCGATCTTCCAGGTCCCGTTCACCTTCAAGCACGACAACAGGTCTGTGAAGTAACGCGGCGGGATGCGCAATTTCACCTTCAAAAGCGCGAGCTCTCCTTCAACATCCGTCGACAGGATCTGATCGTCTCGCTCGAAGCCCTGTTGCTTTGGAGCTTTCATGTCGCGGACCGCTGCCAGCCAGGTCGCAATCGGCGTCACGCCCACGTTGCCGTCCTCGGCGACCTTCGTCACGGAACTCAAGGGGTGAAATATGGATGCAAATTTCTCGGCATCCATTTCATAGGCAGCATCGAAATAGGTTTGCGCAAGGGAGTGCAAGGCGGGAACGTCCGTATTCATTGTCATCCTCAAAGCCGTTACACCGGGCATTCATGCGGCCCGGCCCGGCCAGCCGTGCCGAGCGTCAGCCTGGCGCCCGTGCAGAAAAGCACCGTAGGTCGTCGAATTGCGGGTGGGAGCCTACGGCATAGTTGTTTATGAAGCCAGCCGACTTGCGCGGCATGGGCTTATGATCGATATTCATAGACGATGACAAACGAATTGAACGAGCTCGCGACGTTCGCAATCGTGGCCAGTGAACGAAGCTTTACGCGCGCTGCGATAAAGCTGGGTGTGTCTCAGTCTGCCTTGAGTCACACAATCCGGAGGCTTGAGCAACGGCTTGAGCTGCAGCTGCTCGCTCGAACAACCAAGAGCGTTGCGCCAACCGCTGCGGGGGCAGCTCTTTTGGAAGACTTGTCTCCGGCGCTTGAGCAAATTCGTCACGCCCTCGACAAGGCCCGAAGTGTTCGGCAGCGACCCGAAGGTCGTCTCCGAATCGTAATGTCACGATCAGCTGCCGTGATGGTGTTGTTGCCGCGGTTGAGAGCTTTCGCTGAGTCCTACCCGGACATCGTTCTGGACGTTGTTACCGTCACTGGCCCCGTGGACCTTGTTGCAGGCGAGTTCGATGCCGGTATCCAGCTTGGCGAGTACATTCAAAAGGATATGATCGCGGTTCGCCTCACGCCCGAACTGCGATTGGCGGTAGTGGGCTCGCCAAGCTATTTCGCTTCACGAAGCATCCCCAAGAAACCAAAGGATCTGAACGATCATCGGTGCGTTACGCTGCGTCTTGCGGGTGGACCATATCGGTGGGAGTTTCAGCAGGGACGAAAGTCGGTCACGATCAACGTGAACGGCCCACTCATCATTGACGATACCCACCTGGTGATCCAGGCGGCGCTCGCCGGGGTTGGTGTGGGACTCGCTTATGAAGAGCAGGTCGCCGAATATGTTGCGAAGCGCCGCCTTGTCCGGGTGCTGGAGGATTGGACTCCGCCAATTCCGGGCTTCTTCATGTATTATCCCAGTCGTCGGCATCAACCGGCGACGCTGTCTGCGCTGGTGAACGCGCTGCGATTCTCCGAACAAAAGTCGGCGCGATGATTCAGCGGGGAATGACGAGAGAAGTCAGGCCGCTGGCTGAACCGCCTTGTCGCCGGCCATCACGTGGGTCAGCGCGCTCTTGATCGCGGCCTGACGTGTCGGCGCGCTGATCTGTGCGCCCAGGAGATCGGTGACGTAGAACACGTCGCGCGCGCGCTCGCCGAAGGTCGCGACATGGGCCGAGGCGATGTTGAGGTTGAGCTTCGAGATCGCGGTGGTCAGCTCGTAGAGCAGCCCGGGGCGGTCGAGGCCGGACATTTCGATCACTGTGTAGCGGTCGGACCATTGGTTGTTGATGGTCACTTCCGGCTCGATCACGAACGGCCGCGCCTTGCCGCGCACGGTGCGCCGGGCCACCACTTCGGGCAGACGCAGCTTGCCTTCCAGCACGTCCTCGATCATCTCGCCGATGCGTGTGGCGCGCCGTCCCTCGTCCTCGTCGCGGTCGTATTCCCTGGAAATCGAGATGGTGTCGAGCGCGCGACCGTCGGTCGTGGTGTAGATCTGGGCATCGACGATGTTGGCACCGGCCGAGGCACAGGCGCCTGCGATGATCGACAGCAGCCAGGGATGGTCGGCGGCGAAGATGGTCAGCTCGGTGACGCCACGCACCTCGTCGAAGCCGACATTGATCGCGAGCTTGTGGCCCGCCTGCTCGCTGGCACGGACGAAGCGCGCGTGGCGGATCTTGCGCGGCAGCTCGACCTTGAGCCAATAGGCCGGATAGTGCCGGGCGATATAGGCGTCGAGCTCTTCCGCCGGCCATTCCGCGAAGGCGTTACGGAATTCGGCATACGCGGCCGTGAGCCGCTTGCCGCGGTCTACCTCCGAGAAGCCACCCGTCAGCACCGGTTCGGTCTCGTAGTACAGCGAGCGCAAGAGCTGCGCCTTCCAGCCGTTCCACACGCCTGGGCCGACGCCGCGGATGTCGGCGGTGGTCAGGATCGTCAAGAGCTTCATCTGCTCGACCGACTGCACCACGGCGGCGAAATTCTCGATGGTCTTGCGGTCGGAGAGATCGCGCGACTGTGCGACCGTGGACATCGTCAGATGCTCCTCGATCAGCCAGGCCACGAGCTCGGTGTCGGCCGGACTGAAGCCGAGCCGCGGGCAGAGCCGTCGCGCCACCTTGGCGCCGGCGATCGAGTGATCCTCGGGCCGGCCCTTGGCGACGTCGTGCAGCAGCGTCGCAATGTAGATCACGGAGCGATGCTCCGGCCGGATCTTGCGCATCAGGTCGCTCGCCACCGCGAATTCCTCGATGCCGCCGCGTTCGATGTCCTGGAGGAACCCGACGCAGCGGATCAAATGCTCGTCGACGGTGTAGTGATGATACATGTTGAACTGCATCATCGAGACGATCTTGCCGAAGGCACGGATGAAATGGCCGAGCACGCCGGTCTCGTTCATCCGCCGCAGCACGATTTCCGCGTTGTCGGATGTCAGGATCTCCATCAACAGCCGGTTGGCTTCGGGATTCTCGCGCATCTGCGCGTTGATCAGGCCGAGCGAACGCGTCACGTCGCGCATCGCGTCCGGGTGGAAGGCGAGATTGTTCTTCTGCGCCAGGCGGAAGATGCGGATCAAATTGACCGGATCATGCTTGAACACGTCGGGCGCGGCGACGTTGATGCGGTTGTTGTCGACGATGAAGTCGTCGCTGTCGGGCACTCGCCGCTTCACCGCGGTGGGGCGCAGCCGCGCCATCATCCGGCTCAGCACCGGCGCGGGCTTGGCCTGCTGGTCCTCGAGCTTGGCGCAGAGGATGGCGGTGAGGTTGCCGACTTCCTTGGCGACCAGGAAGTAGTGCTTCATGAAGCGTTCGACGTCCTGCATGCCGGGATGCGAGGTGTAGCCGAGCCGGACCGCGATCTCGCGCTGGAGGTCGAAGGAGAGGCGCTCTTCAGGGCGACCGGAGTAAAAGTGAAGATTGCAGCGCACCGACCAGAGGAAGTCGGCGCAGCGGCGGAAGGTGCGGTATTCCTGCGCGTCGAACACGCCGCGGTCGACCAGTTCGTCGGTGTCGCTCACGCGGTAGACGTACTTCGCGATCCAGAACAGCGTGTGCAGGTCGCGGAGCGCACCCTTGCCGTCCTTGACGTTGGGTTCGACCAGATAACGCGATTGGCCGCCGCGGCGATGCCGCTCCTCACGCTCGGCGAGTTTCGCGGTGACGAACTCGGACGCGGTGCCTTGCACGACCTCCTTGTCGAAGCGGGCAACCAGCTCGTCATAGAGCGGCCGGTCTCCGGTAAGGAAGCGCGTCTCCAGGATCGCGGTGCGGATGGTCATGTCGCCGCGCGCCTGCCGGATCGACTCGTCGACCGAGCGCGTGGCGTGACCGACCTTCAGCCCCATGTCCCAGAGGCAATAGAGAATGGCCTCGGCGACCTGCTCGCCCCAGGCGGTCTGCTTGTAGGGCAGGATGAAGAGCAGATCGATGTCGGACTCGGGGGCCATCAGGCCGCGGCCATAGCCGCCGGTCGCCACCACTGCCATGCGCTCGGCACCGCTCGGAATCGGCGAGCGGTAGAGATGGCGGGTCGCGGCCGAATACAGGATGCGGATGATCTCGTCCTGCACGTGGCACAGTCGCTCGGCGCAGCGCCGGCCATGACGGTCCTTCAGCAGGATCGTCTGTGCCGCAGCGCGCGAGGCAATCAGCTCGGCCTTGAGCAGTTGCGCCATGGCCGTGCGGAACGCGTCCTCGCGTCCCTGGTGCTTCTCGGCAAGCGCATCGACCGCGGCGGTGATCCGCGCGGTGTCGAAGCGATCGTCCACCTCGGCCTTGTGTTCAGTCGCGACGCTGTCCATGTCTCACCGGATATAAGAGGCGGCCGGCGCTGTCACCCGCCATTCTCTCGCAATAGTCGTTCCATGCTGGAAAGGTGCGGCTTTGGGCAAAGCTGTTCTCAGCCGGCGCGCTTTCGAGGGATGGATTTTCTCGTTGATTTCTAGATCTAACTCATTGAAAAACAATGAAGTTTTGAGGAGGTCGGGCATGACCAGGATTACACGACGCATACTGTTGGCGGGAGCGGTCGCTCTTGCCATGTCCCCCGCGGCGCGGGCGGCGGATCCGCTCAAGGAAATCCGTATCGACTGGGCGACCTATAATCCGGTGTCGATGGTCCTGAAGCAGAAGGGACTCCTGGAAAAGGAGTTCGCCAAGGACGGCATCACCGTCACCTGGGTGCAGTCGGCCGGCTCCAACAAGGCGCTCGAATTCCTCAATGCGGGCTCGATCGACTTCGGCTCGACCGCGGGCTCGGCGGCGCTGGTCGCGCGTATCAACGGCAACCCGATCAAGTCGATCTACGTCTATTCGCGTCCCGAATGGACGGCGTTGGTGACATCAAAGGATTCCAAGATTGCTAATGTCGCCGATCTCAAGGGCAAGCGGGTCGCGGTGACGCGCGGCACCGATCCGCACATCTTCCTGGTGCGCGCATTGCTTGGCGCAGGTCTCACCGAAAAGGACATCACGCCGGTGCTGCTCCAGCACGCCGACGGCAAGACCGCGCTGATCCGCGGCGACGTCGATGCGTGGGCCGGGCTCGATCCGATGATGGCGCAGGCCGAGGTCGAGGACGGCGCGAAACTGTTCTATCGCAAGGCCGACGCCAACACTTGGGGCATCCTCAATGTGCGCGAGCAGTTTTTGAAAGACTATCCGGACGCCGCCCGCCGCGTGCTCGCGGTGTACGAAGAGGCGCGCAAATATTCGCTCGCGAATTACGACGAGCTCAAGAAGACCTTCATCGCCGTGACCAAGCTGCCGGAGCCTGTCGTCGACAAGCAACTCAAGGAGCGCACCGAGCTGACCCACAGCCGCATCGGCGCGCCCCAGCGCGAATCGATCCTCGCCGCGGGCCTCGCCCTGCAACAGGCCGGCGTCGTCGACGCCAAGGTCGATGTGAAGGCGACGCTGGATGCGTTGATCGACGATCAGGTCCCGCTGCCGACGAATTAAAGGCAGGCGGGCGGCAAACTCGGTCGTCGTCCCGGGGCGCGAAGCGAGCCCGGGACCCATAACCACAGGAAGTGGTTTGGCGCCAAAGGGGCAACTCCGAGTCACCGTAGCCACGCCTTCCCGTGGTTAGGGGTCCCGGATCTGCGCTCCGCTTCGCTGCGCTTGTCCGGGACGACGCCGAGAATGCCGCGCGCCCTTGCAATCTCGCACAGGACGCGCTTCCTACCGGCCATGATCTCTGACGCGCCAGTCCTGCAACAGACTACGGAACCGGCCGAGAGCGCCGCGCCCTCGCGGCTGTCGCGCTATGCGGGGCCGACGCTGGGATTGCTGTTGCCACTGACCCTCGCGCTTGGCTGGGAACTCGTGGTCTGGTCCGGCTGGTCCAACGGCCGGCTGGTGCCGCCGCCCTCGCGCTTGTTCGCCACCGTCGTTGATCTTGCGCGCTCCGGCGAACTGTTCCGTCACATCGCCGCAACGCTGTGGCGTGTCGGCCTTGGCTTTGCGTTCGGCGTGGTCGCGGGGACCTTGCTCGGCGCCATATCCGGCTATTGGTCGCTGGCGCGGCGGCTGCTCGACCCGACCGTGCAGGCGCTGCGCGCGATCCCGTCGCTGGCCTGGGTGCCGCTGTTCATCCTCTGGCTCGGCATCTTCGAGACCTCGAAGATCGCGCTGATCGCAGTCGGCGTGTTCTTTCCGGTCTATCTCGGCGTGATGGGCGCGATCCTCATCGTCGATCGCAAGATCGTCGAGGTCGGTCGCACATTCCGTCTCTCCGGGCCTGCCATGATCCGCCGTATCCTGCTGCCCGCGGTGCTGCCGGCCTATGTCGTGTCCTTGCGCGTCGGTCTTGGTCTGGGCTGGATGTTCGTGGTGGCGGCCGAGCTGATCGGCGCGTCCGAAGGCCTCGGCTATCTCCTGCTCGACGGCCAGCAGCTCGGCAAGCCCGCGCAGATCCTCGCCGCCATCGTGATCTTCGCGATCCTCGGCAAGCTCACGGATTGGTTGATCGAGATCGCGGCTGCGCCCTTCCTGCGCTGGCAGGACGCCTTTGGGCGTACAACGGGAGCATAAGGCGATGCTGGCGCTCGACCGGGTCAGCAAGACCTATCCCAACGGCGTGCAGGCGCTGGCGCGCTTCTCCGCCGAGATCAGGCAAGGCGAGATCGTCGCCATCATTGGCGGCTCGGGCTGCGGCAAGTCCACGCTGCTGCGCGCCATCGCGGGCCTCGACCGCGCAAGCTCGGGCACGGTGACGCTGGACAACGAGGCGATCGCCGCGCCGCATGCCAAGATCGGCATCATCTTCCAGGAGCCGCGGCTGCTGCCCTGGCTCAGCGTCGCCGACAATATCGGCTTTGGTCTTGCCGATGGGCCCGCGACCGAGCGGCGTGAAAAGGTGGCGCGTGCGCTCGAGCGTGTCGGGCTCGCCGAGAAGGCGCAGGCCTGGCCGCGCGAGCTCTCGGGCGGGCAGGCACAGCGCGTCGCGATCGCCCGCGCGCTGGTGCCGCAGCCCGAGGTGCTCTTGCTCGACGAGCCGTTCTCGGCGCTCGACGCTTTCACCCGCAGGGACCTCCAGGATCATCTGCTCGATCTCTGGGCCGACACGCGGCCGACGCTCATCCTCGTCACCCATGACGTCGACGAGGCCGTGGTGCTGGCTGACCGCGTGCTGGTGATGCGGCCGCGGCCGGGCCGGCTGTTCGACCAGATCGAGATCAACCTGGGCAGGCCACGCGACCGCAATTCGCCGCTGTTCGAGAATTTCAAGCGAAGTGTGCTGACGTCACTCGATCGTTCGCTCGACCGCAGCGTGCCCGACCGTGACGCAACCCAGGGTCCCGGTCAGGCCATGTGGTGGTGACAATTTCGCTCCGAGCCGGTACATCGCAAGCCGGTACTTCGTAGAGACGATTTTCCCGGGAGAGACAAAATGGACGCCGCAGCACTGCGCCAGATGCAGGCCCCGATCAAGGAGCGCTACAAGACCGACCCCAAGACCGCGATGATCACGTTGAGGGCCAAGGGCTCGACCGACAGCGAGGGCATCGCCTGCAAGGTCGAGACCGGCCGCGCCATCGCAATGGCCGGCCTGCATCCCGCAACCGGCGGCTCCGGCCTCGAGCTCTGCTCGGGCGACATGCTACTCGAAGCGCTGGTCGCCTGCGCCGGCGTCACGCTGAAATCGGTCGCGACCGCGATCGAGGTACCCTTGAAGACCGGCAACGTCTACGCCGAGGGCGATCTCGATTTCCGCGGCACGCTCGGCGTCGACAAGGAGACGCCGGTCGGCTTCGCCGAGATACGTCTGCGCTTCGACGTCGATACTGATGCGCCGCAAGACAAGCTCGACCTGCTGCTCAAGCTCACCGAGCGCTACTGCGTGGTCTATCAGACCATCAAGAACGGCCCGAAGGTCTCGGTGTCGATGCAGCGGATGTAGCGAGCGAAGGCCGCTCGCCCAACAATTCGTGTCGTCTCGGCGAAGCCCGGGACGACAAAAGAAAAAAATGTCCCCCGAGCTCCACCTCATCCTCATCCTCGTTCTGCGCATGATGGTCGCGGCGGCGTTCGTCGTGACGGCGTCGATCATCACCGAGCGTTCAGGGCCGGTGATCGGCGCGCTGGTCGCGACCTTGCCGGTTTCGGCCGGACCATCCTACGTCTTCCTCGCGCTCGACCACGATGCCGCCTTCATCGCGCAGGGCGCGCTGTCGAGCTTGCCGGTCAATGCCGCGACGATCTTCATGTGTCTCACCTATGTGGTGCTGGCGCAGCGGCGCAGCCTTCTGGTGAGTTGCGGAAGCGCGGTCGCGGTCTGGATCGTGTTCGCCTCGATCATCAAGCAGTTCGACTGGCCGCTCACCGCCGGGCTCGCCGCCAATCTGATCGCGTTCGGCATCTGCATTCCGCTGCTCGCGGGCTATCGCCATGTAAAGATGCCGCTGGTGACGCGGCGCTGGTATGACGTGCCGATGCGGGCCGCGCTGGTCGCGACCCTCGTCGCAATCGTCGTCTCGACCTCGGGCTGGGTCGGTCCCCGGATCAGCGGCATCATCGCGCTGTATCCGGTGGTGTTTTCCAGCATCATGGTGATCCTGCATCCGCGAATCGGCGGTCCGCCGACCGCCGCGGTGCTGGCCAATTCGGCTTGGGGGCTGCTCGGATTCGGAATGGCGATCGCGGTGTTGCACGTGGCGGTGGCGTGGTTCGGCTCCGCCGTCGGTCTTGGGCTTGCACTCGCCACCTGCATTGTTTGGAATCTGACGCTGTGGGGGATCGGGCGGCGTACGCAGCACAAGGCGCGGCAAGCGCCGTGACACTACGGACATGCGGCGCGGCGTCGCCGGATACTTCCGTAGCAAAACTCGCCATGACCGATCGCGAGACGCTTTCCTTCAAACTCCTGAAGGACCAAGCATTCAAGTGACAGCGCCGACCGAGCAGCGTGTAAGGCCTACCGTCGTGCAGCTTTAGGCTGCTCTGTCGGCGATCGCTTTTCCCAGAATTCGTTAGCACTTTATTCGATCTTATGGGTACTGAATCATCTTGCGTATCCGCCTTGGTCTTCGCAACGCGAGTTTTACCGGCGGAATTCGATTGGAATTCAGCGCGTGTGCCGCGCCGTCACGTCACCTGATCCCGTCTCGCAATTTAATGATTTTGGAGATTCAATGATGTTTGGCCGCAAGTCCCGCAACGACGCGGATGCTAAGCTCGCCGCCATCGGCCGCTCGCAGGCCATGATCGAGTTTGCCATGGACGGCACGATCCTGAGCGCCAACCAGAATTTCTTGAACGCCCTCGGCTATTCCCTCGACGAAATCAAGGGAAAGAAGCACGCCATGTTCATGCCGGCCGACCAGCGCGACGGCGCCGAGTACAAGGCGTTCTGGGCTGCATTGAACCGCGGCGAGTATCAGGCAAGCGAGTTCAAGCGGATCGCGAAGGGCGGCCGTGAGATCTGGATCGAAGCATCCTACAATCCGGTGCTCGACGGCAACGGCAAGACGGTGATGGTCGCCAAGATTGGGACCGAAATCACCGAGAAGAAGATCCGGAGCATGACGGAGTCTTCGAAGATCGCCGCTATCGGCCGCGCCCAGGCCGTGATCGAGTTCAAGCTCGACGGCACCATCGTCACGGCCAACGAGAATTTCTGCAACGCGCTTGGCTATTCGCTGACCGAGATCCAGGGCAAGCATCACAGCCTCTTCATGCCCCAGGCCGAGCGCGACGGCGCGGCCTATCGCGAGTTCTGGGCCAAGCTCAACCGCGGCGAATACCAGGCTGGCGAGTTCAAGCGCATCGGCAAGGGCGGCCGCGAGGTCTGGATTCTCGCCTCCTACAATCCGCTACTCGATGAGAACGGCAAGCCCTTCGGCGTCGCCAAGTTCGCGACCGACGTCACGGCGGAGAAGCTGAAGAATGCCGTCCTTGCGGGCCAGATCACGGCGATCGAGAAGGCGCAGGCGGTGATCGAGTTCAACATGGACGGCACGATCATCACCGCCAACGCCAATTTCCTCGGCGCCCTCGGCTATTCGCTGGCTGAGATCAAGGGCAAGCACCACAGCATGTTTGTCGAGCCCTCGGAGCGCGATGGCAATGGCTATCGCGAGTTCTGGGCGGCGCTCAACCGCGGCCAGTATCAGGCGGCCGAATACAAGCGCATCGGCAAGGGCGGCAGGGAGGTCTATATCCAGGCCTCCTACAATCCGATCATGGATCTCAACGGCAAGCCGTTCAAGGTCGTGAAATATGCGACCGACGTCACGAAACAGGTGCTGGTCCGCATGGGCAACGAGCGCGTCCGCGGCATGATGGAATCGGTCGCCGCCGGATCGGAAGAGCTGAACGCCTCGGTGCGGGAGATTTCCGAGGCCATGACCAAATCGCGCGAGACGGCGATGAGCGCGGTGGAGCAGGTCGCGTCCGCTGATGCCCAGGCCCAGCGCCTCACTGAAGCGGCGCTGGCGATGAGCGGGATCGTCGAGCTCATCAACAACATCACCGGGCAGATCAACCTCCTGGCACTCAACGCCACCATCGAATCCGCCCGCGCCGGTGAAGCCGGTCGGGGTTTTGCGGTGGTGGCCTCGGAGGTCAAGAGCCTCGCCAACCAAGCCAAGCAGGCCACTGACAAGATCGGCGCTGAGATCGGTAGCCTCAACGGCATCTCTGGAGACGTCGTCACCGCCCTGGCTTCGATCAAGACGGCCATCAGCAACGTCAGCGAATATGTGACGTCGACGGCCGCGGCAATCGAAGAGCAGAGCACGGTGACCAACGAGATGTCGACCAGCATGCAGCGCGCCGCAGCGGAAGTGGCGGCGATCGCGGCGAGGGCGTAGCGTTCAGAAGCATAGGGTGGGTTAGCGAAGCGTAACCCACCACTTCTCGCGCGCTGACAAAGGTGGTGGGTTACGCCTTCGGCTCACCCACCCTGCGGCACCGTCACTGCTTCGGCAGCTTGGCCTTCAACGCATACAGCGCATCGAGCGCTTCGCGTGGCGACATCTCGTCCGGATGCAGCGCCTTCACCGCGTCCATCAGCAGTTCGGCCTCGCTCGGCGGTGTGACTTCTGCGGCGGCGCGCGAGGGCACTGCGAACAGCGGCAGATCGTCAGCAAGCGCGCGCGCGGTCTGGCCGCGGTCCTGGGCTTCCAGCTTCGCCAGTACCGATTTGGCGCGCGTGATCACGGCCGGCGGCAGGCCCGCGAGCTTGGCGACCTGGATTCCGTAAGAGCGATCGGCCGAACCCGGCAACACCTCGTGCAGGAACACGACATTGCCCTGCCATTCCTTCACCCGCACGGTCGCGTTGAACATCCGCGGCAGCTTGGCGGAGAGCGCCGTCAGCTCGTGGTAATGCGTCGCGAACAGCGTGCGGCAGCGGTTGCTCTCGTGCAGGTGCTCGATTGCGGCCCAGGCGATCGAGAGGCCGTCGAAGGTCGCGGTGCCGCGGCCGATTTCATCAAGGATCACGAGCGCGCGCTCGCCGGCCTGGTTGAGGATGGCAGCGGTCTCGACCATCTCGACCATGAAGGTGGAACGGCCGCGGGCGAGATCGTCGGCGGCGCCGACACGCGAGAACAGGCGGTCGATGATGCCGATCCGCGCGCGTGTCGCCGGCACGAAACTTCCGATCTGGGCGAGCAACGCAATCAGCGCGTTCTGGCGCAGGAAGGTCGACTTACCCGCCATGTTCGGACCGGTCAGCAACCAGAGCTGGCCGGATTTTTGCGCAGGGCCCGGCGAGAGATCGCAGGCATTGGCGATGAACGGCTGGCCATTGCGCTTCAAGGCCTGCTCGACCACGGGATGGCGGCCCGCCTCGATCGCAAAGCCGAGAGACGAGTCCACCTCGGGCCGCACATAGTTCTGGTCGATCGCCAGCTTGGCAAGCGACGTCGCGACGTCGAGCAGCGCAAAGGCGTGAGCGGCGGCGCGCAGTTCCTCGCTGATGGCCAAAGCCTTGGCGCAGAGCCGCTCGAAAATCTCGAGCTCGAGCCCGAGTGCGCGGTCGCCGGCATTGGCGATCTTGGCTTCGATCTCCCCGAGCTCGGAGGTGGTGAAGCGGACCTGGCCGGCCAGCGTCTGGCGGTGGATGAAGGTTGCGTTTAGCGGCGCCGACATCAGCTTGTCGCCGTGCTGCGCGGTGACCTCGACGAAATAGCCGAGCACGTTGTTGTGCCGGATCTTGAGCCCCTTCACACCCGTGTTGTCGGCGTAGCGCGCCTGCATCGAGGCCACCACCAGGCGCGAGGCGTCGCGCAGATTTCGCGTTTCGTCCAGCGCAGGCTCATAGCCCTGGCGAACGAACCCGCCGTCGCGCTTGATCAGCGGCAGTTGATCGTCGAGCGCCCTGGCGAATTCCGCCGCGAGCTCGCGCGATGGCTTTTGCAGCGCCGCCATCACGACGGCGATCTCCTGCGGCGGCTGGTCGAGTTCGTCAAGCCGCGTCAGCACCTGGTCGGCGGCGATGATGCCATCGCGCAGGCCGGCGAGGTCACGCGGACCGCCGCGGCCGACGGATATACGGGCCAGCGCCCGCGACATGTCCGGGGCGCCGCGCAGGATGCTGCGGATGTCCTCGCGCGCGGCCGAGTCGGCAACGAAGCTGCCGACGGCATCGAGCCGCCGCGCAATCGCCGCCGCATCGGTCAGCGGCGCGGCAAGCCGCTGCGCCAGCAGGCGCGAGCCGGCCGAGGTCACCGTGCAGTCGATCGCGTCGAGCAGCGAGCCGCGGCGTTCGCCGGCGAGTGTCCGCGTCAGTTCGAGATTGGCGCGGGTGGCGGGATCGATCGCCATGGTCGCGCCCGAGGCTTCGCGCGCGGGCGGCGACAGCGGCGGATGTTTGCCGACCTGGGTGCGGTCAACATAGGTGACGGCGGCGGCGGCGGCAGTGGCTTCCAGCCGCGTGAGCTGGGACAGTCCGTCCATGGTCGCGACGGCAAAATAGTCGCACAGCCGCTTCTCGGCAGTGGCGCCGTCGAAGACGTCGCGGGTCAGCGGCGTCACCGCCGGCAGCTCGCGCAGGGTCTGTCCGAGCTCGCTGTCGTTATAGAGCGCGTCGGTGACGATCACCTCGTTCGGATTGATCCGCGCCAGCGTGGCGGCGAGTTCGCCGCCCGAACATTCCGTCACCGTGAATTCGGCGGTCGAGATGTCGATCCAGGCGAGGCCAAAGCGGTCACCGCCCGCCGATGAGCGCGCGCGCGCGAGCGCCAGCAGGTAATTGTTGGCGCGCGCGTCGAGCAGCGTGTCCTCGGTCAGCGTGCCCGGCGTGACCAGGCGCACCACGCCGCGGCGCACGACGCTCTTGTTGCCGCGTGCTTTCGCCGCCGCGGGATCCTCGGTCTGCTCGCACACCGCGACCCGGTGCCCGGCGGTGATCAGCCGGTGCAAATAGTCCTCGGAGCGCTCGACTGGCACGCCGCACATCGGGATATCGGCGCCTTGATGCTTGCCGCGCTTGGTCAGGACGATGCCGAGTGTCCTGGAGGCGATCTCGGCGTCCTCAAAGAACAGCTCGTAAAAGTCGCCCATCCGGTAGAACAGCAGAAGGCCCTGATGTGCCGCCTTGATTTCAAGGTACTGTTCCATCATCGGCGTGACGCGCGCGGCAGCTTCCGCCTGCGGCGCGGGCGTATCGTCGGGAGGCGGTGCAGGGATCGGTTGTTGCATTGTCATGGGCGGCGCAACCTACAAAATTTCGCCCCGCGCTCCTATCGCTTTGGGCGGAGAGGGGAGGTTTTCCACGTTGTCCGCACCGCGGCATGCGCAACTCGCGTGCACACCCGTCGGAACACGCGCGTATCGGTCAATTGACCTGCCGCGGGCGCCCTCCTAAAACTCCGTCGACATTGAAGAATTTAGGCCGGATCGCGGCATTCAGGGAGAACAACCATGCGTGACGTCTTTATCTGCGATGCCGTGCGGACCCCGATCGGCCGTTTTGGCGGGTCGCTCGCCAAGGTGCGTGCCGACGACCTGGCGGCGGCCCCGATCAAGGCGCTGATGGCCAAGCACCCCAATCTCGATTGGGCACAGGTTGACGAGGTCTTCTTCGGCTGTGCCAACCAGGCCGGCGAGGACAACCGCAACGTGGCACGCATGGCGCTCCTGCTTGCGGGCCTGCCGGATTCCGTTCCAGGCCAGACCCTGAACCGGCTCTGTGCCTCCGGTCTCGATGCGGTCGGTGCGGCCGGCCGCGCTATCCGTTCCGGCGAGATCGAGCTTGCGATTGCCGGCGGCGTCGAATCCATGACGCGCGCGCCCTTCGTGATGGGCAAGGCGCAGGAAGCGTTCTCGCGCTCGGCTGAGATCTTCGACACCACGATCGGCTGGCGCTTCATCAATCCGCTGCTGAAGGCGCAGTATGGCGTCGACGCGATGCCCGAGACCGGCGAGAACGTCGCCGAGGAATTCCAGGTCTCGCGCGCGGATCAGGACGCCTTCGCGATCCGCTCGCAGCAGCGCGCGGGCGCCGCGATTGCGGCCGGCTATTTCGCCGAAGAAATCACCCCGATCACCATTCCCGGCGGCAAGGCCGGCCCTGTCACCGTCGACAAGGACGAGCATCCGCGTCCCGAGACCACGCTGGAAGCCCTGACGAAGCTCAGGCCGATCGTGCGCAATCCCGGCACGGTGACCGCGGGCAACGCCTCCGGCGTCAATGACGGCGCCGCCGCGATGATCCTGGCGTCCGAGGCTGCGGTGAAGAAGCACGGCCTGACGCCGCGCGCGCGCATCCTCGGCCTCGCCTCCGCCGGCGTGCCGCCGCGCATCATGGGCATCGGCCCGGTGCCGGCCACCCGCAAGCTGATGGAACGTCTCGGCAAGAAAATCGGCGATTTCGACCTGATCGAGCTCAACGAAGCCTTTGCCTCGCAGGGTATCGCCTGCATGCGCCAGCTCGGCGTTGCCGACGATGCCGATTTCGTCAATCCGCATGGCGGCGCGATTGCGCTCGGTCATCCCCTCGGCATGAGTGGCGCGCGCCTCGCGCTCACCGCGGTGCACGGCATGGAGAAGCGCGGCGGCAAGCTCGCGCTCGCCACCATGTGCGTCGGCGTTGGCCAGGGCGTTGCGGTCGCCATCGAGAAGCTGAACTGACGGGACGCGCAGCGTGCCGTCATCCCGGAGCCGGGTGCCCCAGACTCGTCATGCCCGGGCTTGTCCCGCCTGCGAGGCCGAAGCCTCTTCGGCGAGGCGAAGGCCCGGGCATCCACGTTCTTGGTGCCGCGAGAAGAAGGTCGTGGATGGCCGGGACAAGCCCGGCCATGACGCAAGGTGAGGGAGCATCCCATGATCATCGCGCGCGAGCAGGACGTCACGGCCGCGGCCTTGGCGGTGATGGAGCAGACATCCGATCCACGGCTACGCCAGATCATGGTCTCCCTGGTCAAGCATCTGCACGGTTTTGTTCGCGACGTTCGCCTGACCGAGAAGGAATTCCGCGACGCCACGGCTGTTATCGCCGAACTCGGCAAGCTCTCGACCGACACGCATAATGAGGTCGTGCTGATGGCAGGCTCGCTCGGCGTCTCGCCGCTGGTGTGCCTGCTGAATAATGGCGATGAGGGCAACACGGAGACCGACCAGTCGCTGCTCGGACCATTCTGGCGGCTGAACTCGCCGCGGGTGGAAAATGGCGGATCGATCGTCCGCTCCGAGACCCCAGGCGCGCCGCTGTTCGTCAACGGCCGCGTCGTGGACAAGGACGGCCGTCCCGTCGCCGGCGCCGAGGTCGACGTCTGGCACGCGTCGCCGGTTGGTCTCTATGAAAACCAGGACCCCGAGCAGGCCGACATGAACCTGCGCGGCAAGTTTACGACCGACCAGGACGGAGCCTTCTCGTTCCGCTCCGTGATGATGGTCGGCTATCCCATTCCGACCGACGGCGTGGTCGGCCGCCTCCTGGAGGCGCAGAAGCGGCATCCCTATCGTCCCGCGCACCTGCACGCGTTGGTCTTCAAGCCCGGATTCAAGGTGCTGATCTCGCAGGTCTACGACCCCGCCGACCCGCATATCGATAGTGACGTGCAGTTCGGCGTGACCAAAGCGCTGATGGGCAAGTTCCTGCGCCATGACACGCCACATCCGACCGAGCGCGACGTCGCGACGCCCTGGTATTCGCTGGACCATGTCTATCGGCTCGAAGCCGGCGAGGCCGTCCTGCCGCGTCCGCCGATCAAATAGGGCTCAAAGCCGCTTCCCCCAATTAGTTATATCCTATAATGATTGGCGGAAGCGTTGACCGGTCGGAAAAGGGCCGGGGAGGAGTTCGCCAATGACATTCATCTATCCCGTCGACAGCAACACGGCGCATCCGCTGCCGCTGTCGCCCGAGTACAAAAGCTCGGTCAAGCGTGCGCCGAACAAACCCTTGATCCCGATGCGCCATACGCTGTCGGAGCTGACCGGCCCGGTCTACGGCCACGAGACCGTTCGCGAGGGCGACAATGATCTCACCACCCAACACACCGGCGAGCCGCTCGGGGAACGCATTATTGTGCACGGCCATGTGCGCGACGAGGACGGCCGCGGCGTGCCGAACTCGCTGGTCGAGATCTGGCAGGCCAATTCCTGCGGCCGTTACGTTCACGTCCGCGACCAGCATCCGGCTCCGCTCGATCCGAACTTTACGGGCGCCGGCCGCACCGTGAGCGACGTCTCCGGTTACTACCGCTTTGTCACCATCAAGCCTGGCGCCTATCCCTGGGGCAACCATCATAACGCCTGGCGTCCCGCACACATCCATCTCTCTGTGTTCGGCCATTCCTTCGTCACGCGTCTCGTGACGCAGATGTACTTCCCGGCCGATCCGCTGTTCCCGTTCGATCCGATCTTCAATTCGGTGCCGGACGAGAAGGCGCGGGCGCGGATGGTGTCGTCATTTGATCTCGAGAACACCCAGCCCGAATGGGCGCTGTGTTACCGCTTTGACATCGTGCTGCGCGGCAAGAACGCCACCCCTATGGAGAACCATTAAGTGCAGGACAATGGGATCACGCCGTCGCAGACCGTCGGCCCGTTCTTCAAATACGGCCTGACGCCGACCGGCGAGTATGCCTGGAATGATGCGTTCACCAACTCGACGCTGACGCCCGACGTCACCGGCGATCGCGTCCGGATCGAGGGCCGCGTGTTCGACGGCGACGGAGTCGTTGTGCCCGATGCCATGCTGGAGATCTGGCAGGCCGACGCGCAGGGGCGCTTCGCGGATCCGCAGGACAAGCGCGCGCTGCCGAATGCGAGCTTCCGCGGCTTTGCCCGTTGCGGCACCGACAAGGACGGCAATTATTCCTTTGAAACCATCAAGCCGGGCGTGGTGCCCGATCCCGACGGCAAGCCGCAGGCACCGCATGTCCTGCTTGCGGTGTTTGGTCGCGGCATGCTGCGGCATCTCTATACCCGCATCTATTTCAGTGACGAGGCCGGCAATGCCGCCGATCCCGTGCTGGCGGTGGTGCCTGCCGACCGTCGCGCCACGCTGACGGCCGTGCGCGAGGCCGGCAAGCCGGTGTACCGGCTCGACCTGCGGCTCCAGGGCGACAACGAAACGGTATTTTTCGACGTGTGACCCCCAGCGCCGTCCCGGACAGGCGGAGCGCCGATCCGGGACGACAGCGGAGGACGGGCCCAAGCTTCGCTGCCCGAAACTGTTGACCTGACGCCATTTCCCGTATTTTTCCGGAGTTCGCGCGATGCAATTTCCGCGCGATGCAATCCCGTGTTTACCGTAATCCTTTAGGGTCCGTGGGATTCAGCGCGGCCCATTGGATTTTTCCATGAAAATTCGTCTTTCGCTTTCTTCCGCAATCATTGCTTTCGGCATCGTTCTGGCCATCGGCTTTACCGCCGTGGTCTCGACCAGCCTCTACGCCTTGAAAGAGCTCAAGGTCGGCGGTCCGCTCTATTCTGATATCAAGCTCGGAAACGATCTCATCGCCGACATCCTGCCGCCGCCGGAATATGTGATCGAGGCCTACCTCGAGGCCACGCTCGCCATGCGCGAGCCCGACCAGCTGGCGGCCCATGCCGAACGCCTGGCCCAGCTCCGCAAGGATTACGACGAGCGCAAGGCATTCTGGGTCACCTCCAGCCTCTCGGCCGACCTGAAGACGACCCTGGTGTCGAAATCCGACGCCGAGGTGCAGAAGTTCTGGAAGCTGTTGTCCGACCAGCTCCTCCCCGCCCTCAAGGCCAAGGATACGGCCGTCTCCGAGCGGGCCTACGCGCAGCTCAAGGAGGCCTATACCGCGCATCGCGCCGTCATCGACAGCATCGTCGAGAGCGCCAACAAGCAGAATGCCGACATGGAGAAGCTGGCCGCGGACCGCGACAGCTCGATGCTTTACATCCTCCTCGGCGTCTCCGCCGCCGTCCTCGCCTTCATTGCGGCGGGCCTGCTCGGCGTCGCCTTCGGCGTGATGCGCCCGATCGTGCGCATGACCAGCGCGATGCAAAAGCTCGCGACCGGCGATCTCGCCGCCGACATTCCTTTCGCGCACCGGCAGGACGAGGTCGGCTCGATGGCGGGTGCGCTCTTGGTGTTCAAGCAGTCCGCGGTCGAGAATTTCCGCCTGCGCGAGGAGCAGTTGCAGAAGGAGCAGGAGGCGGCGCTCGCCAAGCGTGAGGCCCTGCATCAGATGGCCGAAACCGTCGAGCGCGAGACCGGCCGCTCGGTCGACACCGCGAGCGCGGCGACGCAAGGCGTGGAGCGTGCCGCCTCCAGTCTGTCCGAGATCGCAAGGTCGCTCTCGACACAATCGCAGGCGGTCGCAGCCGCCTCCACCCAGGCCCTCGGCAGCTCGCAGACCGTCTCGGCCGCAGCTGAAGAACTCAGTGCTTCGATCCGCGAGATCGCAACCCAGGTCGCGCGGACCAGCACGGTTACAAAATCGGCGGTCGCCGGTCGGGAACAGGCGCGCTCGACCATCCAGACGCTGGCTGGATCGGTGAAGAAGATCGCCGAGGTCTCCGACCTCATCGGCGGCATCGCCGGCCAGACCAATCTGCTGGCACTCAACGCCACGATCGAGGCGGCGCGCGCCGGGGAGGCCGGCCGTGGCTTCGCGGTGGTCGCCGCCGAAGTGAAATCCCTCTCCGACCAGACCGCCAAATCCACCGAGGAGATCGCGCGGCTGATCGCCGAGATCCAGGCCTCGACGCAAGCCGCCGTCGACGCCGTCGAAACCATGGGAGGCCACATCGTCGAGATCGACGGCGTCGCCACCTCGGTTGCCGCCGCGATGGAAGAGCAGGACGCCGCGACCCGCGAGATCACGCGGTCGATTTCCGAATCGACTTCCGCGGCGAAGGAGGTCTCGGCCAAGATCGGTGATGTCAGCCGCGACGCCGCCTCCGTGAACGAGCGCGCCGCGGAGGTCAGGCAGGCGATCGCCGGCATGGCGGCCAATCTCGAGCAGCTTCGGTCGGTCGTGGTCCGGACGGTGCGCGACTCCACAGCGGCGGCCTGAGCCCGGCGCGATGCCTATTGCTGGTGCCGGGGGGTGTGATTGTGCAGTATGGTCCGGGACGAGGGCATCGTGGCGTCCATGACACCTCCACAACTGCCGGCGGTCGTTGAGCGGGCTCGACTGACCGCTGCGCTACGCAGGGGCGGCGTGCTGGATGCGGGCGCCGTGCGCGAGGTGAAGGTGCTGCACCAATACCCCGCCATGGTGTCGCACGTTATCCGACTTGGGCTGCGCTATGTCGGGGAAGCAGCCGGGTCCCCGCACTCTGTCATCCTGAAGATCCCGAATCCGGCCTACGCCAAGTCGCTGGCAAATTCTGGTCGGCAGGAAGTGGCCTTCTACACCCGCCTTGCGCCAAATATGCCGTCGCACATCGTGCCGCGCTGCTACGATGGGCATTTCGACGAGGAGAGCCAGGACTGGCATCTGCTGCTCGAAGATCTCACCGACAGCCATGACGTTGCAGCTGACTGGCCATTGCCGCCCTCACGCGATCAGGCGATGGCGATCGTAACGGCGCTCGCCCGCTGGCATGCATCTTGGTGGGACCATGCGGGTCTCGGCGACACCATCGGCACCTGGATGAGCCTTGATGATACGGCGAGTCTGATAGAGACATTCGCCGGCCATTACGACCGCTTCGCCGATTTGCTTGGTGATCGCCTCAGTGAGGAGCGGCGGACCCTGTATCGGCGCTTCATCGACAAGGCCGAGCAACTGTTGCAACGCTACCATTCGCATCGCCATGTGACCATCGCTCACGGCGATGCCCATACCTGGAATTTCCTGCTGCCACGCGCGGGCATCGCTGACGCTGTGCGCATTTTCGATTTCGATCATTGGCGCATCAACGTTCCTACCCACGACCTTGCCTATATGATGGCGACGCAATGGTATCCAGAGCGCCGGCAGGCGCTCGAACGCCCGCTGCTCAATCGCTATCACGAGATGCTGATGGCGCACGGTGTCAGCGGCTATACGCGCGGCGCGCTCGACCAGGACTATCGGCGGTCGGTGCTGTGGCACATCACCAAGCCAGTCTGGCAGTGGAGCATCAACATCCCACCGGTGATCTGGTGGAATAATCTGGAGCGGGTGATGATGGCGGTCGAGGATCTGGGCTGCGAGGAGATTTTGGGGTAGAGGCGCGCAACATCATCGGTGTCGTCCCGGCGAAGGCATCACTCCATCACCGCATGTTCCGGCCCCGCCGCCTGCTTGCGCAGGGTGGCCTTGGTCGAGCCGATCAGCAGGGCGAGCGGGATGGTGCAGAGGATGAAGAACATCACCAGCTCGTAGTCGTGCGCGAAGGCGATGATCTGCGCCTGCACGCTGACCATGCGATCGGCCATGGCGCGACCGGCGTCGGTGGAGAGATTGATCATGCCGCTGACGCTGGGCATCTGGAGCGCATGGTTGAACGGGTTGATGTGTTCGGACAGGATCGCGTAGGTCCGCCGCGTGCCTTGTGTCAGCTGGGCGATGACGACGGAAATGCCCACCGAGCTCGCGACGTTGCGCATCAGGGTCAACATCGCGGTGCCGTCGGTGCGCAGCTCATTCGACAAGGTCAGGAATGCCACCGTCGAAAGCGGCACGAAGACGAGGCCGAAGCCGAAGCCCTGGATCACGCTGACGGTCACGATCTCCGGCACCTGGGTCAAATCGGTCCAGCCGGTCATCTGGAACAGCGAGCCCGCGGTCAGCGTCAGGCCGGTGATGATCAGTGTGCGGGCTTCGATGTAACGCATCATGCGGCCGACCAGCATCATGGCGAAGAAGGTGCCGAAGCCGCGGCTCGCCAGCAGCAGGCCCGCGGTGATGATGGGATAGCCGATCACGTTCTGCATATAGGGGGAGGCCAGCGCCATGGTCGAGAACAGCACGAGGCCCATCACGACCATGAACACGCAGCCGGTGACGAAATTGCGGTCCTTGAAGAGCCCGAAGCGGATGAACGGTGTCGAGGTCGTGAAGGAATGCGCGATGAAGAAGTAGAAGGCGACGGCCGAGACGATGAACTCCGCAAGGATCTCACCCGATTCGAGCCAGCCCAATTGCTCGCCGCGGTCGAGCGCGAGCTGAAGCGACCCGATCGCGACCGCCAGCGCCGCGAAGCCGAACCAGTCGAACTTGAGACTGAGATCCTTCCGGGTCTCGTCCATGAAGATGATCAGCCCGATCACGGTGATGGCGCCGAACGGCAAATTGACGAAGAACACCCAGTGCCAGGAATAAGTCTCGGTCAGCCAGGCGCCGAGCGAGGGACCCATGATCGGCCCCATCATTACGCCCATGCCCCAGATCGACATCGCCTTGGCGCGTTCCTGGAGCGTGTAATAGTCGAGCATCACCGATTGCGACAACGGCACCAGGGCCGCGCCGAACACGCCCTGCAGCAGGCGGAAAATCACCATCTGGTTGATGTCCTGCGCAAGCCCGCACAGCACCGATGCCATGGTGAAGCCGGCCGAGCAGATGATGAAGATGCGCTTGCGGCCGAAGCGGTTGGCGATCCAGCCCACCGGTGCCGTCATGATCGCGGCGGCGACGATGTAGGAGGTCAGCACCCAGTTGATCTGGTCCTGCGAAGCCGACAGCGTGCCCTGCATGTAGGGCAGGGCGACGTTGGCGATGGTGGTGTCCAGCGCCTGCATGATGGTTGCCGTCATGGCGCAGATCGTCACCATGTTCCGGCGCAGGCCGGGGACCATAAGGGCGGGATTGGACTCCGCCATAGGATTAGTCCTTGTCCTGATCTTTGTCTTGGCTCGCGGTCGCCGACAGGCCGAGCAGACCGGCGAGCGAGCGCTGGTGGCCGGTGTCGATGGTGGCGTAAACGCTCATGCCGGCCTTCAGCTTGCGTACGTATTTGTCGGTCTCGTCGAAATAGATGCGGATCGGCACGCGCTGCACCACCTTGACGAAATTGCCGCTGGCGTTCTGCGGCGGCAGGATCGCGAATTGCGCGCCGGTGCCGGGCGAGAGCGAGCCGATCTTGCCCTTGAAGGTATGGTTCGGGAACGCGTCGACCTCGAGCGTGACCGGCTGTCCTTCGGTGACGTAGGTGAGGTCGCTCTCCTTCGGATTGGCGTCGACCCAGGGGTGGGCCACGTCGATGATGGAGAACACCGGCGTGCCGGCGGCGACGTAGCGGCCGAGCTGGATCTGTTCGACCTGTGTTGCCACGCCATCCATCGGCGCGCGCAGCACGGTGTGGTCGAGGTTGCGCTGGGCATCGTCCAGCTTGGCTTTCGCTTGCGCGTAGGCGGGGAATTGCTCCAGCGGCAACTCGGGATTCCCCAGCAATTGGGTCTTGGCATTGGAGAGTTGCTGCTTGATGTATTGCGCCTGCGCGCCGGCGGTAACCAGTGCATTGGACGCGTTGTCGAGATCGAGCTGCGAGCCGTAATTGTTCTTCACCAGCGACTGCTTGCGTTCGACGTCGCGCTGCTTCAGGTCCATGCCCTGCTGGGCAAGATTGAGCATGTCACCGTAGATCTTGATGTTGGCAACAAGATTGTCATAGGTGATGCGGGCTTGGGCGAGTTGCGCTTTGGCTTCTTCCAACGCATGACGGAACGGAGCGGGGTCGATCTCGAACAACTCGTCGCCGTGCTTGACGACCTGACCTTCCTTGACGACGACCTTCTGGATTTTGCCGGAGATATCAGGGGTCACCAGCACTTTCTGCGCGCCGACATAGGCGTCATCAGTGCCGACGTAACGGCCGCCATTGAGATAGAAGGTGAAGCCGGCAACCGCGACGACGAGCGGCAGCACAACCAGGAGCAGCACGCGGCGATAGCGGCGCAGGCCCGCCACCAGGCGGCGGCGCGGATCGGTGCCGGCTTTCTTGGTGGGCTTGCCGCCGTCGATTTTCTGCTCGGGCTGGAACTTGAGAACCTGATCAGCCATAGCGTTGCTCCTTACGCGCTTGTTCCGCTCCGCTGCTCTGGATCGCGGACCGCACGTTTTCCTTGATCGTTTCGAGTTGGGTGAGGAGGCGATGGGCGTCCGCCGGAGTGATGCCGTCGAGCGCGTTGGCCGTGAGCTCGGACTTCAGCCCGCTCATCCGCCCGAGCAACTGCCGCCCGGCCTTCTTCAGGTACAGCCGCTTGACGCGGCGATCCGAAGGATCGTTGCGTCGCTCGATCCAGTCGCTGTCACAGAGTTTGTCGATCAGGCGCGTCAGCGTGATCGGCTGCACCTCGAGAAGCTCGGCGAGTTCCGACTGCTTCATGCCTTCGCTGCGCTCGACCTTGGCCAGCACCGCCCATTGCGCGCGGGTGATGCCGAAGCGCGAGGCTTCCTTGTCGGCATAGACCCGGAGCAGGCGATAGAGCTCGGCGAGCGTAAACAGGAAGTTCTGGTCCACGGGCCCTGGGCTCATGAGCTTGGTCTCCAATAAGCTTGCAATATAATAAGCAAGCTTATGATTATTTCATGGCGGGTTTGCGGGACGCTGTCCCGCAGGCCGAGCATGGCTGCTGGCCGCATCGCCGGTCCTGCTTTGGGTTCCCCTTTCGAAATGCTAGAACGCCGGTCGCATGACCCTCGCAAAACCGGCATTTCCCGCGCCCGATCACGATCACGGCCGCTGCACCGCGGATGCGCTGGCGCATGCCGAGGCCGTTTGCGGAGAGCGCGCGCAGAAATTCACGCCTATACGCCGCCATGTATTGGGGGCGCTGCTCTCGAGCCACCGGCCGCTCGGCGCCTATGAGGTCATCGACGAACTGGCGAAGTCGATGTCGCGGCCGGCGCCGATCACGGTCTATCGTGCTCTCGATTTCCTGATGGCCAACGGCCTCGTGCACCGGATCGAAAGCCGCAACGCCTATCTCGCCTGCGCCGCTCACGACCACGACGCGATCTCGGCGGTGACGTTCCTGATCTGCGAGCGCTGCGGCCTGGTCGGTGAGATTCCGTCGGCATCCTTCGCCAAGGACCTCAACGCCGCCGCGCGCAGCTCAGGCTTCGCTCCCAAATTGTCGGTGGTGGAAATCACGGGCGTTTGTGCGCATTGTCAGAAAGCCGCATAGAGCAACAACGGCGCAAAGCCGGTTTTTAGGAAGAAATGTCCTCACCTCAAGCCATACCGTCCGCCGGTCGTCCCCTCAGTGCCGGCGCCATCGCCCTGATGCTCATGCTGTGCCTGACCTGGGGGTTCAACCAGATCGCCGTGAAGCTGGTGCTGCCGGACATTCCGCCGATGCTTCAGGCCACGTTCCGCTCGATGGGCGCGCTGCCGGTGCTGTTCATCATCGGCAGCTTGCGCGGCGTTAAATTCTTCGAGCGCGACGGCACCTGGAAGCCCGGCGTCATCGCCGGACTGATGTTCGGCATCGAGTTCGTGCTGATCTTCCAGGGCCTGCGGTTCACACCAGCATCGCGGGCGGTCGTGTTCCTCTACACCGCGCCGTTCTTCGTCGCGCTCGGCTCCTACCAGGTGCTCGGCGAGCGACTTGGCGGGACGCAATGGCTGGGGCTCGCCATCAGCTTTGCCGGTGTCGCGCTCGCGATCGGCGTGCCGCAGCCCAACGTCGATTCGCATGTCCTGCTCGGCGATCTCATGATCGTCGGCGGCGCCGCGCTGTGGGCGGCGACCACGCTAGTTGCCAAGGGCACGCGGCTGCGCTTCGCGGCGCCCGAGAAGGCTCTGGGCTATCAGGTCGCGACCTCGATCCCGATCCTGGGGCTGGCCGCCTGGCTGTTCGGGGAGACCATCCCCCACACGCCGTCGCCGCTGTCGCTGGGCCTGATGGCCTTCCAGGCGATCTGGGTCGTGGGAACCACGTTCACGCTTTGGTTCGCGCTGGTGAAGACCTATTCGGCCAGCAAATTGTCGGCTTTTACCTTCATCACCCCTTTGTTTGGCGTGGTGGGTAGCTATTTCATCATGCACGACACGCTGAACCTGACATTCGGGGCTGCCGCCCTCCTTGTCATTGCTGGGCTTTTTCTGGTTAACCGTCCCAGTCAATCCGCTGCGGCGCCGCGCGATGCATTGCTGAACGTCACCAA
Source organism: Bradyrhizobium sp. 87 (assembly GCF_023073015.1). Taxonomy (NCBI): domain Bacteria; kingdom Pseudomonadati; phylum Pseudomonadota; class Alphaproteobacteria; order Hyphomicrobiales; family Nitrobacteraceae; genus Bradyrhizobium; species Bradyrhizobium sp. 87. The sequence continues at coordinate 542,588 of NZ_JADPIQ010000048.1, forward strand.
AACCTGATATTTGGACGCCATGAACAAGCTCGAAAAAACCATCGATTCCGACGTCGCGGGCCCCGCGCCCCGGCACAAGACCACCCAGGTCAAGGTCGGCGACGTTGCCGTCGGCGGCGGTGCCCCGATCGTCGTGCAGTCAATGACCAACACCGACACCGCCGATATCGACGGCACCATTGCCCAGGTCGCAGCGCTCGCCCGCGCGGGCTCCGAAATGGTCCGCATCACCGTGGACCGCGAGGAGGCCGCCGCTGCCGTCCCGCACATCCGCGACGGCCTGCTCAAGCGCGGCATCACCACGCCGCTGATCGGCGACTTTCACTATATCGGCCACAAGCTGCTCGCCGCCTATCCGGCCTGCGCCGAGGCGCTCGCCAAATATCGCATCAATCCCGGCAATGTCGGCTTCAAGGACAAGCGCGACACCCAGTTCGCCGACATCATCGAGATCGCCAACAAGAACAACAAGCCGGTGCGCATCGGCGCCAATTGGGGCTCGCTCGACCAGGAGCTCTTGACCAAGCTGATGGACGAGAACGCCGCCTCCCCCGATCCGCGCGACGTGCGCGCGGTGACGCGCGAGGCCATGGTGCAATCCGCGCTGCTCTCGGCCGCGCGCGCCGAGGAACTCGGCATGCCGAAGAATCGCATCATCCTCTCGGCCAAAGTCTCGGCCGTGCAGGATCTGATCGCGGTCTATCAGGATCTCGCCAGCCGTTCCGACTACGCGATCCATCTCGGCCTGACCGAGGCCGGCATGGGCACCAAGGGCATCGTGGCGTCCTCGGCCGCGCTCGGCATCCTGTTGCAGCAGGGCATCGGCGACACCATCCGCATCTCGCTGACGCCGGAGCCCGGCGGCGACCGCACCCGCGAGGTGCAGGTCGGCCAGGAGCTCTTGCAGACCATGGGTTTCCGCACATTCGTGCCGCTGGTTGCGGCGTGCCCCGGCTGTGGCCGCACCACCTCGACCACATTCCAGGAACTGGCCAGCTCGATCCAAGGTTTCATCCGCGACGAGATGCCGACCTGGAAGACGAAATATCCCGGCGTGGAAGAGCTCAACGTCGCGGTGATGGGCTGCATCGTCAACGGCCCCGGCGAATCCAAGCACGCCAATATCGGCATCTCGCTGCCGGGCACGGGCGAGGCGCCGGCTGCCCCGGTGTTCGTCGACGGCAAGAAGTTCCGCACCCTGCGCGGCCCGACCATCTCCGCCGACTTCAAAGCACTCGTGATCGACTACATCGAGCAGCGCTACGGCCAGGGCGCCAAGGTGCCGGTGACCGCGGCGGAATAGTTCTGCTCCAGATCAGGAATCGTAGGGCGGGTTAGCGAAAGCGTAACCCGCCTTATTTTTGCAGGCGCGAAGTGGCGGGTTACGCTTCGCTAAGCCGCCCTACATTGCTACGATGCTCCCAAGCAAGAATGCATCGGGAGACACGCCATGAGCTCACTCGCCGGCAAGCAGGGCCCGCGCTATCGCCACGCGACGGACGACGGCGCGCCTTACGAGACCATCGCGGTCGAAAAGCTGACCCCGATCATCGGCGCGGAAATCTCGGGCGTCGACATCGGCAAGCTCGTCTCCGACGATGCGCGCTCCAACCGGCAGATGGACGAGGTCCACCGCGCGCTTGCCGAAAACCTCGTCATCTTCTTCCGCGACCAGCACATCACGCCACAACAGCATCTCGCCTTCGGCCGCAAGTTCGGTGAGCTGCATTTCCATCCCGCCGCGCCGCATGAGGATGAAGACCCGGCCCTGATGAAGATCTATGCGGATGCGAATTCGCCGCGGGCCCATGGCGAGGGCTGGCATTCCGACGTGTCCTGCGATCACGAGCCGCCGATGGGCTCGATCCTCTACATCAAGCAGTGCCCGCCGCGCGGCGGCGACACGCTGTTCGCCAACATGTATGCGGCCTACGAGGCGCTGTCGGACCGGATGAAGGCCTATCTCGACGGGCTGACTGCGTTGCATGACGGCGAGCCGATCTATCGCGGGCTCTACGCCAATTACGGCGTCGCCGACCGCCCGTCCTATCCGAGTGCCGAGCATCCCGTGGTGCGCACGCATCCGGTCACCGGCAAGAAGGCGCTCTACGTCAACCGCGGCTTCACCCGCCACATCAACGGCATCCCGCGCGACGAGAGCGAGGCGATGCTTGCCTATCTCTACCAGCACGCCGAGAATCCGCTGTTCCAGTGCCGCTTTCGCTGGACAGAGAATGCCATCGCCTTCTGGGACAACCGCTGCACCCAGCACCGCGCGATGTGGGATTATTGGCCGCACACGCGCTCCGGCACGCGCGTGACGGTGAAGGGGGAGCGGCCGGTTTAACCGGCCTGCGCGCCGCGTTCCGCGTTGACGTCTTCCCGCGTCCGCGCCAATCTTGCCGGCAACAACGACCGTCGGGAGGATTTTCCATGCTCCGCGCCGAGGACAACAAATTCCTGACCGAGTCGGGCTCTGGTACGGGCATGGGCGAATTGTTGCGCCGGTTCTGGATTCCTGTGCTGCTGTCCGAAGAACTCCCTGAACCCGACGGCGAGCCGAAGAAGATCATCGTTCTCGGCGAGGAGCTGCTCGCCTTCCGCGATACGCGCGGCGTTGTCGGAATCATCGATCAATACTGCCCGCATCGCGGCGCCAATCTCTGGCTCGGGCGCAACGAGGAATGCGGCATCCGCTGTGTCTATCACGGCTGGAAGTTCGACACCGACGGCCGCTGCGTCGACATGCCGACCTCCTATCCCGACCTCAACGCCAAGGATCTCATCCGCATCAAATCCTATCCGGCGCGCGAATGGGGCGAGATGATCTGGGCCTATATGGGTCCCGCGGATGCGATGCCCGAGCTGCCCGATCTCGAAATGGCACTGCTGCCGGCCTCGCACCGCTATGTCAGCAAGAAATGGCAGGACTGCAACTGGGTGCAGGCGCTGGAAGGCTCGATCGACACCGCGCATTTCACCTTCGCCCATCTCTCCTTCGACAAGGAGGAGAACGAGATCCTGGACATCAAGAAGCATTTCGTGAATCCGATCGCGCGGATGTCGAGCGATCACATGCGCTGGATCGCGGAGGATCCGCGCCCTGTGATCAAGATCGCCGCGCACGCAGCGGGCCTCACCATCGCCGGCGGGCGGCTCACCGGCGGCGACAACATCTACTGGCGCATTGCGCAATTTCTGATGCCGTTCCACGCCTATGCCCCGAGCGCGATGCCGGGTGAGAACATCTTTGGGCAGACTTTCGTGCCCGTCACCGACACCAATTGCTGGATCTACACCTATGCCTGGAATCCGGAACGGCCGCTGACGCAAGCCGAGCGCGACGTCTTTGACCGCGGCAACGGCGTGATCGCGGAGGTTGGCGACAATTACGTGCCGCTGCGCCACAAGGGCAACGACTATCTGATCGACCGCAAGATGCAGAAGACCAGGAGCTACACCGGCATCAAGGGCGTCTCCGAACAGGATGCGGCCGTGCAGGACAGCCAGGGCCCGATCGCCGACCGCACCCGCGAGCATCTCGGTCCGACCGATCTCGGTATCATGCATTTCCGGAAAGTCGTGATGGAGCTGGCGCGGGCGCTTCAGCAGGGCGAGCCGCCGCCGCAGGCCGCGCATCAGGATCGCCATGCCGTGCGCTCGGGCGCCTGCGTCACCAGCAAGGCCAAGGACCTTTCCGCGGTGATGCTGGAGCGTTTCGGTGACGTCACAGGCTTTGTCGGCCGGCCGCGAACAGCGGCAGCGGAGTAGTACTTGGGACAGCCGCGCAGCATCATCGCAAGTCTCGTCTCGACGCTGGTCGCGTCGATCTTGCTATGGTCGCTGGCGCCTGCAGACTCTGGTCATGCTGCTATCGCGCGGAAAATCGCGAAACCCAAGCCGCCGCACGCGCCGGTCAAGTGTGAGCTGTCGAAATTCCGGATCCTCGTGGATGTCGGGCACACCCCGGACTCCTACGGCGCGTTGAGCGCGCGCAACGACACGGAGTTCGGCTTCAACTTCCGGCTTGCAAGTCTGATTACGGCGAGGCTCAAGGCCGAAGGCTTTGCCGCGACCCGGTTGCTCGTCACGGACGGCAAGGCGCGGCCGAGCCTGTTCAAGCGCGTCAGCACCGCGAATGACGCCCGGGCCGATCTCTTCCTGTCGATCCATCACGATTCGGTGCCGGACAAGCTGCTCGGGAGCTGGGAGTTCGACGGCGCGAACAGCTATTTCAGCGACCGCTTTTCGGGCCACTCTCTGTTCGTGTCGCAGCGGAATCCGCACTTCGCCGCCAGCCTGATGCTGGCCCGGATGATCGGCAGGCAGCTGAAGCAGCAGGACCTGCACTATGCCAGCCAGTACACCCTGCCGGTGATGGGCCGCTACCGGCGCCAATTGCTCGACAAGGATGTCGGCGTCTACCGCTATGACGGGCTCGTTGTGCTCTCGCAGACCCGCAGCGCCGCAGTGCTGCTCGAAGCGGGCTCCATCATCAACCGCGACGAGGAGATGGCGATGAACTCCCCGGAGCGGCAGGAGATCATTGCGGGCGCCGTGGCGGTGGCGATGAGGGAATTTTGCGAGAGGCGGTAGTTCGCGCCCCTAGCAATGACGGGAATCTATAGCGGCCCTCCCCGGTACTCCCGGTTTGCCAAGCTTGCCTCCTCCAGGTCCAGATCGCGCTCGATCCGCCGCCGCGTCTCGTCGGTGATCTGGCCCTCGCGCAGCAGCTCGTGGATGAACTTGCGCTCGGTGGCGATCAGACGGCGGGTCAGGGCGGTGCCGGCGGCGGAGACGTCGTGGTGGGTGGGATCGAGCGAGTCCGGCAGCTGGTTGACCCGGATCTCGTGGCGGGCGCGCAGGAGCCGCATCACCTCGTCGGACACGTCCTTTTCCTCGGTCAGCGCGTCGAGCGACTTTAGCGCCGCGTCGAGGGCCTGGCGCCGTGCCGCGATCTCGGCCTCGTGCTCGGCGGCATGCTCGTTGCGACCGGCTTCCGCGACACCGAGCCAACGAACCACGGGGGGCAGCGTGAGGCCGACGCCGATCAGTGTGATGAAGATGACGCCGAACGCGACGAACAGGATCAGGTCGCGAAACGGGAAGGCCTCGCCGCCCGGCAGCGTGAACGGCAGCGCCAGTGCTGCCGCCAGCGACACCGCGCCGCGCACGCCGGTGAGCGCAAGCACGAACGGCCATTGCCATGGTGGTGACGGATCGCGCGCACGCAGCGACTTGCTGAGCATTCGTGGCAGATAGGTCGCGGGATAGAGCCAGGCGAAGCGCGCGATCACGACCACCGCCAGCACCACGGCAGTCGCAATCATGATGTCGTCGAGCGGGAACGCCTTCGATTTCTCGTAGAGTGCGCGCATCTGGAATCCGGTGAGCAGGAACAGCAAGCCCTCGATCAGATAGATCACGAGGTCCCAGAAGAAGATGCCTTGCAGGCGCGTCGATGCCGAGATCAGCAGCGGGCCATTCCAGCTCACATAGAGGCCACAGGCGACGGTGGCGATCACGCCGGAGCCGCCGAGATGCTCGGGCAGCCAGTAGGACACGTAGGGCGTGATCAGCGACAGTGTCAGCTCGACCTGCGGGTCTCCCGACCATTTGCGGAACCGCAGGGAGAGCCAACCGACGCCGATGCCGAAGGCGATCTCGCCGGCGACGATGAGCAAGAACTCGCCGCCTGCCAGAGGCAGCGAGAATTGCCCGACCATGATTGCGGCGAGCGCGAAGCGGTAGAGGATCAGAGCGGTGGCATCATTCGCGAGCCCTTCGCCTTCGAGGATGACCATCAGCCTGCGCGGCAGATGCAGCCGGCGCGCGATCGCGAGCGGCGCCACCACGTCGGGCGGCGCGACGATGGCGCCGAGCAGGAAGCCGATCGTCCAGGGCAGGCCGATGAAATAATGCGTGGCGGTTGCGACCAACGCCGCGGTGAAGATCACCGCACCGACCGCCAGCAGCACGATCGGGCGAAGATTCTTTTTGAACTCGCGCCAGCTCATCGCGACGCTCGCCGAGTAGATCAGCGGCGGCAGCACCATCAGCAGCACCAGTTCCGGCGGCAGTTCGACCGCTGGCATGCCCGGCACGAAGGCAAGGCCGACACCTGAGAGCATCAGCAGAATGGCGGGCGCGATGTTGAAGCGGCGCGCGACAAGCGCGGTGCCCGCCAGCACGGCGAGCAGGATGAGAAAGGTCTGAAATTTCGCTTCCATGATGGTCTGTCTTCACCCGGAAGCGGTCGCAACGTCAATGCGTGCGGCTTTACGCCAGCCGTTCGGCCACCATGCGGCCGATGCGTGCGAACACGGTTTCGATCTGCGCCGCGCTCGGCGTGCCGCCCTGGGTATAGGCCGCGATCAGGATCGGTGCATCGGGCTTCGTATCGGGCTTGGGCCAGGCCACCGCGATGTCGCCGGATGCGTCCTTGCCGTTGTTGCCGGTCTTGTCGCCGATCTTCCAGCTTGCGGGGAGCCCGCCACGCAGCCGGTTCGCACCGGTCTTGCAGCCCACTAGCCACTCCGTGAGCTGCGCGCGCGAGGTGGCCGACAGCGCCTCGCCCGTGAGCAGCCGGCGCAGATTGCCTGCCATCGCCGCCGGCGTCGTGGTGTCGCGGGGATCGCCGGGCGGTGAGCGGTTGAGCTCGGGCTCGTTGTGGTCGAGCCGCGAGGCGGTGTCGCCGAGCGACCGCCAGAACGCGGTGAGTGCGGCGGGACCGCCGATCCGCGCCAGCAATAAATTGGCGCAGGTGTTGTCGCTGAGCTCGACGATCGCCTTGCACATCTCGGTGACCGACATTGCGCCGGCGGCAATGTTCTGCTTGGCGACCGGTGCGTACTCCAGCAGGTCGGCCTTGCCGTACGGGATCATGGCCGCAAGCTGATCCTCGCCACGATCGACCCGCGCCAGGACGCATGCCGCCAGCGAAGCCTTGAATGTCGAGCACATGACGAACCGTTCGTCGGCGCGCCAGGCGAGCCTTGCGCCGGTCGCGAGGTTCTCGGCATAGACCCCGATCCGGCCGCCACTCTCGCGCTCATAGGTTTCGAGCTCAGGCTGCGCGTCTGCGGCGAGCGCGGGGGAGGCGGCGATCCAGTACAGCGAGGCGAGCAGCGAACGGCGGTCGAGAAGCATGGTGGACCTTTTGAGCGAGACGGGGGCGGAGGAGAGATGCGGCATGCACTCCATCCGCATCGTCATTGCGAGCGCAGCGAAGCAATCCGGTCTTCCTCCGCGGAAAGACTCTGGCTAGCTTCGCTGCGCTCGCAATGACGGAGGATGTGGGAGGAGTGTGCCCGATTTCGGGCAGCGGAAGATTAGGCCCCTCACTCTCGCAGATCATACCGGTAAGACTTCGATACGATCTGCCAGCCATCGGCGAGCTTCATAGCCACCAGATAGTCCGTGAAAAAACGCGGCGGCAGTTGGCATCGGACCTTGATGAAGGCGGTCTTGTCGTCCGAACGGTCAATCGTGACGATGAAATCCTCGCGCGGCTTGCCTTCGGCCTTGCCGGAGGGGCGCTTGCGCACGCGGTCGAGCCAGTCCGGCACGGTCAGCACCTGCAGCTCGCCCTTCTCGACCCAGCGCAAATCGGCGGAGGGATGGAAGATGGCGCCGAGCTTTTCGGCATCACCCTCGTAAAGTCCGTCGAAGTAAGATTGCACGACGGCTTCGACGCTCGAACGGTTCTGGCTCATGGGTCATCCCTTTGAATGATGGCTCAGGGCGAACTTAGTCGTACACGTCAAAATGCGCTATGGTGTCCGTACCATTTGCTGGGACGCTGTGATGACCGGATCAGAGAATTCGAACGCTCCCTTCCTGATCGGCGAATGCTGCTGCCGCGCCGTGCGCTACGAGGTAGCGGACGCGTTCTCCTATGCGATGAACTGCCATTGCTCGAATTGCCGCCGCACCACCGGCGCTGCCTTCAAGCCGTTCGCCGGCATCGAGCAGGGCAAGCTCCGCATCGTCAGAGGCGAGAACCAGCTCACCATCTACGGTGACGAAACCACCCACGACGCCCACTGCGCCCGCTGCGGCTCGTTGCTTTATTCCCGGGTGCGCGACGGAAAATGGGTCCACGTCGCCATGGGAACCCTGGTCGATGCCCCCTCGATCCGACCGAGCGCCCACATTTTCGTGGGGTCGAAGGCGCCCTGGCACGAGATTACGGATAATCTGCCGCAATATCGGGGCCACATCGGGGATGTCTGAGGGAACCTGCTGCGCACCTGTTTGGCGGCGAACCGCGGCCGGACTGGCGCGACGAACAAGGGGACCTTTCGGCTTGCCGCCGGCGCCATCTTCGTGACCTCCGTTACAAGCGTCCGCGACGGACCCTGCTAAAGCCGTCCCAAAGGGCGCGAATCGCCCCGAAATCGGAAGTCGTGTCATGCGCAAATTGCTCAGACTTTGCCCAGTCCTCCTCGCCGTCGCGCTGCTATTCGGCGCCGGGCCTGCTTTCGCCGGAAAGCGCGTCGCGCTCGTGATCGCCAACTCCGCCTATCAGCATGCGCCGTCGCTGACGAACCCCGTCAATGACGGTTCGGTGATGGCCCGGACGCTGAAGGAGGCCGGGTTCGACATCGTCGATTCCCGGCACGACCTGACGGCGCAGGAAACCCGGCGTGTGCTGCGCGAATTCGCCGACCGGACCCGCGATGCCGATATCGCCGTGGTCTATTATGCCGGCCACGGCCTCGAGGTCGAAGGCTCGAACTATCTGATCCCTGTCGACGCCAAGCTGGAGCGTGACACCGACGTCTTTGACGAGGCGCTCTCCCTCGACCGCGTCCTGGTCGCGGTCGAACCGGCTAAGCAGCTTCGCCTGGTGATCCTGGATGCCTGCCGTGACAATCCGTTCGGCAAGACCATGAAGCGCACGATCGCCTCGCGCGGCGTCGGCCGCGGCCTCGCCCAGGTCGAGCCGACCAGCTCGAACACGCTGATCGCCTATTCGGCCAAGGCCGGTTTCACGGCGCAGGATGGCGACGGTGCGAACAGCCCCTTTACGGTGGCGCTGTCGAAGCATCTGACGAGGCCCGGCCTAGACGTCCGCCGTGCCTTCGGCTTCGTGCGCGACGACGTGCTCAAGTCGACAGGTAATAAGCAGGAGCCGTTCGTCTATGGCTCGCTCGGCGGCGAGGACGTGCCGCTGGTGCCGGTCAAGGTGACCGCTGCGGCTGCCGCTGCGCCCAACCCTCAGGCCGACATCCGCCGCGATTACGAGCTCGCGCTCCAGGTCGGCAACCGGCCGGCGTGGGAGGCCTTTCTCGCCCAGCATCCCGACGGCTTCTATGCGAGCCTTGCCAAGCTGCAACTCGAGAAAATCGGCGCCGAGCAGGCTCATGCGGCGGCCACCGAGAAGGCGAAACAGGCCGAGGCCGAGCGCGATCGTCTTGCCGCACTTGGCGCGCAGAAGGATACGCAGGCCAAGGCAGCCGCCGATGCGGAGGCCGCCGAGCAGATACAGCTTGCGGCGCAAAAGGCCAAGGAGCAGGCGCAGCAGCAGGCGGCCGCTGCCGAGCAGCAGCGCGTCAATCTCGCCGCCGCGGCGCCGAGTGCAGCGCCCGCCAGCACGGCGGGCCCTGCCGGCACCAACGTCGCCTCGCTGACGCCGGCCATCGCGCCGGCCGATCTCAGCCGCTCGGTACAGACCGAGCTCGGCCGCGTCGGCTGCTTCTCCGGCGCCGCCGACGGCAACTGGACGACATCCGCGCAGCGGTCGTTATCGCAGTTCAACCGTTATGCCGGCACCAAGCTCGACGTGAAGGTGGCGAGCACCGATGCACTCGACACGGTCAAGTCGAAACAGTCGCGCGTCTGTCCGCTGGTTTGCGAGCACGGCTTCAAGACCGACGGCGACAAATGCACCAAGATCGTCTGCCGTGATGGCTATGCGCTCAACGACGACAACGAGTGCGAGAAGCAGCGTGCCGCCAAGCCTGCGACCGCCAAGCCTGCGACCGCCAAGCGGGACGACGGCGACGAGCGTCCCGCACGGCAGCGTCGTCAGGCCGGCGGTGAGGCTGCCGGAGCGGCCGGCGGCTTTGGTGGCGCTGCGGGCATCGCTGCTGCCGCTGGCGCCAGCCGCCGCTCGAGTGGCGGACAGCTATTCTGCAACAACAGTGGCTGTCGTGCGGTCAACCGCGGCTGCCATCTCGAATATCGCGGCGGCGGCGGCCCGGGCAACGATGGCAATGCCGAGGTCTGTAACTAGGATTGCGGAAATGAGTTCAGGTCGAGATCGCGCTCGCCGCGATGTTGACCGTCAGCGCCAGCAAGGCCGTGTTGTAGATGAATGAGACGATGCCGTGCGCGGTGGCGGTGCGGCGGATGGTCTTGTCGGAGATGCCGACATCGGAGACCTGCGCGGTCATGCCGATCACGAAAGAGAAATAGACGAAGTCCCAGTAATCTGCGTGGTCTTCCTTGTCGCCGCTGGGAAACTGAAGGCCGCCCGGCGTGGCGTGCCGGTAATAATCATGCGCGTAATGCAGAGCGAAGATTGTGTGCACGGCGGCCCATGACAATACGATGGTGGTGATTGCGATGCTCAGCTCCAGGCCGCCGCGATGCGGCGTTCCAAGCTCGGAGACGATCGCGGCGATGCTGGCGAAGGCGCCGATCGCCGTCACCAGCAGGATCACGAAGCGACCGTCGTCCTGCATCGCTGCGGCGCGGCGGATGTGCTGGTGGTCGTTGCACAGCATCATCGCGTAGACCAGCACCAGATAAACGGCGATCAACGCATCCCAGCCGAACACAAGCCGCGTGACCAGCCGGTGCGAACCCGGGATGAGCAGGCAGACGAGAATACCAACGGCAAGCGACATGAACGTCCGCGGACGCGCATAAATCAGCCGCATCGGCCGCGACATCTTGCGAAAGCGGGCGAGGGCGGGGTCTTCCTTGCTGCCGCCCGCCATCGCGCTATCAGCTCTTCCGTTCGGCCACGAACCGCGCAGCCGCTTGCAGCACGGCGGCCCGTTCGCCGAAGATCGACACGGCGCTGTCGGCGCGCGCGAGCAGATCGCGCACGCGCTGCTTGGCGCCTTCGATGCCGAGCTGGGTGACGAAGGTGGTCTTGCCGAGCGCTGCATCAGCGCCGGCAGGCTTGCCGAGCGCGGCGGCATCGCCTTCGACGTCGAGCAGGTCGTCGGCGATCTGGAAGGCTTCGCCGAGCGCGCGGCCGTAATCGTCGAGCGCCTGATATTCCTTTTGCGAGGCCTGGCCGAGGATCGCGCCGGCGATGCAGCCGTAGCGCAGCAGCGCGCCGGTCTTCATCTGCTGAATGCGGGCGACGTCGATCGGCTCGTTGCCGCCAAAGCGGCCTTCGCCGGCGAGGTCGAGGATCTGGCCGCCGACCATGCCGCCGATGCCGGCGCAGCGCGCGAGTGCGCGGGTCAGCAAAAGCCTCACATTGGCGTCGCGATGAATCTCGTCGCGGGTGATGATGTCGAAGGCGAGTGTCAGGAGGCCGTCGCCGGCGAGGATCGCGGTCGCGTCGTCGGTCTTCTTGTGCAGGGTCGGGCGGCCGCGGCGCAGGTCCGAATTGTCCATCGCCGGCAGATCGTCATGGATCAGCGAATAGCAGTGGATGCATTCGAGCGCCGCACCGACGAGCAGCGCGGCTTCGCGGGACACGCCGAACACGGCCGCGCTCTCGACCACCAGGAAGGGCCGGAGGCGCTTGCCGCCGTTGAGGCTCGAATAGCGCATTGCGTCCATCAGTCGCTTGGGCCGGGCGATCTCATCGGGCAGGATGTCGTCCGACAGCAGGCGCCCGAGCAGGGCCTCGGTGTCATCAGCGGTCTTGTCCAGACGTTTGGCGAAATCGGACGGGGACGTGCCGGTCATCAAGAAGGGCTCCAGAACTAAAATTCGGCGGGACAATCCTTTATGCGCCCGCCTCAGTCAATCGTTTGGAAGGCCTAAAAAGTGCTGGAAAAGGCCCGAATTATCACAGACTTAATGCCGGGCCCGTGGCCGCGTTTCGTTCTGCGCCGGAAAGGTTGATTTGCGCGTCGTCAAAACCCTTCTCCTGGTGCTCGCGGTCGCGGCTCTCGCGCCCTATGTCGTCGCGCCGTTCTACCGTGCCGGCCATCCCGTTTCGACGCTGATGATCTGGCGCTCGCTGCGGGGTGCGCCGATGCAGCGGGAATGGATCGATCTGGCGGCGATGTCGCCCTCGCTGCCACGCTCGGTGGTGGCGGCCGAGGACGCCCATTTTTGCAAGCATCACGGCATCGACTGGGGTGCGCTGCGTGAGGCGATCGACGATGCGAAGGAGGACGGCACCCCGTTCCGGGGCGCTTCCACCATCACCCAGCAGGTGGCGAAAAACCTGTTCCTCTGGCAGGGGCGGGACTTCGTCCGGAAGGCGCTGGAATTCCCGTTGGCGCTGTGGATCGATCTCGTCCTGCCCAAGGCACGGATCCTGGAGATTTACCTCAACATCGCCGAGCTCGGCCCGCAGAGCCAGTTTGGGGCCGAGGCCGCCAGCGCCTATGCCTTCGGCAAGTCGGCGGCGAACCTCTCCCCCCGGGAGGCCGCGCTTCTAGCCTCTATCCTGCCGAATCCGGTCAAACGCAGCGCCAGGACGCCGGGACCGGGTGTCCGGCGGCTGGCCGGGACCTATGTGGCGCGAGCGCAGGCGAGTTCACTTTCGACCTGCTGGCGGGAGAATCGCTGATTTCCGGTCCTTTTCGGGCGCATTTTCCGGCCCAGAGCCCTAGATTTAAGGCAGGCCTTCCTCTATAAGCCCGGCCTTGACCGGCATTCAGCTCGCCTCGGTTTGCGGGTGCTGAGCCGTCCCCTCGCGGACGATGCCCCAAAACACCAATCCCTAGAGGATATTGAAATGGCCGTTCCGAGAAGAAAAACCTCGCCGTCCCGTCGTGGCATGCGCCGCTCGGCAGACGCCATCAAGAAGCCGACCTATGTGGAAGACAAGGATTCCGGCGAACTGCGTCGTCCGCACCATCTCGACCTCAAGACCGGCATGTACAAGGGCCGTCAGGTCCTGAAGAAGAAAGAGTCCTGAGTTCGGGACCTTTCTGTGGGCAGGACGATCGGGCCTGCCTGATTTCGCCCCACCCATGAGATATGACAGTGACGGCGGCGGAGCGAATGCATCGCCGCCGCATTGTCCTGTCTGGATATCTTGATCGAGAAGGCATTTCGCCGATGGTCGGTTTCCCGCTGCTCCTGATCCCGCTCGCGGTCTACAACATCATCGCATTCCTGATGCCGAGCGTGTCCTTTGCGGACGTGCTGTTCAAAGTGCCGATGATCACGGGCGAGGCCTGGCCGGTCACGCTCGCCGACGTGATGCTCGCGCTAGGTATCGTGCTGCTGCTGCTCGAAGTGGTCAAGGGCGCGCGGCCCGGCTCGAAATTCCTGATGGATCATCTGCTGTCGCTGATCGTGTTCGGCGCGGCTGCGGCCGAATTCGTGATGTGGCCGAAATTCGGCAACTCCACCTATTTCCTTCTGGTGCTGCTCGCGATGGCCGATTTCCTCGGCGGCATCGCCCAGCGCACCCGCCGCCGCGTCGCTTATGTCGCCGAAACGACGGTGCCGGCGCCCCGCAAGACCAAGCGCCAGGCCGAGACGCCGGCGGATGAGTTCGAGCCCAAGTTCGAGCCAGTGTCCGCTCCGCGACCAGCTCCGGCGGAGCCGCCCGCGCCCACGGCACAATCGGTCGCCGAATCCGTGCTGATGGATCACCCGGCGCCGAAGCCTGTGAGTGCGCCCTCGCCGGAAATTCCCTCGCCTCATTTGCAGCCGGGCAACGGCACCCAGCCGTCTCCCGACGCGCCGCGCTGATTCAAGCCACCTGCCGCGTGCGCGCGCTAACGCTCGGAAGCGGGCGCTTGCTGCCATAGGCGACCTGCGCATCCTCGGAAGAAGCGCGGCGGAGCCGGCTCGCCTGGGGCAGATGCTCGGCATTGGCGATGAGCTGGGCGACGAAGCTGGGATCGGGGCGTGGCAGCGGGGCCTTGTGGACCCACTGCAAAACTGGCATCAGCGGCACCAGGGCCGAGCCTGTGCCGTTGTCCGCCACGTCCAGTTGACCAGTACTCAACATCGCAATCACCGTTGACCGGCCTAGATTGTCGCGTTTCGAGACGCTGGCGCCGGTGCGTGTCATGTACTCGCAAGGCCTATGCCGGGTGAGCCGCTTCGGTTCCTGCGAGCGAGGAAACGTGGTTTCCAAATTGTTTATCAACTTTGCCTAGGGTCAATGGCGAATCTGGCTTTATCCTGTGCCGGCTCAGGACTCCCCGCTGTCCCGAAACGAGGCGATTTTGACCCCCGCATTGCCGCAAGCCTCCGACATCCTGGCTGCCCTCGGCCAGGCCGTGTTCGCCTGGGACATCGCCAGCGATGCCATCGTCTGGGGTGAGCAGGTCAGCGCCATCTTTCCCGGAATTCCCGCCGAACGGCTGGCCACCGGCGCCGAATTCGCCAGGCTGATCGAGCCCGCGCAATCAATGCGGACCGCCGCGCTGGCGCAGACCTCAGCCGTGCATGGCGCCGACGGCACGCCCTACCGGGTCGAGTACGGCGTGCGCATGAGCGCCGCCGATCCCATGGTCTGGATCGAGGAGACCGGCCGCTGGTTCGCCGGCCCCGACGGTCGCCCGGTGCGTGCGATCGGCTCCGTCCGCATCAACAATGAACGCCATGCCCGCGACGAGGAACTGACGAAGCTGGCCCGGCTCGATCCGCTGACCGGCGAGCTCAATCGCTCGCATCTGATCGCCGCGCTGGCCGAGGCCATCGAGGAGACGACCCGTTTCCGCTCGACCGCGGCCTTCATGCTGGTCGGCATCGATCATCTCGCGCGTGTCAACGAGGCCTTCGGCTTCGACGTTGCCGACGCCGTGATCCTCGACGTCGCCACGCGCATTCGCGCGCGCTTGCGCGGCGGCGACGTGCTCGGCCGCTTCTCCGGCAACAAGTTCGGCCTGATCCTGAAGAACTGCACCGTCGATGACATGAACGTGGCTGCCGAACGTTTCCTCGCCGGCATTCGCGACGAGGTGGTGCCGACCAAATCCGGACCGGTGTCGGTCACCGCCTCGATCGGCGCGGTCAGCGTGCCGCGCTATGCCCGCAACGCCGATGAAGCCGTCAATCGCGCCCACGAGACCCTGGACACCGCGAAACAACGCCGCGTCGGCTCGTTCGCAGCCTGGCGCCCGGATGCCGCGCGCGACGCCCAGCGCCGCGTCAACATCCGCGTCACCGACGAGATCGTCACCGCACTGAATGAGCGCCGCATCAAGCTTGCCTATGAGCCGGTAGTTGCCGCCCTTTCGCGCGACTGCGCCTTTCACGAATGCCTGGTGCGGATGGACCAGGGCGACGGCCAGGTGCTGCT
Organism: Bradyrhizobium sp. 87; assembly: GCF_023073015.1. Classification (NCBI taxonomy): domain Bacteria; kingdom Pseudomonadati; phylum Pseudomonadota; class Alphaproteobacteria; order Hyphomicrobiales; family Nitrobacteraceae; genus Bradyrhizobium; species Bradyrhizobium sp. 87. The sequence goes on from NZ_JADPIQ010000048.1 coordinate 558,000, forward strand.
CGCGCCCGACATCGTGCCGGTTGCGGAACGCCTCGGCCTGATCCGCCTGGTCGATCACCGGGTGCTCGAGCTCGTGGTCGCCGAGCTCGCGGCCGCGCCGGACATCTGCCTCAGCCTCAACATCTCGCCCGACACCACCATGGATCCGGATTGGTGGGCGGGAATCGAATCGCTGATGCGTGCCCATCCCGGCGTTGCCGAGCGGCTGATCGTCGAGATCACCGAAACCGTCGCGATCCAGGACATCGACGATGTGCGCGGCTTCGTCACCCGGCTGAAGAATTTCGGCAGCCGCATCGCCATCGACGATTTCGGCGCCGGCTACACCTCGTTCCGCAATCTGCGCAAGCTGGGCGTGGACATCGTGAAGATCGACGGTGCCTTCGTGCAGAACATCACCCGTTCCGCCGACGACCGCGCCTTCGTGCAGACCCTGATCGACCTCGCCCGCCGCCTCGACATCAAGACGGTGGCCGAATGGGTGCAGGACGAAGAAGCTGCGAACATGCTGCGCGACTGGGGCTGCGACTACATCCAGGGCCGCCTGATCGGGCTCGCCTCAGCCGACCGCCCCTGGGGCGCGCCGCCGGATAACGTGCTGCCCGCGGCAGGCTGAGACACCTGCCAATCCCTCACGCGCCCTCATCCAGCGCCACGAGCTCGCGCTTCTTACGCAGCGCGGGTAATAGCGGCGCCATCAGCAGCACCAGCGCGAGCGCAAGACACGCTGCCGAGATCGGCCGCTGCACGAAGGTCCAGAGGTCGCCCTGCGACAGGATCAGCGACTTGCGCAGATTGTTCTCCATCATCGGTCCCAGCACGAACGCCAGCACCAGCGGCGCGGGCTCGAAGCCGAGCTTGCGCATGAAATAGCCGATGATCCCGAACGCGATCATCACGTAGACGTCGAACACATTGTTGCTCGAGCAGTAAACGCCCAGGATCGTGAACAGGATAATCAGCGGGAACAGGATGTTGTAGGGCAACTTGAGCAGCTGCACCCACATGCCGATCAGCGGCAGATTGAGGATCAGCAGCATGACGTTGCCGATATACATGCTGGCGACGATGCCCCAGAACAGGCCGGGGTTTTGCGTGATCAGTAGCGGCCCCGGTTGCAGGCCGTGGATGACGAAGGCGCCGAGCAGCAGTGCCATCACCACATTCGGCGGGATGCCCAAGGTCATCAGCGGAATGAACGCGCCGCCGGCCGCCGCGTTGTTGGCGGATTCGGGACCCGCTACGCCCTCGATTGCGCCATGGCCGAAGCGCTCCGGCGTCTTCGACAGCCGCTTCTCCAGCGCATAGGACGCGAACGAGGCCACCACCGCGCCGCCGCCCGGGAGAATGCCGAGCAGCAAGCCAAGTAACGTGCCGCGCGCCACCGGGCCGGCGCTCGCCTGCCAATCGGCCTTGTTGGGCAGCAGCTGCGTGATTTTGGCGTTGATGATGTCGCGTTTGATCACCTGCTCGGTATTGAGCAGCACCTCGGCGACGCCGAACAGGCCCATCACGACGGGGACCAGTCCTATGCCGTCGATCAGCTCCATGCGGCCGAATGTCAGCCGCGGCTGCGCGGTGATGCTGTCGAGCCCGATCAGTCCGAGCACGACGCCGATACATGCCATCAGAAGCGCTTTCGGCATCGATCCCTGCGTGAGGAAGGTGAGCACGACGAGGCCGAGCACCATCAGGCTGAAATATTCGGCAGGGCCGAACGCGATGGCGATGTTGGCGAGCCGAGGCGCCACCAGCATCAGTGCAACGAGTGAAAATGTGCCGGCGATGAACGAGCCGAAGGCTGAGATGCCCAGCGCGGGGCCGGCACGACCCTGCTTCGCCATCTGGTGGCCGTCAATACAGGTCACGACGGAAGCCGCCTCGCCGGGAATGTTGACCAGGATTGAGGTCGTCGAGCCGCCATACATCGAGCCGTAATAGATTCCCGCCATCATGATGATGCCGGATTCCGGCGTTCCTGACAGTGTCACCGGAAGCAACAGAGACATCGCCGAGATCGGCCCGATGCCCGGCAGCACGCCGACCAGCGTGCCGATGAAGACGCCGATGAAGCAGTAGAGCAGGTTGATCGGCAGGAGAGCGACGCCAAACCCATGCGCGACGTTGAGAAGCGTATCCATGCGATCAGCCGATCCCGAATAGGCCGGAGGGTAACTGGATCAGCAGCAGTCGCTTGAGCATCCACCACATGCCGAGCGGTGCCAGAGCGGCGATCGGCATCGCCAATGTCCACCGCAAGGGATCGATCAAGCGCAACAAAAGCAGCATGAGCGGGATCGATGACAGCAGGAATCCCAGCGGCTCAAGGGCAAAGGAAAACGCGGTAAGGCAGACGATGACGAGTAACGGCTTGCTCCAGCTCACGTTCTGCCAGCGCGAAGCCAGCGTTGGTCCGCCCTCGGTGATGGCCGAGATGATAATGCTGGCCGCGAACACGCACATCAGGATGCCCGTGTAGAAAAGCACGTAGCCGGAGCCAGGGTCGTTGATGGTGCCGAGCTTGAGCTTTAAGCCTTGCCAGATCACGAAGCCGCCGAGTGCGAGCCCGATCAACCCACCCCAGAGTTCGGAGTTGTTGAGGCGGAGTTTGACGGTGGTTTGGTCGTTCATCAATACCTCTCGGCCGTGCCGGGACGCTATGCGGCGCGAAGCGGTGCGCTGCAGATCCGGGATCGATAGATGCGTGGCAAAGGTAGATCCCGGCTCTGTGGTGCAGCGCTGGAGAAGCGCTGCACCACGCCCGGAACACGAAAGTGGCTCAATACTACTTCTTCGCAAGCCCGAGCGTATCGATCACCTTGCGCTCCGATTCCGTAACCTCGACGACGAACTTCTTGTAGTCCTCGGTATTCTTGTAGCTCGGCACCATGTCGTATTTGGCGAGCGTGGCAATCACTGCGGGATCCTCGACTGCCTTCTTGAAGGCGTCGTGCAGCTTGGCGACGATCTTGGGATCCATGCCCTTGGGGCCGGCGATGCCGAACGGGGAATCATAGACCATGGGATAGCCGAGTTCCTTCAGCGTCGGCACGTCAGGATAGTTCGGTGATCGCGCGCCGGTCCACACCATGAGAAGCTTCAGCTTTCCGGCGTCGACCAAGGGTCGCCAACCTGTGGAGTCGGCCTGCAGCATGGTGTGCTGGCCGAGTACCGCGGCGTTGGTCTCTGCCCCGCCCTTGAACGGCACCTGCGTGAGCTTGATGCCGGACATCGCGGCGATCTGCTCCATGCCGATATGAAGCGAGGTGCCGGTGCCGGGCGTCGCGTAGGTCACCTTGCCCGGATTTGCCTTCGCGAACTCGACCACGTCTTTCCAGGACTTGAATTGCGACTCCGCGCTGGTGGTTACGCCAAAGGTGTAGCCGGTGAGATGTATGATGTAGGTAAAATCCTTTGCCGGATCCCACGAGACCTCCTGCATCAGGGGCAGGCGGAAGACGGTGATCGGAAGCTGTGAGATGGTGTAGCCGTCCGGCTTCGCAGCCGCGGCCATGGTGGCTGGTCCAACCGTGCCGCCGCCACCGGCTTTGTTGTCGATCACGATGGGCTGCCCCAGGACCTTGGACGCGCTGTCGGCGATCGCGCGCATCGAGATGTCGGTCGATCCGCCGGCCGGCCATGGAACGATCAGCGTTACCGGTTTGATGGGATAATCCTGTGCACCCGCGGCGGTTGCGAGCAGCGCGCTCACGACGGCATGCATGGCGGCAATGGCAAAGGTCTTCAGCCCGTATCGAGACATCGAAACTCCTCCCTCGCGGTGGCCTCGTTCGGGCCGCCGTTTCTCATTGTTATGACGGGATTGTCCCCGAAATCATGGGAGAAGAAAAGCGCATTGCGCGGGCGCGATACGGTGATCTCGCCGAAAAGCGCACGTGCGACAATTGGTCGTTTGGAGGCGTACCGAGATACGGAATTGGCTTCGGCTGAGCCCTTACGCCACGCGGCGGACTGCGCTCAGCGTCTCGATCATGCGTCCGACTTCCGCGGCCGGGCAGGGCTTGCCGAAATAATATCCCTGAACGGCGGTGCAGCCGCATTCGCGAACGAAGTCGAGTTGTTCAATCGTCTCCACGCCTTCCGCCGTGGTCTCGACGCCGAGCACCGAGCCGAGGCTGGCGATGGTGCGGACGATCGCCACACTCTCCGGACTTTCGCCGAGCGTGCCGACAAAGGAGCGGTCGATCTTGATGCGGTCGAACGGAAACTTGCGCAAATAGCTCAGCGAAGAATAACCGACGCCGAAATCGTCGAGGCTGACGCGCACTCCCAACGCGCGGAGCTGGTGCAGGATCTCGATCGTGGCCTCGCTGTCGTCGAGCAGAGCCGTCTCGGTGACCTCGAGCTCGAGCCGATGCGGCGGCAAGCCGGCCTCCGCAAGCGCGCTCGTCACCATCGTCACCAGCCCGCGCGAGCGGAATTGCACCGGGGACAGGTTCACCGCGACCGTGAGATCGGGCCAGGTCGCGGCGGTCGCGCAGGCTGTGCGCAGCACCCACTCTCCGATCGGAACGATCAGCCCGTTCTCTTCCGCAATCGGAATGAATTCGGCCGGCGGGACGAGGCCGCGCGAGGGATGTTTCCAGCGCAGCAGCGCCTCGAAGCCGGTAAGTTCGGTGGTGTCGAGCCGCACCTGCGGTTGGAACGCCAGGTGGAATTCACGGGCCTCCAGCGCGCCGCGCAGATCGTGCTCGAGCGCGTGCCGGCTGCGCGCCTCTTCCTCCATTTTGGGCTCGAACAGCTGATAGGCGCCGCGCCCCTTGGCCTTGGCCTGGTACAGCGCGAGGTCGGCGCATTTCATCAGCTCGTCGGCATCGAGCCCGTGATCGGGAGCGATTGCGATGCCGACGGAGACGCCGACATGGATCGACTGGTTCTCCAGCGGCGGCGGGTGACCGATGATCTCCACCAGGCGGCGTGCGAGCCTTTCCGCCGATTGCGGCTGCGGTCCGCGCTGGAGAACCGCGAACTCGTCGCCACCGAGCCGCGCGACGGTGTCGTGCTCGCCGACATTCTCCTGCAGCCGCGCCGCGACCCAGCGCAACAGCCGGTCGCCGGCCGCGTGTCCGAGGCGGTCGTTGACGGTCTTGAAATTATCGAGGTCGAAGCACAGCACGGCCATCGCGCCACCTGCGATTGCGACCTGGTTCAGCCCCTCGCCCATCTTCTCGCGGAACAGCGTGCGGTTGGGCAGGTCGGTGAGCGAATCGTGCCGCGCCATATGCGCAACGCGGGCCTCGGCCTTGTGGCGCTCGGTAACGTCCTCATAGGTGACGACCCAGCCGCCATGCTCCATTCGCTTGTGATTGAGCTTGATGATGCGGCCGTCGCCCAAATAGCGGTGCAGTGTGTGCTCGCCCTCGCGCAGCCTCTCGACATAGTCGGCATAGAGCCGCGCGGCGGTGGTGTTTGGATGGATGCCGAGCTCGCAGCTGTGCTCCATGATCTCGCGCATCGACACACCCGGCTTCACCAATTCGGGCGACAGTCCGTACATCTCGATGTAGCGCCGATTGCAGACGATGACGCGCAAGCTCGAATCGAGCATGCACAGGCCCTGGCTCATGTTGTTCAGGGCCGCGTCGAACCGCCGATACTGCTCGCTCAACTGCTCGACTGCGTGCTCGCGCTCGGTGATGTCCTCGTAGGTGGCCACAAAACCACCCTCGGCCAGGGCGCAATAGCGCACCGAGATCGTGGTGCCGTTCGACATCCGTCGGCGTATCGGCGAGGAGTTGCGGTCGGCGATCCTTGCGCTGGCGGCCTCCAGGAGGTGTCGCGGGCTATACTCGGAAGAGAACGCGCCGTTTGCCATCGAGCGTTCGATCAGTTCGCCGAGATGCGTGCCCGGCTTGGCTTCCTCCGGCGAGAGCCGATAGATCTTCCGGTAGGTGGTGTTGCAGACGCGCAGGCGCATCTCGCTGTCGTAGAAGGCGAGTCCGTGCGCCATGTTCTCCAACGCCGCATCGAGCATGAAGTTCTGGTGCCTCAGCATCTCCTCGTATTGCAGCCGCTCGGTGACGTCTTCGTGCACCGTCACCCAGCCGCCGTCGGGCAGAAAACGGGAAACCACCTGCACCATCCTTCCGTCATAGCGCATCACCAGCAGGGTTTTCTCCTTCCTGGTGCGCACGTCCTCCAGCCTGGTGTCGTGGAATTCCTCGCCCGGCATGCCCGGCAGGTTGCCGCGCGACATCCAATGCTCGATGACCGTACAATGCGAGACGCCCGGCTTCACGATTTCCGGGTCGAGGTTATAGAGATTCAGGAAACGTTCGTTGCAGACGACGACGCGGCTGTCGGCATCGTACATGATCAAGCCGTGCGCCATGTTGGCGAGCGCGTGCTGGCTGCGCTCGGTCTGCACGCGCAGCTCCGCCTCGAGCCGGGCGAGGCGGCTGACGTCGTCGCAGATCGTCATCCAGCCGCCGCCGGGAAGCGGCTTCAGCTCGAGCGCCATGACGAGGCCGCTCGCGAGTGTCTGTTGAGTCCGGAACGGCTGGCCGGCTGCGATCCGCGCCAGGCGCGCGGCATAGAGTGCGTCGACTTCCCCCGCGGGGATGTTGCCGAGGGCCACACTGTGGGCGAGCACGTCGCGGTAGCTCGTGCCGACCCGCACGATTTCGGCCGACATGTTGAACAGGCTGAGATAGCGCTGATTGACCAGCACGATCCGGTTGCCGGCATCGTAGACGCAGACACCCTGTTCCATGTGGTCGAGTGCAAGCTGGCTCAGCCCGACCAGGGCCTTCGGGCCCTGCTCGCGGCGTGCATCAAGCTCGTTGTCGCGGATCGACGTCATGGGGCGGCGGGGTCTCGGCGGGCAATAGACTTAACGCAGGGCAATTCAGCCGCCGAGGCTAGCGAACAGGCGGGAAAATTCCCTTAAGCGCCGTAGTTTACGGAGGGTGGCCGTGATGCAGAGATGCTGCCAATGTGGAGGGGGGTGCAAGGTAGCGTCGCGCCGGTCGGCCTGCGCAATTGCGCCTTAGGCCCGGATGGACATCGAATGTCTGGTCCAAACGGGCCTACGGCCCGTACAGCACGAGTTCCGTATCCGTGAGATCGGCGAGCTGCGGCCGGTGCGGGCCCTTGAAATATTTGCGGCCGCGACGCTCGGTGTAGATGCCGACGAGGCCGGGAACGGAGCCGTTGGAATCGACGGCGACCGCGATCTTGCCGAGCCGCAGCAGCAGCCGGCCGATGCGGCCCGCGCATTCGGTGTACTCGGCCGCGTTGCGGCAGTAGATCAGCTTCATCGCGGGCGGCGCAATGATGCCACGGCGGATGCGCACCGGTTGCAGGATGAAGGGGAACGCTCCCTTCGGCGTGCGGCAGACGAGGCTGAGGCAATTGTAGCGCGCATGCCGCGTCAAGAGCTCGGTCTCGGCATCGGAAAGCCCGTCGATCGTTTTGGCGTGCTGCGAGATGACCTCGATCTTGCTCCAGCGTGGGACGCGCGCCAGCGCAGGCACGGAGAAGAATATACCCCTGCAATAGGCGCGAAAGCCCTGCGTCTCGATAATCGGCCAGGTCCACGGCGCCGGGCTGATGTTGAGATAGGTGACGTCCTTGTGCCGCTGCGCGATCTTGGTCAGGAGCGGGGCGTAGTTGCGGTAGGCCGGATCGACGTACCAGCTCGACAAATTGCACTGGATGGCGGTCTCATCGCCGTCCCTCCGCGCCGTGTAGATCAGCAGCAGCACGCCGACCGGCGTGCCGTCATTGTCGAGCATGTAGCCGAAGCGCGGGTAGCCATCCGGTACCGGTCGGAAGGCTTGCCGGCGCAGGCCTTGGATCCAATAGCCGCGCGAGCGCCCGACGAAGCCGCGCGTCAGCAAGTCCGCGACCGCATCGACGTCGGACTCGGTGATCTCGCGGCATCGGACCTTGGTGTGGATCACGCTCGTCTTTCCCGTGGAAATGACCGGCCTCGTTCCGTTAGCGCCAGCCTTCGCCGTGGGCATCGGCCGCGATCTGCGGCTGCAGGCCCATGATCTCCCGCACCTTGGCGGGCCAGGCGGAAGGGTCGGTGCCGTGGGTGTGGAACATGGCGACCGCCAGCCGGTCCATGCCGAAAGCGACGCAGCCGGTGTGGGCCGGCTCGCCATTGGCGTCCTTGATGTCCCACGTCGTGCCGAAATGCTCGCGGTGATAATTGAAGCTCATGCAGGCGGTCGGCTGCTCTTCCGAGCGCAGCGGGATCAGCAGTTCGAACTTGAGCTGCTGCTGCTTCTGGCTCACGGCCTTCATCTGACCGACGCGGCCGAAGAACGGATCGCTGGCATAGTCGACGCGGAAGGTGAGACCGAGATCGGTCGCAATCGCCTGCGCGCGCACCATCCAGCGCTCGCGGAAATCGGCCACGTCATCGGGGCTTCCGATGCAGACATATTCCCGCATCCGGAACGATTGCAGCCGGTCGAGATGTTTTGACGGTTCACGGCGGAAGCAGTCGGCGGCGACGTCGAAGCGCAGGCCACCCTTCGGCAACTGGCCGCGGCTCGCCGCGATCGGATAGACGGGATAGCAGGCCGCCGGCGACAGCACGAGGTCTGCCGGCGAGAGCGAGCTGGTCCAGTCACCGCCGGCGTCGAAGCGGCTTACCGCGGCGTTGATCTCGCGCTCGGTGCCGTGCAGGCTGCAGACGCAGCCGAGCAGGTTCGGAAAGCTCTTCAGGTAGCCGGACTTCTCAAGCTGAGATCGGCTCATCACCGGCGGGAAGCGCATCACCTCAGTGCCGGCCTCGCGATGGCTCGTGATCAGCGCGGCGAGCCGCTCGACGATGCCCTCATAAAGCGCGGTGCGGGCGTAGACGCCGTCCGAGCCCATCGGATGAAAGAGCTTATCGGCGAGATGATCGAGCGGATCCGCGATCTGCGGCGCGGTCTCAGGCGAGTTGGGGAGAACAGCAATGTTCATTGTCGGCTTCCTGCTATCTGAAATTATTCTTATTGAACGAAGGCACGTCGGTCTCGAAAGCTCGTCAGTCCCGAAGGCTTGTCGGCACGCCGCTCATCAGGGTCGATGTTGCGGCATTGGCCAGAATGCGGTCGTTGTTGATCATGATCGGCGACGACAGCACGTCGCGCAGGTGGCGGCCCATCGTGAACTCGCCGTCATTGCGGTAGCCGGAAAGGCCTGCGGTGCGCATCGCATGCATCACGGTCTCGACCGCGAGCTCCGAGGCCTGCACCTTCAGAAGCGTGATCGAAGACTGGAAGTCGAGCGAGCCGAGCGCGCGTTCATCGTGCTCGGCGAGAGCAAAGGCGTCGATATTGGCCGATATCAGCGCCCGCAGCTTGGCCAGCGACATCTTGGCGGCGGTGAAATGTGCGGCTGCCGGAGGCATCTGTCCGCCCGAGGTGCGGGCCGCCTTGCGGACGAAGGCCTGCGCACGGGTAACGGCGGCTGCAGCGATACCAGCCCAGGCCGAGGACCAGCACAGATGCGCGAACGGCGTCATGGTCTGGGCGTGGATCTTGTCGTAGGATTCCGGGAAGACGCGGTCGGTGGGGCAGTCGACCTTCAGCTCGAAACCGGTCGAGCAGGTGCCGCGCATGCCGAGCGTTTCCCAGCCCAGCGTCCGCTTCAGCGAATAATCGTCCCTGGCGAGCGCCAACAGCACCTGGTCGGACGCAGAAGCGTCTGTGGCGCGGCGGGCGATGGTCACGAGGCCGTCGGCCTCGGCACCGTAGGAGATCACGGTGGCGTCGCGCAGCAGCGAGACAGTGTCGCCGGCGACGTCGACGGCGGCGGCGCTAGCGCGGATGTTGCCGCCGTTCTGACCTTCGGTGGTGGAGGAGGCGAGCAGCCACTGGTCGCGTGCGACCCGGCGCATCATGGTTTCCATCCAGGGGATGCCGTGGCCGTGCCTGACGACGCAGGCGACCTTCGTGGTGTGCATGGCGTAGATCATCGCCGTGGAGGCGCAGGCGCGTCCGAGCGTGTAGCAGACGTCGGTGGCGTCGTGGATCGAGGCACCGAAGCCGCCGAACTCGGCCGGGATCATGACGCCGAGCAGCTTCTGCTCACGCGCAACCTCGAAAGCCTTGTGGGGGAAGCGGGCATCGCGATCGACCCCGTCTGCGTCGGCAGCCGCCACGGTGGCGGTGCGGGCGGCGCGCTCAATGAGAGAGGGACCATGCTCGAGAAAGCTCGTCTGCGTCTCGTCGACAGTGAGGACTGCTTCACGCACGTTCATATCGTCCGCCTCCGGTTTGCCGTTCAGGATCGCCGGCATCATTCGCGATGCCGCTTGAGCGATTCCTTCGACCATCTTTGCTTATGAGATGAGGCTACGGATTTAATTCAAATTCGTCGATGAAATAGAGGGTAAACAAAGCCCAATTCCGAACGAACAGTTAAGTTCGGGTTGTTTGCCTCGTCCGGATTTCCGCGATCGCGTTAGGGATCTGTAAGAAGCCGGAAATCCAACAATCTGAGTCATCGTTTACTAAGAAACGCGAAGTAATGGTGGCGTCCATTGCGGGATCGGCCCGCCGTGCCCATCGTAGCCGGCAACCGGTCCGACCTTTGTCGACAGATGGGAATTTACCGATGCAGGCTTTCGATACCGAGTTGCGCAATCGCATCATCAAGCTGGTGAAGGGCATCCTCGCGCAGAACTCGCTCTCCGCTGAGGTCACGCCGCAGGCCAAGCTCGTCGACGTCGGCCTGACCTCGATGGACATGGTCAATCTGATGCTCGGCGTCGAAGCCGAATTCGACTTCACGATTCCCCAGGTCGAGATCACACCGGAGAACTTCCAGTCCGTCGAGACGCTGGAGCGCATGGTCGCGACCCAGCTGCGGTCGGCGGCCGCGGCATAGCCGGGAGTGCTGGCGCGCGTTCTCCTGACGGCACCTCTTGACCCCATCACCCGTTCCAAAACCGACGTAAAACTGGCATAGCTTCTCCACGGAATCGCGATGGCGCGAACGGGGTGGAGCAGGCATGACGCAGGCGGTATTGGGCATCATCGGCGGCTCCGGCATCTACGATCTGCCGGGGCTGGAGGACGCTCGCGAAGAGGTGATCAGGAGTCCCTGGGGTGAACCGTCGGCACCCCTGCGGCGCGGCTCGATTGCCGGCCTGCCGATCGTGTTCCTGCCGCGCCACGACAAGGGCCACCGGCTGTCGCCCTCCGACATCAATTATCGCGCCAATATCGACGTCCTCAAGCGCGCAGGGGTCACAGACCTGATCTCGCTGTCGGCCTGCGGCTCGTTCAGGGAGGAACTGCCGCCGGGAACCTTCGTTCTCGTCGACCAGTTCGTCGATCGTACCCACAAACGCGAGAGCTCGTTCTTCGGGAGGGGATGCGTCGCGCATGTGTCGATGGCGCACCCGGTCTCGCCGCGGCTGCGCATCCACCTTGCCACGGCGGCCGAAGCCGAGGGCATCGCGTTTGCGCGCGGCGGCACCTATGTCTGCATGGAGGGACCGCAATTCTCGACCTATGCGGAAAGCATGACCTACAAGACGCTTGGCTATTCCGTAATCGGCATGACCAACATGCCCGAGGCGAAACTCGCGCGTGAGGCGGAGCTTTGCTACGCCACCGTCGCGATGGTGACGGATTTCGATTGCTGGCATCCTGATCACGACGCCGTCACCGTGCAGGACATCATCCGCGTTCTGAGCTCGAACGCCGACAAGGCAAAAGCGCTGGTGGCGCGGCTGGCGAAAGACTTCCCGCGCGAGCATGAGCCGTGCCCGATCGGCTCGGACCGCGCGCTCGATACCGCGCTGATCACCGCGCCCGAGGCGCGCGATCCCGAGCTCTTGAAGAAGCTCGACGCGGTGGCCGGGCGCATCCTGCGAACGTGATACGAAAGGCAGAATCCCATGAAGGTCGACGGCAAGCATTTCCGCAGCATCTGGCGTGAGCGCGACGGCTGGTCGGTCGGAGCGATCGACCAGCGCCGGCTGCCGCATGAGTTCATCGTTGCGAAGCTGACCTCATGCGAGGACGCGGCCCTCGCCATCCGCGACATGCTGGTGCGCGGTGCGCCACTGATCGGCGCGACCGCAGCTTACGGCATGGCGCTGGCGATGCGCGAGGACGCTTCCGACGCCGGCCTGAAGCGCGCCTACGACACGCTCGTGGTGGCGCGGCCGACCGCGATCAATCTGAAATGGGCCCTGGACGAGATGCGCGCGAGCCTCGCGCCGATCGATGCACTGGAGCGCGCGGAGGCCGCCTATGCGCGCGCCGACGAGATCGTCGAGCAGGACGTCGAGATCAACCGCGGCATCGCCGGCAACGGCCTGAAACTCATCGAGGCGATCGTCGCAAGGAAGAAGCCGGGCGAGACCGTCAATGTGCTGACCCATTGCAATGCCGGCTGGCTTGCGACCGTCGACTGGGGCACGGCGACGGCGCCGATCTATCTGGCGCACGAGCGCGGCATCAAGATCCACGTCTGGGTCGACGAGACGCGGCCGCGCAACCAGGGCGCCTCGCTCACGGCCTGGGAGCTTGGCCATCACGGCGTGGCGCATACGGTGATTCCGGACAACACCGGCGGGCATCTGATGCAGCACGGCATGGTCGATCTCGCCATCGTCGGCACCGATCGCGTTGCCGCCAATGGCGATGTCTGCAACAAGATCGGCACATATTTGAAGGCGCTCGCCGCTCACGACAATAATGTGCCGTTCTATGTCGCGCTGCCGTCGCCGACGATCGATTTCGCCGTTGATGACGGCATCCGCGACATCCCGATCGAGCAGCGCAGCGGCACGGAAGTCACCGACATGACCGGCCGCACCGCGGACGGAAGGCTTGAGACCGTGCGCATCGTGCCGGAGGGCTCGCCGGTCGCGAACTATGCCTTCGACGTGACCCCGGCACGGCTCATCACCGGCCTCATCACCGAGCGCGGCGTGCTGAAGCCCGATCGCGCCTCACTTGCCGCGGCGTTTCCGGAGCGGATCGCAGCTGCGGCGGAGTAGTTCTGGCTCGGCGATAGCTCGCAATGACGGAGAATGACGCTCTAGCTCAGCTTCAATCCCGTCGCGGCCTCGAGCCCGGCGATCGCCTGGGCGCCGCTGGTGACCTTGATCGTCGTCATGCCCATCTCGCGTGCCGGCTTCAGATTGACGCCGAGATCGTCGAGATAGACGCAATTCTTCGGATCGACCTTCAGCGTTTCGACCATCAGCTGATAGATGCGCGGGTCGGGCTTGCGCAGGCCGATTTTGGCGGACTCGATGACATGGTCGAACAGCACCATCACCTCGGCGACATAGAGTGAGCGCCCGGTCATGCTGCCGATCGCATTGGCCGGCAGATTGTTGGTAATGCAGCCGGTCTTGAATTGCGCCTTGATGCGCTTCAACGCTTCGACCATCTCGGGGCGCAGATCGCCCTGAAGCAGCGGCAGCACGTCGCGGCCGCGCACCTCCGCGCCGAGCGCCAGCGATTCCGTCGCGAACAGTCTGTCGAACGTGTCGATATCGACCTCGGCGCGCTCGAACTTGGCCCAGGCATTTTCCAGATGATTGGCGGCATTGGTGCGCCGGATGATGTCGATGGGCAGGCCACGCTCTGTCTCGAACCGCGTGAACGCTTCAAACGGCGAACTCGTCAGCACGCCACCAAAATCAAAGATCACAGCCTCGATCGTCAAGATCCCGCCCTCGTCAATTCCTTTCCAAGAGCGCTAGCATGCGCTATCGGCAAGGGCCAGTCCGAAGCCATCCTAATGCTGTCACCGACGCCAACACCAAAGCGTGTTCCCATGAAGAAGCTCGTAACCCTCATTGCGATCGCGCTGCCGCTCGCCACGCCCGCTTATGCCATCGTTGGTGGCGGCACGCCCCAGGCCGATGGCGTCGCGCGCGCCGTCGTCACGATCGTCGGCTCGCGCGGCAATTTCTGTACCGGCACCCTCGTTGCGCCAAAGCTGGTGCTTACCGTCGCCCACTGCGTGCAACCCGGCGCGGACTACAAGATCGTCGATCGCGGCACCGACGGGCAGCCGCAACTGCTGAATGTCCGCACCGTCGCGATCCATCCGAATTTCAACATGCAGGCAATGCAAGCGCATCGCGCTACCGCCGACGTGGCGCTGCTGCAGCTGGAAATTCCACTCAAGGGAAAATCGACGGTGCCCGTCGGCGCGCCGAATATTCCGATCCAAGTCGGCAGCCGCTTCGTCGTCGCCGGTATCGGCGTCACCGTGCGTGGCGAGGGCAAGAGTGGCGGCGCGACGCGTGTTGCCGGCCTCGTCGCGACGGGTCAGCCCGGCACGCTCCAGATCCGGCTGGTCGACCCCGTAACCAACGGTGTTCGCGACGGAATTGGCGCCTGCACTGGCGATTCCGGCGGTCCCGTGTTCGAGGACAAGCCGACCGGATCCGTGCTCGTCGGCGTCATCAGCTGGTCCACGGGGCCGAACGGAGCCGCCGGCTGCGGCGGGCTGACCGGTGTTACGCCGCTCACGCTCTATCGCGACTGGATCTTGCAGACCGCGCGGAGCTGGGGTGCGGCGCTGTGATTTGACCGCGACCCGATCTATGTCATCTTGAAGCGGAAGCGCGATGGGCGACCATGTCCGTCGCGGAGGAAACGCGCCGCCCAACCAAGGGCGGCCACAAAAACAAGCAAGGCATAGAAGCAACAATGAATGTCGCTGTTCGCAGTCACGCCACGGCCAAACAGGCTTCTGAACATTTCGACGTGCTGATCGTCGGCGCCGGCATCTCGGGCATCGGCAGCGCCTATCACATGACCAAGCAGCTTCCGGGTGCGAGCTTCGTCATCCTGGAAACGCAGGCGACGTTCGGCGGCACGTGGACCACGCATCGCTATCCCGGCATCCGCTCCGACAGCGATCTCCACACCTTCGGTTATAGCTTCAAGCCCTGGGTCGGGCCGCCGATCGCGACCGCCGAGGAAATCCTCGCCTACATGAACGAGGTGATCGACGAAAACGATATCGCGCGGCATATCCGCTACAAGCACAAGATCAATTCGGCGAGCTGGTCGAGCGAGCAAAACCTCTGGACTATCGAGGCGGTGACGACCGACGCCGGCGAAGCGAAAACATTCACTGCGAACTTCCTCTGGATGTGCCAGGGCTATTACCGCCATTCGGAAGGCTATACGCCGGAATGGAAAGGTACCGATCGCTTCAAGGGCCGCATCGTTCATCCGCAGACCTGGCCTGATGATATCGACCTCGCGAACAAGAAAGTCGTCGTGATCGGCTCCGGCGCGACGGCGGCGACGCTGGTGCCGAACATTGCCGACAAATGCGCGCATGTCACGATGCTGCAGCGTTCGCCGACCTATTTCCGTCTCGGCCGCAACGCCATCGAGATCGCGGAGGAGCTGCGCCGGCTGCAGGTCGACGAGGCCTGGATCCACGAGATCGTTCGCCGCAAGATCCTGTTCGAGCAGGACGCGTTCACCAAGCTTTGCTTGTCAAAACCCGAGCAGGTGAAAAAGGAGCTGATCGGGCAGATCAGCGCAGTGCTCGGTCCGGAGTACGATGTCGACACGCATTTCACGCCGAGCTACCGGCCGTGGCGGCAGCGCATCGCCTTCGTGCCCGATGCCGATCTGTTCAAGGGCATCGCCAGCGGCAAGGCGTCCGTCGTCACCGACGAGATCGAGTTCTTCGTTGAGAACGGCATCCAGCTCAAATCCGGCAAGCTGCTTGAGGCCGACGTCATCGTCACCGCAACCGGCTTCAATCTCGCGGCGCTCGGCGACATCGCCTTCGAGGTCGACGGCAAGCCGCTCGCTTTCGGCGACACCGTCACCTATCGCGGCATGATGTTCACGGGCGTGCCGAACATGGTCTGGGTCTTCGGCTATTTCCGCGCCAGCTGGACGCTGCGCGTCGATCTCGTCGCTGACTTCGTCTGCCGCCTGCTCGGTCACATGAAGGCCAAAGGCAAGAAGAAGGTCGAGGTCAAGTTACGCGCCGAAGACCACAACATGCCGATCCTGCCCTGGATCGATCCGGAAAACTTCAATCCCGGCTACATGATGCGCAACATGGACCTGCTGCCCAAGCGCGGCGACAAGCCGGAATGGCAGCACAGCCAGGATTACTGGACCGAAAAGGACGAGATCCCGAAGACGAATCTGGATGGCGGGGAGTTTGTGTACGGGTGAGGACTAGGCGCTAACCAAGCATTGCAACGTCGTCCCGGCCTAGTGCGCAATTGCGCACGGGGGCCGGGACCCATACAGCGAGGCCTATCGATTGCGGACGGTGCTAGTCCGAACGACTAGTCTTCGCCAAATCACTCCCTGGGGTTATGGGTCCCGGCCTTCGCCGGGACGACACGGTGTGCTGAGTCACATCCCAACTCACTCGGAGCAAGACTACGAATTCCTTCTTGTCGCATTCGTTGCAATCGCCGCAGCCGCGGTCCGGTTCTCGACTCCAAGCTTGGAGTAGATCTGCTCGAGATGCTTGTCGACCGTGCGCGGGCTCAAGCCCAAAATCTGCGCGATGTCGCGGTTGGTTTTGCCCTTGCTGAGCCAGGCCAGCACCTCGCCTTCGCGGGTAGTGAGGCCGAGCTCGCTGGTGAACTCGGGTGGCGGCGCGGTGCCGGATTCCCTGGAGAGCCGCAGCAGGAACTCGTTCGGTGCGGTCTCGCCCATGTAGTACAGCCGGAGCTGAGGATTGTCGGGCAAGGAAGCCGCCTGAGACTTCGAGCTGCCCTTGCCCTTCGCCTGCTCCAGCCATTGCAGCAATGATACCGGCAGGACGAAATCGTCGTCGGCCTGCGCGCCGTGGTGGTCCGCCAGCAGCTTCTGCGCCTGCGGGGTCGCCCACAACAATTTGCCCTGGCGGTTGACCGCGAACAGGAATCGGCCGGAGACATCGAGCGCGGCGCGTGCGCTTTGCGTCAGCCGCGCATTGCCGAGATGAACGCGGATCCGCGCCAGCATCTCCTCGATCACGATCGGCTTGGTCACGTAGTCGACGCCGCCGGCCTCCAGCCCGCGCACGATGTGCTCGGTCTCGGCGAGCCCCGTCATGAATATCACCGGGACATTGGCAAGGCCCGCATCGCGCTTGAGGCGGCGGCAGGTCTCGAACCCGTCCATGCCCGGCATCACAGCGTCGAGCAGCACGATGTCAGGCGTGATTTGGTCGACGATACGCATCGCGGCCGCGCCATCGAGCGCCACCATCACCGTCATCCCGGCGCTGTCGAGCGCGTCGGTGAGCAGCCGCAGCGTCTCCGGGGAGTCGTCAACAACGAGCGCGACGTCGCGCTTTTTCGACTCAGTGCTCATACGCATGCAACGTCTTCAATGTGGCCATGTACTGGCCGAGATCGAAGCGGTCGATCAGCGACCGCATTTCCGCGACGAAGTCGGCATGTTCAGGGTGCTCACTGCCGATCTCGTCCAGCTTCAACTGGATAGCCTTGACGTAGCCGATCTGACCGAGCCCGATCAGAGCCTCGATGTGTCGTACAGGCGGCCGCGAGCCGCTCTCCGGCCGCCACAGCGGCACCGCGATCTCCTCCGAGCCGTATTGCCATTCGACCTTGAGAAGCTGGCGGATACTTTCCAAAAGCCTGGGAATATCGATCGGCTTCATCAGGTAGCCGTCGTGGAAAGGCTGTGCCAGCGGTGTGCCGTGCGCCTCGAGCGCGCTGGCAGACACCATCAGGATGCGCGCCTGATGGTGGCCGCTGGCGCGCAGCGTCTCCGCCACCGTCCAGCCGTCCATGCCAGGCATGGAGATATCGAGCAGGAACAGATCAGGCCGGCAGTGCTGGGCTAGCGCCAGGCAGCCAGGCCCGTCGGGCGCGCTGAGCAGGATGAAGCCGAGTGGGGTCAACACCTCGCGCAGGAGGTCGCGATGCACGGGATCGTCGTCGGTGATGAGGATGGTCTTGCGCGCGCCGTGATAGCCCGAGATCGGGGCCTCCACCGGCGCAATGCGCTGCGGATTGGTGACTTCGGATAGCAGCATCTTGACCTTGAACGTGCTGCCGCTGCCGACCGTGCTCAAGACCTTGATGTCGCCGCCCATGACGCCGGCGAGCAACCGGCTGATGGTGAGGCCCAGCCCCGTGCCGGTCTGCGGCTGCGAGACACCGAGCGCGCCACGTTCGAAAGGTGCGAAGATGCGTTCGAGATCGTCGCCCTGGATGCCGGGGCCGGTGTCGATCACCTCGAACTCCGCGACCGGGCTGCGATAGTGCACCACGAACTGCACACTGCCGACCTGGGTGAATTTGATCGCGTTGGACAGCAGATTGATCAGCACCTGGCGCAGCCGCTTCTCGTCGGCATAGACCACGACCGGCAAATGCGCCGGCCGCCTGAACACGAAGTCGATGCTCTTGGCCGCGGCCTGAAGGCGGAACATGCCGACGAGCTGGTCGAGGAATTCGGTCAGGCGCACCTCGTCGCGCGACAGGTACAGCCGCCCCGCCTCGATCTTGGAGATGTCCAGAATGCCGTCGATCAGGCCGGAGAGGTGATCGGCGCTGCGGCGGACGACGCGGACCTGGTCGCGCGGCTTGGTGTTGAGCGTGGTGTCCTGCTCCAGGAGTTGGGCATAGCCGCTGATCGCATTCAGCGGCGAGCGCAGCTCGTGGCTCAGGCCCACCACGTAGCGGCTCTTGGCGAGGTTGGCGGATTCTGCGATTTCCTTGGCGCGCTGGAGCTCGGCATCGGTGCGCTTGTGGGCGTCGATCTCCTGAATCAGCAGCGTGGTCTGGCGTCGGGTCTCGGCCTCGGCGGCCCGTCGGCTCTGCTGCGCCAGCACGAACAGCCAGGCCACCACGCCGATGATGATGCTGAGCGAGAAGAACACCTTCCAGAGCACGTTGGAGACGAGCATGTTCTCGCCAGGCACGCTGACCGAGCTCTGGAGGTAAATCAGCCCCAGCACCAGCGCGACGAGGCCCGCGGAGACCACGAACACACCGATGTAGTGGCCGAACTGCGAGTTGATCCGCTGATAGATCGCCTGCGGCAAGATCCTGGCGAGTGCGTCGGCGAACTGCACCTGCGCGCGCGCATGCGGTTTGCACAAATCGTGGCAGCGCGCATCGAGCGAGCAGCATAGCGAGCAGATCGGGCCGGCATAGGCAGGACAGGAGGTCATGTCCTCCGGCTCGAAATGGTGCTCGCAGATGCAGCACTGGATCGATTCGATGTTGGCCCAACTCCTCTTCGGCTTGCGCGCGATGTAATATTTTCCGTCGGTGAGCCAGGCGATGACGGGCGCGGTGACGAAGGCGACCGTCAGCGCGACGAAGGCCGCGAGCGCTTTCATGGTCGAGCCGAACAGGCCGTAGAATGCCGCGATCGAGACGATGGTCGCGATCGTCATCGCGCCGACGCCGACCGGGTTGATGTCGTAGAGATGGGCGCGCTTGAACTCCATCTGCGGCGGGCGCAGGCCGAGGGGCTTGTTGACCACGAGATCAGAGACCAGCGCACCGACCCAGGCGATCGCGACATTGGAGTAGAGCGCGAGCGTCTGCTCCAGCGCCTTGTAGACGCCGATCTCCATCAGCAGCAAGGCCACCATCACGTTGAACACCAGCCAGACGACCCGGCCCGGATGGCTATGAGTGAGACGCGAGAAGAAGTTCGACCAGGCGATCGAGCCTGCATAGGCGTTGGTGACGTTGATCTTGAGCTGCGACAGGATCACGAACGCGCCGGTGAGTGCCAGAGCCATGTCCGGCTGCGACAACACGTAGCGAAACGCCTCGAGATACATGTGCGCAGGCTCGGCCGCCAGCTCGCTGGAGAGGCCGTGGCTCAGCGCGAAGAAGGCGAGAAACGAGCCCAGCAGCAATTTCAGCGCGCCGAAGATGATCCAGCCGGGCCCCGCGATCAGCAGGGCGGCCCACCACGACGTTCGCGAGGTGCGGCGGTCGCGCGGCAGAAACCTGAGGAAGTCGACCTGCTCGCCGATCTGAGCCACCAGCGAAAACACCACGGAGGATGCTACGCCGAACAGCAGTAGATCGAAATGTCCGCTGGGGTCGCCGTGCTCGCCGGCGAATTTGCGCCATTCCGTGAACGAGTAAGGGTTGGCCCAGGCGATCGCCGCGAAGGGCAGGATGTGCAGGATGATCCAGATCGGCTGCGTCCAGAGCTGGAAGCGGCTGATCAGCGTGATGCCGTAGGTGACAAGCGGGATGATCGCGACCGCGCTGATGAGATAGCCGATCGGGCGCGGAATGCCGAAGCACATCTCGAGCGCCGTGGCCAGGATCACCGCTTCGATCGCGAAGAAGATGAAGGTGAAGGAGGCGTAGATCAGCGACGTGACGGTCGAGCCGATATAACCGAAGCCGGCGCCGCGGGTGAGCAGGTCAATGTCGATGCCGCATTTGGCGGCATAATAGGCAATCGGGACGCCGCAGCAGAAGATGATGATGGAGACGACGAGGATCGCGGCGGTGGCGTTGGTAACCCCGTAATTCAGGGTGATGGTGCCGCCGATCGCCTCAAGCGCGAGAAAGGAGATGGCGCCCAGGGCAGTGTTGGCGACGCGGGCAGCGGACCACCGGCGCGCGCTCTTGGCGGTGAAGCGCAGCGCGTAGTCTTCCAGCGTCTGGTTGGCGACCCATTGGTTGTACTGGCGCCTGACGCGATCTATTCGCTGCCGCCCTGCCACTTCAGCCCCCACTCCTACTCCCGAACGCGCCGGACCCCCTCGCAAAATCCGTACCAAAAGCCTACGTCGTCATTTTGCGGTGCAGTATACGCGATCTTGCGTATGCTTGCAGTGCACAAATTCGAGCCATCCTCACGGCACCAATCGCGTGTCCTCGAACAACAGTGGGGTGCTCATGTCAGACGAAGCGAACAAGGGCCTGTTATCGCCGCTCCGGCGCAAATTATTGATGGGAATGGCGGCCGTGCCGGCCATCACCATGCTACCGCGAGCATCTTTTGCGCAGGCCCCAGCGACCTCGGCAGTCAACACCACGGGTCTCGCGGTCACCGACACCGAGGTGACGGTCGGCATCCTGCATTCGGCGACCGGCACCATGGCCATCTCCGAGACCGGCTCGATCGAAGCCGAAAAGCTTGCCATCGAGCAGATCAATGCCATGGGCGGCGTGCTCGGTCGCAAGATCAAGTTCATCCAGGAAGACGGCGCCAGCGACTGGCCGACCTTTGCCGAGAAGGCCAAGAAGCTGCTGGTCAACGACAAGGTCGCGGCGATCATGGGCTGCTGGACCTCGGCGTCCCGCAAGGCCGTGCTGCCCGTCATGGAGCAGTACAACGGCATGCTCTATTACCCGACCTTCTACGAAGGTCTCGAGCAGTCCAAGAACGTGATCTACACAGGTCAGGAAGCCACTCAGCAGATCCTCGCCGGCCTGAACTGGATCGCCAAGGAGAAGGGCGCCAAGTCGTTCTTCTTCATCGGCTCCGACTACATCTGGCCGCGCACCTCGAACAAGATTGCGCGCAAGCATGTCGAGAACGTGCTGAAGGGCAAGGTGGTCGGCGAAGAGTATTATCCGCTCGGCAATACGCAGTTCAATTCGGTCATCAACAAGATCAAGCTGACCAAGCCCGACGTGATCTTCACCGACGTCGTCGGCGGCTCGAACGTCGCGTTCTACAAGCAGCTCAAGGCGGCCGGCATCGACCTCTCCAAGCAGGCGCTGCTCACGATCTCGGTGACCGAAGACGAGATCGACGGCATTGGCGGCGAGAACATCGCGGGCGCCTATGCCTGCATGAAGTACTTCCAGTCGCTCGACAATCCGAACAACAAGACCTTCGTTCCTGCGTTCAAGAAGATGTGGGGCGAGAAGACCGTGATCGGAGACGTCACCCAGGCTGCCTATCTCGGACCGTGGTTGTGGAAGTTGACGGTGGAGAAGGCGGGCTCCTTCGACATCGACAAGATCGCCGCGGCGTCGCCGGGCATCGAGTTCAAGGGCGCTCCGGAAGGCTATGTGCGCATCCACGAAAATCATCACCTCTGGTCGAAGACCCGGGTGGGACGCGCCAAGCTCGATGGCCAGTTCGAACTGATCTACGAGACCGCCGATCTGGTCGAGCCGGATCCGTTCCCCAAGGGCTACCAGTAAGACGAGATCTATCAGTTAGTCACGGCGTTCGTCGCCGTTTCCCTCTCAGGCAAAACCTCTCCCTGGCGTGGACCGCAAATCCACGCCCAAGACCCCCGCGTCGCGAACCTGCTCGCGACGCGGGACCCTTTCCCGACGGAGGACATCGATGTTCGGCGACTACTCGCTTGGTGACCTTGGCTCCATCTTCGTCATGCAGGGCTTTGCAGGACTGATCCTGTTCTCCGTCTACGTCCTGATGGCGCTGGGTCTTGCGATCATCTTCGGCCAGATGGGCGTCATCAACATGGCCCATGGCGAGTTCATGATCCTTGGGGCCTACGTCACCTGGATGACCTCGAGCTTCTTCCAATCCTATTTGCCGAGCCTGTTCAGCGGCTATTTCTTCCTCGCGATGATCCTGGCCTTTGTCGCATCCGGTGCGTTGGGGATGCTGGTGGAATGGGTGCTGATACGGCATCTCTACAAGCGCCCGCTCGACACGCTGCTCGCGACTTGGGGCCTCAGCCTGATCCTGCAACAGGCCTATCGCTCCGTGTTCGGCGCGCGCGAGGTCGGCGTCGAGCTGCCGCAATGGATGCTCGGCTCGCTGCACGTGACCGACAGCATCGAAGTGCCGATCAACGGCGTCTTCGTGATGTGCCTCACCGTCCTGATCACTGTCGGCGTCGCCTACGTGATGTACAAATCGCGCTGGGGTCGACAGGTGCGCGCCGTCGTGCAGAACCGCATCATGGCCGGTGCCGTCGGCATCAACACCGAAAAGGTGGATCGCTACACTTTCGGCCTCGGCTGCGGCATTGCCGGTGTCGCTGGGAGCGCCTTCACCATGATCGGCTCGACCGGGCCGACCTCCGGACAGCTCTACATCGTCGATACGTTCCTGGTGGTCGTGTTCGGCGGCGCGGCAAGCCTGCTCGGCACCATCGCATCGGCCTTCTCAATCTCGCAGACCCAATCCACCCTCGAGTTCTTCCTGTCGGGCTCGATGGCTAAGGTGCTGACGCTGCTTGCCGTTGTCGGAATCCTGATGCTGCGGCCGCAGGGTCTCTTCGCCCTCAAGGTCCGCAAATAACAAGAAGCAGGCAAGTCATGGTCATCAACTCACGCTTCTTCAATCGATCCGAGCTCATGGGCTTCCTCGTGCTGGCCGCCGTGCTGTTCGTGATCCTGCCGCTCTCGCTGGATGTGTTCCGTCTCAACCTCGTCGCGAAGTATCTGACCTACGCCTTCGTCGCGCTCGGTCTCGTGCTGTGCTGGGGCTACGGCGGCATTCTCAGTCTGGGGCAGGGCGTGTTCTTCGGCCTCGGCGGCTATTGCATGGCGATGTTCCTCAAGCTGGAGGCCTCCAGCGTCGAAAATACCAAAATCCAGTCGACGCCAGGCATCCCGGACTTCATGGACTGGAATCAGATCACGTCACTGCCACTGTTCTGGCAGCCGTTTCACAGTCTCGCCTTCACCATCCTCGCCATCATCTTGGTCCCCGGCATCTTCGCGCTGATCATCGGCACTGCGATGTTCAAGCGGCGCGTGGGCGGCACCTACTTTGCCATCATCACCCAGGCGGTGGCGGCCATCCTCACCATCCTGATCGTGGGCCAGCAGGGCTACACCGGCGGCATCAACGGCATGACCGACCTGCGCACCCTCAAGGGATGGGACATCCGGCCCGACCACGCCAAGGTCATCTTGTACTTCGTCGAAGTGGTGCTGCTGTTCGCCTGCATCGGCATCGCGCAGTTCATCCGCCTGACCAAGCTCGGCCGCATCCTGGTGGCTATGCGCGAACAGGAGGACCGCGTCCGCTTCTCCGGCTACAGCGTCGCCAACTTCAAGATCTTTGCGTTCTGTATGGCCGCGGTTTTCGCCGCGATCGGCGGGGCCATGTTCGCGCTCAATGTCGGTTTCATGTCGCCGTCCTTTGTCGGCATCGTGCCGTCGATCGAGATGGTGATCTACACCGCGGTCGGCGGACGGATGTCGATCTTTGGCGCGATATGGGGGGCCATTCTGGTGAACTTCGCCAAGACCAGCCTGTCGGAATCCTTTCCGCAACTCTGGCTGTTTGGTCTCGGCGCGCTGTTCATCGCGGTCGTGCTCGCTTTCCCGAACGGCCTGTCGGGGCTCTGGGCCGACTATGTGCAGCCGCGCGTCGACCGCCTTTTCGCCTCGCGCAAGAAGCCGGGCTGGAGCGACAATTCGGTTGCCGACGGCGCACCAGCAGAGTGAGGAGACCATCATGCTCGTCGGTCATCACGATGCCGATGCCATGCTGGCAGTGAGGAGATAGGTCATGCTCGTCGGTCATCGCGATGCCGATGCCACGCTGGCAGTGAGGAGATAGATCATGCTCGTCGGTCATCAGCCCAAGGAATTCCTGCTCGCGGTCTCCGGGCTGACGGTTTCCTTCGACGGCTTCAAGGCCGTCAACGATCTCTCGTTTTACGTCGAGGAGAACGAGATCCGCGTCATCATCGGCCCCAATGGGGCCGGCAAGACCACGGTGCTTGACCTGATCTGCGGCAAGACCAAGGCGACCGAAGGCTCGATCCAGTTTCGCGGGACCGAGCTGACCAAGCTGAAGGAGAACGAGATCGTCAAGGCCGGCGTCGGCCGCAAGTTCCAGACGCCGTCGGTGTTCGAAGACCTCACCGTGTTCGAGAATCTCGAGATCTCGTTTCCGCGCGGCCGCACCGTATTCGGCTCACTCACGTTCCAGCGTGACCAGCTGGTGAGGTCACGCGTCGGAGAGGTTGCCGAGATGATCTTCCTCAAGGACAAGCTCAACACCTATGCCTCCGAGCTCAGTCATGGCCAGAAGCAATGGCTCGAGATCGGCATGCTGCTGATTCAGGATCCTGACCTGCTCATGCTGGACGAGCCCGTCGCCGGCATGAGCGTGTCCGAACGCACCAAGACCGCCGAGCTGCTCAACCGCATCATCAAAAACCGCTCGGTGCTCGTGATCGAGCACGACATGAAGTTCGTCGAGGACATCGCGCACAAGGTCACCGTGCTTCACCAGGGCCAGATCCTCTCGGAAGGCACCATGGAAAAGGTGAAGAACGATCCCAAGGTCGTCGAAGTTTATCTCGGTCACTAAGGAGCGCGACGATGCTGGCTATTTCTGATCTTCACGTCGCCTACGGCCAGAGCGAGGTGCTGCACGGGCTCAACGTCAAAGTCGCGCCCAACGAGATCGTGGCGATCATGGGTCGCAACGGCATGGGCAAGACCACGCTGATGAAATCGCTGATGGGGATCCTGCCGGCCAAGAGTGGCTCGGTGACCATGGACGGCGCCGAGCTCGGCAGCCTGCCGAGCTACGAGCGGGTGGCCAAGGGGCTCGCCTATGTGCCGCAAGGCCGCATGATCTTTTCTACCATGACGGTGAAGGAGAACATCGAGACCGGCCTCGTGGTCTCCGGCGGAACCGAAGTGCCCGGTGACATCTACGAACTGTTTCCGGTGCTGCTGGAGATGAAGGACCGCCGTGGGGGCAATCTCTCCGGCGGCCAGCAGCAACAACTCGCGATCGCTCGTGCGCTGGCGACCAAGCCAAAAGTGCTGCTGCTCGACGAGCCGACCGAAGGTATCCAGCCGTCGATCATCAAGGAGATGGCGCGCACGCTCAAGCACATCCGCGACGAGAAGGGGCTTTCAATCGTCGTGTCCGAGCAGGTCCTGAGCTTCGCGCTCGATATCGCCGACCGTGTGCTGGTGATCGAGAACGGCGAGATCGTCCGTGATGATCCGCGCGGCGCCGTCGATGCCGCACAGGTCTCGAAATATCTGTCCGTCTAACCAACCGTGTAAAAGGGGAGCCTCTCGATGCCAGAGACACTGATCAAGGTCGATCTCACCAAGTCGGCCTATGAAAATGACATGGTGCATAACCGCTGGCACCCCGACATTCCGATCGTGGCCTGGGTCAATCCCGGCGACGACTTCATCATCGAGACTTATGACTGGACCGGCGGTTTCATCAAGAACAACGATTCCGCCGACGACGTGCGCGACATCGATCTGTCGATCGTGCACTTCCTCTCCGGCCCGATCGGCGTCAAGGGCGCCGAGCCCGGTGACCTCCTCGTCGTCGACCTGCTCGACGTTGGCCCGATGAAGGAGAGCATGTGGGGCTTCAACGGCTTCTTCTCCAAGCAGAACGGCGGCGGATTTCTTACGGATCATTTCCCGCTGGCGCAGAAGTCGATCTGGGACATCAAGGGTCTCTACACCTCGTCGCGGCATATTCCGGGCGTCAACTTCGCCGGCCTGATCCATCCCGGCCTGATCGGCTGTCTCCCCGATCCGAAGATGCTGGACACCTGGAACAAGCGCGAGGCCGAGCTGATCGCAACCAATCCGACCCGTGTGCCCGGCCTCGCCAATCCGCCGTTCGCGCCGACCGCTCATGGCGGCCGCGCCAAGGGCGAGGTCAAGGACAAGATCGGAGCCGAAGGCGCGCGCACCGTGCCGCCGCGGGAGCATGGCGGCAATTGCGACATCAAGGACCTTTCGCGCGGCTCGAAGATCTACTTCCCGGTCTACGTGCCCGGCGCCGGTCTCTCGATGGGCGATCTCCACTTCAGTCAGGGCGACGGCGAGATCACCTTCTGCGGTGCGATCGAGATGGCCGGCTGGCTGCATCTGAAGGTCGAGGTGATCAAGGACGGCATGGCGAAGTACGGCGTCAAGAATCCGATCTTCAAGCCGTCGCCGATCACACCGAACTACAAGGACTATCTGATCTTCGAAGGCATCTCGGTCGACGAGGCCGGCAAGCAGCACTATCTCGACGTCACCATCGCCTACCGCCAGGCCTGCCTGAATGCGATCGAATATCTGAAGAAGTTCGGCTACTCCGGCGCCCAGGCCTATTCGATCCTTGGTACGGCACCGGTTCAGGGGCACATCTCCGGCGTCGTCGACGTGCCCAATGCCTGTGCCACATTATGGCTGCCGACGGAAATCTTCGACTTCGACGTGATGCCGTCCTCGGCAGGTCCGATCAAGCACATCAAGGGCGATATCCAGATGCCGATATCGCCGGACAAGTAATCCCTGCGCGACCGGATGCGAGACGGCGTATCTGCCGCCCCGCATCCGCCGCGACAGTTCTCTCACAGACAACAGCGTAGGGATGATGCGATGCCGGTCTATGAATATCTCTGTGACGATTGCGGTCCGTTCAAGGATATGCGCCCGATGGCCGAATGCGACGATCCGCAAGCCTGTCCGCAATGTGAAATCATGGCGCCCCGCGTGATTCTGACCGCCCCGAACTTCTTCTGCATGCCGTCGGAGACGCGCAAGGCTCACGCCGCCAACGAGCGCAGCACGCACGCGCCGCAGACGCTGGCGCAATACAAGGCCTCGCATGGCCCCGGTTGCGGCTGCTGCTCCACGGGCAAGAATTCGTCAAAGAACGCGCCGGATAAGAACAAGCCGGCGCGGCTGGTGACCAAGACCAGGAGCGGTGCCAAGGGTTTTCCCACCGCGCGGCCCTGGATGATCAGTCACTGATTCACGCGGCAATCTCAAACAGAGTAGAGGAGCAATTCAAATGCTTCACGGTGACATCTCCAGCAGCAACGACACCGTCGGCGTCGCGGTGGTCAACTATAAGATGCCGCGCCTGCACACCAAGGCCGAGGTGCTCGACAGCGCCCGCAAGATCGCCGACATGGTGGTGGGCATGAAGACCGGCCTTCCCGGCATGGACCTGGTGATTTTCCCGGAATACTCCACCCAGGGCATCATGTACGACTCCAAGGAGATGTATGAGACCGCTTGCGCGGTGCCCGGTGAAGAGACCGCGATTTTTGCGGAGGCCTGCCGCAAGGCCAAGGTGTGGGGCGTGTTCTCGCTCACCGGCGAGCGCCACGAGGAGCATCCGCACAAGGCGCCCTACAACACCCTGATCCTGATGAACGACAAGGGTGACATCGTGCAGAAGTACCGCAAGATCATGCCGTGGGTGCCGATCGAGGGCTGGTATCCCGGCAATTGCACCTATGTCTCCGACGGCCCGAAAGGGATGAAGGTCAGCCTGATCATCTGCGACGACGGCAACTTCCCGGAGATCTGGCGCGACTGCGCCATGAAGGGGGCCGAGCTGATCGTGCGCTGCCAGGGCTACATGTATCCGGCCAAGGAGCAGCAGATCCTGATTTCAAAAGCGATGGCATGGGCCAACAATGTCTATGTCGCGGTCGCCAACGCTGCCGGCTTCGACGGCGTCTATTCTTACTTCGGTCACTCCGCGATCATCGGTTTCGACGGCCGCACCCTCGGCGAGTGCGGCGAGGAGGACTACGGCATCCAATATGCCCAGCTGTCGAAGCATCTGATCCGCGATGCGCGCCGCAACGGCCAGTCGCAGAACCATCTCTACAAGCTGGTCCACCGCGGCTACACCGGCATGATCAATTCCGGCGAAAGCCCGCGCGGCCTCGCCGTCTGCCCCTATGATTTCTACAAGAACTGGATCGCCGATCCCGAAGGCACCCGGGACATGGTCGAGGCGATGACGCGCGCGACGCCCGGTACCGCCGAATGCCCGATCGACGGCATCCCGAATGAAGCGGCGCCCACCAATTACTAAGCCGTTGCCCAAATCAGTGTGTGTGAAGGCGTGCCGCTCGCTCCCGTTGGGACGCGGCGCCGCCCCAGATGATCAGTCATTGATGTGAACGACGGTCAATACTGCGACCGAACCGCACACGCAAACGTCGTGGATCGACTAGGCTGCGCCGGAAAAGCGTGCCTCTGGTGCAACATGGTCCGCTGAATCAGTCCGGTTTTGCTGTCCCCCAGCGATTCCGCCGATTCCGTAGTTCCACGGAGGGGCCCGGCGGCCTAGTTTGCCGGCGGCGCCGCTGGGGAGCGCTGGACTGAGGGCATCAAAGTGGAATTTGGGCCGCCGAAGGCTGGTCGGATTGGGCTGCGCCTTGCCGCGGTCGCTTCGTCTGTCGTGGCGGTCGTTCTCAGCCTCGGCCTATCGGCGACACCTGCGCAGGCGGACTGCGCGCCCGACCCGGCGGCAAGCGGGCAGACCGTCACCTGTAGCGGCACCGATGCCGACGGCTTTGCGGCAAGCGGCGGCGTCACCAATCTGACCGTAAATGTGCTGACTGGCGCCAGCGTCAACGATAACGGCACGGCGGCGATCAACGTCAATGACACCAACGTCATCACTAACAACGGCACGGTGGCGGCGGGCTCGGGCCTCACCGGCATCAATGGCGGCAATTCGAACACCGTGACCAACAACGGCGCCATCACGGTGCTTGATAACGGCCTCGGTATCTCCGCGCTCGATCACAACATCATCATCAATGCCGGGACCGTCACCACCGGCGACCACGGCAGCGCGATCTCGGTAGGAAACAACAATAGCGTTAGCAACAGCGGTGCGCTGTCCATCGGCGCGTCGGGCGCGGGCATCTTCGCGGTCCAGAGCAACACGATCACCAACGCCGCGACGGGCACGATCACCGGACTCGATGATTCAATCGGGATTTTCGCTTCGTTCGGTGGCACGACCGTGACCAATGCAGGCGCGATCAAGGTCGGCGATTCCTCCGGCTTCTCCGGCGGCATCGTTGCGACCATGGATAACAACACGGTCACCAACACCGCCACCGGCACGATTTCGGTCGGGCAGGGTGCCGCTGGCATCTTTATGCAGGGTAGTTTTCAAATCGTCAGCAATTTCGGCGCAATCACGGCCGGCGACTTTGGTGCCGGCATCGCCTTGTTCGGTGATGACGCCAAGGTCACCAATAGTGGCTCGATCAAGTCGGGCGATGGCACGTCCGCCGGCATTGCGGTGCAGGGCAATCGGGTCGCGATCAACCAAAACGGGACGATCAGCGTGGGTCTGGGCGGTGCGGGCATCGCGTTTACGGGCCTGTCCTCCACGATCAGCAACAATGGACGGATCACAGGGGCCGATTTCGCCGAGGGCATCGTAGCTCTCGGTGATTCCAACACCATCATCAACAGAGGTACGATCACGGTCGGCGATTCCGGCTTCGGCATCGACGTGAGCTCGTTCACAACGACAAACCACGTTGTCAATACCGGAACCATCACCGTCGGTGCTGGCGGCGTCGGCATCAGCGTGAGCGGCGGGGCCAACGTCTTCAACTCCGGGACCATCAACGCTGCGGCCGGAATCGCTGCAATCGAGTTTTGTGTCTGCGGCCCCAACACGCTGACGCTAGGACCCGGCAGCATCATCAACGGCCTGGTGCTCGGCACTGGCGTCGACACGTTCCAGCTCGGAGGCATCGGCAAGGATACGTTCAACCTCGACCTGATCGGTCCCCTTCTTCAGTATGACGGCTTCTCGACCTTCAACAAGGTCGACAATTCGACCTGGACGGTGACCGGCACGGGTAATCAGGACTGGAACGTGCTGGGCGGCACGCTCACGCTGGCCGGCACCATCAATGGCAATGTGAGTGTCGCGGCCGGCGGCACGTTCGGTGGCGTCGGCACGGTCGGAAGCTCCATCTCCGTCAACGGCGGTACGCTAGCACCGGGCAGTCCCACCGGGACGCTCAACGTGTCCGGTGATCTCTCGTTTACGTCGGCGTCGCACTACATGGTGCAGGTCTCGGGCACCAGCAACGGCGTCGCGGTCGTCACGGGAACGGCGACGCTCGCCGGCGCCACGGTCGTCGTCGTACCGACCGGCTCGATCGCGAAGCACTACACGATCCTGAACGCGGGCACGCTGCCCGACAGCTTCAATCCGGTCGTCGCGGGTTTGTCATCGAACCTGCATGCGACCCTGAGCTACGACCCCAACAACGTCTTCCTGGATCTCGCGCTGGGCTATGGCGGCGGCCTCAATATCAACCAGCAGAATGTCGCCAACATTCTGACGCACTACTTCGACAACACCGGCAGCCTTCCCGTGGTGCTGGCGAATCTCTCGCCGACGGGACTGACGCAAGCCTCCGGCGAATCAGGGACGGGATCGCAGCAGACGACGTTCAATGCGATGAACCAATTTATCGGCTTGTTGACCGACGTCTTCAGCGCGGGACGCGGCGGCGCACCGGGCGCGACGCCCTATGCCGACGAGACGAACGCGACTGCCTATGCCGCGACCCGCAAGAACGCGAACGAAGCCCTTGCTTCGATCTACCGCAAGGCACCGCCGCTGACATTCGAGCAGCGCTGGGACGTCTGGGCCGCCGGCTATGGCGGCTCGCAGGCCACTGACGGCAATGCGGCGCTTGGCTCGAACAACGCCACCAGCAGCGTGTACGGCACGGCGGTTGGTCTGGATTATCGCTTCTCGCCGTCGACGATCGTAGGTTTTGCGCTCGCCGGCGGCGGCACCGGCTTCAATGTCACCGGGCTCGGCTGGGGCCGCTCGGATTTGTTCCAGGCCGGCGCCTTCGTGCGTCACAACGCAGGACCGGCCTATGTCACGGCCGCGCTGGCCTATGGCTGGCAGGACGTCACGACCAATCGCATCGTCACCGCCGCCGGCGTGGATCAATTGCGTGCGCAGTTCAACGCCAACGCGCTCTCGGGCCGTGTCGAGGGCGGCTATCGCTATGCCTGGCAGTGGATCGGCCTCACCCCCTATGCGGCGCTCCAGGCCACCGTGTTCAGCCTTCCGAGCTATTCGGAGTTCGCTGTGGTCGGCAGCAACGTCTTCGCGCTGAATTATGCCGCCAAGGACGTGACCAGCACCCGCACCGAACTCGGCCTGCGCGCGGACAAGTCCTTTGCCGCAGCCGGCGGCCTGATAACCTTGCGCGGCCGCGTCGCCTGGGCGCATGACTACAATCCGGATCGCACCATCGGTGCGGTCTTCCAAACGTTGCCGGGATCGGCGTTCGTGGTGAACGGCGCCGCCCAAGCACACGATTCCGCGCTGACCACAGCGGCGGTGCAGATGAGCTGGATGAACGGCTGGTCTGCGTCGGCGACTTTCGAGGGCGAGTTCTCGAACGTCACCCGCTCTTACGCCGGCAAGGGCGTCGTCCGCTACGCGTGGTAGGCGCTACCGTTTCTGCTGCGCCGGCTTCCGGGGCGGTCGCGGAGCGGCGGCCGGCGTGGGTGTCCCGCTCATCTTGTTGGCGGCTTCGCTGACGTCGAGCAGCGAGCGACGGATGTCATCGAGGAAGTTCGCCGATTTCTTTTTCATGGTGTCGGCGAGTTCGTGCAATCCCTGGATCTTTTCGAACAGCTCATCCGCCTTGCCGTCGGCAAAGCCGGGCACCACGCCTTCGATCTTTGTGACCGCCTTGTCGAAGCCCGCGAAGGCGCTGTCGACCCTGGCCATGACGGAATCGATTTCGCCGCCCTTGCTCCGGAGATCGGCGGTGTAGTTCTCGAACGTGCGCAGGCCTTCCTTGATCGCCGGGGCGTTGCTGACGATCGTACGGTCGACGCTATGCAGGGTGTCGACGATCGATTCGGCATCGCTGAGATCGGCGGTCAGCACGGGGACGCCGTCCGAGTCCAGCGGCACTGGCGGCGCCGAGGGCGCGCCGCCGATCAGCGAGACCGCGGCGACGCCGGTGAGGCCCTGGAACTCGATGCCCGCGACGGTGTCCTTGCGTATCGGCGCGGTATTGTCGAGCATCACCAGGGCCACGACCTTGCGCGGATTGTCCAGCTTGATCGACAGGATTTGGCCGGCGGGGACGCCATCGAAATTGACCGGTCCGCCGCGGCGCAATCCGCTGGCGGAGCCCCCCTCGAATACCACGCGCAACTGGCTGCGGCTCTGGAGGGTGCGCCATTTCTGCACGCCGAGCACGCCGCCGAACGCCACGGCGATCACCGCCAGCGTCGCCGTTCCGATCACCAGATTGCTCGCGCGTGCCATGCGGGATGATTTTACGGCCAAAGCGGGGAAGTTGGAAGGATGATGGCGTGGCCGCAATAATAGGATGGGCGAGTTAGGGAAGCGTAACCCGCCACTTCCTCTCGCGTTTTGTCGCAAGGATTGGCGGATTACGCTGCGCTAAACCGCCCTCAGCGACATCAATGCCCGGCGGTGTTCTTGGCCGCAGCATTGTTCAGCACGATCAGGGCATCGACGGCGACGCCTGTTTTGGCATTGATCAGGAACGGATTGACGTCGATCGAGGCGATCCGGTCGCCAGCATCCGCGATCAGGTTGGACAGGCCGACCAGCGCCTTCACCGCGGAGGCCTCGTGCAAGGCCGGTTTGCCCCGATAGCCGCGCATCTTGATACCGGCCTTGGTGCGGCCGATCAGGAGTCGAGCCTCAGCCTCGTCCAGCGGCGCGCCGGCGAGCGCGACGTCCTTCATCAGCTCGATGTCGATGCCGCCAGTGCCGAACAGCACGACCGGGCCCATCTCGGCATCGAGGGAGGCGCCGACCACCAGTTCCAGATCTGCCTTCACCTGTTGCGCGATCAGGATGCCGTCGAGCTTCGGCTTGCCCTTCAGCTTGCTCAGCCGCGCGGTGATGTCGGCGAACGCCTTCTTCACCGCGGCCGGGTTGTTGAGATTCAGCACCACGCCGCCGATATCTGATTTGTGCAGGATCTCGGCGCTGACGACTTTGGCCACGACGGGGAAGCCGATCTGCTTGGCGATCTTCACGGCCTCGGCTGCCGTCTGTGCGATTGCCTCCTTCGAGATCGGGATGCCATAGGCCTTCAGCAGCTTCTTGGAGGCGACCTCGTCGAGCGCGGCGCCAATTGCCGATTTCAGCGCCTTCTCAAGCACGGCGCGCGCTGCAGGCTTCGAGCTGGAGACGATATCAGGCACTTCCTTGCGCAGCTTGGCGTAGTCGAGCAGCGACTTGATCGCAGTCACCGCGCGATCCATGCCCTGCATGACCGCGAGATGCGGCAGCGACTTGCGCAAGGTCTTGGTGAACTCCGTGAAGCCGATCGACATCGCGCTGATATAGATCACCGGCTTGCCGGCCCGGCTCGCCATCTCGTCGACGATGCGCAGATTGCGCTCGCGCAGCTCGTGCGGCGCTTTCGGCAGCTCGGCATCGATGATGACGATGTCGATATCGGGGTCGTCGATCATCAGCCCGATCGATTTCATGTAGACGGAGGGATCGACCACCGCGGCAAAGCCGGCGTCGAGCGGGTTGCCGACGATCGAGCCCGGCCCGAGCATCTTTGCCAGCTCCGAGCCGACATGCGAGCTGAGTGGTGCAAAATTCAGGCCTTCTGCATCGAAGGCGTCGATCAGCATGCCGCGCTTGCCGCCGGATAGCGTCACTGCGGCGAGCCGGTCGCCCCTGGGCACTGCGGCGTGGACGAAACATTCGGTGGTCTCGATCAGCTCGTCGAGCCCGCCGACCCTGATGACCCCTTCGCGCGTTGCAATGGCGTCGAAGGTCTCGATCGAGCCCGCGAGCGCGCCGGTATGTGCCATCGCCGCCGCGCGGCCGCCCTCGGACGCTCCGAGCTTGAGCGCGATCACCGGTTTGCTCGCGGCGCGCGCCGCCTTGCAGGCGTCCCGGAATGCCTTGGTGTTGCGCACGCCTTCGAGGTAGACCACGATCACCTTGATGCTAGGATCCTCGGCGAAATAGCGCATCAGGTCCGGCGTCTCGAGCCCTGCCTCGTTGCCGGTCGTCACCATGTAGCCGACCCCGACGCCGCGATCTTCCAGGGCCTGGCGGATCGCCATGACGATGGCGCCGGATTGCCCGGCAATCGCCACCGCGCCCTGTTCCATGGTGACGATACGGTCGTCGAT
This sequence comes from Bradyrhizobium sp. 87, assembly GCF_023073015.1. Lineage (NCBI taxonomy): Bacteria > Pseudomonadati > Pseudomonadota > Alphaproteobacteria > Hyphomicrobiales > Nitrobacteraceae > Bradyrhizobium > Bradyrhizobium sp. 87. The sequence goes on from NZ_JADPIQ010000048.1 coordinate 592,825, forward strand.
ATTGGTGAAGAGCTTTTCGCCCGCGCTCAAATTGCCGAGGCAGTTCGGGCCGGTGACCGCCAATCCCGTCTCGCGCACGGCCGCTTGCAGTTCGGCGGCGAGCTTCTGGCTTTCCTCGTCCTGCAACTCGCTGAAGCCCGAGGTGACGATGGTGGCCGAGCGCGCGCCGGCCGCGGCGGCATCGCGGATCACCTGCACGGCAAAGCGCGCCGGCACCAGCACCAGCACGTGGTCGGGCTTCTCCGGGAGGCTTGCAAAGTCCTTGTAGCAGGGGACACCCCAGATGGTGTCGCGCTTGGAATTGACGGGATAGAGCCCGCCCTCGTAGCCGTATTTGACCAAATTGTTCCAGATGCGCTCGGCATAGTTGCCGGGCTTGTCGGTCGCGCCCACCAGCACGATGTTGCGCGGATGCAGCATGGCGTGGATGCCCTTGACGATGTCGCTGGCATCGGGCGGCGGAGACCATGGGCGCGATGAAGCTGAGGCGGCAGATACGCGAGCTTCCATGGTGTGACCTCACCTGTTGTTCTTGTTGGCGGTGCGTCACTCTGTTCTATGGCGAGTTCTTCGGACTGGCAACCACGTGGGCGGGTATGCCGTGCGGTGGAATGAGCGCGCGCCAAGCCCTGGTGATCGACATTTTGGGATCACTGCTCGCGCCGTGGTTCAGTATCGCAGGATGCCGAGCTTGTAGGCGTAGTGATAGGCCAGCTGCTTCGCCAGATAAGGAGCGATGGCGCGCCGGATCTGCATCTGTGTCGGTTCGAAGCCGAGAATGCGTCGCCGCAGGATGCCCATCTCCCTGACGCCGACCGCATAGGTCGATGCCGTCTTTTGTGCGTCATGGATTCGGAAGCAGGCGAGAAATCGCGGCAAGCGTGCAAATTTGAATCCTGCGGCTTGCGCCCGCAGGATGAAGTCCCAGTCCATCGCGTAGTGTAAGCTCTCGTCGATCGGCCCGATCCTGTCCCATACGCGCTTGCGCCAGAACATCGTCTCTTGCGGAATGTAGTCGGCATATCGCAACGCCTTGCCGTCATGAGGCGGCAGCACGGCGCGGCCGACCTCGAGTCCCTCGCGATCGATGAAGACGCGATGGCCGTAGACGACGTCGACACGCGGATGTGCGATGAAGTAATTTGCGACATACGCAAGTGTCCCGGGCAGCAGCACGTCGTCGCTGTTGAGATAGGCCATGATCTCGCTCTCGGCGCCGACGAAGCCGAGATTGATGGCGCTGGATTGCCCCTTGTCCGGTTCGCTGCTCCAGCTCAGGCTATCGCCGCGCCTCTTCAGGAGATCGAGCGTGCCGTCGATCGAGGCGCCGTCCTGCACGTGATAATACAGGTCCGGATAGTTCTGGCTGACGATGCTGTCGATCGTGGCGCCGAGATATTGCGCATGGTTGTAGCTCGGAGTGACCATCGCGATTCTGGGCGCGCCCGGATGGATCGCAGGAGCTCGCGGGAAAGCCGTCAGGTTGAGCAGGCGCGGCGGATATTGCTCGAAGGTCCACATCGGCGGGCGGCGCCAGAGGCTCCGAAGCGAGGAGCGTCTTTGCCCGGCGGCGATAAGATCCTGGTTCCTCTCCAGGAGCGCGACGCGGCTTTCCAGCTGTTCGAGACGCTGCCTGAACTCCTCATCCATCACCGTCTTCTCGCAAATTACAGCGGAAATGCTCAATAGGCCATTCTGATGGGTCTGCGGTCGACGGCGCCGGTTCAGGGGTTCCATCGAGCGGCATTGTCCCTACAGGTCGGGCGGATTCAAGAGGGGGGTGCGGATCGATTGCGAACCGCTATTCATCAGTGCCGATCAGGGTAGCATGCAGGATGTAGCGCTCGGGGCCGGACGCGACGGCGTTGAACGGCCAGCAGGTCGCGAGCACGAGTTCGGCTGCCCGTGCCGCAGGATCGATCCCCGAGGCATCGAAGCGAACCACAGCGGAGGAATCCGCGCGAAAACGAAAGTGCTTGCCATCACTGCGTGTGACGTCGATCAGGTCACCAATGGCGACATTCCGCAGGAAACGGAAATGAGTGTCGCGGTGCGCTGCATATACGGCAACGCCCCGCTCGCCCGCGTCAGCCGTTTGGCGGATATGGCCGGGCCCGAAAGCGAGCGCCTGGCCGCTCGCGCCTTCCAGTACGATCGCGCGGGCGCCGATCCGCCTCACCTCGATTCGCGCAACCGGCCAAGTATCGGCCCATGACCATGGCCTGACCACCTCGCCGGTCGCAACGCTCTGGTCGAATGCGCGCTCCAGCAGCACCTGCGCGAGCCATGCTTTGGCATGGATGTAGGCGCCGTCGCCGAACAGGATGATGCCGATCAGGGCGAGAGCGAGGGGAGAGATGATGCGCGGCATTGTACTAATTCCCGTCATTGCGGGGAGCGAAGCGACGAAGCAATCCAGACTGTCTCCGTGGATGAGTTTCTGGATGCTTCGCTTGCAATGACGAAGGTGAGAGGGCGAGTTCAAAAAGGCGCGCGCGGCCGTTGGTGTGTGGGACGGGCAGCCGCGCGCGCTAACAGAGGAGTTCGGGGGGCTCCTCTCTCAAGCGGCGTCAGTGAGCAAGGACTGACGCCGCTTGAACACGAACAGGATCAGGGCGAGCACGACCAAGATCAGGCCTGCGGTCATTTTCAGCTCGGCCGAGGTCGCGGTCTTGGGCAGGCGGATCGCATCCGGTGCAGCGGGCGTCGGTCGCCTCGTGGCCGGCTGGTTGCGTGCATCGGCGTGACGCTCGCGGAGCTGCGCTGGGACCTGCTGTCGTTCGCCAAAGACCTTCGCGAAATCCCAACCGGCCGGCAGGTTGATCGGCAATTCGCTGGGCTTGAGCGGCTCGCCTTCGGGACGGCTCGGCGTCTTGTCGACCGCGACGAGGCTGGTGAGCCGCGTGACGATCTGATGGTCGAGCGCCAGTGCCAGGATTGCCTTGTCCGAGTCTTCGGGCGTCATTTCGCGCAGGGTGCGCGCCACTTCGGCATCGGCGATCTTGCGCTTGGCCCAAAGCTTCGACAGGCCGTTGCCTTCGGCCGTATTTTGCAGCGGCAGCGTCACCGACCATGGGCGGTCACCGACGCGGCCCTTGATTTCGACCGAGCCCGCAAGCGTGTCGAGCTTTGCCGCCAGCACCAGCGGCTCGTCGCGATAGACGTCGGGAATGATCGTCGGTGTGACGTCGGCCTTCGCTTCGGAGAACTTTACGCTCAGCCCGGTCACGGCCGGGTTCTCGAGCTTGGCAAACAGGCCGCGCATGCGCTCCTCGACCTGCTCGACGGAGCCGATATGGGTGAAGGCACCGCGGCCGAGCTCGGCGGCGCGCGTCATCAGATAGGTGTTGGGCGCCGACCCGATGCCGACCATGAACACGCGCGAGCGGCCGCGCATCGCCGTGATCGTTTCGAACAATTGCTGCTCGTTGCCGATCGCACCGTCGGTCAGGAATACGACCTGGCGAACCATGCCGGCGTCGCCAAGCTTGTCGGTCAGCGCGGCCCCATCGCCGGCACCATCTCGGTGCCGCCACGCGCCTGCAGCGCGCTGACGAACGAGGTGGCTTCACCGACACGCTCGGCATCCGCCGCGACGGAGACCGGAAACAGCACGTCCATGGTATCGTCGAAACGGATGACGTTGAAACGGTCGGTCGGCTGGAGACGGGAGAGCGCGTAGGTGAGGCTCGCCTTGGCCTGAACGATCGACGTGCCGCCCATCGAGCCGGAATTGTCGATCACGAATATCACCTCGCGCGGCCGCGGCTTCTGCGTCGCCTGCTCGGCGGCGGGCGGGGTGACAAAGGCAAGCAAATAATCGGCGTCGCCGACGCGCTCGCGAAATAAGCCGACCGACGGCGCCTTCACGGCCGCTGGCTTCCAGGTCAGTTCGAAATCGCGGTCGGCAGCCACGGCACCGTCGGCAAGCGAGACGATTCGCATCGTATTGTCCGGGCTCGCGACCTTGACGTTATGATGGGGGCTCGTGACCTCGCCGAGCGCAAAGCCGGCGTTCAGACGCACCGTGATGCTGGTCGGATTGACCGGTGCATTCCTGGCGGGATCCAGCACGGGCGGCGAGATGCGGTCGCGGTCCGGCACCGGGTCCGAGTTGGTCGCGCCCCAGCCGGAGCCATCGTTGCGGAAATCGACGCTCTGGACGATCGGCGCCGGATTGTAGCGCGGCCCGACCACCAGCGGCAGGCGCAGCGAATATTCGTTGCCGGATTGATGCACCGGCTCCTGATATTCGATCTGCACCAGCACGGTTTCGCCAGGGCCGATATTGGCGACCGAGTTGGTGAAGATGTTCGGCCGCTCCTGCTCGGTGAGCGCGGCCTTCTGGCCGGCGCGGCGCGCCTCTTCGTAGATCATGCGCGCCTGTTGCCGCTCCTTGATGTCCCCGACGATGACGCGGTTGCCGACCACCATCTTCAGCGAATCGACGGCGCCGTCCGCGGGGAGCGGATAGACATAGGTCGCCTCGACCCAGTCCTTCGTCGGGTTGCGAAAGATTTGGGTGACTCGTGCTCGCAGTGTCGGGCCCGACACCGTGATGTCGACGTCGATGCCGAGGCGGATCGCTTCCGTGTAGGCGCCATCCTCCTTGAGGAGGAGAGAACCGGATTTGGCATCGCCGGGCTGGAGCAGGCTGGCCTGCTCCGTCGTCGCCGACCAGCCCGGCTCGAAGCTCACCAGCAGGGCCACGAAGGCGACCAGCATCACCGCGATGCCCTGCGCCAGAAGGAACAGTCCGACCACGATCAGTCTGCCCAGCCAAGGGTGTTCGTTGCTGTCCGTCGTGTCAAAAGTATCCATTTGGCCTGCTCCCGAGCATGTTTGCTGGCCCCGAGCATCCGCCGGGACGGCCCGATTTCGCGAGCAGAATGATCGGCAATGTTCCGCCACGGCCGGCCCGGCCGGCCGCCTCCGAGATGGCGAAGTGCGGTTTTGTGCTGGTTTGTCCGTCCTGCTAGGATGTCGTCCTGGAGCAGGGCCACGATGCAGACGCAGGACAAATTCACCGACAAGCAGCTGTCGGACGAGCAGAGCCGCGAGATCGCGGAGACCATTCGCGAGGAGCTCGCCAGGCGCCGGATCTCCCGGCAGGCGCTGGCCGAGCAGGCCAAGCTCAGCCTGTCGACGCTGGAGAAGGTGCTCGGCGGCCGACGGCCGTTCACGCTGGCGACCACGGTGCGGCTGGAGCAGGCGCTGGGCGTCTCCCTGCGCAGAAGCGCCGCCGTAGTGACGCCTCCGGCCGCAAACGATGTCGCGCCCGACAGCCTCGGCTCCTATGCCCATCGCGCGGTGACGTGGCTCGAGGACGTCTACATCACGCTGCGACCGTCGTTCGGCGACAAGGACGCGATCTTCGCCTACCGCACCGAGATCGTCTGGGAGCCGAAGGTCTCTTCACTGGTGTTCCGCGAGGGCGAGCGGACCGATGCCGCCTATGAACACACCGGCGAGGTCGCCGTGCCGCATCAGTCCGGCTTCATCTATCTCGTCATCATCAAGCACGGCCAGCATCGCGTGATCACTGTGTCGCGGCCGACGGTCGCCGGCGAGATGTACGGGATCATCTCGACGCTCCGCGCCGGTCCCGGCTCGCAGCTGACGCCGATCGCAGCGCCGATCGCTTATGTGCCGCTCCGAAACTTCGCGAAGCCCTCGCTGGGTCGGGTCGCGCCCGGCGATGCTAACCACGAATTGTACCAAAAGCTTCTGCGCCGAACGGTGGAAGAATCGTTCGCGCTGTTTCTGTCGGTATAGCCCGCAAGAAATTATCCGGAATGACGAGCATGCGTCTATAAGGGGACATGCAGGACGCGTCCGCACTCTACGACGGCGAATCTCCGCTGTTCTCAATCATTATCCCGCTCGAATCTCACCGCGGGCAGTGGGAGATGTCCTGGCTCGGCTGGACGTCGCAAACTGCCGACACATCGCTCTACGAGATCATTCTGGTCGTGCCTCCGGATTTCACGGCACGCGAGCAGTTGAAGGCGCTGGCCGGCAACAGGGCTCGCCTCGAATTCACCGATTCCGAACACGACATCGGGCTCTGCGCATTCGGCGCGACGAAGGCGCGCGGCAGCTATCTGTTCTTCACGGAATCGCACTGCCGGCCCGAACCCGACGTGATCGAACTCTGCATTCGCGCGATCGATGCTCATCCCGATTGGGCCGGCTTTTCCTGCCGTTCGATCCCGATCTGCCATAACCGGTTATCCGTGGCAGAGGCCGCCATGTACCAGGCCGACATCGAGTTCGGTATGAAGCAGCATCCCTGGCGCAAGGTCCTGGATCAGTGTTTCGTGACGCGGCACGACGTCTACCGGGAATGCGGCGGCCTGCGCGAGGAGCTCGGTCATTTCGCCGAATGGGTGCTCGCCGCCGCCTATCACGCGAGAGGTCATTCCATCGGCTATCTCGAGGAGGCGCGCTTCCATCACTACTATGTCGGTGAGATCGGCGAGCTGAAGCAATTCACGCTCGACTTCGTGCAAGGCGAGATTCGCTATCTGAGCGAGGCCCGCAACGATGCCGGCAGCGAGCTGCTCGACATTCCGGTCGAGTGGAGCTCGCGGAGCGAGGCCGGCGCGTCGCTCGCCCGCAATGCACTGAACGCGCTCCTGCGCTCCAGCCTCGGTGACGGCGGGGGAGGGCCTGGCGAGAAATGGCTGGCGGTATGGCGTTGGGCCGTGCCGGCGCTGCTCGGCGGTCTCGGCGCGCGCGGTTTCGCGCGGCTGGCGGCATGGCACGCGCGGGCCGTGCTGGTCGCTGTGACGGCCGCCGGATCGAGCGATGCGATCGCGCGATGGATGCGGCGATACATCGCCGCGCTGATCCGGCATCAGAGGCTCGATTGCATTCACCGTCTCGGACGAGATGCGGGACCTGTTGACGGGCTCCTTGGTGAGCGCGTTGTCGCGCAGATCGGATTCCATGCCGAAGAGTTCTCTGCCGGTCACACTTTCCGCTGGAGCGAACCAGAGGCAGCCGTGCGCATCAAGGGGAAGCCGGGCCGCACCATTGTCCGCGTTCGAAGCCCCGCACTTCGCGCACCGCTAGATACGATAGACACGCGATTCTATGTCGATGGCACGGCCATCCGCCCCGAAGCGGTCGTGACCGGTTGTGACAGCTACAGGCTGAGCCTCGATCTGCCGCCGTCAGGCATCGCCACCCTCGCCTGGGCATGCCCCATGTTCAGGGGCGTCGGCGATTCGCGTCGTCTCGGCCTGCCGATCGCGGGCATCGACGTCGGCGACGACATGATCGAGGTTGAAAGCGCGGGAACAGCGCCGTCGCTTGCTGGAAAAGAATAGCGGCCCTTCGGCCGCTATTCGGTCGATTCAGGCTGTTGCTCTCAGTCGAACTAGCCGCCCGTTTCGGCGCTGATGATATCGCCGAACAGTTCCCACTGGCCCTTCTTGAACCGCCACATCTTGAGCTGCTCGATCGGCGCGAAGTCCGTGGCGGAGGTGTTGATCTTGATGCCCGGGATCAGTGTGTCGGGCACGAAGTCCTTGAGGCTCGCTGCCTGCTTCATCACATTCTCACGGGTCAGATTGTCGCCCGCCTGCTTCAGCACCTGCACCATGGTCTGGGCTGCGGCATAGGCGTAAACCAGATTGGCGTCCGAAATATTTGCACCGGGTATGTATTTGTCGACGAAGACCATGAACTTCTTCATGCCCTCATCATCCTTCCACTGCGGATCCGACGCATCCTTCAGATAACCAGCCGACAGCACCCCTTCGGATGCCTCGAGGCCGGCAGGCTTCATCACCGCGCCGATGGACACCGAGACATCGGTCATGAGATGCATCGGCTTCCACTCCAGCTCCGCGATCTTCTTGATCGCCTGCGCCGCGAATTTCGGCGTGGCGATGTTCACGAAGACATCGGCGCCGGTGCCCTTGAGCTTGACGATATGAGCATCGATCGAGGGTTCCGACGTCTCGTAGCTCTCTTCGGCCACGATCAGTTTCGATGCCTTGTCACCGAACACGTCCTTGATGCCGGCGAGGTAGTCCTTGCCGAAATCGTCGTTGGCATAAAAAATCGCGACCTTCGCGTCCGGCTTCTCCTTCAGAATATACTTCGCGAAGATCTGTGCCTCGACGCGGTAGCTGGGCTGGAAGCCCATCGTCCAGGGAAAGTTCTTCGGGTCATTCCACTTGCTGGCGCCTGTGGCGAGGAACAGCTGCGGCACCTTCTTGGAATTGTGATACTTCTGCACGGCGGTCTGGGTCGGCGTGCCCAGCGCGTTGAACACCAGGAAGACCTCGTCGCTCTCGATCAGCTTGCGGATCTGCTCAACGGTCTTAGGCGGCGAGTAGCCGTCGTCGTAGGAGATCCAATTGATCTTTCGGCCGTTGATGCCGCCCTGATCGTTGATCATCTTGAAATAGGCTTCCTCGGTCTTGCCGATGACGCCGTAGGCGGAAGCCGGGCCGGAATAGGCCTCGACATTGCCGATCTTGATCTCGGTGTCGGTGACGCCGGTGTCGTACGCCTTTTGCGCATACGCGGTTTGGGCTGTCAGCAGCATCAGCGCCGTTGCTGCGGCGAGCAGGGAGAGTTTCTTGTTCATGAAAATTCCTTGGCTTTTCTGGGTTGGAACACGCACGTCAAAAAGAAAAGTGCCCGCGAGAGGGGCGCTTTGATCAGGCGTTGGCGGCTTTCTTGTCGACTTCCGAGGCGCCTGAGAATTCCTTGCGCAAGGTCGGCTTGTGGATCTTGCCGGTGGCGTTGCGGGGTAACGCATCGACGAAGCGGACCTGGCGTGGACATTTGAAGCGCGCGAGATTCGCCGCGCAGTGCGCGAAGACATCTGTCTCGGTCAACCGCTGGCCGGGCTTGGCCGCGACGATGGCGAGGCCAACCTCGCCCCATTGCGGATCGGGAATGCCGATCACGGCGGCTTCCGCGATAGCGTCGAGTTGGTGCAGGACGTTCTCGACCTCGGCCGGATAGACGTTCTCGCCACCGGAAATGTACATGTCCTTCCAGCGGTCGACGATGTAATAAAAACCTTCCTCATCGACGCGTGTCGCGTCGCCCGTGTGCAGCCAGCCATCGGTGAACGACGTCTTGTTCGCCTCCGGCCTGTTCCAGTAGCCGGGCGTAATGTTCGGTCCCTTGACCCAGAGCTCGCCGAGTTCGCCGACATCGGCGTCGCCGCCGTCAGGACGCACGATGCGCACTTCCGTGTGCAGCACCGGCTTGCCGGCGGAGCCGGCTTTCCGTGCCGCATCCTCGCGGTCGAGCACCAGCACGGCCGGCGAGGTCTCGGTCATGCCGTAGCCCTGCTGGAGTGCGACGCCACGCGCCTCCCACACCTTGAGCAGCGGCACCGGCATTGGTGCGCCGCCGACACCTCCCACGATCAACCGGCCGAGGTCGGTGGTCGCGAACGCCGGATGCTGGGCCATGAACTGGTAGATCGCGGGCACGCCGAAGAACACGTTGATGCCCTGTGCGGGATCGTTGATCAGGCCGAGCGCCGTGCCGGGATCGAAGGCGCGCATGATCATCACGGTGCCGCCGGCGTGCAGCACCGGATTGGTGTAGCAATTCAGGCCGCCGGTGTGGAACAGCGGCAGCACGGTGAGCAGCACCGAGGACGGCCCGATGCAGGCGGGGCCGCCGAGATTGACGCAATTCCAGAAGGTCATGCCATGGGTGATGGTGGCGCCCTTGGGATGACCCGTTGTGCCCGAGGTGTACATGATGGTCGAGACGTCATCGAGGGTCACCTCCTCGATTTTCTCGAGTGGCTTTGCGGCGGCGATGCCGGCCTCATAAGTCCCGCTGGGGCCAAGCAGCAGGCTCGTCGCAATGCCGCAGAGCCTTGCCACGGCCAGCGCCGTTTCGGCGAGATCGGTGTCGTGGATCATCACCTTCGGCGCGCAATCTGCGGTGATGAACTGGAGTTCGGGAACGGTGAGGCGGGTGTTCAGCGGCACGAAGATCGCACCTAACCGCCCGCAGGCGAATTGCACCTCCAGCGTATCGGTCGTGTTCAGCGCCAGCACCGCGACCCGCTCGCCGCGCGAGACTTTCAGCGCATGGCGCAGAAATGACGCGAGACGCGAGATGCGCGCGTCGAGCTGCGCATAGGTAAAGCGGCGCTCGCTCGCGAGGTCTATCACCGCAATCTTGTTCGGTGTGCGGCGGCCATGGTGGGCGATCCAGTCGTAGTAACGAACGGCCAAGAATTCCTCCCTCGGCGGACTTGTGCCGCCCGCGTCCCTATTGCCATGCACCATGCCCGGCATGGCCCAAGGGCCAGCCGGAGTTTGTGCACCATCCTTTTTTTGATCCGGAGTTGGCGCGCGAGCGATGAAAATCGTCTTGCGTTGAGTTGCTAGAGCGAGCTTGCTTGGAGCGGGGCTCGGCCAGCCACTCCGCGCAAGTGAGCCGCCAAGGTTCCGGCCATGGTGGACGAGACGAATCCGCCAGCAAGGCGAGAGTGCGATGATGAGCCCGTTCTATACCGCCGAGCATGACGCCTTTCGCGAGGTGATGCGCCGCTTCGTCGACAAGGAGATTGCGCCCTTCGCCCGCGAGTGGGATGAGGCCGGTGAATTCCCCCGCGCGCTCTATCGCAAGGCGGCCGAGATCGGGCTCTTGGGACTCGGTTTCCCCGAGGAATATGGCGGGATCGCCGCCGACCAGTTCATGAGGATCGTCGCCAGCCAGGAGTTGGCGCGGGCTGGCGCCGGCGGTGTCAGCGCCAGCTTGATGAGCCATACGATCGGTTCGCCGCCGGTCGCGCGGGCCGCGCGCCCCGAGGTGAAGGCGCGCGTGCTGCCTCAGGTGCTCGCGGGTGAGAAAATCTCCGCGCTCGCGATCACCGAGCCGGGCGGCGGCTCTGATGTCGCGGGCCTCCGCACCAAGGCGCGGCGCGACGGAGATCACTACGTCGTGAGCGGCGAGAAGACCTTCATCACATCCGGGATGCGTGCCGACTATCTGACCGTTGCGGTGCGCACCGGCGGCGAGGGCGCCGGCGGCGTCAGCCTGCTCCTGATCGAGGGGGATACGCCCGGCCTGTCCCGGACAAAGCTGAAGAAGATGGGCTGGTGGGCCTCCGACACCGCGACCCTGCATTTCGACGAGTGCCGCGTACCGGCGGAAAACCTGATCGGCGAGGAAGGCCAGGGGTTCAAGATCATCATGCGGAATTTCAACAGCGAGCGCATGGGCATGGCGGCGGGCTGCACCGCGTTCGCGCGCGTCTGCCTCGACGAGGCCATTGCCTACGCCAAGGAGCGCAAGACCTTCGGCAAGCCGCTCGCGCAGCACCAGGTGATCCGCCACAAGATCGTCGACATGGCGCAGAAGGTCGCCGCATCGCAAGCGATGCTGGAGATGCTGGCCTGGCGGCTGGAGCAGGGCGAAAGCCCGGTCGCCGAAATCTGCATGATGAAGAACCAGGCGACCCAGACCATGGCGTTCTGCGCCTCGGAAGCGGTGCAGATTTTTGGCGGCGCCGGCTTCATGCGCGGCATCAAGGCCGAGCGCATCTACCGTGAGGTCAAGGTCAACGCGATCGGCGGCGGCACCGAGGAGATCATGAAGGATCTCGCGTCGCGGCAGATGGGGTTGTGACCTCTTTCTCCGTCATGGCCGGGACGAGCCCGGCCATGACGAGCACCTCAGAGATACCAAGAACTGGGCTAACAAGATGCTGTTCACCGCCGACCACGACGAGATCCGCCGTTCCTTGCAAAAATTCATTGCCAACGAGATCAATCCGCATGTCGATGAATGGGAGAAGGCCGACATCTTCCCGGCGCACGAGCTGTTCAGGAAGATGGGCAGGCTCGGCTTTCTCGGGCTGAACAAGCCGGTCGAATTCGGCGGCTCCGGCCTCGACTATTCCTATGCGCTGATGATGGCGGAGGAACTCGGCGCGATCAATTGCGGCGGCGTGCCGATGGCGATCGGGGTGCAGACCGACATGGCGACTCCTGCGCTGGCGCGGTTCGGCTCCGATGAAGTGCGGCGCGAATTCCTGGCGCCCTCGATCTCTGGCGACTATGTGGCCTGCATTGGCGTCTCGGAGCCCGGCGCGGGTTCTGACGTGGCCTCGATCAAGACCAATGCGCGCGGGGACGGCGACGATTACGTCATCGATGGTGGCAAGATGTGGATCACCAACGGCACCCAGGCCGACTGGATCTGTCTGCTCGCCAATACGGGCGACGGGTCCGTTCACCGCAACAAATCGCTGATCTGTGTGCCCATGAAGACCAAGGGCGTCACGGTCGCGCGCAAGCTCGACAAGATGGGCATGCGTTCCTCCGACACCGCGCAGATCTTCTTCGACAATGTCCGCGTGCCCAAGCGCAACCGGATCGGCGAGGAGGGCAAGGGCTTTACCTACCAGATGATCCAGTTCCAGGAGGAGCGGCTCTGGGGTGCGGCCGCCTGCCTGAAGGCGCATGAATACATTATCAACGAGACCATCGAATACACCCGCAATCGCAAGGCCTTTGGGAAGTCGATCCTCGACAACCAGGTCGTTCATTTCAAGCTCGCGGAGATGCAGACCGAGGTCGAGCTGTTGCGCGCGCTGATCTACCGTGCCGGAGAGGCGCTTGTGGCGGGCGAGGATGTCACGAAACTTGCGACCATGGCCAAGCTGAAGGCCGGGCGACTCGGCCGCGAGCTTACCGACGCCTGCTTGCAATATTGGGGTGGAATGGGCTTTACCAACGAGACGCCGGTCAGCCGTGCCTATCGCGACAGCCGTCTGACATCGATCGGCGGCGGCGCCGACGAGGTCATGCTGATGGTCCTGTGCAAGATGATGGGGACGCTGCCCGGCAGCAAAGGAAGTTCCTGATGATCACGCTCTATCACTGCGACGCCGCGCGCTCATTCCGTCCGCTCTGGATGCTGGAGGAGATGGGGCTGCCCTACGAGCTCAAGATGCTGCCGTTCCCGCCGCGGGTCTTCGCCAAGGAGTATCTCGCGCTCAATCCGCTGGGCACGATTCCCTTCATGGTCGACGGCGAGACGAAAATGACCGAGTCCTCCGGCATCTGCCACTATCTCGGCATCAAGCATGGACCGACGCCACTGATGGTCGGACCCGAAGATCCCGCCTATGGCGCGTTCGTGAACTGGATGTATTTCAGCGACGCCACGTTAACCTTCCCGCAGACGCTGGTGCTCCGATACACCCAGCTCGAGCCGGAAGAGCGCCGCAATCCGCAGGTCGCCGGCGACTATGCCAAATGGTTTTTGGGCCGCCTGCGCGCCGTCGAGGCAGCCACCGCAAATACCGAGGCCTTGTGCGCGGGCCGCTTCACTGCCGCCGACATCGTGATCGGTTACGCGCTCCGCCTCGCCGATACTATCGGGCTTGCCAAGGATTTTGGGCCAAATGTCGCAGCCTATTGGGCACGCTTGCAGCAACGGGATGGTTTCAAGCGCGCGGTTGCTGCGGAGCAACAGGCCGGCGTCGAGCAGAACGTGGCGCCAAGGGTGAGGGCCTGATTGTCGTTCTGGCGAAAGCCGGGACGGCCATGTTGCCGGGAGTTCCGGGTCGTCGGGACTGCCGCTGTTTTGCGCTTCATGATAGCGCTATCCCGCCGTGACAGCGCCCAGATTTCCGCTAAGGTGACGTCCGTCCGCAGCGGCCAAAGAGCCGCGCGAGGAGGATCCCAATGGAAGATAACGGTCGCGAATCCGACCATTTGATGCTGATCACGCCGGAGCGGGTATTCTATGCCGGCCTGCTCGGCCGCCCCCGCAAGCGGACGCCCGGCTGCTGCCATGTCTATGTCGCGGTGAAGGGCAGTCTGCATCTGACGATCGATGATGCGCTCGCCACCGGCGAGCTGTTCGTTACCCTACCGAACCAGCGGCATTCCATTGCGAGCGACTACCGCACCGCGATCAGCGTGACGCTGGAGCCGGAGAGCATGCCCGATGGCGTGATCGAGGTCCTGGCCGAGCGGCTCACCGGACCCGACAGGGCCGTCTATGCCCGCAAGATCCTCGCCGCCTACACGCTGCTGCGCCAGCGTCGCTACGGCGACATCACCACCGCCGAATTCGACCAGATGTGTTTTGGCGAGGCGCTGCCGCGCCGCGTGCTCGACCCCCGCGTGACGCGTGCGGTCGCCCGTATCGGCCGCTTCACGGGCGAACCCGTGACGGCGGACACATGCGCGGCGGAGGCCGGACTTTCCGCTTCGCGCTTCCTGCATCTGTTCAAGGAAGAGACCGGCATCTCGTTCCGCTCCTTCCGCGCCTGGAAGCGGGCGCGTCACCTGCTGCACTTCGCCAACCAGGACCTCAACCTCGCCCATCTCGCGCAGGACATCGGCTATCCCGACTCCACCCATTTCAGCCACTCGATCCGCCGCTTCTACGGCCTGAAGCCGCGCGCGATCTTCGTCGGCTCGCGCGATCTCGCGATCTATCGCAGCAGCGAGACCGTGAGGCTGGCGGAGGCGAGCTAGCGTCGTCTCGTAGGGTGGGCAAAGCGAAAGCGTGCCCACCATCTTCGCGAGGTATTGAGAGATGGTGGGAAGGGCGCAAGAGCGCCTTTGCCCACCCTACGGTTTATCGCCTTTTTCCAGCTTCTCCGCGCAAGAAGCCGCCTGCCGCCCATCACATGATCGCAAACGTTGAATTATCAACGTGCGAGACATTCAAGGCATGAGCGACAAGGCCGTCATCACCTGCGCGCTGAACGGCGTGCTCACCGACCCGAAGCAGCACAACGTGCCTGTCACGCCCGAGCAGATGGCGCGCGAGGCCAAGGCTGCGTTCGATGCCGGCGCGTCCATCATGCACATCCATCTGCGTCAGCAGGCGCCGGACAAGGGGCATCTGCCGTCCTGGGAGGTCAGCGTCAGCAAGGAGATCCAGCAGGCGATTCGCGAAGCCTGCCCTGGCGTGATCATCAATCACACCTCCGGCGTCTCCGGGCCGAACTACAACGGTGCGCTGGATTGTATCCGCGAGACCAGGCCGGAGATCGCGGCCTGCAATGCCGGCTCGCTAAATTACCTGAAGGTGAAGGCCGACAACAGCTGGGCCTGGCCGCCGATGATGTTCGACAATGCGGTCGAGAAGGTGAAGGACTATCTCGACGTCATGAACGCGGTCGGTACCATCCCCGAATTCGAATGTTTTGACGTCGGCATCGTCCGCTGCGTCGGCATGTACCGCCAGGTCGGCATGTACAAGGGCCCGCTCGAGTATAACTTTGTGATGGGCGTCGCCTCCGGCATGCCGTCGGATCCCGATCTGCTGCCGATCCTGATCAAGCTGAAGCGTCCCGAGGCGCAATTTCAGGTCACCGCGATAGGCCGCGAAGAAATCTGGCCGCTGCACCAGCGCTGTGCGGAGCTCGGCGGTCATCTGCGCACCGGTCTCGAAGATGCCTTCTATCTCGCCGACGGCAAGAAGGTAACGTCGAACGGCCAGCTGATCGACGCCATCGCCGCCTGCGCCCGCCGTGCCGGCCGCGAGATCGCGAGCCCGGCGGAAGCGCGAAAGATTTTTGGGACGAATAGGTAAATTATCGCCTCAACCGTCATTGCGAGCGAAGCGAAGCAATCCAGAATCTTTCCATGGATGCGCCTGGATTGCTTCGTCGCTTTGCTCCTCGCAATGACGAGCAGGATTGAGTTATGTCCATTCTCGAAAACACGATTTCTCCCGGCAGTGCCGCCTATCGCGCCAACCGCGACGGCATGCTTGGCCTGATCGACCGCATGCGCGCGCTGGAAGAGCGCACGCGTGCGGCATCAGCCGCGGCGAAAGACCGCTTCCACAAGCGCGGCCAGCTGTTGCCGCGCGAGCGCGTCGCGCTGGTGCTCGATCCCGGCGCGCCCTTCATCGAGCTGTCCACGCTCGCCGGCTACATGTTCGACGTATCTGATCCGGACAAGAGCGTCCCCGGCGGCGGCGTCATCGCCGGCATCGGTTTCGTCTCGGGCATCCGTTGCATGGTCAGCGCCAACGATTCCGGCATCGATGCCGGCGCGCTTCAGCCCTACGGCCTCGACAAGACGATACGCGTGCAGGAGCTCGCGCTGGAGAACAAGCTGCCTTACGTCCAGCTGGTCGAAAGCGCCGGCGCCAATCTCCTGCGCTACCGCGTCGAAGACTTTGTCCGCGGCGGCAACATCTTCCGCAATCTCGCGCGACTCTCCGCAGCGGGCCTGCCCGTCGTGACCGTAACCCATGGCTCCTCGACCGCCGGCGGCGCCTATCAGACCGGCCTGTCCGACTACATCGTCATGGTCCGTGGCCGCACCCGCGCCTTCCTCGCCGGGCCGCCGCTGCTGAAGGCCGCCACCGGCGAGATCGCGACCGAAGAGGAGCTTGGCGGCGCCGAGATGCACACGCAGGTGTCGGGACTTGGCGACTACCTCGCCGAGGATGACCGCGACGCCCTGCGCATCGCGCGCGAGATCATGGCGGCGCTGGAATGGGAACGGCCGGGCAGGGCGAGCGCGGAATATAAGCCGCCGCGCTACGATCAAGACGAACTGCTCGGCATTATGCCGATGGACCACAAGCGCTCCGTGGACATGAAGCAGGTGATCGCACGTATCGTCGATGATTCCGACTTCACCGAGATGGCGCCGAACTACGGCCCGGCCACCGTCTGCGGCCATGCCCGCATCGAGGGCCAGACCATCGGCATCATCACCAACAACGGTCCGCTCGATCCGGCCGGTGCCAACAAGGCGACGCATTTCATCCAGGCGTGCTGCCAAACCCGAACGCCGCTGCTCTATCTGAACAACACCACCGGCTACATGGTCGGCAAAGCTTACGAAGAAGCCGGCATGATCAAGCATGGCTCCAAGATGATCCAGGCGGTGACGTCGGCGACAGTGCCGCAGATCACCATCTATTGCGGCGCCTCGTTCGGCGCCGGCAATTACGGCATGTGCGGGCGCGGCTTCCATCCGCGCTTCTGCTTCTCCTGGCCCAACGCCAAGACTGCCGTGATGGGCGGTGAGCAGGCCGCCGAGACCATGGCGATCGTCACCGAAGCCGCAGCCGCGCGTCGCGGCAAGCCGGTCGAAAAAGAAAAGCTCGATGGCATGAAGGCGCAGATCGTCGGCGTGTTCGACGGCCAGATGGACGTATTCTCGACCAGCGCGCGCGTGCTCGACGACGGCGTGATCGATCCGCGCGACACCCGCGCGGTGCTGTCCGAAGTGCTCGCGATCTGTCGTGAAGGTGACGCGCGGAGCCCACAGCGCATGCAATTCTCGGTGGCCCGCCCATGAGGAACGGATCAGTGCAGCACCGGCCGTTCTTCAAGGTCCTGATCGCCAATCGCGGCGAGATCGCACTGCGGGTGATGCGCAGCGCGCGGAAGCTCGGCCTCGGCGTCGTCGCGGTCTATTCGGATGCGGATAGGGATGCGCTTCATGTGCAACAGGCCGACCAGGCCGTGCGAGTCGGCGAAGCGCTGCCGGCGCAGTCCTATCTCAACATCGCCGCGATCATAGCGGCCGCAAAGGCCAGCGGCGCGGATGCCGTTCATCCCGGCTATGGCTTCCTCGCCGAGAACGAGGAGTTTGCGCAAGCCTGCAAGGATGCCGGCCTCGTCTTCATCGGCCCGTCGCCGCAGGCGATCGAGACAATGGGCAACAAGGCCGGTGCCAAGGAGATCATGAAAAAGGCCGGCGTGCCCGTCGTGCCCGGCTATCAGGGCGCCGATCAGGGCGATGAAGTCATGCTCGCGGAGGCGAGAGAGATCGGCTTTCCCGTGATGATCAAGGCGGTCGCCGGCGGCGGTGGACGCGGGATGCGGCTCGTTGCGGATGCCAATTCGTTCCCCGAGGCACTGCGTAGCGCGCGGTCCGAGGCGAAGGCGGCGTTTGGCGATCCCACGGTGATCCTCGAACGCGCCATCCAGAATCCCCGTCACATCGAAATTCAGGTGTTCGGCGACAGCCATGGCAACGCCATCCATCTTGGCGAGCGCGACTGCTCGGTGCAGCGGCGGCACCAGAAACTAATCGAGGAGGCGCCGTCGACCGCAGTCACGCCCGACCTGCGTGCGAAGATGGGCGAGGTCGCGGTCGCCGCGGTGAAGGCGTTGCGTTACGAGGGCGCCGGCACGCTCGAATTTCTGCTCGATGCGAGCGGCGGATTCTACTTCATGGAGATGAATACGCGTCTCCAGGTCGAGCATCCCGTCACCGAGGCCATCACCGGGCTCGATCTCGTCGAATTGCAGCTGCGCGTCGCGCGCGGCGAGTCGCTGCCGCTCAAGCAGCAGGACATTCGCTTCACAGGCCACGCCATCGAGGTGCGGCTGTGCTCGGAGGACGCCGCGCAGGATTTCATGCCGCAGTCCGGGCGCATGGCGCGCTGGCAGGTGCCGGATGGCATCCGCGTCGAACATGCGCTGCAATCGGGCTCCGAGATTCCGCCGTTCTACGATTCCATGATCGCGAAGGTGATCGGCCATGGCGCGACCCGCGAGGAGGCGAGGGGGCGGCTGATCGTCGGCCTGGAGCAACTGACCGGATTTGGTGTGACTACCAATCAGACTTTCCTGATGTCATGCCTGCGTCATCCCGGCTTCGCCAAAGGCGAGGCGACCACGGCGTTCATTGGTGCCCATCGCGACGAGCTGCTGGCGCCGCGCGCGGACGCCGCATTCGACATGGCCTTGGCCGGCCTGCTGCTCTACGTCACGAACCCCCAGGCACCGTCGTGGCGCCGCGGACGGAGCCTCGCGGCAACGTTCCCGCTGCCGGCGAAAATCGAGATCGCAGGCCAGGCGCTTGAGCTAGAAGTCTGGCGCGAGCGCGATGGCAGCTACATTGTTGCCAGGGACGGCCGGCAAGACAAGTTCGAGATCGACCAACTCGATCTCGACGTGATTCGCTTCCGCCATGACGGCGTGATGGACAGTGCCAAATTCCTGCGCGACGGCGACCGGCTCCACCTCCAGCGCCGCGGCATCCCGCTCGCGGCGACCGATCTCACCCTCGCCGCGCCGAAGGCGGCCGCAAGCAACGGAGACGGCAAGGTTCGCGCTGCCATGAACGGCCGCGTCGTTGCCGTCCTGGTCAAGCCGGGCGACCGCGTCACTGCCGGCCAGCCGGTGATGACGCTGGAAGCGATGAAGATGGAGCATGTCCACAAGGCCGGCATCGACGGCGTCGTCGCCGCGATCGACGTCGCCGAGGGCGAGCAGGTGACAACGGGCCGGATCGTGGCGGAGATCGGGGCTGAGTAGGGCGGCAAGCTCAACTCGTCGCCCCGGCGAAGGCCGGGACGACAGCGGAGCTACTGGCTCCGCCCCGTTCCGCCATTGAGCAAGCACGCCACCTGGTGCCCGTCCCCCGCGTCCACCAACGCCGGTCGTTCCGTCCTGCATCGCTCCATCTCATACCGGCAGCGGGTGTGAAACGCACAGCCCGGCGGCGGATTGACCGGGCTTGGCACGTCGCCGTCGACCAGCGGCACGAGCTTTTTGGCGAGCGGGTTGGCGACCGGTACCGAGGCGAGCAGGGCCTGCGTGTAGGGATGGCGCGGATTGCGGAACAGCTCGTCCTTGTCCGCGATCTCGACGATGCGGCCGAGATACATCACGGCGACGCGGTGACTGATATGGGCGACCACGGCGAGGTCATGCGCGATGAAGAGGTAGGAGAAGCCGTGCTGCCGTTGCAGATCGATCAGGAGATTGATCACCTGCGCCTGGATCGAGACATCGAGCGCGGAGACCGGCTCGTCGCAGACGATCAGGCGGGGCCCGAGCGCCAGCGCGCGGGCGATGCAGATGCGCTGGCGCTGGCCGCCGGAGAATTGATGCGGGAAGTTGCGCATCTGGTCGGGCCGCAAGCCAACCTGCTCGAACAGCTGTGCGGTACGTGCCTCCAGCGCTTTGCCGGTCGCGAGCCCGTGCACGAACAGCGGCTCGCCCACGATGTCTCCGGCAGTCATGCGCGGGTTGAGCGAGGCGAAAGGATCCTGGAATACGATCTGCATCGAACGACGGTGTGGCCGCAGCGCGGACTTGGAGAGATGCGTGATGTCCTCGCCTTCGAGGCGAATCTGGCCCGAGGTCGGCTCGACCAGCCGCAGCACGCTGCGCGCCACCGTCGACTTGCCGCAGCCGGATTCGCCGACAAGGCCCAGCGTCTCCCCGACCCCAACCGAAAACGAGACGCCGTCGACCGCATGCACTGTGCCGATTTGTCGGCGCAACACGCCGGCGCGCACCGGATAGTGCTTCTTGAGTTCGGTGACTTCGAGCAGTGCGTCGGTCATGCCACCTCCGCCACTTCGGCTGCGCGCCAGCAGGCCGCGAGATGGCCGCCGCCCCAATCGATGAGCGGCGGATATTCGGCCTCGCAGCGCTTGATCGCGAGCTTGCAGCGTGGCGCGAACGCGCAACCTTTGGGCAGCCCCACCAGCGACGGCACGGTGCCGGGAATTTCGTTCAACCGTGCCGGCGCGGCAACGCCGGGCGCCGGCACCGCCGGGATCGATGCCATCAATCCGCGCGTGTAGGGGTGCTTTGGCGCGGCGAACAGCGCCTCGACGCTCGCTTCCTCGACCTTGCGTCCCGCATACATCACGATGACGCGTTGCGCGGTCTGCGCGACGACGCCGAGATCATGCGTGATCAGCACGAGCCCGGTGCCGAGCTCTTTCTGAAGGTCTAGGATCAGCGCCAGAATCTGCGCCTGGATGGTGACGTCGAGCGCGGTCGTGGGCTCGTCCGCGATCAGCAGCACCGGCCGGCACGCCAGCGCCATCGCGATCATGGCGCGCTGGCGCATGCCGCCGGACAGCTGATGCGGATATTCCCGCGCGCGCCGAGCCGGCTCGGGGATGCGCACCAGGCGCAGCATCTCGATTGCGATGCCCCGGGCCTCTTTGCTCGACATGTTCCGGTGCAGCCGCACGGTCTCGACGATCTGGTCGCCGATCCGCATCACCGGATTGAGCGAGGTCATCGGCTCCTGGAAGATCATCGAGATGCGGTTGCCCCTGACGGCACGCATCTCTGCTTCGTCCAGCGTCAGAAGGTCGGTGCCTTCGAGCGTGACGGAGCCGCCGACGATGCGGCCGGGTGGATCCGGCACCAGCCGCATCAGCGATAGTGCAGTGACGCTCTTGCCGCAGCCGGATTCGCCGACGATCGCCAGCGTCTCGCCGCGCTTCACCGTGAAGGAAACATCATCGACGGCCTTGAACAGACCGGAGTTGGTGAAGAACACCGTCTTCAGGTTCTTCACCTCGATCACGAGATCGGAGTTCTCAGCCATCAGCCGCGCTGCCGGGGATCGAGGATGTCGCGCAAGGCGTCACCGAACAGATTGGCGCCGAACACCGCGAGGCTGATGGCGATGCCCGGGAAGATCACCAGCCATGGCGCCGTGCGGACATATTCGGCGGCGGATTCAGAGAGCATGCGCCCCCACGACGG
The DNA here is from genome assembly GCF_023073015.1 of Bradyrhizobium sp. 87. Lineage (NCBI taxonomy): Bacteria > Pseudomonadati > Pseudomonadota > Alphaproteobacteria > Hyphomicrobiales > Nitrobacteraceae > Bradyrhizobium > Bradyrhizobium sp. 87. Next base: position 614,288 of record NZ_JADPIQ010000048.1, read on the forward strand.
GTACGGCTCGGGAATGCCGAGGCCGAGGAAGGAGAGCGAGGCTTCCGTGAGGATAGTCGAGCCGAGCTGGGCCGTCGCAAGCACGATCAGCGGCGCCAGCGTATTCGGCAGCACGTGACGGAGCGCAATGCGTACCTCGCTCATGCCGATCGACTTGGCGGCCTCGATGAATGGCAGCTCGCGCAGCGCCAGCGTGTTGGCGCGGATGACGCGCGAGACGGTCGGGATCAGCGGAATGGCGATCGCAATGATGACGTTCGGCAAGGACGGCCCAAGCGCCGCGGTCATGATCAGGGCCAGCACCAGCAGCGGCAGCGCCTGGAGGACATCGGAGACGCGCTGGAACACGAGATCGACCCAGCCGGAGAGATAGCCGGAGGTGAGGCCGACGATCACGCCGATGCTGCCGCCGAGCGCCGTCGAGCCGATGCCGACCGCGAGCGAGATCCGCGCGCCATGAATGATGCGGCTGAAGACATCGCGGCCGAAGGAATCCGTGCCCATCCAGTGTGCCAGGCTTGGACGCGCCAGTGCCCGAGCGGCATCGATCGTCAGCGGATCGTAACGCGCGATGAAGTCGGCGAAGATCGCGGTGAACACGAACAGGGTCATGATGACGAGCCCGGCCGCGCCCAGCACATGCCGCTGCGCCAAAAACAGCACGCGCCGCCAGCCGACGGTCGCGTGCGCCCCGGCGCGCCTCAGTTCAACGTCATAGTCGATCGCAGCCAACAGGTTCTCCTAATCCGTGTACCGGATACGCGGGTCGAACACCGCGTACAGCATGTCCACGATGAAATTCGCGCTCACCACGACGATGGCAATCAGCATCACCAGGTTCTGCACGATCGGATAATCGCGCCAGCGAATCGCCTCGACCAGGAAGCGCGCGACGCCGGGGATGTTGAACACCGTCTCCGTCACGATGAGGCCGCCGATCAGGAACGCCGCTTCGATGCCAATCACGGTGATGACGGGCAGAATCGCATTCTTCAGCGCATGCTGATAGTTCACAGCGGCGTCCGATGCGCCCTTGGCACGCGCGGTGCGGATATAGTCCTGCCGCAGCACCTCCAGCATCGAGGATCGCGTGATGCGCATGGTCAGTGCCGCGCTGCGGAAGCCGACGGCTGCGGCGGGCACGGCATAGGTCGCAAACGCTTCCAGCCAAGTCGCTGGATTCGGGTTGAAGATCGGCATCTGGTTGAACATCGCCACCGAGGCGGTGAGGATGAGCAGGCCAAGCCAGAACGAAGGCAGCGACAATCCGCTGAGGCTCACCACACGCAATGCGTAGTCGAGCCTCGTTCCCTGCTTCACCGCGCTGATCACGCCAAGGGGGATGCCGATCGAGGTCGAGAACAACAGCGCCAGGCCCGCGAGCCGTGCGGTGATCGGGATCCGTGGCAGGATCTCCTGGAGCGCCGGCTTCTCGGAGACGTAGGAGTAGCCAAAATCGCCGCGCAGGAAGCCGCTGATCCAGTGCCAATATTGCACCACCAGCGGCTGGTCGATGCCGAGCTCCTTCTCCAGATTGGCCTTGTCGGCGGGGTCCACATAGCCCGCGGCGGCGAACAGGATGTCGACGATATTCCCGGGGACGATGCGCAGCAGGAAGAAGATGACGATCGAGATCCCGAACAGGGTCAGGAGCATCAGCAACAGGCGCCGCACCAGATAGGCAAACATGCATCGCCTCCCGTCGAACCCGTCAGCCGCCCGCGCTACTTGTCCATCCAGACGTCCTCGTAGCGATAGCCATTGTAGGAGCTGTTCGACATCACCGTCACGCCCTTGACGTAAGGTTGCCAGCAGCTGCCGGTACGTGCGTGGAAGATGATCGGGCGGGCGACGTCCTCCTGCAGCTTCTTGTCGATGTCCCACACCAGCTTCTTGCGCTTGTTAATGTCGGTCTCCTGGGACTGCACGTCGAACAGCTTTTCGATCTCCTTGTTGCAGTAATTGGTGTAGTTGCGCTCGGAGCCGCAGGAATAGTTCTCGTAGAAGGACTGGTCGGGGTCGTCGACGGCATTGCCGGTCAAATTGAGCCCGAGCATGTAATCCTTCCGCGCGATCTTCGGGAACCAGTTTGCGGTCTCGACCACGTCGAGCTCGCCGTCGATATAGATACTCTTGAGCTGATCGATCAGAATCACCGCAGGATCGCGGTAGACCGGAATGTTGCGGGTCGAGACCTTGACGGCGAGATGCTTATCCGGCCCATAGCCGGCCTTCTGCATCAGCTTTTTCGCTTCCTCACGGTTGGCGTTGATGTCGGGGCCGTAGCCCGGAATGGTCTCGAGCATCTCCTTCGGCATCCCCCACAGCCCATTCGGCGGCGGCAGCAGGGTGCCGCCGATGTCACCCTGGCCCTCGAACAAGATCGAGATGAAGGCCTTTCGGTCGAGCGACAGCGCCATGGCGCGACGGATGTCGATATTGTCGAACGGCGGCGCGGACGAATTGACGATGATGTTGGTGGCGACATTGTTGGGCTCGACCACGCAGACCGCGTTCGGCGCCTGCGATTTGACGTCCTTGAGCAGCGGGATGCTCACCTCGGTCGGGAAGGTCATGTCGAACTTGCCGGCGACGAACGCGAGGATCGCGGTGGAGCGGTTCGGGATGATGGTGAACTCGATGCCGTCGAGATAGGGCCGGCCCTTGCGCCAATAGTCGGGATTGCGGGTCAGCTTGATCGATTCATTGGCCTTGAACTCGACGAACTTGAACGGCCCGGTGCCGATCGGGTGCGTGCGCATGTCGCCGGGCGAGACGTGGCAGGGATAGACCGGCGTGTAGCCCGAGGCGAGCAGCGCCAGCAGCGAAGGCTGTGGCCGCTTCAGATTGAAGGAGACCTCGAGATCGCCGTTGGTGGAGACGTCGTTGACCTGTTCGTACCAGCTCTTGCGCGGGTTCTGCCGGAACTTCTGCTGCGACTTGCCCATCAGCATGTCGAAGGTGCATTTGACGTCCGCCGAGGTGAACGGCTTGCCGTCGTGCCACTTCACGCCCTGGCGTAGCTTGAAGGTCAGCGTCTTGTTGTCGTTGACCCAGGCCCAGCTCTCGGCGAGCTCGGGCACGATGGTGTCCATGCTGTTCTGCGCCACGTCCTGCTTGTAGATGACGAGGTTGTTGAACACCGGCATGAAGGGAACGTTGAGCGAGTAGGTCGCGCCTTCGTGGATCGAGGCATTGCCGGGACTGTCGCGGTGGTACATCCGCAAAATGCCGCCCTGCTTGGGCTCGCTGGGGAGTGCAACGCTCGAAAACGCAAGCAAAGATAGCGCCGCCGTCGCGGCGAGCGCCCGTACGCTCCGCATCCTCGTCCTCCCTGGACATCGGCCTTTTGCGGCCTGTTTGTCCCGACGATAGCGGCGCGTGCGCGGTGAGGCAACCGTCAAGGTCCGCTACTCTCTCGGCAATTCGGACGACGGAAGGCCGCAGGGGTGTCTCTCACGATGAGAGGGAAGTTTCTCCGGCGACAGCGGCCCTTCACACAATCCTTGACGCCTTGTTCCCCCAATACCGGTCCCGCAGCAGCCGCTTGTACAGCTTCCCCGTCGGCAGCCGCGGCAACTCCTTCTCGAAATCGACCGAGCGCGGCACCTTTTGCCGCGACAGCGACGCCCCGCAGAACGCGATCAGCTCCTCGGCGAGCGCCTCGCCCGGCACGGCCCCGGGCATCGGCTGCACCACCGCCTTCACCTCTTCGCCGAGATCGGAATTGGGCACGCCGAACACCGCGGCGTCCGCAACCTTCGGATGGGTGATCAACAGATTCTCGCACTCCTGCGGATAAATGTTCACGCCGCCGGAGATGATCATGAAGGTCGCGCGGTCCGTTAGATAAAGGAAACGATCCTCGTCGACATAGCCGACGTCGCCGACCGTGCTCATGCTGCCGTCGGCCGAGCGCGCTTCCCTGGTCTTCTCCGGGTCGTTGAAATATTCGAATGGCGAGGCCGTCTTGAACCAGACCTGACCCGGCGTGCCGGTCGGGCATGGCTTCATGTTTTCGTCGAGAATGTGGAGATCGCCGAGCAGGACCTTGCCGACGGTGCCGCGATGGGCGAGCCATTCCGCGCTGTCGCAGGCGGTGAAGCCAAGGCCTTCGGTCGCGCCGTAGTACTCGTGGATGATCGGTCCCCACCATTTGATCATGTCGTCCTTGACCAGGGCGGGGCAGGGCGCGGCGGCATGGATCGCGATCTCGAGCGACGACAGGTCGTAGCGCGTGCGCACCTCCTCCGGCAGCTTGAGCATGCGCGAGAACATCGTCGGCACCAACTGGGTGTGAGTGATACCCCACCGCTCGACGAGCTGGAGGTAACGCTCGGGATCGAAATTCTCCATGATGATCGCGGTGCCGCCCATGCGGATCGTGAGGTTCACGGCGGCCTGCGGCGCCGAATGATAGAGCGGCGCCGGCGACAGGTAGATCATGCCCTCGCGGTAGTGCCAAAGCTTTGTCAGGAAATCGAACAACGGCAGATTGTGTTTCGGCGGCTCCTCCGGAAGCGGCCGCAGAATCCCTTTTGGCCGTCCCGTCGTGCCCGATGAATACAGCATGGCGGTGCCGAGCCATTCATCCGGGATCGGCGTCTTCGGCAGGTCGGCGGTTACCTCAGTGAGGCCGACGATGCGCTCGCTCTCGCCCGGGCCGTCGGCGACGATGCACAGCTTGATGTCGGGGCAGACCTTGATCGCCTCGCGGGCGATATCGAGCTTCGCAACCGACGTGATCAGGATTTTCGACTGGCTGTTGACCAGGAGATAGGCGAACTCGCCCGGCGTCAGGAACGAGTTGATGCAGGTGTAGTAGAGGCCGGAGCGCTCGCCCGCGCCGCAGGCTTCGAGGTAGCGGGAATTGTTCTCCATGAAGATCGAGTAGTGGTCGAGCCGCTTCAGGCCATACTTGCGGAACAGGTGCGCCAGCCGATTGCTGCGCGCATCGAGCTCGCGATAGGTGACGGCCTCGCCGGTCGTCGCCATGATGAAGGCGGGCTGGAGTGGGCGCAGGCGGGCATGCTGACCTGGGTACATCAGTCCTCCGGCTTTGGATCATGCGGCAAGAAGCAGGATTTCGCGCACTTGAGCGGGGCTGTCGATCTTGCGCGGGTTGCGCGGGATCCAGTTCGTGCGCATCGCAGCGTCCGCGATGGCGTCGAAATGCTCCGGCGAGACGCGCACATCGGCGAGGCTGCGCGGCATGCCGAGCGAGCGGATGAAGGCATCGAGCACATCGGCTGCCGCGTGGCCGGGAAAGCCCATTGCGGCCGCGACGATCATCTGGCGCTCGGCATTGTCGCGCGCATTCCAGCGCATCACGGCCGGCAGCATGACGCAGGAGGTGTAGCCATGCGGTACGTCGAAGGCTGCGCCCAGCACGTAACCGATGCCGTGGCTCGCGCCCATCGGCACGCCAGCGGCGAGCGCGCCCATCGACAGCCAGGTGCCGATCTGCGCATCCATTCGCGCGTCGAGGTCAGCAGGGTCAGCCTTCACCCGTGGCAGCGCGTCGGCGAGCATGGCGAGGCCCTTCACCGATTGCGCGTCGGCATAGGGGTGCGTCTCGCGCGAGCAGATCGCCTCGACGCAATGATCGATGGCGCGGATGCCGGTCGAGAGGAATAGCCATTCCGGCGTGTGCACGGTGATGGCGGGATCGAGGATGGTCGCGCGCGGAACGCTGAGCGGATGCCGTAGCATCTGTTTCACATGGGCGGTGCGGTCGGTGACGCCTGCGATCGAGCTGAACTCGCCGCCGGCGATCGTGGTCGGCACGCTGATCTGACGCACGGTCGGCGCCGTCATCTCGGGCGCGACGCCCTTGTGCACGCGGATACGCTCGATGCCGTCGACATCGTCGATGCCGTTGGCGAGGCAGAGCTGCACCGCCTTGGCGCCGTCGGTGATCGAGCCGCCGCCCACGGTGACGATCAGGTCGGCGCCCGCTTCGCGCGCCGCATTGGTGGCGGCGATCACCGCCTCGCGCGGGGTGTGCGCCGGCATGGCATCGAAGACGCCCGCGCAATTTGTGCCCAGGGCTTGTTTGATCTTGGCGATTTCGTCGGTCTGCCGGTTGAGCGTGCCCGAGACCATCAGGAAGGCGCGGCGCGTCCCCAGCCGGTCCATCTGGGCGACCACGGCCTCGGCCGCGGGGTGGCCGAACACGACTTCCTCGATCGCGCCGTAAACGACACGTCCCTGGTGCACGCCTGTCCTCCCCGGACAATTCGTCTTGTTTTATGAGGAGCAATCTAGCCGAGCCGGCTCCGCCCGTCATGTGCGAAGACGCTAACGCACTCTCCGCTTGCTCTCCCGGCTTACGGGGAGAGGCCAACAAGCCCTGTCAACCCGTCATCCGGCCAGGGCATTCCTCCGAGCATTGCCTGCGCTTTGGTCTTGAAGAGTTCATCATTGCCACCCATCTTGTGGCGCCCGCGGGTACAGGCGTACCCTGCTTTTTCCGCGGCTTTGATGCGAGGACCTGGGATGACTGGACCGGACGGAAGCGAGCAATTTGTCAAAACGCACGATTTCGTTTCGCCTCGGCCTTACGCCATCGTCGGCCTTCTCGCCGCGGCGTTCGTGCTCACCGGTTGCGGCCAGCCGGCCTCGCAAGCGAGCGCTCCCCCGCCGGCGCCGGTAACCGTCGCCCAACCGGTCAAGCGCACCGTCACCGATTGGGACGAGTTCACCGGCCGCTTCGAGGCGATGGAGGAGGTGCAGGTCCGCCCGCGCGTCGGCGGGTTCGTCAACTCTGTCGAATTCCAGGATGGCGCCATCGTGCGTCAGGGCGATCTGCTCTACGTCATCGACCCACGTCCGTTCGAGGCGGTGGCCACGCAGGCCGAGGGGCAGCTTTCCGATGCCCGTGCCAAGGTGGAGCTTGCAAAGCGGGAGCTCGATCGCGGTTTGAGCCTGGTGCAGACCAGCGCCGTCTCCGAGCAGGTGGTCGATCAGCGCCGTCAGGCCTTGCAGGCTGCGCACGCTGCCGAAACACAGGCCGAGGGTGCGCTCAAAGTCGCCAAGCTCAATATCGAATTCACGCATGTGACGGCGCCGCTGACCGGCCGCGTCAGCCGCCACCTTGTCAGCCCTGGCAATCTCGTGCAGGGCAGCGATACCGGAACGTCGACGCTGCTCACCTCGATCGTGACGCTCGACCCGATCTATATCTATTTCGACATGGATGAGGCGACCTTCATCAAATACAGCAAGCTGTGGTTCGAAGGCCGCCGCCCGAGTTCGCGCGATACGGCGAACCCGGTGCAGGTGACGCTCGCCGGCGAGACGAAACCATCCCGTGAAGGCAGCATCAATTTCCTCGACAACCGCCTCGATGTCTCCACCGGCACGCTGCGCAGCCGCGCCGTGGTCAAGAACACCGATCTTTCGATCCTGCCCGGTCAGTTCGGGCGTATCAGACTGATCGGCAGCGCGCCCTATGAAGCGCTGCTGATCCCCGACGTTGCGGTCGCAACTGACCAGTCCCGCAAGATCGTGTTCGTGGTCAAGCCGGACGACACCGTCGAGGCGCGTCCCGTGACGCTCGGACCGCTCGACGAGGGCCTGCGCGTGATCCGCGAGGGATTGAAGGCGGACGACCGCGTCATCGTCAACGGCATCCAGCGCGCCCGCGTCGGTGCCAAGGTCGCACCGCAGACGGCACCAGCGCCCGCCGGTGGCAAATCATGAATCTTGGCCGTCTCTCCATCAACCAGCCCATCCTGGCGATGGTGCTGTCGATCGTGCTGCTGATCGTCGGCGCGCTGGCCTATACCACGCTGCCGGTCTCCGAATATCCGCAAGTGGTGCCGCCGACCGTCGTCGTCACCACGCAATATCCCGGCGCCTCCGCGCAGACCGTGTCCGACACGGTTGCCGCACCCATCGAGCAGGAGATCAACGGCGTCGAGGACATGCTGTATCTCTACAGCCAGGCGACCTCGAACGGCCAGCTCACCATCACCGTCACTTTCAAGCTCGGCACCGATCTCGACAAAGCCCAGGTGCTGGTGCAGAACCGCGTTGCGATCGCGCAGCCGCGTTTGCCTGAAGAGGTTCAGCGCAACGGCGTCACCACGCGCAAGAACTCGCCCGACATCCTGATGGTCGTGTTCATGCTGTCGCCCGACGACACGTTCGACCAGCTCTACATCTCCAACTATGCGCTGCTCCAGGTCCGCGATCAGCTGCTGCGGATCGACGGCGTCGGCGACATCCAGATCTTCGGCGCGCGCGATTATTCGATGCGGCTATGGCTCGATCCTGACCGGATCGCCAATCTCGGCCTGACCGCAACCGAGGTGCTCGCCGCGATCCGCGCGCAGAACGTGCAGATCGCGGGCGGCCAGATCGCCGAACCGCCGATCGCCGACCGCGCCTTCCAGCCGAACCTCACCTTCACCGGGCGATTGAAAGACCAGAAGCAGTTCGAGGACATCCTGATCAAGGCCGGCTCCGACGGCCGCACGGTGCGCCTGCGCGACGTCGCCCGTATCGAGCTTGGTGCTCTCGCCTACTCCACCAACAGCTTCCTGCTGCGCAAATCGGCGGTCGCCATGCTGGTGACGCAGCGGCCGGGATCGAACGCGCTCGCGACCGCGAAGAACATTTCGGACACCATGACGAAGCTGAAGGAGACCTTTCCGAAAGGCCTCGACTTCAATATCGGCTACAACCCGACCGAGTTCATCGCGCAGTCCGTCCACGAGCTGATCAAGACCATCTACGAGGCCATGTTGCTCGTGGTCGTCGTCGTGCTGGTGTTCCTGCAGGGATGGCGTCCCGCGATCATTCCGATCATCGCGATTCCGGTTTCGCTGGTCGGCACCTTCGCGGTGATGGCGGCGCTCGGCTTCTCGATCAACAATCTCACGCTGTTCGGGCTCGTTCTCGCCGTCGGTATCGTGGTCGACGACGCCATCGTGGTGGTCGAGAATGTCGAGCGGCATCTCGAGCATGGCATGAGCCGGCGCGATGCCGCGCTGAAGACCATGGAGGAGGTCGGCGGCGCATTGGTGTCGATCGCGCTGGTGCTGTGCGCGGTGTTCGTCCCGACCGCATTTCTGGGCGGAATTTCGGGTCAGTTCTTCCAGCAATTCGCCGTCACCATTGCGGTCGCGACCGCAATCTCCTGCTTCTGCTCGTTGACGCTATCGCCGGCGCTGGCCTCGCTTCTCCTCGTCCCCCACGAGGAGAAACGGCCGCCCGCGCGCTGGAATCTTGTTGCACGCGGCTGGAACGCTTTCACTGGCGTGTTTAACCGCGTGTTCGACCGTCTCGCGCATGGCTACGCCGGCCTCGCCAATTTCGTGATCCGGCATTCGGCGGTGATGATCCTGATCTACGTCGTGCTGATCGGCAGCGCCGGCTGGCTGATCGCCACCACGTCGCAAGGCTTTATTCCGGCGCAGGACCGCGGCTACGTCATCATCTCCGTGCAATTGCCGGGCGCCGCTTCGCTGGCGCGCACCACCGAGGTCGTGCGCGAGATCGAGCGGATCGCGCTGGATACGCCGGGTATCATCCGCGTGGCCGCTTTCGCCGGCTTCTCCGGCGCGACGCGGACGCAGGCCGGCAACGCGGCGGCGCTCTTCCCAGTGTTCGACGAGCCCGAGGCGCGGATCAAGAAAGGATTGTCTGCGAACGCCATCACGGTCGAGCTGCGCAAACGCTTGGCCGCGATTCAGGGTGCCTTCATCATCGTGATTCCGCCGCCGGCCGTGCCCGGCATCGGCACCGGTGGCGGCTTCACCATCCGCATCCAGGACCGCCAGGGCCGTGGGCCGGAGATGCTCGCCGCGGCTACTGACGAGCTTGTCGCCGCGGCGCGCAAATCGCCCTCGCTGCTCGCTCCCTCCGTGTTCTCGCCGTTCTCGGCCAATACGCCGCAGCTCTTCGTCGACATCGACCGCACCAAGGCGCAGAAGCTCGGCGTTCCCATCGCCGGCATCAACGACACGATCCAGACCTATTTCGGATCGACTTATGTCAACGACTTCAACCTGTTCGGCCGCACCTACCACGTCACCGCGCAGGCCGACTTCCCGTTCCGGAAAGAGCCGAGCGATCTCTCGCGGTTGCGCACGCGCAACGCCTCCGGCGACATGGTGATGCTCGGCAGCGTGGTCGAGTTCAAGGACGTTTCCGGCCCTGACCGCGTCGCGCGCTACAATCTCTACGCGGCCTCCGAGCTGCAGGGCGAGCCGGCGCCGGGCACCAGCTCGACCACCGCGCTCAACGCGATCAAGAAGCTCGCCGACGACACCCTCCCGAGTGGCTTCAGCTTCGAGTGGACCGATCTGTCCTACCAGCAGATCACGGGCGGCAATGCGGGTCTCTACGTATTCCCGATCTGCGTGCTGTTCGTCTATCTGGTGCTTGCCGCGCAATACGGCAGCTGGACCCTGCCGTTCGCGGTGATCCTGATCGTGCCGATGTGCCTGTTGGCGGCCACCATCGGCGTGCGCATCATGGGGCAGGACGTCAACATCCTCACCCAGATCGGTTTCGTCGTGCTGGTGGGGCTGGCGGCAAAGAACGCGATCCTGATCGTCGAGTTCGCGCGCGACATCGAGAAAGAAGGCAAGCCGCGGCTGGAGGCCGTGATCGACGCCTGCCGCCTGCGCCTGCGGCCGATCCTGATGACGTCCTTCGCCTTCATCCTCGGCGTCTTGCCGCTGGTGATCTCGTCCGGCTCGGGCTCGGAGATGCGGCAAGCCGTCGGCGTCGCCGTGTTCTTCGGCATGATCGGTGTCACCCTGTTTGGGCTTCTGTTCACGCCGATCTTCTATGTGGTGGTGCGGAACCTGGCCGAGGGGAAGAACGAGGGGAAGCCGAAGGCGGTGGGCTGATAAGTATCAAATGGCGCGCCACCGACCCTTCAATATTCACGCTGTCGTCCCGGCGAAGGCCGGGACCCATAACCCTCGAACGTGGTTTAGTGAAGATTCGTCGTTCGGTACTCCTACCGACCGCAACCGAGGGATTCCGCGGTATGGGTCCCGGCCCCCGTGCGCAATTGCGTACTAGGCCGGGACGACGCCGTTTGCTTGGCACGCCCTTCATACTAACGACCAACATGCAATGGATGGGCACCGCCGGGATTCTTCACTAGTATCCGCGCGATTTCAAAACAGAAAACTGCTGGGAGCTAACAGATGAAATCAGCACTTTTGGCCGCTGTCGCAATTTCGGCTTTGCTGCTGGCCGCGCCGGCCTCTGCGCAAGGCGTCAAGATCGGCATCCTCAACGACCAGTCCGGCGTCTACGCCGATTACGGCGGCAAATGGTCGGTCGAGGCCGCCCGGATGGCGATCGAGGATTTCGGCGGCGAGGTGCTGGGCCAGAAGGTGGAGCTCGTCACCGCCGACCACCAGAACAAGCCGGATCTCGCGACCTCGATCGCGCGCCGCTGGTACGATGTCGAGAACGTCGACATGATCACGGAGCTGACGACCTCATCGGTCGCGCTCGCGATCCACGAGCTTTCCAAGGAAAAGAAGAAGATCGACATCGTCGTCGGCGCTGCGACCTCGCGCCTCACCGGCGATGCCTGCCAGCCCTATGGCTTCCACTGGGCTTATGACACCCGCGCGCTCGGTGTCGGCACCGGCGGCTCGCTGACCAAGGCCGGCGGCGACAGCTGGTTCTTCCTCACCGCGGACTACGCCTTCGGCTACGCGCTGGAGAAGGACACCAGCGAGATCGTCACCGCCAATGGCGGCAAGGTGCTCGGTTCGGTGCGCGTGCCGCTCAACTCCTCGGACTTCTCCTCCTTCCTGCTCCAGGCGCAGAGCTCGAAGGCGAAGATCGTCGGCCTTGCCAATGCCGGCCTCGACACCACCAATTCGATCAAGCAGGCGTCCGAGTTCGGCATCGTCTCCGGTGGCCAGAAGCTCGCGGGCCTCTTGATGACGCTCGCCGAAGTGAACGGCCTCGGCTTGCAGGCCGCGCAAGGCCTGGTGCTGACCGAGGGCTATTACTGGGACATCAACGACCGCACGCGCCATCTCGGCGAACGCTTTCTCAAGCGCACCGGCCGGATGCCGAACATGATCCAGGCCGGCACCTATTCGGCGACGCTGAGCTATCTCAAGGCGGTCAAGGCCGCCGGGTCCAAGGATCCGGATGCGGTCGCCAAGAAGCTGAAGGAGCTGCCGGTCGACGACGACTTCGCGCAAGGCGGCAAGGTGCTCGAGAACGGCCGCATGGTCCACGACATGTATCTGTTCGAGGTCAAGAAGCCCGCGGAATCGAAGAAGCCCTGGGACTATTACAAGCAGCTCGCGGTCGTTCCCGGCGAGAAGGCGTTCTTCACTGCCAAGGAGAGCGGCTGCCCGCTGACGAAGTGAGGATCTCTATGTCGTCCTGGCGAAAGCCAGGACCCATTACCCCGACAGCCGCTTGTTGAAACAAGCTGTCGCCGCCATCGTGCCCATAACCGTGTCCTGTGGTTATGGGTCCAGGCCTCCGCCAGGACGACGGCGGGGCAAGTGGCCGTATGTCGGCTGCCTCACACCAGTCGCAGCACCGCCGCCCCCAGCGCCCCCGCCCACAGCGCAATGGCCGCGATACCCTGAATAAAAAATCCCGGGCCGCGTTTTGCGGCGGCCTTCGAATAGCCGATGAAGTAAACGATGCGGCCGACGATCCAGACCGCGCCGATCGCCGCTGCGCCGGAATCGCTGATGTAAATCGCGAAAAGCCAGAGCGACGGCAGGAAGATCGGCATCCATTCCAGCGTGTTCATCTGGATCCGGAACGCGCGCTCGAAATCCGGATGGCCCGACATTGCCGGCACCTTGACGCCGGTTTTGGTGCGCGAGCGCGACACGTTGATGGAGGTGAAGAAGTAGAACAGGATCGCCAGCAGCGTGACGAGGGCGGTGAGGTGATGCATCGCTAGTCCCTTCGAAGAGGTCCCGGTTCAATACCCGGTCAGCTCGAGATAGCCAACGCCGTCATGCGTACCGGCAAAGCTGATCGGCCCTTCCCAATAGGAAAAACCGGTCCCCATCCACGCCTGTGGATTGAGCGGCTTGCACTGGATCGAGAACGACCGCGAGGGGATCGCGATCTGCCATTCCACCGGGAGCTTGTGTCCCGCGACCTCAGCCGTCGCTTTCGGCATCATCTGGATGTCGTCGCCCGCGATCATCTGCGTCTCGCCCATCGCGCTGATCCAGTTGCCGAACGGATAATCTTTGCCGTCCTTCTGCCGGAGCCGGTACAGCATCAGCTTGTCACCGGATGACAGGTGCAGCGACAGCCAGTCCCAGCCGGTCTGGTCGGCATCGAGTGGCTGGCTGCTCCATTCGCGGTCCATCCAGGCCTGGCCGGAAACATCGACCGTCCTATCGTCGATGGTGAGCGTGCCGCGGGCGCGATAGAACGGCTGGCTGTAATAATAGGAGGCCTGACCGCGCTCCGATTTACGGCTGTAGCCGCCGGCGCCCTGCAACACCACCGGACGATCGGCCTCGAGCGTCAGCACGTAACTGAAGTCGGCGCCCGAGGCCTTCAGCGTCAGCGGCGCTAAAGCGCGATCTTCGGTGCGCTCGGATCCGTTCATCTCCCAATCGTCGATCCAGGCCGAGAACGGTTTCGCCGTGACTCCGGCCTGTCCCACACCACCGCGGGAAAACAGCTCGTTGAAGCGGTGGGTGTCGGCGCGCGTTACCGCGGCATGCGCCATCCACACCTGTTGATTGGCCCAGCCTTCGCCCTGCGGCCCCGGCTGCGTCGCCTGTCGGAACAGCGTCCATTGCAGGCTGCAAGCCGCGCCGCTGGCATCGACGAGGTTCGCCGTGAGATACCACCATTCGATGCGAAACTCCGGATGCGGCCCGTGATCGTCCGGAAAGGCGAACGTCTTCCCCGGCGTGACCTTGGCAAAGCCGTCGGCTGTCTCGCCGAGCCCGGCATAGCCTTGCGCGCCTGCGCGGCGGACTGCCGCGAGCGCGGCGATGCCGCCGGCGAAGGTGCGCCGCGAAATCCCATCAGCGCTCATTGGCAAACACCTTGACGAGGCTCGCCGGCTGCATCCGGGCAAGTCGGATCATCGGCGGCAGGGTGGCAAGCAACGAGGCGAACAGCGCGACTGCCACCAGCTCGACCAGTTGCAACGGAAATACATGGAACGGCAGCCGCCAGCCGAACGCTTTCACATTGACGATCGCGATCAGGCACCACGCCACCAGCAGCCCGAGCGGCACCGCCAGCAGAGACGTGAACAGCGCGACCGACAGCGTCTTGGTCAATTCGATCGCGGCAAGGCGTGGCCGCGTGATACCGATCGCCCAGAGCGGCGCAAGCTGCGGCAGGCGCGAGTTCGCCAGTGTGAGAAGGCTGGTCAGAAGCGCGATCCCGGCGACGCCGAGGGTGAAGGCGTTCAGCGCCGAGGTCACCGCAAAGGTCCGGTTGAAGATGCGGATCGATTCCGCCTTCACCGTCGCCTGGTCGGCGACGCTGCGGTCGTCCAGCGCAAACTGCTTCTGCAGCGCCGCGATCAGACCGGGGATATTCTCCTTCGCGACGATGAGACCGATGCGCGTCTGCGGCGTCTGCGGAAAATGCCGGATCAGCGCCGCGACATTCACCGCCAGCTGTCCCTTGGGGTTGCCGTAGTCGGCATAGATGCCGACGATGTCGAGCTCCCAGGTCCCGCCCGGCGCCGGGACGTCAACGACGTCACCGACGCGGACGTTGAGGCGGCGGCTCAGCTGCTCGCTGATGAAAGCGGCATTGCCGGGTATGAGTTGTGTCCAGGCACCGGGTGCGGCTTCGAGCAGCGGCCAGCGCTCGCGATAGAGCGCGTGATCGGGCAGGCCGAGCAGTTCCACCGGCTGGCCCTGCACCTGCGCCTCGGCACGTCCGCCCGACAGGATCGCCTGGACATCGCTGCGCTCCTTCAGCCAGTTGCGGATCGCGACGCCTTTCGCATTGTCGGAGGCGCTGATGTAGACGTCGGCTGCGAGCCGCCCGTTGAGCCAGCCGATGAAGGTGCGGCTGAACGTTTCCACCATGGTGGACACCCCGACATTGACGGCGAGCGCGAGCAGCAGCGCCATCAGCGCCAGCGACAATCCCGAGAGCTGCTGCCGGCTGTCCGCCCAGAACCACAGCGCGAGCGGTTTTCGCGCGAAACGCTGCCCGGTTTGCAGGATGATGTCGAGGAAGGCCGGCAAGATCAACGCCGCGCCGAGCATCAGCGCTGCCAGCACGCCAAAGCCCGCGATCAGCGATTGCCCGTACTGGAGCAGCAACAGCGCGACGGCGAACACGGCGCAGGCAGCCCCGCTCTGCAGGATCAGCCAACGGCTCTGCCTCTGTTGCCAGGCGCGCGGCTGCGCGGTCGCCAGCACCGGCATCCTGACAGCCTTGATCAGGCTGGTCGCCGCGGCAACAAGCGCGCCCACAATGCTGATGCCGATCCCGGCGAGCCACCATTCGGGACGCAAGCTGAGCTGCCCCGGGATTTGCGCGCCGTAGAGCCCTCGCAGGGATGCTGCGACGTCGGGCAAGAGCGCGGCTGCAATGAAATAGCCGCAGGCGAGCCCGATCAGGCCTGCGACCAGCGACAGCGCCACGAGCTCGACCACCAGCACGGTGTTGACCAGTCGTGCCGAGGCACCGCAGGCCCGCAGCGTGCGCAGCATCGGCAGCCGCTGCTCGAAGGCGAGGCCGACGGCTGAATTGACGATGAAAAGACCGACGAAGAACGACAGCAGGCCGAACGCGGTGAGGTTGAGGTGAAAGCTGTCGGTGAGACGCTCCAGCTCGGTCTCCGCATCCGGCTCAACCCGCTGTAAGCGGTCGCCGACGACGCTCGCTAAGGGCGCGGGCTTGCCCTTGGGCTTGCCGATCAGAAGCCGCGAGATCTGGTCCGGCTTGTTCAGCAGCCGCTGCGCCACGCCGATATCGACCACGAGCACGTCGGGCACGAGCTGCGGCAGCACGCGCAGCGGCGGCAGTATTGCGCCGTTGCTGATCGGCGGCGCTGCGCCTTCCCGCTCCTGCAAGTCGGTCAACGTTTCCTTTGCCACCAGCGTCTGGCCCGGCGGCGCCACGAAGCTGCTCAGATCGGCGGCGCCGAGGCGCGGTGCGTTGCCGACATCGACCGGTAGCGTCACCGGCTCGATGCCGAGCAGCCGGACCGAGCGCCCGTTGACCTGGACCCGTCCCTCCAGCATCGGCGAGACCGGCCAGCCGGCGCGGCGCAGCTTGACGAACAGCTCCTGCGGAAAAGTCGCGGCATCAGGCGCGACCAGCATCGGCGTGCGCGCGCCGCCGAAGGTTGCCGCGGCGCGGTCATAGGCGCTGCGGGCCTGCTGGTTGATCGCCTGCACGCCGCTCCACAGCGCAGTCGCCGCGATCAGCCCGATCAGGAGCGTCGCGAACTGCATCTTGTGGCGCCGCCAATGGCTGAGCAGCACGGCGAGGACCCAGAGCGCGCGCCTCATGCGATCCGCCCGGCATGCAGGTTGACGTGGCGATCGAGTGCGGCGGCCAGATGCAGGCTGTGCGTCACCATCAGAAAGCCGCAGCCGGTGCGCGTGACGAGGTCGCGCGTCAAGGCCAGCACGTCCTCGGCGGTGGCCTCGTCGAGATTGCCGGTCGGCTCGTCCGCCAGCAGCAACGACGGCTTCGTCGCCAGGGCCCGGCCAATCGCGACCCGTTGCTGCTGTCCGCCCGACAATTGTTCTGGATAACGCTTGAGCAGGCCGCCAAGCCCGAGACGCTCGATCAGCTCCTTGTACCAAGCCTCGTCGTACCGGCCGGCGATCCGTGCCTGAAACACCAGATTATCCCCGACCGACAGACTCGGGATCAGATTGTATTGTTGAAACACCAGGCCGATCCGGTCGCGCCGCAGGCCCGCGCGTCCCGCATCGGACAATTTGGTGACCTCCGTGTCTTCCAGTCGGATCGTGCCGCCATCGGCGGCATCGAGCCCTGCGATCAGGTGCAGCAGTGTGCTCTTGCCGCTGCCGGACTCGCCGGTCAGTGCGACGCGTTCGCCGGCCTTGAGATCGAGATCGACGCCGCGCAGGACATGGACCGGCTCACCGGCCGAAGAGAACGTCTTGGAGAGGTTTCGGATGCTCAGCACGATGAATGGCGCCGGACGGAATTAGCGGAATTGCTGCGTAGCACACTTGCTGCGGAAATGCCGGGTTGCGTTGGTATTGAAGCCGTTGTTAGCTCCTAAGAGGACCACATCAAAAAAGTGCCAAAAAGGGACGACGGGGAGAACGATGAGCGCTCAGGCAACGCAGCCCGCGGCGGGCAAGATGACGGGGATGTCCAAGGAAACGTCGAAGGAAACGCAAAAGCAAACGCAAAAGCAAACGCCAAAGGGCGCCTGGACCGTTACATTTCTCCTGTTTCTTTTCATGCTGGTGAACTTCGCCGACAAGATCGTCGTCGGTCTCGCGGGCGTTCCGATCATGACCGAGCTGAAGCTCGAGCCCGAGCAGTTCGGTTTGCTCGGCTCGTCGTTCTTCTTCCTGTTCTCGATCTCGGCGATCGTGGTGGGCTTCATCGTCAACAAGGTACCGACCCGCTGGGTGCTGTTGACGCTCGCGGTGATCTGGGCGCTGACGCAGTTTCCGATGGTCGGCACCGTCTCTTTCACCACACTCCTGATCTGCCGCATCGTGCTCGGCGCCGGCGAAGGCCCGGCGGCCTCGGTGGCGATGCACGCAGTCTACAAATGGTTCCCCGACGAGAAGCGCACGATGCCGACCGCAATCCTGTCGCAAGGTTCGGCCTTTGGCGTGATCCTGGCGGTCCCGGCGCTGAACTGGATCATCGTCAATCATTCCTGGCACTATGCGTTCGGTGCGCTTGGAATCGTCGGCCTGATCTGGGTCGCCGCCTGGCTCGCACTCGGCAAGGAAGGCCCGCTGGACACCCACGCATCGGCCGTGATCGAACCGAAAATACCCTATCTCCAGCTTCTGACATCGCGCACTTTCATCGGCTGTGTGACCGCGACCTTCGGCGCCTATTGGGCGCTGTCGCTCGGGCTCACCTGGTTCACGCCCTTCATCGTCAAGGGCCTCGGCTTCTCGCAGTCTCAGGCGGGCTTCGTCTCGATCCTGCCCTGGGTGTTCGGGGCGACCATCGTCATTCTCACGGGCTGGATCTCGCAGGTGATGCTGGCACGCGGCTACACGTCGCGGATCTCCCGCGGCGTGCTCGGCTCTGTGCCGCTGATCGTCGGCGGCCTGATCCTCGCGATGATGCCGCACGTCCAAGGTGCCGGCCTCCAGATCGCCCTGCTCGTGGTCGGCTCCGGCCTGTGCGGCGCGATCTACGTCGTCTGCCCGCCCATGCTCGGCGAGTTCACGCCGACGTCGCAGCGCGGCGCGGTTCTCGCGATCTACGGTGCGCTCTATACGCTTTCCGGCATCATCGCGCCGCTCGTGATGGGCAGCGTAATCCAGCGCGCCGGCAGCATGCTCGACGGCTACATGACCGGCTTCACCATCAACGCCGCGATCATGGTCGGCTCCGGTGCGCTCGGGCTGCTCCTGCTCTGGCCCAACACGGAAAAGGCCAGGCTGACCGGTGGAGCTGCTCCGCAGGCAGCGCCGCTGAATAGCGCGGTGTCGCCGACGTAAGGGGCCACTTCAGCCAACCCAATCACAACTGTCATCCCGGCGAAGGCCGGGATCCATAACCACGATTTTTAGTTTGGCGAAGACTTGGAGTTGGCAGCTTTGCGCCACAACTCCGATTCGTGGTTATGGACCCCCGGCCCCTATGCGCAATTGCGCACTAGGCCGGGACGACAATTGAGTTTGTTGCTCAAGCCGCGATTTGCCGCTTCCGCTCCGTGAACGGCGACAGCACCACCGTCGCGACCATGAAGATCACGGATGCGCCGAACACCCAATGCGGCGCGCTCTGGTCCATAATCCAGCCGAACAACAGCGGGCTGACGATGCCGCCGAGATTGAAGCCGGTGGAGACGATGCCGAAGGCGCGCCCCGCCGCGCCGGGAGGTGCTGCATTGCGCACCAGCATGTCGCGCGAAGGCGCGATCACGCCGGAGAGGAATCCCGCGGCCGCCATCGTGGCGGTCAGCGCCCAGCCCGGCAGCGTGACCAGCGCGATCAGCAGCACGATCGCCGCGTTCGCGGCGAAGCAGGCGGCGGCGACATAGCCGTGGCGCTCGGTGTGGTCGGCAAGAAAGCCGCCCGCGAGCACGCCGGCGGCGCTTGCACCGAGGAAGGCGGTGAGCGCGACATTGGCCGCGGAATAGGTCACGCCATAGCCACTCATCAGCGCCACCACGCCGAAATTGTTGATGCCGGCGACCGACAGGCTGAGCAGCATGAACAGTGCCGTCAGCGTGATCAGCGCCGGCGTGATCACGGCCTGTTTGGGTGCGTTCTCGGTGCCTGGCTTGGTCTTGTGCGCGCCGGCATCGGGAATGTTCATGGTCACCAGCAACACCGCGACCAGAACGCCGATCACGCCCGATGCGATCAGCGCACCGACACCGCCTGACACGATGACCATCGCGGCGACGATCGCCGGCGCCACCGCGCCGCCGAAATAGCCGGCAAAGGTATGGATCGAGAAGGCGCGGCCCATCCGCGCTTCGTCCATGTGCTCGGCGAGGATGGCGTAATCGGCGGGATGGTAGACGCTGTTGGCGAGCCCGAGCAGCACGGCGCAGGCGATCAGCGAGGTGTAGCTGAGATGCAGGCCAAGCAGGATCAGCGCGAGGCCGCCGAGGGTGAGGCCGCCCAGCAAAATCTTTCGCGCGCCAAAATGGTCGACGAGATAGCCGGTCGGCGCCTGCGTCAGCCCCGACACCACGGCCGACACGGTCAGCGCGAAGCCGAGCTCGACGTAGCCGACGCCGAGTTGATTTTTGAGGAAGGGAAACAGCATCGGCAGGACCAGCAGATGAAAATGGCTGACCCAATGCGCGATCGAAATTCCCGTCAGCGTGCGTAGCGCGCTGTCCGCCTTGCCTTGCTGCGGTGCGGCGAGAACGTCGACCATTGCAGTTCCGTTTCACGTCCTTTGGAGACGCGCAAACTATCGGGCAGAGCGGTTATTTGTCCATGAACGCAGGCGCATGGCAGTAGCGCGGGGCAGGACGACAGTTGAGAGCGTGGCAAGAGACGAGCCCCTCAAAACGGCTCGTCGTCCGGCCCGTAGCGGTCGCGCTTTGGTGTCGCGATGTCGCCGTCTTCGTAATCATCGTCTTCGGTGTCGCGCGGAGGCTGAGGCTTCTTCGCCTTGTCTTTTGCTGGCGCGTCGTCCGCAATTTTGGGCGGCGCGCTCGGCTTGCCGATCTTGGCCATGGCTGGTCCCGGACAGTGATGCTGCGCCCAAACCTATCCGGAAGATATGTGCAGTTCCTGACTTATCTCAAGGCGGTCAGTGCACCACCGGCCCGCCGGCCTTCTTCCAGGCATCGATGCCGCCGGCGATGTGGGCGGTGTTGGTGAGCCCGGCCTCCTTGGCGGCGGCGACAGCCATCGCAGAGCGTTCGCCGAAGGCGCAGAAGAACACGACGCGGCGACCGGTGGCGGCCGCGACCTCGCGCAGCATGCCGCCGGGCTTGAGGCTGTCCTCAACGGACGGATAGGGTGTATGCAGCGCGCCTTCGAGCATGCCGTGCTTCATCCGCTCATTGGTCTCGCGCAAATCGACCAGCAGGATATCGGGACGGCCGAGGCTGCGGATCGCCTCGACGGCGCGGAGCACGCGGCCCTCTTTCTCCAGCTCCTCCTGGTGCAGGCCGACATGCATGTTGGCGGGCACCGCGACGTCCATCATCTTCGGATTGGGCAGCTTCAGATTGGCCATCAGCTCGATATAGTCGTCGACCGAGCGCACCTGGAGCCGCGGATTGTAGCGTTTCTCCTCGCCGATGGTGGAGACGGTGTCGCCCTTGTAGTCATGCGCCGGGAACACCATGGTCTCGTCGGGCAGCTTGAGCAGGCGGTTGAAGATCGAATCGTACTGCGCGCGCGACGAACCGTTCTGGAAATCGGTGCGGCCGGTGCCGCGGATCAGCAGCGTGTCGCCGGTGAAGACGCGGTCGCCCATCAAGTAGGAGTAGGAGTCGTCGGTGTGGCCGGGCGTGTACATCACGTCGAGCGACAGGCCCTCGATCGTCACCTTGTCGCCGTCGGCAACCCGCATCGCCACCACGTCGGCCTTGGTCTGGTCGCCCATCACGGTCATGCAATGGGTGCGGTCGCGCAGCTCGCCGAGGCCGGTGACGTGGTCGGCGTGCAGATGGGTGTCCACGGCCTTGACCAGCTTGAGATCGAGCTCGCGCAGGAGCTGGCAGTAGCGGTCGACCTTCTCCAGCACGGGATCGAGGATCAGCGCCTCGCCGCCGGCGCGGCTCGCCAGGAGATAGCTGTAGGTGCCCGAAACACTGTCGAAGAGCTGGCGGAAGATCATGGCAAGACCCGGCGTGAACTACCCCGAGATTCTATTACATTTCGGGCTTACAAGAGAAGCAATTCACTGTGTAAGCAAGAAAATTTGGAAGATTTTTATTCCTGTGACGGGCGGGTGGGCGTCACCTAGCCACGGCTGCCATTCCCGCGAAGGCGGGGAATCCAGTACGCCGCGCCCTCCCGTACCCCTCGCGGTCTCGGAGTACTGGATCGCCCGCCTTCGCCGGCGATGACACCGAGTATGCCGCGACGCTTCGCCCCGACAAAAGGCTCAGGGCCTCACCACCGTGTATCCGTTCTCGCTGAGGAACAGGATCTGCCCGACCCCGACCTGCACCGGCGTAGCGGCAGGGATGAACTCCGGCCGCTTGCCGGTCTCCCGCTCGATCGTGTCGACAGTGTTGAGGCAGATGTCGAAGCGTACGCCTTGCGCGATCAGGCTCTCGACCTGCTTGCGGCGCTCGCTGCCGGTGAACAGGAGGTCGATGCCGGGACCGAACGCCACCACCTCGATTGCGACCTTGTCGGGGTCGTAGGCCTTCAGCAAATTGTTGGCGACGCTGAGCACCAGAGCTTGCTTCCTGGCATCGCCATCGGAGAGCTGCAGCACGATCTTGTGCTCGGCGAACGGCTTGTCCTGGAGCGGCACCTGCTGCGCGAAAGCCGGTGGCATCGCCGCCCAGGCGAACAGCGCCAGCAGCATCGCGGATAGGGTTTGCGACCGCATCATCCCTGTCCTGCGATGCCCGGATTACCCTCGACGCCCTTTAGCGTGACGCCGGAGCCGAGCCGCTCCTGAAACATCCGGCCCGAGCGCAGATATTTTGCCACCACATCCCACACCGGCGCGCCTTGCTGGCCGTTGACCGAGGCCCAGCCCGCGACCTTGTAGCGGTGGCTGGCACTGAGCGCCTTGCCGCCATTGAGCTTCAGCTCCGAGATCCGGCTGCCGATCGTCGCCGTCGGCGTGCAGGTGTAGCTGAGCCCACCGGCGCGCACCATGTCGCCGCCCTGCTGGTAATAGGGATCGGTATTGAAGAGGTTGTCGCAGACGTCTTCCAGCACGTCCTTGATCTCCGCGCCGGTCATCTCCTGCACATAGGTCTCGGGATAGCTGATCGCGGTTTCCGCGAGCAAATCCTCCATCGTCAGTGCCTGGCCGGACAGTCCGGTGACGCCCCAGCGGAAGCCCGGCGACAGCGCGATCTCGGCGTCGAACTCGGTGCGCAGCGCGCTGCAGATCAGCTCGTCGACCGGGCCGGCGAAATTGTCGCGTCGATACAGCAGGCGATCGGGCGTCGCGATCTTCTCCAACCAGTCGGTGACGAAGGGTGCCCGCAACCGGCCGATCAGTTCGGCCATCCCGGGATCGGGTTTCAACAGCTCGGAATAGACCGGCAGCAGATGATATTTGACGTCGCCGACCTTGCCCTTGTCGAGCGCGAGATCGAGCACGGCCAGAAATTTTCCGTTGGAGCCGGCATTGGTGACGAGCGTCGTGCCGCTCGCATTCTTCACGGCGATGGGCTGCGGGATCGCATCATGGGTATGGCCGCCGAGGATGACGTCGATACCGGTGACGCGGCTTGCGAGCTTGAGATCGACGTCCATGCCGTTATGCGACAGCAGGATGACCGCATCGACCTTGTCGGTGCCGCGCAGGCCGTCGACATGCTTCTGGAGCTCTTCCTCGCGGATGCCGAAGGACCAGTCCGGCGTGAACCGTTTGGGATGCGCGATCGGCACGTAAGGGAAGGCTTGGCCGACGATCGCGACGCGATGGCCGCCGAGCTCCTTGATCACGGAGGGCTTGAACACGCGTCCCGTCGCCTTGTCGAAGGCCGGGGCATCATTGAATGCGGCTTCCTCGGTGAGAAAAACGTTCTGCGCCAGAAACTCGCCCCTGAAGCGCGCGAGATTGTCGCGCAGCGCCTGCTCGCCATAGGTGAATTCCCAATGCCCGGTCATCGCCTCGACACCGAGCAGGTTTGCGGCCTCGACCATGTCGCGGCCCTGCATGATGTTGGCAAGTCCCGAGCCTTGCCAGAGGTCGCCGCCGTCAACGAGCACGGAGCGTTTTTCGCCGACATCGCCACGCAAGCGGTCGATCAGCGTCTTCAGATGGGCGAAGCCGCCGAGCTTGCCGAAGCGGCCTGCGGACTTCTCGAACTCGAAGCAGCTGAAGGCATAGGCATCCGCGCTGTCGGGCCTGATGCCGAAACGGTCGAGAAAGGCGCGGCCGACCAGATGCGGCGGCCGTCCCGCCATCTCGCCGATCCCGATATTGACGCTGGGCTCGCGAAAATAGACTGGATTGAGTTGCGCATGCGTGTCGGTGAGGTGAAGGATGCGCGCATTGCCGAACCGTTCGAGGTCGTAAATGCTCGCAGCCTCAGCACCGAGCGCAAGCCGCGGCAGGCTCAGCGATGCGGCAGCAAGGCCTGCATTCTTCAGGAAATCGCGGCGGCGGATCGCCATCCAGAAATTCTCCGCGCCCTCTCACGGTCGCAAGGCTGTTGCACAAGCGAACAGTCTAACGGATTTCCATCGCCTTCCAGGCTTCTTTTTCGGAAATCGCCTGGAAGATCGACGCCTTCGCCAGCGCCTCGGCCTCCCTGGCTGCGGCCACGGCGCGGTCGAAATCGCCGCCATCGGCCGCCTTCTTTGCGGCGGCCAGCGTCGAGACGGTCACGGTCCATTGGTTGCGCATGCCGGCGGCCTCCTTGGAGGCGGCCTCGGCGGCGGCAAAGGCCGCCTTGTAGTCTGCCTCATCTGCCGCGCGCGCCGCCGGCGCGAGCCCGAGGGTAAGCAGCAAGGCAAGCAGCCGGACGAAAGGGAGTGACAGCTTCATGGCCGCGCTCCCGGTCCCGATATCGGCAGGCCGTTGGCGACGTAGGACAGGAAATATTCGACGTCGCGATATTCATCCGCCTGCGGCTCCAGCGGAACCGCGCGGGTCTGGCTGTTGCAGGTGACGAAGCGGCGGCTGGTGGTGCCCATGCCGCTCCATTCGGAGCGGTAGATCGGCATCGCGTTCAGAATGCCAAGCGCCGGCGCCAGGATCTCGGCGCGGATGCGCTCACCCGGGCTCTGCACATGGCAGCTCGCGCAGGAGAAATTCAATTGGCCGCGGCGGGTGTAGAAATAGCGCTTGCCGTTCTCGAATGCCGCGAGCGCGCGAGGATCGTCGGGGATCTTGATGTCCATCGGCTTGCCGCGCGAGGTGAAGGCCATGTACGCCGTGAGCGAGGCCATCTCGTCCTTGACGTAAGAATAGGGCGCCTCGCCATTGGCCTCGCGGCAGCGGTTGAGCGCCAGCTCCAGCGTGACGACCTTGCCTTCCTTCTCGTCGAAATAAGGATAGTTCTGGCGGATGCCGATGCCGCCGTTCGGGAAGCAGTCCGCATAGGTCTTGCCGTTCTTGAACGGGGTGGCGAACATCTCCTTGCCGGCGTCGAGCGCAAACTCGTAGGGCGGGAATTCCTCCTTCTCCTGCCACTGCCGCTTCATGTCCTCGTTCATGGAATAAGGACCGTTGACGAAATCCTCGTGCTTCACATCAGGGAATTTCTGGAAGAAGAAGTTCTGGAACGCCTTGGCATCGGCGATGGGATCGACCTTGTCGGCCGCCACCACGCGTGGAGAGGTGAGGGCCAACGCGACGAGCGCGGCGCTCAACGAACCAAGCAGGATGGTGGTGCGGGCCTTCATCACGAGATCTTCGCAGTGGTCGTGTCCGACGCACCCTTGTTATCGGTCCAGGAGACCTTGAGATCGTCGCCCTTCTTGGCTCCCTTGAAGCTGAACTTGACGTAGGGGTCCTTCGAGACCGCGGTGCCCCAATCGGCAACGAAGACGTCCTTGCCGTTACATTCGAATTTCAGCTGCTGGATGTAATGCGCCGGGATCAGTTCGCCTTTGGCGTCCTTGACGAAGCCGGTATCCATCGGGTGCTGGATCAGCGCCTGCACCTCGGTGATGTCGCCGTTGGTGGTGGCGCGGACGCGAATGCTGGATGCCATCTCGATCTTCCTCGCTTAGCCGCCGCAGCCGCCGACGGTGACCTTGACCTCTTTGGTCGCGCTGTAGAGCTTGCCGTCGGCCTCCACGATCGCGACCACGTTGGTGGTCTTGGCCATCTTCAGCCGGTTGGCGACAGCAGGGATCGTGCCTTCGGGAATCCTGTAGCTGGCGGCCAGCGCGCTGGGATTCTCGGCCACGAAGAATGAAATCGAGGTGACCTTGTCGAGTGTCGTCGTCACCGAGATCGGCACCACACCGCCGTTCTCGGCGATCTCGGGGGCGTCCAGCTTGACCTTGTCGGACGGCTCGGCGGTTTTGCCGTAGAGCGCCTTGATGGCGTCAGCCTCGCTCTTTTGCTTGAACGCCTCTTCCGGATATTTGTCGTTGGCCGCGGCGCGCGCGGGCGCGGCGCCGAACGGCAGATTGCCGAGGCCGAGCAACGCGACCGAGGCTGCGCCCTGAAGGATCAGGCGCCGCGTCGCGCTTGGGCCGGTGAGTGTGGTCATCTCTGGTCTCCCAACCAAATCTCGTGGCATGCCTGAAGTCACAGGGTCTGCAGGAAATCAACGATCGCGCTGATCTCCTGTTCGGTCAAAATCCGGTTCCGGCCGAACGGCGGCATCATGGTCTGCGGATTGCGCTTGGTCTCGTCGAAGATGATCGCGGTCAGTTCGTTGCGATCGGGGTACTTGGCCTTGAGGTCCTTCAGTTCCGGCCCGATCGTTCCCGGCAGGTCGCCACCCCTGATGACATGGCAGGTCAGGCAATTGCCCTTGCCGCGGTCGAAAGCGAGTTTCTGGCCGTCGGCCACAGCGGACTGCGCCCACGCCGGGGTGGCGAGGCCGGCTGCAATGGCCAGCAAGATGAACAGAACGGGCGTCCGGGAAAAGGCGGTCAAGGCGTTATTCCGAGGCGTTATGCGATGGTCTCGATTACGAAATAGAAGCGTTCCAAAGCACAAAGGGCGCCGCCTGACAATCAAGACTATCCACGCGACAAAATGGAGTTAATATCTTCCCGATTGCAACTAAAGAGATTATTTGTTCAGCCGGCTTGGTCCGAGAGTTAGGGACCGTGGCGCGGGCCGGCTGTTTCCTGAGCGTTTGGGCGCTCAACCTGTTTTCATCGCGTTCTCGTTTTTTCAAGGGGACCTCACTTGGCTGAATATGTCGTCGAATTCGGCAGGGATGGCGGTCGGGTCGAGTCGGATGGGCGGCTCGATGCGCCGGCATTTCATCGCAATCACGAGCCGCTCTGGGCGGCACTGGAACGGCATCTCGCCGGCTGCACCGGCAACGTGGTCGAGCTCGGCAGCGGAACCGGCCAGCACGTGGTCTACTTCGCCCGTCACACGCCCGGCCTGATCTGGTGGCCCAGCGATCTCAACCAGCGCCACCTCAAGAGCATCGAGGCCTGGCGCGTTCATTCAGGTCTCAAAAACATCCGCTCGCCGCTGCGGATCGATCTCACCGATCCGGACTGGTGCCCGGAGATGAAAAGCGGGCAGGGGCCGTCGAGTCTTGCCGCATTGTTCTGCGCCAATGTCATCCACATCGCGCCATGGAGCGTCGCCGAGGGTCTGTTCGCCGGCGCCGGCCGCTATTTGCGGGCCGACGGCAAGCTGTTCCTCTACGGCCCGTTCAAGCGCGGCGGCAAGCACATCGCGCTCAGCAATGCGGTGTTCGACACCTCCCTGCGTGAAGGCAATCCCGACTGGGGCGTGCGTGACATCGCCGATGTCGAGGCGCTTGCCCGCGGCGTTGGTCTTCGCCTTGTCGATACGATGGACATGCCCGCGAACAATCTGACCTTGGTATTCGCGCGATAGGAGGTCGTCATGCCCGGGCTTGTCCCGGGCATCCACGTTCTTCGTGCACCAGCTAAGGCGTGGATGGCCCGGTCAAGCCCGGCCATGACCGTGCGGAGATGTCAGCGCCGCAAACGCTAGCCCTCGTCCTTCCACCCGATCTTGTCCTTTAAGAACCGAAAGCCAATCACCTCGAACCCGGCGCGCTCCTTGTTGTCCTTGCCGTAGCCGTGGCCACCGGCTTCAGGCTCGTAGAACCAGGCCTCGTAGCCCATGGCCTGGAGCTTTGCCGCCATCTTGCGCGCATGCCCGGGATGGACACGGTCGTCGCGTCGCGTGGTGGCGATCAGGATCGGCGGATACGGCTGGCCGGCCTTGACGTTGTGATAGGCGGAGTAGGACTTGAGCCAGTCCCACTCCTCGGGCTTGTCGGGATCGCCATATTCCGCGATCCAGCTCGCGCCGGCGAGCAGCTTCGTGTAGCGGCGCATATCGATCAGCGGGATGGTGCAGAACAGCGCGCCGAAACGTTCGGGGTATCGCACCAGCATGTTGGTGATGAGGATGCCGCCGTTCGATCCGCCCTGCGCGGCGATGCGCTTTGCCGTCGTCACACCGCGGCGGACGAGATCGGCGGCAACGGCGGCGAAATCGTCGTGCGACAGTTTCTTGCCGGCGAGCCGGCCGGCATCGTGCCAGCGCGTGCCGAATTCGCCGCCGCCGCGCAAATTCGCCTGCACCGTGGTGCCGCCACGCTCCAGCCACAGCTTGCCGAGCGACGGGTTGTAATACGGCTTCACCGAATGGGCGAAGCCGCCATAGGCGCTCATATAGACCGGTGCATCGCCGGTCTCGCCGGCGGGGCCGGTCTGTACATAGGGGATGCGTTCGCCGTCGGTCGAGATCGCTTCGTGCTGGGTCACCACGAGGCCGTCGGCGTTGAATGTTTTCGGCGCCTGCTTCAACACGGTCGGGCTCGCGACGCCGCGCTCGATCAGCAGCAACGACGGCGGCGTCAGCGGATCCTGCACATTGGCAAGCAGGTCGCCATTGCTCTCGGAGGGATGGCGATCCAGCGGCCAGATGTCGACGACGCCGATCTGCGGCAGGCCGCCGAGCGACGCGCGGCTCCAGCCTGTGGCCGACGGCGTGCAGATCTCGAATTGCGGCTGGAGCTCGTCGAGGATCGACAGCACCAGCTTGCCTCCGGTCCAGAACAGGCCTTGCAGGGCGCGGCGAGGTTCCGGCTCGAACAGCACCGCGAAATCGCGGCTGCCGGCGAGGAACGCCGAGAGCGACATGCCGAGCACGGTGTCGGCGGCATAGGTCTTGCCCTCGATCGACCAGGCTTCGCGCAGCTTCATCGCGAACCAGTCGCCATGCGCCTGCAACCAGATGCCGGTCGGCAGATCGAGCTTCGTCGTCGCACCGTCTGCGTCGCGCAGCCAGAGCGCATGATTGAAGAAGTCGATCTGGTCGACGATCCAGCTGCGCGGGGCCGCAGCGGTGTCGTCGACGATGCCGGAGATCGCCATATGATCGGCCGTGGTCTCGATGATCACCTGCGCCTGATCGACAGGCTGGCCGCGCCGCCACAGTCGAACCGTCCGGGAATATCCCGAGCTCGTCGCCATGCCTTCGCCATGGGCGCTCGACAGCAGCAGCGTGTCGGCATCGAGCCAATCGGCGCCGCCCTTGGCTTCCGACAGCGCAAATCCGTCCGCAACGAAACTCTTGGTGTCGAGGTCGAATTCCCGCAAGGTGACGGCATCGCTGCCACCGCGCGACAGCCCCAAAATGGCGCGCGCGCTTCCCGGCTGCGTGGTGATGCCGCTCAGCAGCCAGTCCTCGCCTTCGCGTGCCGCGAGCTGGTCGACATCCAGCATGATTTCCCACGTCGGATGCGGTTTGCGAAACTCCGCGAGGGAAGTCTTCCGCCACAGGCCGCGCGGGTTGGTGGCGTCCTTCCAGAGATTGTGCAGTTCGGTGCCGCGGCGGCTGACATAGGGAATGTTGTCGGGACGATCGTAGATCGCCGCGAGGATGTCGCGATCGCGCGCGAAGGCCGCTCCGCCGAACGCGTCGAGTGTCAGGCTGTTCTGCCGCGTGACGAAATCGAGCGCCTGCTTGCCTTCGATCTCCTCCAGCCAGAGCCAGGGATCGTCGTCAGGAGCGCTGAGCGTAGGCCTGTCGTCGACGGACATGAACGAAACTCCGGAAGGTCGCGGCGGATAGGATTTGATCGAGCGCAAGCCGTCAAGTGCGCGGCCCATTATCATCGGCCCGATTGCGTCAGAGACATGGCCTGCGCCCGTTTGCGCCGGTTGCCCGCCCTCCCGCGTCCCGCCATAGTGCCGGGAATCAAGCGAGCCCTTGAAAGCACTTAAAAGCCCGTTGGGGCGGAAATGCCGATGCTGGATGTGACTGCAGCCAATGAGGTCGCCGCCGACGCCCGCGTGCGCGCCAATGTGGTGCGCCTTGCTGCCGCGCAGGCGCTGACCGGCGCCAATTCGGCGGTGATCTTCGCCACCGGCTCCATCGTCGGTGCGACGCTTGCACCCGACATGTCGCTCGCGACGGTACCGCTGTCGATGTACGTGCTGGGGCTTGCGGCCGGCACGCTGCCGACCGGCGCGATATCGAGTCGCTTCGGCCGCCGCTGGGCCTTCATCATCGGCACGGGCCTGGGTACGCTCACCGGCCTGCTCGGCTGCTTCGCGATCCTGCACGCTTCGTTTCCGTTGTTCTGTCTGGCGACTTTTCTTGGCGGCCTCTACGGCGCGGTGGCGCAGTCCTATCGCTTCGCTGCCGCCGACGGCGCCAGCGCGGCGTACCGACCCAAGGCGGTGTCCTGGGTAATGGCGGGCGGCGTGTTCGCCGGCGTGCTCGGTCCGCAGCTCGTGCAATGGACCATGGATGTCTGGCAGCCTTATCTCTTCGCCTTCAGCTTCTTGGTCCAGGCGGCTGTCGCGCTCATCGCGATGGGCATCGTCGCCGGGGTCGACATGCCGAAACCGGCGCCGGCCGATCTTCATGGCGGGCGGCCGCTGCTCGAGATCGTGACCCAGCCACGCTTCATCGCAGCGGCGCTGTGCGGCGTCATCTCCTACCCCATGATGAACCTGGTGATGACCTCGGCGCCGCTTGCCATGAAGCTGTGCGGCTTGAGCGTTTCAGATTCCAATTTCGGCATTCAATGGCACATCGTCGCCATGTACGGGCCGAGCTTCTTCACGGGCGCGCTGATCGCCCGCTTCGGCGCGCGCAAGATCGTTGCCGCCGGCCTGCTGCTGGAGGCCGGCGCGGCCGGCATCGGCCTGTCCGGCATCACCGCGATGCATTTCTGGGCCACGCTGATCGTGCTCGGTGTCGGCTGGAACTTCTCCTTCATCGGCGCCTCGGCGCTGGTGCTGGAGACGCACCGGCCGCAGGAGCGCAACAAGGTGCAGGCCTTCAACGATTTCCTGGTGTTCGGCATGATGGCGATCGGCTCGTTCTCGTCCGGCCAACTGCTCGCCAGTTACGGCTGGTCCGCGGTGAACATGGTGGTGTTTCCGCCGGTGCTGCTCGGTCTCGCCGTGCTCTCGCTGGCGTCCTGGACCCGTCGCCGCAAAGCGCGGCTCGACGCGGCCATGGGCGAGTTCCCGGATGCGATCTGAGATGGCGGGAGGCTGTCAGCAGCGTTGATAGTTCGATCCAGGTCGAAGTGATTTTCTGGTGAAGGTTACTAGATGTCGTCATGGCCGGGCTTGTCCCGGCCATCCACGTCTTGAGCGCGCGGATCGAAGAACGTGGATGCCCGGAACAAGTCCGGGCATGACGGAGTAAGCGGCATGCTCGATAACCCTCGACACGACGGATCCGTCGACGAATCCTCTCTCCGCTACGAAGGCTGGCGCATCGTTGCGGTCTGCTTCCTGCTCGCGACCTTCGGCTGGGGGCTCGGCTTCTACGGCCAGAGCGTCTATGTCGCCGAGCTCCAGCGTGCGCACGGCTGGTCGGCCTCGCTGATCTCGTCGGCCACGACGTTCTTCTATCTGTTCGGCGCGCTGCTCGTCGTCTTCGTCGGCGAAGCCGTCAACAAGTACGGCCCGCGCCTCGGCCTGATCGCAGGGACGCTGGCGATGTCGGCCGCGGCGGTCGCGATCGGCGCGGTGCGCGAACCGTGGCAGCTTTATCTCGCGAACGCCGTGCTCGCCTTCGGCTGGGCCGGCACGAGCCTGGCCATGATCACCAACACGATCAGCCTGTGGTTCGACCAGAAGCGCGGCATGGCGATCAGCCTCGCGCTGAACGGCGCAAGCTTCGGCGGCATCGTCGGCGTGCCGCTGCTGGTGAGCTTGATCGGCCATGTCGGCTTCGCCAGCGCTATGTTTATCGTCGCCGGCGCCATGCTGGTACTGCTCGTGCCGGTGATCCTGATTGTCGTCGGCCGCCCGCCCGATCTCCATGGCCGGCGCGCCGCGACGAAAACGAAGCCGCAATCGTCGGCGCAGATTCGTAGCCAGGCGTTGCGCGATGTCGGCTTCCTCACCGTGACCATTGCCTTTGCTTTGGTGCTGTTCGCGCAGGTCGGCTTCATCGTCCACCTGATCTCGTTCCTCGATCCCGTGATCGGGCGCGAGCGCGCGGCCGTCGCGGTTGCGGTGCTGACCGCGATGGCGGTGATCGGCCGGGTGCTGTTCTCGCTGGTGATCGACCGACTCAACCAGCGGCTCGCCTCGGCGCTGTCGTTTCTGAGCCAGGCCGTGGCGCTTCTCGTCGTCATCAATTTGCACAATGATTACGTGCTGATCGCCGCCTGCGCGTTATTCGGCTTCTCGGTCGGCAATCTCATCACGCTGCCGTCGCTGATCGTGCAGCAGGAATTCGATTCCGCCTCGTTCGGCGTGCTGATCAGCCTCAACACTGCGATCAACCAGGTGACCTATG
Source organism: Bradyrhizobium sp. 87 (assembly GCF_023073015.1). Taxonomy (NCBI): domain Bacteria; kingdom Pseudomonadati; phylum Pseudomonadota; class Alphaproteobacteria; order Hyphomicrobiales; family Nitrobacteraceae; genus Bradyrhizobium; species Bradyrhizobium sp. 87. The sequence goes on from NZ_JADPIQ010000048.1 coordinate 646,505, forward strand.
CGTTCGGCCCCGGCGTGGTCGGTTTTCTGCGCGATTTCTCCGGTGGCTATGAGCTGCCGTTCTATCTGTGTATTGCGCTGGAGCTGGTGGCCGCGGCGTTGATCATGGTGCGGGGGCACACAAGGCGATCGACCGCTTCAGTCTGATCGCGGCGCGCGCGGTGCCCGCTTGGGCGACCTCGCCTTTCCCAATGCCGCGACCCGCATGAGGCGGCGAAAATGCAGGCATTCCATGTGACTTGGCGCCGGACAGGCCGCGGCATGGCGCAGGCCGTCGCGCATCGCGATAAGCTTGCGGATCGTTCGGTCCAACTCGTCGGCCTTGGCGGCAAGCTTCCGCCGGTCGATACGCGGCCTTCCGTCGGGTGCGAACATCCGGGCAACTTCATCGAGCGAGAAGCCCGCCGCGCGCCCCAGCGCGATCAGCGCCAGGCGATCCAGGATCTCCAGATCGAACAGCCGGCGCAGGCCGCGCCTGCCGATCGGGGCAATCAACCGCTTTTCCTCATAGAATCGCAGCGTCGACGCCGGAACACCGGAGCGCCGTGCGACTTCGGCGATATCGATCGTCATCACGCCTCTTGACCTCAAGTTCACTTGAACTGGCAGTATGCCGCGTCCAACGCCGCCAAGGCAAGACGAAAGGGGAAACCATCATGGACGCTATGCAGAAGGCGATTGAGCAGATGAGGCTTTGGAATGGTCCCGCCGGACGCGCCTGGGTCGAGACCCAGGACATCCTGGATGAGATGTTCAAGCAATTCGAGAGGCCGCTGTGCGAGGCCGTTCCTGCCGGCTCCAATCGTCGCGTTCTGGACGTCGGCTGCGGCACTGGTGGTCTGACCGTTGCGGTCGCTCGAAAGCTCGGGCAAGGCGGCCGTGTGGTCGGCATCGACATCTCCGCGCCGATGATCGGGGCGGCGCTGGCCCGCGCCGAGCGCGAAGGCACCTCGGCCAGCTTTATCTGCGCCGATGCGCAGCACCATAAATTCGACCCGGCGAGCTTCGATACGATCATTTCACGTCTCGGCGTGATGTTCTTCGAAGACCTCGTTGCGGCCTTCGCAAATCTGAGGCGCGCTGCCGCCGAAGGCGCCGGGCTCGCCGTCGTTGCATGGCGGGGCGCAGCGGAGAATCCGTTCATGACGGCGGCCGAACGAGCCGCCGCGCCCCTTCTGCCGAATATGCCTGCCCGTCCATCCGGCGGTCCGGGGCAGTTCGCCTTCGCTGACAAAGATCGGGTCAGGACCATCCTGCTGGAGAGCGGCTGGACCGAGATCGACATCCGGCCGGTGGATATTCCATGCCGCTTTCCTGCCAGCGAACTCGCTCGCTATGTCGGTTGGCTGGGACCCGTCGGAACGATCCTGCAGGACGCCGACAGGGGATTGCGCGAAAGGGTCGTGGATGCGGTGCGGCCCGCCTTCGCCCCCTACGTGGAGGCAGATGCGATCCGTTTTACCGCCGCATGCTGGATGATCCAGGCGCGGGCTTCAACCGACGCGGCAGGCGAGGTCTCGAATGGGTGAAATGATTGAATTTCTGGTCGGCGCCGCCTTGATCGGATCCGGTGCAACGGCCGTGATCGATGGTTGGGCAGTTCTCCGCGCGCATGTTCTTGGAATCCCATCGCTAGACTATGGACTCCTAGGTCGCTGGCTCATCCTGCTCGCGCGCGGACAGTATCGGCATCTTAAGATCGCGGCACCCGATCCGGCTCCACGCGAGCGCCTGATTGGGTGGGCCGCGCACTACCTGATCGGCATTGCGTTCGCGGCCGTCTTGCTGGCGATCTGGGGGCTCGATTGGCTGCATTCCCCGCGTGTCGGCCCCGCATTGATCGTCGGAATCGGCAGCGTGGCGGCACCTTTCCTGATCATGCAGCCGGGCATGGGCCTCGGCATTGCAGCCCATCACGCGCCACGTCCCAACGTGGCGCGTCTCAACACGCTACTCACGCATGCCGTGTTCGGCGTCGGGCTCTATGTGGCCGGATGGGTCCTGAGGCTCGTGCAGTGGCGAGGTGCGGACTAGGCCTCCCGCTGCTTCAGCAGCTCCTCCACATCCAGCCGCTTCGTGAACATCGAAAGCTTGCCGTCCGGCCCGAATGGCCATTGCTCCCGCGGCTTGTCCCAATACAGCTCCACACCGTTCTGGTCCGGATCGCGCAAATACAGCGCCTCGCTGACGCCGTGGTCGCTGGCGCCGTCGAGCGCAATGCCGGCCGAGAGCACGCGGTGCAACGCATCCGCCAGCGCCGGCCGCGTCGGATAGAGGATCGCGGTGTGATAGAGCCCGGTCGCATCAGGCGGCGGCGGCGAGCCGCCCTTGCTCTCCCAGGTGTTGAGCCCGATGTGGTGGTGATAGCCGCCGGCCGAGATGAAGGCCGCGCCCGAGCCCATGCGCTGCATCAGCTCGAAACCGAGCACGCCGCAATAGAAGCCCAGCGCGCGATCGAGATCGGCGACTTTGAGATGGACGTGGCCGATCCTGGTGCCGGCGGCGACGGCTTGGTTTTGCGACATGCGGCTGCTCCGTTGATGAACTCCACACAAGTCCGGCCTCGGGACAGTGCTACCGGCCGATCCCGAAACCCAGCGTTTCCGGATAGGCAACTTACGACAGCTCCCGCACCTCGCCCTCCGGCAGCTCGAACTCAAACGTGTTCAGCGTCATCGACACCAGCGTGTAATAGCCGCAGAGACCAATCACCTCGACCACGCCGCGCTCGCCGAGCAGCTTCACCGCCTCGTCATAGAGGCCCTTCTCGACGCCGTGGCCCTCATGCAGCGATTTTGCGACGTCGTAGATCATCTTAGCCCTGGGATCGTCGAAGACGGGCGTGCGGCGGTCGCGGATCGCGTCGATGATGTCAGGGTCCATGCCGCCCGCAAGCGCCAGCCGCTTGTGCGCGTACCATTCGTAATGGGCGGTCCAGTGCCGCGCCGTCACCAGGATCGCGATCTCCGAAAGTTTCGCGGGAAATATCGTATCGTAACGCAGGACCTCGCCGAGCCGCGTGGCGTGACGGGCCATGTCGGGGCTGTTGAGCCAGGCCATCATCGGTGCCGGCGGCCTGCCGCGCTTGCCGGCAATCGACTCGTCATAGGTCTGCCGCTGGCTCTCGTTCATTTCGCCAGGCGAAAGAAGCTTCAGGCGCATTGTTGTTTCCTCTTTGTTTTCAAGCTCGCCGTGGCGGCGACTATAGCGGATGCGTGACACGGAAGTGGTTGAATTCCGCGGGAGCTTGGCCCAGAGTCGCGCCCAACAAACCGACATAGATTGATGGAAACGACCTATGACTGACTCCAGGGCCAGCGAGACTGAGACCGCCGATCTCGAAACATTCCGCAGCGAAACGCGCGCCTGGTTGGAAGCCAATTGCCCGCCGGAAATGCGCAAGCCCGCGACGTCCGACGCCGACGTGTTCTGGGGTGGACGTAACGCAAAATTTTCGTCCGAGCCGCAACGCATCTGGTTCGAACGCATGCGCGACAAGGGCTGGACCGTACCGGACTGGCCGAAGGAATATGGCGGTGGGGGCTTAAGCGCCGCGGAGCACAAGGTGCTGCGCGCGGAGATGGCCAGGATCGGCGCGCGGCCCCCGCTGTCGAGCTTCGGGATCTGGATGCTCGGGCCGGCGCTGCTGAAATACGGCAACGATGCCCAGAAGAAGGAGCATCTGCCAAAGATCGCCGCGGGCCTGATCCGCTGGTGTCAGGGCTATTCCGAGCCGAACGCCGGCTCCGATCTCGCCTCGCTGCAGACCCGCGCCGAGAGCGACGGCGATGATTTCATCATTACGGGGTCGAAGATCTGGACCTCCTATGCCAACTACGCCGACTGGATCTTCTGCCTCGTTCGCACCGATGCCGCCGCGAAGAAGCATGACGGCATCAGCTTCATCCTGTTCGACATGACCTCGAAGGGCGTGACGACCAAACCGATCCTCCTGATCTCCGGCTACTCGCCGTTCTGCGAGACTTTCTTCGACAATGTCCGCGTGCCGAAATCGCATGTGGTCGGCACCGTCAATCGCGGCTGGGACGTCGCAAAATATCTGCTCCAGCATGAGCGCGCGATGATATCAGGCATGGGCGAGCGCGGCGTCGGCCGTCCGCTGGGCCAGATTGCGGCCGATTCCGTCGGCACCGATGCGCAGGGACGGCTCGACGATTCCATGCTGCGTGGCCGCATCGCCAGCTTCGACGTCGACGAAGCGGCCCTTGGCGCCTGCGCCGAGCGCGCGGTCGATCTCGCCAAGGCCGGTCAGGCCCATCCGGCGTTCTCGTCGGCGATGAAATATTACGGGACCGAGCTCAACAAGCGCCGTTACGAGATCCTGATGTCGGCCGGCGGCGTCGATGCGCTGGAATGGGAGAGCGAGCGTTCGAAACAAGGAGCGCGTCCGCGCGCCTGGCTGCGGACCAAGGCCAACTCGATCGAGGGCGGCACCACCGAGGTCATGCTCGGCATCGTCGCCAAGCGCATCCTCGATTTGCCGGGGGCGTAACCCCAGCGTCGTTCCGGGGCGGTCCGCAGGACCGAACTAAGGTGCGCGGTTGCGCACCTGAGAACCTCGAAATTCCGGGTTCACGCTTCGCGTGCCCCGGAATGACAACAACAGACATGCATTCCGCCAGACGTTAGAGACATTGCACATGGCCCTCGTCCTCACCGAAGAACAATCGATGCTCCGCGACAGCGCGCGCGGGCTGATCAGCGACAAGGCGCCGGTGTCGCATTTGCGGCATCTGCGCGATAGCAAAGACCCCATCGGCTTCTCCAGGGAGTTTTGGCATTCCTTCGCCGAGATGGGTTTTGCCGGCTTGCTGGTGCCGGAAGAGTTCGGCGGCAGCGGCCTCGGCTATGTCGAGGCCGGGGTGGTGATGGAGGAGATCGGCCGCACGCTGATGCCCTCGCCCTTCCTCGCAACCAGCGTGGTCGCGGCCTCGGCACTGAACCGTGGCGGCAATGCCGCGCAGAAGTCGGAGTATCTGCCGAAGATTTCCAACGGCTCCCTGCTCGCGACGCTCGCGATCGACGAGGGCGCAAAACACCGCCCGCTTCAGACCAGCCTCCAGGCCGTGCGCGCCGGCAACGGCTTCAAACTCTCCGGCGCCAAGGCGCTGGTGGTCGACGGTCACGTTGCCGATCTCCTCATCGTCGCTGCGCGTACGGCCGGCTCAGCCGGCGAGCGCGAGGGGCTGACGCTGTTCCTGGTCAACCCCAAGGCCAAGGGCGTTGCGATCGAGCGCACCATCATGGTCGACGCGCACAATGCGGCGCGGATCGAGCTTGCCAATGTCGAGGTCGATGCCGACAGCGTGCTCGGCGAAGTCGACCAGGGAGCCGGCTTGCTCCACGGCGTGCTCGATATCGGGCGGGGCGCAGTGGCCTCCGAAATGGTGGGTCTGAGCGAAGAGGTGTTCAACCGTACCGTCGAGTACCTGAAGAGCCGCAAGCAGTTCGGCAAGCTGATCGGCGAATTCCAGGCGCTGCAGCACCGCGCCGCCGAACTCTATGTCGATATCGAGATCACCCGCGCCGCCGTGATGAAGGCGCTGCAAGCGCTCGATACGGACGTCGCCAAGGCGGCGTCAGCCGTCGCAGTGGCGAAAGCCCGCGCCGGCACCACCGCCACGCGCGCGGTGCAGGAAGGCGTGCAGATGCATGGCGGCATGGGCATGACCGACCAGTTCGACATCGGCTTCTTTATGAAGCGCGCGCGCGTGTGCGAGGAATTGTTCGGCGACGCCAATTACCACACCGAGCAGCTGGCAAGGGCGCGGGGGTATTGAGGCGAGGGTACCAATGGGCACAGCTGCGCCTCGAATAGAGGTGTCGTCCCGGCGAAGGCCGGGACCCATAACCCCAGGGAGCAGTTTGAGAAAGACTCGGAGTTGCTAGCTGCCGCTACAATTTCCGATGGTGGTTATGGGTCCCGGCCCCCCGTGCGCAATTGCGCACTAGGCCGGGACGACAAAGACCTCTTACCGCACCGGCGGCGCGTACTGCACGCCGCCCGCATTCCACAGCTGGTTCATGCCGCGCGGGATCTTCAGCTTCGACTTCTCGCCGATGTTGCGCTCGTACATCTCGCCGTAATTGCCGACGTGGCGGATGATGCGGACCACCCAATCCTTGGTCAGGCCGAGCTGCTCGCCGTAATTGCCCTCGGTGCCGACCAGCCGCATCACTTCCGGCTTCTTCGACTTCAGGGCCTCGTCGATGTTCTCCGAGGAGACGCCGAGCTCCTCGGCGTTGATCATCGCGTACAGCGTCCACTTCACGATCATCATCCAGTCGTCGTCGCGCTGGCGCACGACGGGGGCGAGCGGCTCCTTGGAGATCATGTCCGGCAGGATCATGCTGTCGCCGGGCTTCGACAGGTTCAGCCGCAGCGCGTAGAGCTGGGAGACGTCGGCGGAGAGCGTGTCGCATTTGCCGGTGTCGTAGGCTTTCACGACGTCGTCCAGCTTGTCGAACTTCACCTCTTCATACTTCATGTTGTTGGCACGGAAGTAATCCGCGACGTTGAGCGCCGTGGTGGTCCCGGTCTGGACGCAGACCTTGCTCCCGGTCAGGTCCAGCGCGGTCTCCTTGTTGCGCGCGCGCGGCAGCATGAAGCCTGCGCCGTCGTAATAGGCGACCGCGGGGAAATAGAGATCGTAGTCGAGCTCGCGCGCCATGCTCCAGGTCGAGTTGCGCGAGAGGATGTCCACTTTCCGGCTCTGCAATTCCTTGAAGCGCTCGTTGGCATCGAGCGCGACGAATTTCGCCTTGCTCGGGTCGTTGAAGATCGCGGAAGCCACCGCGCGGCAGAAATCGACGTCGAAGCCGGTCCAGTTGCCCTTGTCGTCGGGGATCGAGAAGCCCGGCAGGCCCTTGTTGACGCCGCACAGCACTTCGCCGCGGCGGACGGTGCGCTTCAACGTGCGGGTGTCGTAGAATTCATAGATGATGGCCAGGACGGCGACCAGCACGGCGACTGCGAGCCCGATCAGCAGGCCGCCACGAAAAGTGCGCATCATGTTGCTCTCTCGAAAAATCGGGAAAAGGAATATTCGCTAATGCGAGGAGATCAGAGTTCGGGCTTCTGCCGGATGACGACCTTGGTGCCGACAGGGACGCGATCGTAGAGATCGGCGACGTCGCGGTTGACGAGCCGGAAGCAGCCGGAGGAGACCTTGGTGCCGATCGTGTCGGGCCGGTTGGTGCCGTGGATGCGGTAGACCGTGGTGCCCAGATACATGGCGCGCGCACCGAGCGGATTACCGGGGCCGCCGGCCATGAAGCGCGGCAGATAAGGCTGGCGCTGGATCATCTCCGGCGGCGGCGTCCAGTCCGGCCACTCCTTCTTGTTGGTGATGTTCACCAGACCCTGCCACTGAAAACCGTCGCGGCCGACGCCGATGCCGTAGCGGATCGCACGACCGCCAGGCTGCACCAGATAGAGATGCCGTTCGGCGGTCGAGATGATGAGGGTGCCGGGCGCTTCGGTGGTGCGGAAGTAGACGACCTGCTTCTGCCATTCCGGATCGAGCTCATAGGCATCGTCGGCGACCAGGCCCGGCTCGTCGCCGCGGTCGGGCTGCTGGGCGTAGGCGTGGGGCGCGGACAGGATCAGGCCGATCGCAGCCACAAACACCCCGGTCAGGCGACGAAAATCCGTCATTTCAAGCTCTCCCCGCGGCCAAAGCCAAATCATCTGGAACCATCAAATCTCAGGGCCATCTTCATGGCAAGTTCAAGGCACCCTTAGACCATATGTCACGAGAATGCTTTGGTTTTTTGACGGACCGCGCGCAATGCCACAAACGGGGGATGGCGCGAAAAGCAGTGGTCGCAGCATCCTCACCGCGCGCGGCCTGTCAGATCTGGTTATTCTCAGCCGCGATCCCGAGCCGCCGGACGATCTCCGTCCCCACGGCCCGGGCCTCAGGCCTCGAACCGATGCGAGGGCTGCGAAACCGTTGTCCTGACTGCAATCGGATCACGACGATGCAGTGCTCGTCCTCGGAGCGGCCGCGGCGCTCGACCGTGATCGTCTTGACGTCGCGCCCTTCGATGTGGTCGGCGCGCAACGTGCCGTCGCCCCACAGGCGTTCGATCCGGATATCGCCCTGGCGGATGATCCAGAACGCGCCGGTCACAAGGTTGGCATAACGGGAAACGCCAAAAGCGGCGAGCGCGCCGACGGGCAGCAGCACGATGTCGACCGACCCGGGCGACAGGCCACGCCAGAGCCTGTAGGCGTAGGGAACGGCGCACAATGCGACGACGATCAGTGCGACGATCCTGATGTCTCTCTTCGAGAACGGCTCGAGGGGGTCGCCGAGACGCATCTCGGGATTGCTGGCATCGAGCGGATTGACCGGAGACTCGACGTCGGGGACGTCGAATTGCGCGGCGATCCGCGCCACCGTGTCGTGCACATGGGTGACGTCGGAGATCGGCGGCGAGGTCAGGCGTTCTCCGGAGGCCAGCGTGAAGGCCAGCTGAAAGCGGGCTTTCGCCCTCTTGCTGCCGGGAACCTGCAATCCCTTGATGTCGTCCTTGGCGACGATCCGCGTCCGCAGTTTTCCGAACGGGCGCTGCTCGCCGATCAAGATCTCGTCCGGCGTGATGATCCACACCACCGCCGGCGCCAGCATGATGATAGCGACGAACGCTGCTCCAACGAGCAGCGCGACCACGGAGATGATCACCTCCAGGGGATCGTGTGTGAACAGGCCCGGCGTGAAGCACAGCGCAACGGCAGCCGCAAAGCCGGACATGACCAGCCGCTGCGCAATCGAGGCGCCCTCGCGAAGGCGAATGTCGGTGCTGTTGGTGGCGTCGTCCATCGCGGGCGGCTGATTACGTGGCCCGCGAAACTCCACGGACGGGTCCGTGGAGTCAAGCAACAAGGGCGCGACCCGTGCCGGGCGTCAGCTATTGGCGTTCAGCAGCTTTGCCACGGTGCGGTCGATCTCGTCATAACGGCCTTCGCCCTCGTGCTGGAATACGATCTTGCCGTTCTGGTCGATGATGTACTGCGCCGGCCAATATCGGTTGCGGTAAGCGTTCCAGGTCCTGGAATCATTGTCCTGCGCCACCGGATAGGTGATGCCGTGGCGCTTCAGCGCCGCCTGCACATTGGAGGCCGAGCGCTCGAACGGGAACTCCGGCGTGTGCACGCCGACCACGACGAGGCCCTTGTCCTTGTACTTGGCATAGAGATCGGTGACGTGCGGCAGCGTGTTGACGCAGTTGACGCAGCCATAGGTCCAGAAGTCCACCAGCACGACCTTGCCGCGGAGATCGGCGATATTAAGCGGCTTCGAGTTGAACCAGTTGTTGATGCCGGCGAAGTCGGGCGCGGTGTCCTGGCTGGCGGCGGCGGTGACGACAGGGACAGCGCGCGCGGCCTCGTCGCAGATGCCGGGGATGACGGCGCCTGTTACGGCGATGCCGATCAGTGCGGCGGAGACGGCGAGCAGTTTGAAAGTCATGGAAAGATCCTCCGGTGAAGCTGAGGGATGATCACAGGCCGATCTGGCCGGTGGGATAGAAGCCGGTGAGCCACGCCACGATCAGCGTGTCGTATTGGAAGTAGGCGGCGAGCGCGAAGCCGATCACGACGACGCCAAAGCCCTGCTGCAGCCGTGGCGAAATGCGCGCGAGACTGCGCACGCGCGTGGTCGCGGCCTGCCCGCCATAGGCGATCGCCAGCATGGGAATCGCCGCGCCGATGGCGTAGGCGATCAGCAGCGTGCCGGCCCAGGTCGCCTTCTCAGTCGTTGCGACCAGCGTCAGGATCGAGCCGAGCACCGGGCCGGCACAGGGCGTCCAGACCAGGCCGAGCGTGGTGCCGAGCACGAGCCCGCCGAGTGCGCCCTCGCGCTGCGTGGCGCTGGAGTTGCCGAGATCGAGCCAGCCGTTGAGCCGGATCGACAGCCATTCGAACGGTGCCGGCCACAGCATCAACAGGCCGAAGCCGAGCAGCAGGATCGAGGCCGCTTCGCGCAGCACGTTCGGATCGAAATTAAACAGCCGCGTGATGGCGCCGAGCAGCAGCGCGGTCGCGGAGAACGAGATGACGAAGCCGAGCGCGATCATCGCCGGACGAAGATGCGAGCTGCGGCCGATTGAGGCGCCGAGCAGGATCGGCAGCATCGGCAGCGTGCACGGCGCGGCGATGGTGAGGATGCCGGCGAGGGCAGCGAAGAGAAGTTCGAGCATGGGGCACTCGTGGAGAGGGTCACGAGGGCAGTTCGGGATGAGCGAGGCAGTCGTTACGCCGCGTCACGCCTTCGTGACGGGAGTGCTGCTGCCGCAGCTGTCTGCTCCAAACACAAAACGACCCGGAGGGGGGCATCCCGTCCGGGTCGTTGGAGGTCTTGGGAGGTTTAACGAAACCGTATGTGAGCTTTATAGGAGGGAAGTTTTTCCGCCTGATGTTGTGCTTTGTTTCAATTGTTTCGTCGGCGGTAACACTTCCGTGTCCGAGATAGGGCCAAAGCCAATGGCCTATCCCATTGAAATATCTGAATTTCAGGCGGCGAAGCGCTCGACGCCACAGCCCTTAAGCAATTCGGCCAGTTGCTTGCGGGCGTAGAACATCCGGGTCTTCACCGTGCTCTGCGGGATGCCGATGATCTGGCCGACCTCCTCCACCGACTTCTCGTGGTAGTAGACCAGCGTGATGATCTCGCGATGCGCGGGCGACAGCTTCTGGACGCAGGCGCGCAGGATGGCGCTGGTGTCGCTGCGGTCGAGCGAGGTCTCCGGCGTGTCGCAACCATCGGCGATCTGGCGCACGTCTTCCTGGTCGATGTCCTCGAAGCGGCGCTGGCGCATCGCAGTCAGCGCCTTGAAGCGGGCGATCGAGAGCAGCCAGGTCGAAACCTGCGAGCGGCCCTGGAATTGGCCGGCGGTCCGCCACACGTCCAGAAACACCTGGCTCACCAGGTCTTCCGCCGTAGTCGCGTCGCGCACGATCCGCAGGATGAAGCGGTAGACGCGCACATTGTGCCGGCAATAAAGGATGTGCATGGACGTCCGGTTGCCGTCGGCAATGCTTTCGAGAAGCATGTCGTCCGAGGTCGCCTGAGCGGCAATGATGCTGTGGCTGGCTTGGGCGTTGATGGCGATGACGTTCGGCATTGACTTGGCTCCCCGTAGCGCCGCAACCGAGCGGCGTTTCCTTGGACCAAAGTGTTAATGAGCCAACGTTTCGGGACGTCTGCACGAAAAGCGGAAAATGGTTTCGTGCGCCGACAAATTGTTTCGTCGAATTAGCCGCGACGAAACATTCGGGGCAAAAAAGCGTGGAATTTCAAGGTACGGAAAATACGGGGGTGGGGATTAGGCCGCCAGCGGAGGCGCCGGGAACGTATTTCGGGCTTTTGCGTTCGCACTCCCCGTGTCGTCCTGGACAAGCGAGCAAAGCGAGCGCCGATGCAGGACCCATTACCCCAGGGAGACGTTTTGCGGAGACGTGTGGTTGCCAGCTCGCGCCACAATCTCTGCCTGGGGTAATGGGTCCTGGCGTTCGCCAGGACGACAATGGAGCCCCTACGCCTTCTCACCCGCCGGCGAGAACAAATAGCCGCCGCCGCGGATGGTGCGGATCACGGCGGGTTTTGCCGGATCGGGCTCGATCTTGCGGCGGATGCGCATGATGCGCAGGTCGACGGCGCGGTCGAAGGCTTCGGCGTCGCGGGCATTGGCCAATTCCAGCAGGCGCTCGCGCGACAGCACGCGCTTCGGATTGGCCGCGAACACTTTCAAGAGCCCGAACTCGGATGCGGTCAGCGGGTGCTCGTTGCCCTCGTCGTCGCGCAAGGCCTGCGCTTCGAGATCGAGCCACTTGGTCCCGAACCGTACCAATTGCTCCTTGTCCGATTTCGCAGCCGCCGCGTCCGCCACGGCTTTCGCCGGCGCGCTCCGGCGCAGCACCGAGCGGATGCGTGCCATCAGCTCACGCAGCTCGCACGGCTTGGCCACGTAATCGTCGGCGCCGAGCTCGAGGCCGACGACGCGGTCGATCGGGCTTGCCGTCGCCGTCAGCATGATCACCGGCACGTTGATGCGGCTCTTGAGGTCGCGGATGATCGAGAGCCCGTCTTCCTCCGGCATGTTGAGGTCGAGCACGACGAGGTCGGGCATGCTGCCGTCGATCGCCGTGCGCAACGACTTACCGCCGTCGCACAGCGTCACGGTGAAGCCGTGCATCTTGAGGTAATCGCCGACCATCTCCCGGGCCGGGGCCTCGTCGTCGACGATCATGATGTGCTGGCTTTGGGTCATGGTCCTGAGATCACGAAATTTCGGTCGCGGGGAGGGTGATGGTGAAGGTCGAGCCCTTGCCGGGGCCCTCGCTCTCGGCGGTCACCTCGCCGCCGTGCATGTCGATAATACGCTTGACGATGGACAACCCAAGCCCGGTCGAGCTCTCGCCGGCGGTCGGTTTTGCCGACAGCCGCTGGAACCGGCCGAACAGGCGGCCGAGATCCTCCGGCGACAGGCCGGCGCCCTCGTCGCTGACGCGGACGATGGTGTCGCCGCCCTCATGGCTGACGACGACGCCGATCTTGCCGCCGATCGGTGAGTATTTGATGGCGTTGCTGATCAGATTGTCGATTGCCTCGCGAATGCGGTCGGTGTCGCACATGGTGACGACGTTGACGGGCGCGGTGACGCTGATCGCCTGCTGCTTGTTGACGGCGAGCGGCTGGTTGGCCTCGGCGACCTCCTTGACCAGGGCCGCGACGTCGACGGGCTCGCGGCGGATGGTGATGTCGAAGGCATCGGCCATCGCATCCGAGATCAGATGATCGACCATCGTGGTCAGGCGCTTGGTCGCATCGCGGATGTGATCGACCTGGGCCACGACGCCGCCTGACGACGCGCCGGTCGAGATCAACTCCTTCAGCATCTCGGTGCGGCCGAGGATGACGCCGAGCGGATTCTTCAGATCGTGGGCAACGGTACCGAGGATTTCGTTCTTGAAGCCGTTGGCGCGTTGCAGCCGCAGCCATTGCGCCGAGAGGCGGCGGTTGGCCTGCATCAGCGCGCGGGTGCGCTGGGCGACGCGGTCTTCCAGCTGGGTGTTGGCGGCCTGGAGCTGCTGGTAGAGGATGACGTTGTCGAAGGCGATCGAGAGCCGGCTGGAGAAGATCTCGACCAGCGAGCGGTCGGTCTCGGACAGCTCGCGCTCGGCCTGCAGCAGCACCACGACCTCGCGGCCGCTTCCGGTGCGCAAATAGATCACGCTGCGGTGGTCGGCGAATTCGTTCTTGCGGCCCTGGAACGCGGCTTCCACCATCGCGCGCAGATCGGGGTCGAGCGCCTTCGACGAGGTGGTGCCGATGAAGCGGCTGTAGCAGCCGCTGCCGGCGAGCACCGAGAGCTCGGGGTCGATGCCGCCATTGTCGCGCAAAACCAGGATACCGGCGCAATCGACGTTGAGCAGCGAGGCAAGCTGGGTCAGTACGCCCTCGGCGAGCCGCTGCATCGACTTGAAATCGTACAGCGTCGAAGCCGCGTCGATGATGATCTCGAGCCCGCGCCTTGTCTGCAGCATGCGCTCGAGCTGCTGGTAGGAGCGCAGCGCCGCGGTCAGCGAGGTGAACAGCTTGTCGGCGGTGAGCTCGGTCTTCGCTTTGTAGTCGTTGATGTCGTACTGCACGATCACGCGCCGTTCAGGCGCTTGACCGGGCTGTCCGGTGCGCAGGATGATGCGCACGGTCTCGTTCTTGAGCTCGTTGCGGATGTACTCGACCAGCTCGAGGCCGGCGACGTCCGTCTCCATGATGACGTCGAGCAGCACGGCGGCGATGTCGTTGTGCGCGGCCATCAGCTTGCGACCTTCGGCCGCGGAATGGGCGGAGAGGATCTCCAGGCCCTGGCCGTTGAGGGAATAGTCCGAGAGCGCAAAACGCGTACCGTCATGCACGGCCGGATCGTCGTCGATGACGGCGATCTTCCATTTCCGGGCGTCAACATCCTCCGATGCGGTACCGGTGTCGTCGATCAGGTGGAGGACATCGTCCTGTTCGGCCATTGAGAAGTCCCGTCAGTCTCTGTGCTTTGCCCGCCGCCCTTGGCGACCCGGGGCATGATAATGCGAAAAGTAGTGCCTTGTCCCAGCTTGGATTCCAGCATCATGCGACCGCCGAGCTGCTGGGTGACGAGGTTATAGACGATATGGAGGCCGAGTCCCGTGCCACCTTCATTGCGCCTGGTGGTAAAGAATGGGTCAAAGGCCTGGCGCTGCACGTCGGAGGTCATGCCGGCCCCGTCATCGGTGAAGATGATCTCGACGTCGTCGGCCCCGCGCGGCCGCGCCGAGATCGTGATCGTGCCGGCGCGGCCGTCGGCAAAGGCGTGGTTGGCGGCGTTGAGGAACAAATTGGTCAGGATCTGGCCGTAGGAGCCGGGATAGCCGTCGAGCAGCAGCCCCTCGGGCATGTCGACATGGAGCGTGATCGGCGACCGCTTCAACACCGGCCGCAGGCTCGCGATGATCTGCTCGGTGGCTTCGCTCAGTGAGAACTGTCGCCGCTCGGCATGGGAGCGGTCGACCGCGACCTGCTTGAACGACTGGATCAGCTCGCCGGCGCGCTGGAGATTGGCGACGAGCTGCTGCGAGGCGTCGCGCGAGGACTGCACGAATTCTTCCAGCTGCGAGCGGCGCAGGCCGCCGTCGCCCTTGAGCTGGGCCTCGAAGATTTCGGTGCGCCGGGCAAAGCTCGACGCAACGGTGAGGCTGATGCCGATCGGGTTGTTGACCTCGTGCGCGACGCCGGCGACGAGGCCGCCGAGGGCTGCGAGCCTCTCGGCATCGATCAGATTCTGCTGCGCGGCGTTGAGCTCGAGCAGCGCGCTTTCGGCCTTCTCCTTGGACGCGCGCAGCTCGTCCTCGGTCTGGCGCTTCGCGATGGCGTTCTCGCGGAACACTTCCACCGCGCGCGCCATGGCTCCGACCTCGTCGCGCGCGCGCGTGCCCTGCACCTCGCGGCCGAGGTCGCCGAGCGTGATCGCGCGCATCGCCGCCATGATCTGCTGCAGCGGCAGCCGGATCGACAGCGCGATCAGCACGCCGGCGGTGAGGATGATGCCGAGGAAGATCACGGCGATGGAGAGAACGCGACGGGAAATGTCCGCCAGCGTGCGGTCGAACGTCTCCTGCGCCTTTTGCTCGCGCTGGCGCATCTTGGTGGAGAGATCGTCGATGGCGCCGATCGCCTCGGCCTGGTTGGCGTCGATGGTGTTGCGCAGCAGCTCGGTACGGTTCGTGAGCTGCTCGGAGAGCTTTGCAAAACCCTCGCGCAGCGCGGCGGTCCGGGCGGCGAGTCGTCGCAGCGCCATGCGCTGGAGGTCGTTGTCGGCGAGATCGATCATCACGGGGATGGTCTTCTCGATGGTCTCGGTGTTGCGGCGGGCGTCGTCGGCCGCACCCGATGACAGCGACAGATAGTAGGAATTGGCCGCGACCAGCATCGCGGTGAAGGCCTCGCGCGACTTGCCCAGCGAAGGCCAGATCAGCGCGTCGCGATGGCCGGTGGCGCCTTCGATGATGGAGTAAAGGCCGGCCATGTCCCTGGCCGGTCCCTGCACCTGATCCTCGTAGGTCTTCGCGATGGTGGCCTGCACGCCGCGCAGCTCGCCGAAGCCGTTGAGGAAGCGGTCGGTGGTGCGCTCCAGCTCCTCGACCGAGCCCGACAGCATCGGGTCCTTGGCGGCGCGATTGGTCAGCGTCCCCAGCACCGCCTCGCGCAGCAGCAGGATCTCGGCGAACAGGTCGGGGCTCGGCTGGTTGATGTAGCGGTGGATCAGATTGTGCAGCCGCCCGGTCTCGCTTTCGAGCAGCGCCAGAATCCGGTCGGATTCGCGCACCTGGCGCACGTCGTCCCAGGCCGAGCCGAGCACCTGCGAGCCGTTCCAGATCAGCCCGACCAGCACGATGACCACGGCGGAGTTCAGCGCCGCGATCGACAGGATGCGCCAACGGATCGGCACCGCCCGGAGCACGCCGACCAGCCGCGCGCGCAGCCGCCCCATCGGGCCGGGCGACCTGTCTGCATGCTCGCTGTGTCCAAGCCCGGGCAAGAGGCCTCACTCCACCTTGCGAATGCGTTCGATCAGCGCGGCCGCGGCCGGATCCTGCCCGGCCTTGGCGTAGATCGCGACCATCGCGTCTTCGAACGGCTTGCGGTCGATATCCCTGACGATGGTGACGCCCGCTGCTTCCGCCTTGCGCTGCGACTGCTCCTCCAGGTCGCGCCATTTCTCGCGCATGAAGCGGCTGGAGCGCTGTGCGGCTTCCCTGAAGATGGTTTGCTCGTCGGCCGACAGGCTTTTCCAGGCCTTCAGCGAAATCACCAGCACTTCGGGGCTCATGGTGTGCTCGGTGAGGGCGAGATAGCCGGCATGTTTGTAATGGTCCGTCGTCACGTAGGATGGCCAGTTGTTCTCGGCGCCGTCGATCAGGTGGTTGGCAAGCCCGGCAAGCACCTGCCCATAGGGCATCTCGACCGGCTCCGCGCCGAGCGCGCGGATCATCTGGCTCATCAACTCCGACTGCTGCACCCGGATCCGCAATCCCTTGAGGTCCGCGACGTTTCTGACCGGGCGGGCGCCGTTGTAGATCGATCGCGCGCCGGAATCGTAGAAGGCGAGGCCAACGAAGCCGTAGGGCTCGAAGCTGCCGAGGATCTCGCTGCCGATCGGCCCGTCCAGCACCTTCTGCATGTGCTCGATGGACCGGAACAGGAACGGCATCGCCAGCACGTTCATCGCCGGAACGAAATTGCCGATCAGCGCCACATTGGTCCGGTTGAGATCGATCGCACCGACCCGGGTCTGCTCGATGGTCTCCTTCTCCTCGCCGAGTTGGCGGGAGTGGAAGACCTTGACCTCGTGCCGACCGCCGCTGCGCTCGGCGATCAGGGCGCCCATGTAGCGCAGCGCCTGCACGGTCGGATAATCCTCGGTCTGGGTGTCGGCGGCGCGGAACTCACGCGCAGCAGCTCCCGTCGCGCAGAGGGCGATCAAAAGCGCGACGAAAACCACCCCGGTCCGCGTGCGTTCGGCACGGTTCAACACTGGCACACTCAACCCCTCAGTGGTGGAGTCTATGGCGGGAGGAAAAGGTTCAATGCAATCTAGCAGATGGTCGTGGGAAGGCCATCCCGCCGGGCGCCTCGACGTGATTGTGCGGCGCGGCCGGGGCTCATTCCCGGTTGAAACCGCAAATGCCGCGCCTTAAGCAGGGGCAGCCGCTTTCGTCGGTGCGGCATGGAAAGAGCCATCGTGACTTCAGCATCGCGCCTTTTGCAGGTCGTCGCCGCCTTTGCGGCGCTCTCCTTGGCCGCGCCGGTGCGTGCCGCGACCGACATCGCGTGGTGGCACGCCATGTCCGGCGAACTCGGCCGGCAACTGGAAAAGCTCGCCTCCGACTTCAACGCCTCGCAGCCGGATTATCGCGTGGTGCCAACTTACAAGGGCAGTTACACCGAGACGGTGACGGCCGCGATCTTCGCCTTCCGCTCGCGCAGCCAGCCCGCGATCGTCCAGGTCAACGAGGTCGCCACCGCCACCATGACCGCGGCCAAGGGCGCGATCTATCCCGTGTTCAGCCTGATGCGGGACATGAAGGAGCCGTTCTCGCTCAATGACTACCTTCCCGCGGTCTCCGGCTACTACACCGATGCGGCCGGCAATCTCTTGTCCTTCCCTTTCAATTCGTCGACGCCGATTCTTTATTACAACAAGACCATGTTCCGCGACGCAGGGCTCGATCCGGAGGCGCCGCCGAAGACCTGGCCGGAGCTTGGCGCTGCTGCAAAACGCCTGCGCGATCGCGGCGCGGTGTGCGGCTTCACCACCTCCTGGCCGTCCTGGATCCATGTCGAGAATTTTTCAGCCTTCCACAATCTGCCGCTGGCAACGCGGGCGAACGGCTTTGCCGCGTTGGATGCCGAGCTGACCATCAACAATCCGTCTCTCGTGCGTCACGTCTCCGAGCTCAGCGAGTGGCAGAAAACGAAAGTGTTCGACTATAGCGGCCGCGGCCAGTCGGCCGAGCCGCGCTTCCAGAACGGCGAATGCGGCATCTTCATCGGCTCCTCGGCGACGCGCGCCGACATCAAGGCGAATTCGAAGTTCGAGATTGGCTACGGCATGATGCCGTATTGGCCCGACGTGAAGGGTGCGCCGCAGAATTCGATCATCGGTGGCGCCACGCTGTGGGTGCTGCGCGACCGTCCGCGCGAGGAATACAAAGGCGTGGCACGATTCTTCGCCTATCTGTCGCAGCCCGGCGTGCAGGCCGCCTGGCACCAGAACACCGGCTATCTGCCTGTCACCCGCGCCGCCTTCGAGCTGACGCGCGCGCAAGGTTTTTACGAGCGCAATCCGGGCTCGGCGATGTCGTTCGAAGAGATCACGCTGCATCCGCCGACGGAGAATTCAAAGGGCATCCGGCTCGGCTCCTTCGTGCTGATCCGCGGCGCGATCGAGGACGAGCTGGAGCAGGCCTTTGCCGGCCGCAAGAGCGCGCAAGCCGCGCTCGATGCTGCGGTCGAACGCGGCAACAAGATCCTGCGCCAGTTCGAGCGCGCCAGCCCGGATAGGTAGGGGGAGGGATGGTAGCTCGGCGTTAAGGCGCAAGGCCGTTCCACAGCGTCATGGCCGGGCTTGTCCCGGCCATCCACGCCTTGGCCGCAGCACGAAGAACGTGGATGCCCGGGACAAGCCCGGGCATGACGAGCTCAACAGCCGTTAGGTTACGATGTCGATGCCACTCCCCCACCTCGCCGACGCGGCAAGCTTTCGCGCCTTTCGCGCCGACCCTCCGCGATGGCTGCCGATCGCACTCGACATCGCCCGCAGCCACGATCTCGATGCCAGCGCGCCGCACGTGTTTGCCACCGGCACCAATCTCGTGGTCGGGCTCGGCGATCGCCTGATCCTGAAAATCTTCCCGCCGCTGCTCCGCGCGCAGTTCGTCTCCGAGCACGGCTCGCTGGCCCAGCTTGCCGGTCGCATTGACTTGCCAATTCCCGAGATCGTCGCGGAAGGCGAGCGCGACGGCTGGCCTTATCTGATCATCACGCGCCTTGCCGGCACGCTCGGCTCGGAGGTCTGGCCGTCGTTGCCGGAAGCGCAGAAGGAGCGCGTGCTGCGACAGATCGGCGAGACCATCGCCGCCGTGCAGCGCGCGCCGCTCGGCTCACTCGCGCAGATCCAGCCGCGCTGGGACGACTTCATGCGGGCCCAGATGCAGGGCTGCAAGGCGCGGCACACGCGTCTCGGCCTGGCGCCGAAATTCCTCGCCGGCCTCGACGATCTCCTGCGTGATGCGGCCGCGCTCATTCCGATGGATGCGTCGCCGGTGATCCTGATCGGCGAATACATTCCGGAGAACTTCCTGCTCGCCCGCCACGACGATCAATGGTCTCTCGCCGGCCTGTTCGACTTCGGCGACGTGCTGGCGGGATGGCGGGACTACGATCTGCTCGGCCCTAGCGCCTTCATGGCACCGGGCCGGCCGGGCAGGGTGCGCAACCTGCTCGAAGGCTTTGGCTATGCGAAGCTCGACTTCGCGCTCAAGCGACGGCTGATGGCCCTGATGCTGCTGCATCGCGCCAGCGACCTCAACAGCCACATCTGCATCGAGGGCTGGCAGGAGCAGGCGGATGATCTGGTCGAACTTCAGGAACTGATCTGGCCGGGGTGACGGGCCGCGATCGATAGCCGCGCCACCTAGGGGCGAGACGCGCTCACGCAATAGGCTGGTATTCTCGAAGCATATTTTTTAGGCAAATATACCTGTTTGTATGCAATGTCCGACGGCTTGGCTTCTGATCGACGGCCCGGATAGCAGCCTTTTCCTATAAACATTTCATAGGCTTAGCTGGTTTAATCCTTGCTTAAGCCTTGGCACGAACCTTGCGAATCCAGTTCCAACCAGAAAACTTTTGTGTTGGAGCCATTCCATGAAGCGCCGCGATTTCCTCAAGTCCGTTTCCGGATTGGCCGCAGGCGCGGCGCTTCCGGCCATGCCGTCCGTGATCTCGTCGGCCAAGGCCGATGCGCGCTCGGAGACGCTGCTGATCGTCTCGGAAGGCGGCCCCAACAATCTCGATATCCACGGCGTCGGCACCAACGTGCCCGGCTATGAGGTGTCCTGGAATTGCTACGACCGCCTGCTCAGCCACGAGATGAAGACCGGCCCCGGCGGCGTGCCCTATTACGACCGCGACAAGTTCAAGGGCGAACTCGCCGAGGACTTCAAGATCGACGACAGGTCGGTCACCTTCAAGCTGAAGAAGAACGCCAAATTCCACGACGGCGCGCCTGTGACCGCCAAGGACGTGAAGTGGTCGCTCGACCGAGCCGTCAGCGTCGGCGGATTCCCCACCTTCCAGATGAGCGCGGGCTCGCTCACGAAACCCGAGCAGTTCGTCGTGATCGACGACTACACGGTACGTGTCGACTTCCTGAAGAAGGACAAGCTAACGATCCCCGATCTCGCGGTGATCGTGCCCTGCATCATCAATTCCGAGCTGGTGAAGAAGAACGCCAGCGAGAAGGATCCCTGGGGACTCGAATTCACCAAGCAGCAGACCGCGGGCTCCGGCGCCTACAAGGTGACGAAGTGGACCGCCGGCACCGAAGTGGTGATGGAGCGCAACGACGATTGGGTCGGCGGCCCGCTGCCGAAGATCAAGCGCGTGATCTGGCGCATGGTGCCGCAGGCCGGCAATCGCCGCGCGCTGCTGGAGCGCGGCGACGCCGACATCTCCTATGAGCTGCCGTTCAAGGATTTCCAGGAGATGAAGGCGAGCGGCAAGCTCAACGTGGTGTCGCTGCCGTTCTCCAACGGCATCCAGTATATCGGCATGAACGTGACCAAGCCGCCGTTCGACAATCCCAAGGTACGTCAGGCGGTCGCCTGCGCGATTCCCTATCAGAAGATCATGGACGCGGTGATGTTCGGGCTGGCTAACCCGATGTTCGGCGCGCCCAAGGACAAGCCAACCGAAGTCGCCTGGCCGCAGCCGCACAAATACAACACCGACATGGACAAGGCGAAGGCGCTGCTGGCCGAGGCCGGCTACCCGAACGGCTTCGAGACCACGATCTCGTTCGACCTCAACTTCGCCGGCGTCAACGAGCCGCTCTGCGTGCTGGTGCAGGAGAGCCTGGCCCAGATCGGCATCAAGACCACCATCAACAAGGTGCCCGGCGCCAACTGGCGCACCGAATTGAACAAGAAGGAAATGCCGCTCTTCACCAACGTATTCTCGGGCTGGCTCGATTACCCCGAATACTTCTTCTACTGGTGCTATCACGGCAATAATTCCGTCTTCAACACCATGAGCTACAAGTCGGCGGAGATGGACAAGCTGATCGACGGCGCACGCGCGGCCGCCGCGACCGGCGACACCGCGACCTACGACACCGACGTGAAGGGCTTCGTCGACCTCGCCTACAGCGACATCCCGCGCATCCCGCTGTACCAGCCGTTCGTCAACGTCGCGATGCAGAAGAACATCAGCGGCTACCAATACTGGTTCCACCGGAGGCTGGATTATCGCGCGATGGCGAAGGGGTAAGGGGATGGCGGGCGCTGTCCTTCGCAGTGAGGTGAGCACGCTTTTCAGGCTCCCTCCCCCCTTGTGGGGGAGGGGTGGGGAGAGGGGTAGCCACAAACTCCGATCTCTCCCGGAGCCACCCCCCTCCCTAGCCCTCCCCCACAAGGGGGGAGGGAACGCAGCGGAGCGAGTGGCCGCGTGTCGGGTTCATTCAACGCGCAAGAGGAAGTCGCCATGCTGACCATGATCGGCAAGCGCCTGATGTTCGCGATTCCTTCGCTGATCGGGGTCGTCATCGTCACCTTCCTGCTGACCCGCGCATTGCCCGGTGATCCCGCGGCGTATTTCGCCGGCCCCGCCGCAACGAAAGAAGCCGTCGAGCAGATCCGGAAAAAACTCGGCCTCGACAAGCCGCTGATCGAGCAGTTCTTTCGCTACACCAACGATCTCGCCCATGGCGATTTCGGCAACTCGCTCACGACCGGCCAGCCGGTCGCAGCCGAGATCCGCAACCGCCTGCCGGCCTCCGCCGAGCTGACGCTGCTCGGCCTCATCGTCTCGGTCGTGATCGCGATTCCGCTCGGCGTGCTGGCGGCGACGCGGCCGGGCTCATGGGTCGACCATCTCTGCCGTGTGACGACGACGGCCGGCGTCTCGCTGCCGGTGTTCTTCACAGGTCTGGTGCTGGTCTATGTGTTCTATTTCCGGCTCGGCTGGTCGCCCGCGCCGCTCGGCCGGCTCGATGTGTTCTACAGCGCGCCGCCGACAGTGACCGGCTTCTATCTGATCGACACCCTGATCGCGCGCGACTTCGAGGCGTTCCGTTCGGCATGCAGCCAGCTCATCCTGCCGGCGACGACGCTTGCGATCTTCTCGCTGGCGCCGATCGCGCGCATGACGCGCGCCTCGATGCTGGCGGTGCTGTCCTCCGAATTCGTGCGCACCGCGCGTGCCAGCGGCCTGTCGCCGGCGACCGTCATCGTCACCTACGCCTTCCGCAACGCGATGCTCCCCGTCATCACCACGCTGAGCATGGTGTTCTCGTTCCTGCTCGGCGCCAACGTGCTGGTGGAGAAAGTGTTCGCCTGGCCAGGCATCGGCTCTTACGCCGTCGAAGCGCTGATCTCGTCGGACTTCGCGCCGGTGCAGGGGTTCGTGCTGACCATGGCGGTGATGTACGTGCTGCTCAATCTCGTGATCGACATTCTCTATGGCGTGATCGACCCGCGCGTGCGGTTGGAGGGCTAATCATGAGCACCGTTGCGCCTGCTGTTGAACCCGTCGGCCCCGCGCGCACGTCGGGTCTCGTCGCGCTCCTCGACCAGACCCGCTACGTGCTCGGCGAGAACAAGGTCACCGGCTTTGCATTCGCGCTGCTGATCGTGATCCTCCTTGCCGCGATCTTCGGCCCCTATGTGGTGCCGTATGACCCGCTGGCGTCCGACACCGTGGCGTCGCTGAAGCCACCGTCGGCCGCGCACTGGTTCGGCACCGATCAATTGGGCCGTGACATCTTCAGCCGGGTCGTGGTGGCGACGCGGCTCGATACGTTCATCGCGGTCGCCTCCGTCGCCCTGGTGTTCCTGATGGGCGGGCTCGCCGGCATCGCGGCCGGCTATTTCGGCGGCTGGACCGATCGCATCGTCGGCCGCGTCGCCGACACCATCATGGCGTTCCCGCTGTTCGTGCTGGCCATGGGCATCGTCGCCGCGCTGGGGAACACCGTGCAGAACATCATCCTGGCCACCGCCATCGTGAACTTCCCGCTCTACGCCCGCGTTGCGCGCGCCGAAGCCAATGTCCGCCGTAACGCCGGCTTCGTGCAGGCCGCGCGTCTGTCCGGTAACGGCGAATTCCGCATTCTGCTCGTGCATATCCTGCCGAACATCATGCCGATCATGATCGTGCAGATGTCGCTGACCATGGGCTACGCCATCCTCAATGCCGCCGGTCTCTCCTTCATCGGCCTCGGCGTCCGTCCGCCGACGGCCGAATGGGGCATCATGGTCGCCGAAGGCGCCGGCTTCATGGTGTCAGGCGAATGGTGGATCGCGCTATTCCCGGGCCTCGCTTTGATGATCGCCGTGTTCTGCTTCAACCTCCTCGGCGACGGCCTGCGCGACATCGTCGACCCCCAGCGGAGGACGTGATGGCTGGGTTAGGCGTACTTTTTCGCTCGAAATTCCCCAATGAAATCAACCTCATTCTACTGTGCATGGGGTTGTTTTCGCCATTTTTAGTTGGGAGGTGCCCATGACCGCCCCGCCGCTGCTCGACGTCCAGGACCTTACCGTCGAATTCACCACCCGCCGCGGCATCGTCAAGGCGGTGCAGCACGTCAACATTTCCGTCGCCAAGGGCGAGACGCTTGCGATCGTCGGCGAGTCCGGCTCCGGCAAATCGGTGACGTCGTATGCGGTGATGCGCATTCTCGACCGTGCGGGGCGGATCGCCGAAGGCTCGGTGATGTTCTCGGGCATCGACGTCAAGGCCGCGACCGAAGACCAGATGCGCGATCTGCGCGGTCGCGAAGTCTCGATGATCTTCCAGAATCCGCGCGCCGCGCTCAACCCGATCCGGAAGGTCGGCGACCAGATCGAGGACGTGCTGCGCACCCATGTCCAGCAGGCCATGGTTTCGGACCGCGGCGAGAAGGCGATCGAGGCGCTGGAGCAGGTCAAGATCGCCCGCCCGCGCGAGCGCTATCACGCCTATCCGTTCGAATTGTCAGGCGGCATGTGCCAGCGTGTCGTCATCGCGCTCGCGCTCGCCTGCAATCCGCAGCTACTGATCGCGGACGAGCCGACGACCGGATTGGACGTCACCACGCAGAAGGCGGTGATGGATCTGATCGTGGAATTGACCAAGCGCAAGGCAATGTCCACCATCCTGATCACGCACGATCTCGGCCTCGCCGCTGCTTATTGCGACCGCGTCGTCGTGATGGAAAAGGGCAGGGTGGTCGAGACCGCCAAGGCCGCCGACATCTTCGCCAACCCGCAGCACCCCTACACCAAGAAGCTGATGCGCGCGACGCCGCGGCTCGGCGTGAGCCTGCGGGATCTGTTGCCGGAGGAGGAAGGCTCAGCCGTCGTGGCCGGGCCTGACCGGGCCATCCATCAGGCTTCGCAGGACGAGGCCAGGAAGAGCGGGCAGCCCCTTCTCCTCATCGACAAGCTGGTCAAGGAATATCCCCGCCAGGGCGCCACCGCCACGCTCGGCAAATTGTTCGGCCGCAAGCCGCCGGTCGAGCCGGACGTGTTCCGCGCCGTCGACGGCATCAGCTTCTCGATCGGTCACGGCGAGAGCGTCGGCCTGGTCGGCGAGTCCGGCTGCGGCAAATCGACCACGTCGATGATGGTGATGCGGCTGCTGGATCAGACCTCGGGGCTGATCCAGTTCGACGGCGAGGACATCGGCGGCATCGCGCCCGCCGGCTTTGCCCGGCTGCCGCAGCGCAGCCGCATCCAGATGGTGTTCCAGGATCCGACCGACAGCCTCAACCCGCGCTTCACCGCCGTGCGTGCCATCGCCGACCCCATCATGCAGCTCGGCGACGTCAGGGGGCGCGACGCGCTCCGCGCCCGCTGCGAGGAGCTCGCCACCATGGTGGGCCTGCCGCACAATCTGCTGGATCGCTTCCCGCACCAATTGTCGGGCGGCCAGAAAGCCCGCGTCGGCATCGCCCGCGCCATCGCCCTGCACCCGAAACTCGTGATCCTGGACGAGCCGACCGCCGCGCTCGACGTTTCGGTCCAGGCCGTGGTCCTCAATCTGCTCCAGGACCTCAAGGCCCGACTAGGTATGAGTTATCTGTTCGTCTCGCATGATTTGAACGTAGTGCGCTTGTTGTGCGATCGTGTCATTGTCATGCGGTCGGGTCGAATCGTCGAGGAAGGATCTTCCGAGCGGGTCTTGAGCGATCCGCAGGACGACTACACCAAGGAGCTGCTGACGGCGATCCCGCATCCGCCGCTGCAGACAGAGCGCACACTGAGAGCTTGTTTGGGAGCGTGATGGCCGAACCGTTGGACGATTATATCGACGCTGTCACCAAAGCGTTGGCGTTGCCCGTCGAGGAAGCATGGAGGGCGTCCATCCGCGCCAATCTCGAGGTCTCGCTGCGGCTCGGCCGCCTCGTCGACGAATTCGCGCTGCCGGACGAGACCGAGCCGGCGCCCGTGTTCACGGTCTGACGCCGCCATGACGACCAAGCCAGAGATGACGGCCTCCGAGATCGCGAGCGCGGTTGCGGGCCGCAAGATGTCCGCGCTCGATGCGACCGAAGCCGCGCTTGCGCGCATCAAGCAGCACGACACCATCCTCAATGCGTTTACCGACATCACCGCCGATCGCGCCCGCGCCAAAGCGCGCGCAATCGATGCCGATATCGCCGCCGGCAAGTCCGTCGGCCCATTGGCCGGCGTGCCGTTCGCGGTGAAGAACTTGTTCGACGTCGCAGGCCTCGCCACGCGCGCAGGCTCGAAGATCAACCGCGATCGCGCACCCGCCACGCGCGATGCCACGCTGATCGAGCGCATGGAAGCGGCCGGCGCCGTGCTGGTCGGTGCGCTCAACATGGGTGAATACGCCTATGACTTCACCGGCGAGAACGTCCATGACGGTCCCTCGCGCAATCCGCACGATACGACGCGGATGAGCGGCGGCTCCTCCGGCGGCTCGGGCAGCGCCGTTGGTGGCGCGCTGGTGCCGATCGCGCTCGGTTCCGACACCAACGGTTCGATCCGCGTGCCGTCCTCGTTCTGCGGCATCTTCGGCCTGAAGCCGACCTATGGCCGGCTCTCGCGTGCGCGCTCTTTCCCGTTCGTCGCGAGCCTCGATCATCTCGGCCCGTTCGCGCGCTCCGCCACCGATCTCGCGCTGGCCTATGACGCCATGCAGGGACCGGATGCCGACGATGCCGCCTGCACCACCACACGTGGTCTGGAGCCGACGACACCGCTGCTTGCCAATCCGGTGTCCGACCTGCGCATCGCGATCGCCGGCGGGTACTTCCAGACCAATTTGTTTCCGGAAGCTGTCGAAGCCGTCAGCCGCGTCGCCAAGGCGCTGGGCGCAACGCGCGTGGTGGACGTGCCCGAAGCTGCGCGCGCCCGCGCGGCGGCCTATGTCATCACCACCACCGAGGGCGCCTCGCTGCATCTCGATCGGCTGCGCAAGCGGCCGAACGATTTCGATCCCGCCGTGCGCGACCGGCTGATTGCGGGCGCCATGGTGCCGGCGCCGCTGGTCGACCGCGCGCAAAAATTCCGCCGCTGGTATCGCGCGCAACTCGCCGAGATTTTCAAATCCGTCGACGTGCTGATCGCACCGGCGACGCCATGCACCGCGCCGAAGCTCGGCCAGGTCAATTTCAATCTTGGCGGCGTCGAGATGCCGGTGCGCGCCAATATCGGCATCCACACCCAGCCGATCTCGTTCATCGGCCTGCCTGTGGTCGCCGTGCCGGTGCCGCTCGATCCGCTGCCGATCGGCGTGCAGATCATCGCCGCGCCATGGCGCGAGGACATCGCGCTGCGCGTCGCGTTCGCGTTGGAGAAGATGGGTGTTGCCGCCGCGCCCAGCCCAAGAGGATTTTGAGATGGAGATCGATCTCCCCGAGGTGATCGCAGACGTCAAAGCTGCGTTCGAGCGCTATGAGCAGGCCCTGATCACCAACGACGTCGCCGTGCTCGGCGAGCTCTTCCGCAACGATCCCCGCACGCTGCGCTATGGCATCGGCGAGAACCTCTACGGCTATGAAGCAATCTCCGGCTTTCGCGCCGGCCGCTCGGCGGTCGGCCTCAATCGCCGCACCGCGAAAACCGTGATCACCAGCTATTGCCGCGACACCGCGGTTGCCTCCACCCTGTTCTATCGCGACACGATGCCGGGCAAGGTCGGCCGGCAGATGCAGACCTGGGTAAAATTCCCGGAGGGCTGGCGCGTCGTCGCCGCCCATGTCAGCATCATCGACGAGTCGAAAGAGACCTGACCGTATGACGCTTGACGATCTTCCGCCCGGAGCGCTGCCGGCCGAACCGGCGGTGCCGCGTGTCGACCGGGGGGCGCCGTCAGCGCACAAGGTCACGCGCGCCGAGGAGCTGCGCCTGCAGCTCGCCGACGAGATCGTGCGCGGAGCTCTGCCACCCGGTGCGCCGCTTGACGAGACCGACATCGCGCGCCGCTTCAGCGTTTCGCGCACGCCGGTGCGGGAAGCCCTGCGTCAGCTCGTGGCAAGCGGCCTCGTCGAAGCGCGCGCTCATCGCGGCGCGGTGGTGGCGCAGCCCTCGTTCGAACGGCTGACGGGCATGTTCGAGGCCATGGCGGAGCTTGAGGCGCTGTGTGCGGGTCTTGCCGCCGAGCGCATGTCCGCCACTGAGCGTCACGGCCTGGAAGCCATCCACGAAGAACTGCGGGTGTTGAGCTACGCCGGCAATCCCGAGCGCTTCCACGAGGTCAACGAGCGCTTCCACAACGCGATCTATGCGGGATCGCAGAACGGCTACATCGCCGAGATCACGCTGGCGACGCGCGTGCGCGTACAGCCGTTTCGCCGCGCCCAGTTCCGCAATCTCGGCCGTCTCGCCAAGTCGCAAGCCGAGCACGACCGCGTTGTCGTCGCCATCATGCGCGGCGACAAGCAGGGCGCCGCCGCCGCGATGCGCGCGCATATCGAGCTGGTGCGCGGGGAGTACGAGATCTACGCGGTGTCGGTTTAGGGGCGCGCGCACGGTTGCGTAGGGTGGGCAAAGGCGCAAAGCGCCGTGCCCACCATCTCCCCAAGCTGACGGTGATGGTGGGCACGTTTCGCTTTGCCCACCTACGAGACCTACGCTGTCGTAGCTTCCGCCATATACTTCCGCCAGCCGCCATACGCGGTGATGTCGCGAGCCTCGCCCAGCACCTCGGGCTCGACGAGAAATCCCTTCACGCTGCGGCCATCGGCCAGCCGCACCGTGCCGATCGCCATCGGCGCGGGAATCGCGTTGACGAACTTGCCGAAGGCGGACGACGACAGCGACCAGATTTCCAGCTCGATCGACGCGCCCTTGCCGGCCTCGACGCGCAGCATGCCCGGCTTTGGCGGCGTGGTCTTCAATGCGTAGAGCTTGTAGTCCGCCGCGGTCCTGGTTGCCTCGATCAGCTGGCCGTTCAGCGCTTTCAGTTCGCCGTTCAGCGCCATGCCGGACAGATGCGCGCCGACCACGGCGATGGGAATCTCGTCGACGCCGCTTGCGGCAAGCGGCGCCAGCGCGGCTTGCACGACGCCCTTTGCGCCAAGCGTCAGTTTGGTATCGGCATGGAACACGCGGCCGATGCTGGCGAGCAGCGCATCGTGCCCGGTGGGTGCAAGAATTGTGATGCCGAACGGGATGCCGTCGGCGCGCATCGCCGCCGGCAGCGCGAGACCACAGAGATCGAGCAGATTGACAAAATTGGTATAGGTGCCGAGCCGGCTGTTGAGCTCGACCGGATTGGCCCGCACCTGCGCGGTCGTATAGGCCGTCGGCGCCGTCGGCAGCACCAGCGCGTCGATATTGGTGAAGGTGCGTTCGGCGATCTTGCGCAGGCCCTGCAGACGATAGAGCGCGGAGAAGGTGTCCGTCGCCGTCAACCGCGCACCGGCCGCGGTGATCTCGCGCGTCACGGGATGGATCGCCTCCGGTGCCGAGGCGAGCAGGTCGCGGATCACGAGATAGCGCTCGGCCACCCACGGTCCCTCGTAGAGCAGTCGGGCCGTCTCATAGAACGGCTCGAGGTCGAATTCGACGAGCGTTGCCCCAAGCGCGGTCCAGCGCTTCAGCGCCTCGGCGTAAGCCGCTTCCGCCTTCTTGTCGCCGAAGAAGATCAGCTGTCCGCTGCGCGGCACGCCCAGGCGCAGGTTTGCCGGGAGCGGGGTGATCGCGCCAAGCGGCCGGTCGCGCGAGAACGGATCTGCCTGATCGGGACCTGCCATCACGGAGAGCGCCAGCGCGGCGTCGTCGACCGTCAAAGCGAATACCGAGATGCAGTCGAGCGTCCGGCAGGCCGGCACCAGGCCAGCGGTCGAAATCATGCCGAGGCTCGGCTTGAGACCGACGATGTTGTTGAGCATCGCCGGCACGCGGCCTGAGCCGGCGGTGTCGGTGCCGAGCGACAGTGGCACCAGCCCGGCGCCGACGGCGGTGGCCGATCCCGAGCTCGAGCCGCCGGGAATGAGGTCCTCGCGGATCGCGTTTCTGGGGATGCCGTGGGGCGAGCGCACGCCGACAAGGCCGGTCGCGAACTGGTCGAGATTGGTCTTGCCGATGATGATCGCGCCGGCGGCGCGCAGCCGCTGCACCGCGGTCGAATCATGTGTCGGGGTATACGAGAAGGCCGGGCACGCCGCGGTGGTCGGAAATCCCAGCGCGTCGATATTGTCCTTCACCACGACCGGCACGCCATAGAGCGGCAGGCTGGCGGCGTCCTTGGTGGCGAGCTTCTCGGCCTCCGTGATCGCGTCCTTTTCGTCGCGCAGGCTGATGAAGACGGCGGGGTCGTTGTGGTCGCGGATGCGCTGATAGGTGCGCGCGACCGTCTGCGCCGGTGTGAGCGTGCCCGCGCGATGCGCGGCCACGATCGCGGCGACCGTTTCAGGCTGCTCAGCCCCCATTTCAGCCTTCATGGCGACAAATCTCCGGCTACGTCTCTTCACCCCGATCGAAGCAAGCGATGTGCCATTGTGTACAGAATCCGGGCAGGACAAGTGCTGCGGATATTACCGAGAGATCAGTGGCTTGTGGGATATTTCGAGCTCCGGCGGACCTTCGTGTCAGCGCCCTGTTACGAGCATTTGCGCAAATAATAGGCAGCTAGATCAGGTGCAGCCAGCAATCCATGCCGCGGATGCGCGGCGACCAGCCCTTTGAACGGCGGCGGGCCGTCCCACCTGGCCCCAGCTTGCGCCCCAACAATTGTCGTGGCCAACATGCTGGCCAACGCGGTCCGCGACGAGGCTGCGACCGGTCCCGGCTTCCGGGCGAGGAGGAAACCATGACAGCCGCCCCACGCGGTGATGCTTCGAGCCTGTTTGCGACACCCAGAACCGTTGCCGAGCATCGCGCCGACGGCAGCATCGTGCTGCGCTCGCCCGAGCCTCTGCGCGATGGCGCGCGCTGCGTCGGCGACTGGCTGGAGCAATGGGCGCGGCAGAGGCCCGACGCGATTTTCCTCGCCGAGCGCAGCAGTGCCGAAGCGCCATGGAGCACCGTTACCTATGCGCAGGCGCTGCGCCAGGTGCGCGCGGCGGCGTCCTGGATTCTGGCGCACGGTCTCGGCGCGGAGCGCCCGCTCGCGATCCTCTCCGACAACAGCATCGATCATGCGCTGCTGGCACTGGCGGCGCAGCATGTCGGCGTGCCCTCGGCGGCGATCTCGCCGGCCTATTCCCTGATGTCAAAGGACTTCGACAAGCTCAAGAGCATGATCGCGTTGCTTGAGCCCGCCGCGATCTATGTCTCCGCGACGAGGCCGTTTGCGGCGGCGCTGGCCGCGATCAAGCCGCTGCATAGCGCGCAGATTATCAGCGGCAATGCCGACGATGCCGATGCGCTGGCCTTTCGCACTATCGCGGCAACGCCCGAGAGCCCCGACGTCGCAAAGGCCTTCGCCGCGGTGACGCCCGATACGATCGCAAAACTCCTGTTCACTTCGGGCTCGACCGGCACGCCGAAAGCCGTGATCAACACCCAGCGCATGCTGACGTCCAGCCAGCAGGCCAAGGCGCAGACCTGGACTTTTCTCGAACGGGCGCGCGACGATCTGGTCATTCTCGACTGGCTGCCCTGGAGCCACACGTTTGGCGCGAACCACAATTTCAATCTCGTGCTGCGCAATGGCGGCTCGCTCTATATCGACGGCGGCAAGCCGGCGCCCGGTCTGTTTGCGATGTCGCTCGCCAACCTCAGAAGCGTGATGCCGACGGTCTATTTCAACGTGCCGCGCGGCTTCGACATGTTGATCGCGGCGCTGCGCGGCGACGAGGAGCTGTGTCGCCGCTTCTTCAGCGAGGTGAAATTCGCGTTCTACGCCGGTGCGGCGCTGCCGCAGAATCTCTGGGATGCGCTGGAAGAACTCTCCGTCAAGACTGTTGGCCGCGCGATGCCGATGGTCTCGGCCTGGGGCTCGACCGAGACGTCGCCGCTGGCCACCGACTGCCATTTCCTCGCGGAGCGCTCGGGCAATATCGGCGTGCCCATTCCCGGCACCGAACTGAAGCTCGTTACCTCCGGCGACAAGCTGGAGGTGCGCGTGCGCGGCCCCAACGTCACGCCGGGCTATTGGAAGGCGCCGGAGCTGACCAGGCAGGCTTTTGACGACGAGGGCTTTTATCTCATCGGTGATGCCGTGAAGTTCGCCGACGCGAACCGGCCCGAACGCGGCCTATTCTTTGACGGCCGCGTCGCGGAGGATTTCAAGCTCAATTCCGGCACCTGGGTCAGTGTCGGCACACTGCGCCTCGCCGGCATCGCCGCGCTGGCGCCGCTCGCGCAGGACATCGTCGTCACCGGCCATGGCGGCGACGAGGTGCGCTTCCTGGTGTTTCCGAACATCGCTGCGTGCCGCGCGCATGCCGGCCTGCCCGAGACCGCAGGCGTGAACGACGTGCTCGCGCATGAGAAGATCAGAGCCGCGATCGCGCGGGGGCTGGCGAAACTGAAGCAACACGGCGCCAACTCCTCCGGCCACGCCACGCGCGCGTTGCTGCTCGCCGAGCCGCCGTCGGTCGACGGCGGCGAGATCACCGACAAGGGCTACATCAACCAGCGCGCGGTGCTGACGCGCCGTGCCGATGCGGTGGCGCGGTTGGATGACGATGCGCCGGGCGAGTGGATCGGTCTGTAGCGCTTGGGCCTGTGCCCCGGACGCAGCGCAGCACGCAGTGATGCGCTGCAGAGCCGGGGCCATTCTTCGTGATTGGCATCTCTGGATCCCGGCTCTGCGCAGCAGCGTTTCACGCTGCAGCGCGTCCGGGACAAGAGAGCTCGGCAAACCCAACTACGCCAGCCGCCCTGCCGCATTATGCTGCACGATTCTTTTGTTGCCCAAGCAACTAATTTATGCGAACCGTTCCAGACACGGATGACGGCGGGAGGAACCGCCGCGTCGGATCGGAGGAAGCTATGCTCGGCAGAGAGGGTGCCGCCGGCGAATGTTGGCGCATGCCTGGAAATGACAGGGCTCAGCGCCCGCTGTGTGGCCCGTCAGGTCTCGGTGCTGCCGGTCACCGCGCCGAGATTTTCATGCAGGCGGCGCAACAGGTCGATCAGCACCTCGCGCTCGTCCTTGTCCAGGCAGGACAACAGGCGCCGTTCGCGCTCGAATGCAGCGACGATCACCTTGTCATGGATGGCGCGGCCCTTCGCCGTCAGCGAGATCGAATGGGTGCGCCCGTCATTGGGATCGGTACGGATCGAGATCAACCCCCGCTTTTCCAGGCCGGCCAGCGTCCGACTCACCGGGCCCTTGTCGAAACCGATGACGTGGCAGATGCGCGAGGCGGGAATGCCGGGCTCGATCGCGAGCAGCGACATGATCCGCCATTCCGTGACGTTGACGCCGAACTCTCGCTGATAGAACGCGGTGGCGCTGTTCGAGAGCTTGTTGGCGATGAAGGTGATGAACGCGGGGACGTAGCGGTCAAGATCGAGCGTCGGTCCCGTCTCGGCGGGCGCAGGTTTCTGGCGGGCTCTGGTCGAAGGCGGCGGCATGTCGGGATTCTGTCTCGCGGCGTGTCTGGAGACCTAAAGGTAAGCGCGGCCCTTTCACAAGATCAAAATGAGGGAGGACTTCCATGAGCACTTCCAGCTCCCAGGAAATTAGCGGTTCGTCGGCCGTCCCGCATCTCGACGTCGATCCGTTCGCGATGGATTTTTTCGCCGATCCCTATCCCACGCATGAGCTGCTGCGGGAGGCGGGACCTGTCGTCTATCTCGACAAGTGGAACGTCTATGGCGTGGCGCGCTATGCCGAAGTTCATGCCGTGCTGAACGATCCCGCAACGTTCTGCTCCAGTCGTGGCGTCGGCCTCGCCGATTTCGCGAAGGAGACGCCGTGGCGGCCGCCCAGCCTGATCCTCGAGGCCGATCCTCCCGAGCACACCCGCACCCGCGCCGTGCTCTCAAAGGTGCTGTCGCCGACGGTGATGAAGGGGCTGCGCGACCGCTTTGCCGCGGCAGCGGAAGAGCGTGTGGACGCGCTGCTGGAGAAGCGCAACTTCGATGCCATCACGGACCTTGCCGAGGCCTATCCGCTGTCGATCTTCCCAGATGCGCTCGGGCTTAAGCCTGAGGGACGCGAGAATCTCATTCCCTATGCGAGCCTGGTGTTCAACGCCTTCGGCCCGCCGAACCAGTTGCGCAACGAGGCGATCGCGCGCTCGGCGCCTCACCAGGCCTACGTCACCGAGCAGTGCCAGCGGGACAGCCTCACGCCCGGCGGCATCGGCGCCTGCATCCACGCCCATGTCGGCGAGGGTGCCATCACCGCGACCGAAGCGCCGCTGTTGGTGCGTTCGCTTCTGTCAGCGGGCCTCGACACCACCGTCAACGGCATCGGTGCAGCGGTCTACTGTCTCGCGCGCTTCCCTGAGCAGTGGCAGCGCCTGCGCAACGATTTTACGCTGGCGCGCAACGCTTTCGAGGAGGCCGTTCGTTTTGAAAGCCCGGTGCAGACCTTCTTCCGCACGACCACGCGCGAAGTCGAACTGTCAGGCGCGACCATCGGTGAGGGCGAGAAGGTGTTGATGTTCCTGGCGGCTGCCAATCGCGATCCGGGGCGCTGGGACAAGCCCGACAGCTACGACATAACCCGCCGCACGTCCGGCCATGTTGGCTATGGCTCAGGTATTCACATGTGCGTCGGCCAGCTGGTCGCGCGGCTCGAAGGCGAGACAATGCTCGCGGCGCTGGCCCGCCGGATCGCAAAGATCGAGATCATGGGCGAGCCGCAGCGCCGCTTCAACAACACGCTGCGCGGGCTCGACAGCCTGCCTGTGCGCATCACGCCAGCCTGACGCTGTCGTCATCGCAAACAACAAATACGACAGGGGAGGGAACAATGAAGAACTTGAAGTGGACGCTTGCGCTGGCCGCGAGCCTGATTGGCGGCGCGGCAAATGCCGAGATCTCGGACAATGTCGTGCGCGTCGGCGTGCTCAACGACATCTCCGGCATTTTCCAGGACACCAACGGCATGGGCTCGGTCGAGGCCGCGCGCATGGCCGCTGAGGATTTCAACGGCGGCGGCAAGGGCATCAAGGTCGAGATCGTCTATGCCGATCACCAGAACAAGGCCGACGTCGGCAATGCAATCGCGCGCAAATGGCTCGATGTCGAGGGCGTCGACGCCATCGTCGACGTGCCGAACTCGGCCGTTGGCCTCTCCATCAACACGCTGCTGCGCGATAGCCGCATGACGTTCCTCGCGTCGTCCACCGCGAGCTCCGATCTCACCGGCAAGGCCTGCTCGCCCAACACCATCCAATGGGTCAACGACGCCTGGGCGACCGGCAACACCACGGCGGCCGCGATGATGTCGCGCGGCGGCAAGGACTGGTATTTCCTCACGGTTGACTACGCACTCGGCAAGGGCATCGAGGCGGAAGCCCAGAAATACATCGAGGCGCATGGCGGCAAGATGTTGGGCTCCTCCAAGCATCCGCTCGGCACGTCCGACTTCGCGTCCTTCCTGTTGCAGGCGCAGGGCTCGAAGGCCCAAGTGATCGGGCTCGCCAATGCCGGCGGCGACACCATCAACGCGGTGAAGCAGGCGGCCGAGTTCGGGA
This sequence comes from Bradyrhizobium sp. 87, assembly GCF_023073015.1. Lineage (NCBI taxonomy): Bacteria > Pseudomonadati > Pseudomonadota > Alphaproteobacteria > Hyphomicrobiales > Nitrobacteraceae > Bradyrhizobium > Bradyrhizobium sp. 87. The sequence continues at coordinate 681,907 of NZ_JADPIQ010000048.1, forward strand.
TACAGCAGGGCGGACAAAAACTCGTCGCCTTCCTGCTCTTCATCAACGACGTCCACGGCATGGGCATCAAGGTCGCGCAAGGGCTCCAGCTCATGGAGGCCTTCTACTGGGACATGAACGACGACACCCGCGCCTTCGCCAAGCGCTTCGCGGCGCGGCCCGGCATGAACGGCAAGATGCCGAGCGGCAACCAGGCCGGGGTCTATGCCTCCACGCTCGCTTATCTCAACGCGGTCGCCGTCACGGGCAGCGACAATGCCAAGGATGCCGTGCCCGAGATGAAAAAGTTCAAGGGCAAGGACAAGCTGTTCGGCGACACCACGATCCGCCAGGACGGCCGCGTCGTGCATCCGATGTATCTGTTCGAGGTGAAGAAGCCGGAGGAGTCGAAATATCCGTATGACTATTACAAGCTGGTTTCGACGATCTCTGCGGAGCAGGCGTTTCGACCGCTCGCGGAAGGTGGGTGCGAGCTGGTGAAGTAGGGGCGGCGATCGCGCCTCACTTAACCTCTCCCCGCTCGCGGGGAGAGGTCGGATCGCTCTTGCGATCCGGGTGAGGGGGTACAGGTCTCACCAATATCTCGTTCGCGGAGAGGCCCCTCACCCCAACCCTCTCGCCGTAAGAACGAGGAGAGGAAGAAGAAGCCCTACACCACCTTGCTCGATCCCTGCGTGATCAGCCGCGCAGCGCGCTGGTCGCGGGCGTAGATCCAGAGCCAGCTCAGGGCGACGCTGAGGCGATGGCGCAAGCCGATCAGGAAGTAGATATGGGCGATGCCCCAGATCCACCACGCGATGGTGCCGCGCAGCTTGATGCGGCCGAAGTCGATCACCGCGAGCCGCTTGCCGATCTGCGCGAGGCTGCCGGAGTGCTTGTAGCGGAACGGGCCTGTCGGCTCCTGGCGCAGCCGGGCCTTGATGGTCTCGGCCACGTGACGGCCCTGCTGCTTGGCGGCCGGCGCGATGCCGGGCACAGGCTTGCCGTCCCAGGCGTTGATCAAAACGGTGTCGCCAATTGCAAAGATCTCGGGATGACCGGGGATCGTAAGATCGGCCTCCACTTGGACGCGCCCGGCGCGATCGGCCGGTGCGCCCAGCCATTCCGCCGCGGGCGAGGCGCGCACGCCGGCGGCCCAGATTCGTGTCTTGGCTTCGAGCAGCTTGCCGCCGAACACCACGCCCTCGCGGTTGATCTCAGTGACGGCTTGGCCGAGCACGACCTCGACGCCGATCTTCTCCAGCGAGGCCTGGGCATAGGCCGAGAGATCATCTGGAAAGCCTGCCAGCACCCGCGGACCCGCCTCGATCAGCACCACGCGCGCCTTGTTGGTGTCGATGTTGCGGAAGTCGGCTGGCAAGGTGTGGTGCGCCATCTCGGCGATGGTGCCGGCGAGTTCGACGCCGGTGGGGCCGGCGCCGACGATGACGAAAGTCAATCGTGCCGCGCGTTTGGCCGGATCGGTCTCACGCTCGGCGCGCTCGAACGCCACCAGGATATGACGGCGCAGCGTGGTCGCGTCCTCCAGTGTTTTAAGACCCGGCGCCCATTGCTCCCATTCGTCGTGGCCGAAATAGGCGTGACGCGCGCCGGTGGCGAGCACCAGCGTGTCGTAAGGCACCTCGCTGCCGTCGTCGATCAGCACGCAGCGCCTGTCGGCATCGACGCCGCTGACCGTCGCAAACAGCGTCGTCACATCGCGCCGGTCGCGCATCAGGTGCCGGACCGGCCAGGCGATCTCGCTGGTGGCGAGCGAGGCGGTGGCGACCTGATAGAGCAGCGGCTGGAACAAATGATGGTTGCGGCGGTCGATCAGCGTGATCTCGACCGGGCTGCCGGCGAGCCGGTGGGTCGCCTCCAGCCCGCCGAAACCGGCTCCGACGATGACGACGCGGTGCGGTGTCGTGGTCATGATGCGCCCCTCCGAATCTCGCGGCTCTATCCTCATCTAAACGCTGATCAGGCGCCGCGGTCCAATAGCCGTCGTCAATCGAGGCATAGGCCGGATGTATCGCGCCCGCGAGAAAGCGCCGCAGCCTTAGCCGAAGTAAGTAGAATTATATTTCTTGCTATCGCCGTTCGGGGCGAAATATGGTGCAGGGCGGGCGCTGAACCATTGGCGGCGCGACAGATTTTGCGTTCAATAGAGATGACCCCGGGGCGGCAATCACCCTGCTTCCGGGCATAATAATATGGAGGGGAGTGGTTATGAGGACGGCATTCTGGCTGGCGGGCGCAGCGGCGCTGGTGCTGGCAGGCCCGGCATCCGCCGGCGACACCATCAAGATCGGCTTCGTTTCGACCTTCAGCGGCCCGACCGCCGTGATCGGCAACGACATGCGCAATTCGTTCGAGCTCGCGCTGGATCACATCGGCCGCAAGATGGACGGCAAGCCGGTCGAGGTGATTTACGAGGACGACGGGCAGAAGCCCGACGTCGGCAAGCAGAAGACCGAGAAGCTGGTGCAGTCCGACAAGGTCGACTTCATCGTCGGCTACATCTGGTCGAACGTGCTGCTGGCCTCGCTCAAGACCGCCGTGGACTCGCAGACCTTCCTGATCTCGGCCAATGCCGGTCCGTCGCAGCTCGCGGGCGAGCTCTGCTCGCCTTACGTGTTCTCGACCTCCTGGCAGAACGACCAGACGCCGGCCGCCATGGGCCTCTACATGAACCAGAAGGGCGTCAAGAGCGTGTTCCTGATCGGCCCGAACTACGCCGCCGGCAAGGACATGCTGGCGGGCGTGAAGAGCACGTTCAAGGGCGAGGTCAAGGGCGAGGAATACACGGTCTGGCCGAGCCAGCTCGACTTCTCCGCCGAGCTCTCCAAGGCGCGGGCCTCGGGTGCCGAGTCGATCTTCGTGTTCTATCCCGGTGCAGCCGGCGTGCAGTTCCTCAACCAATATGCGCAGGCCGGGCTGAAGAGCACGATGCCGCTCTACACGGCTTTCACCGTCGACGAGCTGTCGCTGCCGCTGCAAAAGGAGAACGCGCTCGGGGTGCCCGGTGCGCAGGAATGGGTGAATGATCTGCCCAACGAGCAGAACAAGCGCTTCGTCGCCGACTATCGCAAGAAGTACCCCGGGCTGCGTCCGACCTATTACGGCGCGCAAGCCTACGACGCGGCCCAGCTCATCAACAGCGCCGTGGTCGCGGTGAAGGGCGACACCAGCAAGAAGGACGCGATGAAGGCCGAGATGGAGAAGGCCAACTTCAAGTCGCTGCGCGGCCCGTTCAAGTACGGCAAGAACCACATCCCGGTGCAGAACTTCTACCTCCAGGACGTGGTCAAGGACGGCGAAGGCCAGCTCTCGCTGAAGACGGTCGCGACCATCGTCGAGAACGACCAGGATCGCTTCCACGACAAATGCGCGATGAAGTAGCCACAAGCACGATACCCCTTCTCCCCTTGTGGGAGAAGGTGGCGCGAAGCGCCGGATGAGGGGTTTGTTTCCGCGTATTCAAAAGTAAGGTCTCGCGGAGAGAACCCCTCACCCGTCTCGCCGCTTTGCGGCGAGCCACCCTCTCCCACAAGGAGAGAGGGAAAGTAAGCTACACGCGCGGCATGCTCGCGGGCCGCACCTCGCGCGCTTGCGCGGCAAGCCTGATCCCGGCATTGGCCGCGCCGAAGCCCTGATAATCCCGCCGCTCCACGATCTCGAAGAAAAACCGCTCGTCGAAGATGTGGGTGTAGACCTGGAAAAACTCTCCGTCGCCCTCGCGGTCGTAGAGAATGTGGTTGGCGCGCAGCTGCCTCATCAGCTCGGGTGCGAGGTCGTATTTGGCTTCGACGTCGTCGTAGTAATTATCCGGGATATCCAGGAAATCCGCGCCGCGCTTGCGCATCTCCGCGACTGCCGCAAAGATATCCCGGCACGTAAATGCGACGTGCTGCACGCCCGAGCCGAAAAACTCCGAGATGAAGCGGGCCGGCAGCGTGCGGTTGGCGGATGAGCCGTTGAGCACGAAGCGCAGGCTCTGGTCGCCGTTGATGACGGCCTGGCTTTGCACGAGGCCCCTGGGATCGGCGATCTCCATCTGCGGCAGCCGCTTGAGGTCGAGGATGCCGGTGTAGAACAGCAGCCACGACAGCATCTCGTCATAGGGCATCGACTGCGCGATGTGATCGACGGCCAGCAGGGCGTCCGCGCGAGCGTCGCTCGGTACCTGTTCGAAATCCGTGTCCCAGTTCTTGCCGGCCTGGTCCAGGAAGTAAAGCAGGCTGCCGCCGACGCCGTGGATCGCGGGAATCTCGAGCTCGCCCGGCCCGACCGGCTGATAGAAGGTGCGCGCTTTCAGTGTTTCGGCGCGCTGCATAACGAGGCCGGCATTGTCGATATCGAGCGCGATGGCGCAGACGCCGGGGCCATGCGTCACGTAGTGCGAATGCGCAAAGCCGTCGGTCTCGGAGTTGACGACGAGCTCGACCTTGCCTTGCGACCAGCGCTCCACCGCCTTGCTGCGATGCTTGCCGGTCTTGCGGAAACCGAGCTGCGCGAGCAGGCGGGCGAGTTCGCCGGCCTTGGTCTCGTTGACGGCAAACTCGATGAATCCCGTGCCGCGACTTTTGGGCTTGGGCGCCAAGGGTTCGCCGATGAGCTTTGGCCAATCCGGTGCAAGCTGGTCCTCCAGCAGGATCAGCGAACGCAGGCCGTCGACCGCGGTCTGCACGGCCGAGCCGGCACGGAATTGGTCGTTGAAGATCTCCAGCGACAGCGGCCCGGCATAGCCGGTCGCCGCGATCGCCGCCATGAACTCGCCGACCGGCAGGTCGCCCTGGCCGGGGAAGGAGCGGAAGTGCCGGCTCCACGACAAGATGTCGAGCTCGAGCTTCGGCGCATCTGCAAGCTGGACCAGGAAGATCTTGTCGCCGGGGATCGAGGGCATCGCGCGGACCGGAAAGCCGGGGGCCAGTGCGTGAAAGCTGTCGAGGATGACACCGATCGCGGGGTGATCGGCGCGCCGCACGATCTCCCAGGCATCGCGGTAATCGTTGACGTGGCGTCCCCAGGCCAATGCCTCGTAGCCGACGCGCAAAGACCGTTTGGCCGCGCGCTCGCCAAGCTCGCGAAAATCATCCGCGGCGCGGTCGATGCCGCCGAGCGCGGCCGGCGACACGTTGGAGCAGATCAGCAGCAGATCGGTGCCGAGCTCCTGCATCAGGTCGAACTTGCGTTCGGCGCGGGCAAAGTTTCGCGAACGCTGCGGCTCCGGCATGCCTTCGAAATCGCGGAACGGCTGAAACGCACAGATCTCGAGATTGAGGTCCCCGCAGAGCTTTGCGATGTCGCGCGGACCTGCGCCGAACGACAGCAGATCGTTCTCGAAAATCTCGACCGCGTCGAATCCGGCGGATGCGATGGCGCGGAGCTTTTCGTCGAGAGCGCCGGAGAGTGAGACCGTTGCGATCGAGCGTTTGGTCATGCTGCCTGCTCCATGATTTGGCCCGGCGATATCTTCTGGCCCGTGCGTGCCGCTTCGCTGACGGCTTCGACGACCGCAAGTGTGCCCATTGCGTCTTCGACCGCGATCAGTGGTTGTTCATGGCCCGCGATCACGGCGAGGAAATGCCGGAGCTGCTCGGCCAATGGATCGAATGCCGGCGGCGTGATGGTCTCGCGCGACAGCGGCGCGTGCCAGCCGGGCTCTCGCGCGTAGGACCAAAGCTCCATATTCGGCACGGACAGCGAGCCCGCGGTGCCGGAGAGGATGTAACAGGGCTGATCCCGCTTCGGGTACGCAGTGTTCTCGCCCGAGGTCAGCTCCCAGCTCCATGGCGCCGGCGTTGCGTCCGACACGGTCGCCGTTCCCAGTGCGCCGTTGGCGAAGCGCAGCAGCAACGCGGCGGTGTCCTCGACGGCGAAACCGCGAACCTTGTTCGACGTCAACGCCTGCACCTCGGTGATCTCGCCGCAGATGAATCGGAGATTGTCGATGTCGTGGATCAGGTTGATGAGCAGCGGGCCGCCCCCATGCTCGCGCCGCCACGCCACATCAAAGTAATCGTCGGGCTTCTTCAGGAGCCACAGTCCGACCACAGCCGTGAGTTGGCCGAGTTTGCCGGTCGCCACCGTCTCGCGTGCGGCCTTGATGATCGGATTGTGCCGGCGGTGATGGCCGACTAGCATCGGCACGCCGGTCCGCCTGATCGCCGCGCACAGGCGCTGCGCGGCCGCGACCGTATCGGTCACCGGCTTCTCGATCAGCGCGGGCACGCCGGCTTGGGCACAGTCGAGCACCATCTGGAAGTGCAGCGCGTTCGGTGAGGCGATGATCAGGCCATCAGGCTTTTCCTGCGCCAGCAACGTGCGGTGATCCGAATGCCAGGGTGTGGTGCGCGTCTGCGCGAACTCTTTTGCGGCAGGCGAAGGGTCGGCGATGCCCGCCAGCACGCAGTCTGGTGAAGCGTTGATCAATTCGATATGGCGGCGGCCGATCAGGCCGGCGCCGGCAACGGCGATGCGCCTTGGCGCGCTCATGCTGCGCTCTCCTCCATGGCGCCGCCGAGGAAGAGCTGGCCGATCCGCGGGTCGTTCAAGATGCGCTCCGCCTTGTCGACCATGCGGGTCTGGCCGAGCTCGAGCACGATCCCGATGTCGGAAATCTCCAGCGCCGAGCGGGCGTTCTGCTCGATCATCAGAATGGTGACACCGCGGTCGCGCAAGCTCTTCAGGATGTCGAAAGTCTGCTGCACCATCAGTGGCGACAGGCCGATTGAGGGCTCGTCGATCAGAACGAGCTTCGGTTCGAGCAGCAGCGAGCGGGCGATTTCGAGCTGTTTCTGCTCGCCGCCGGATAGCGTGGAGGCCTGCTGCGTCGATTTCCGCCGCAGCGCCGGGAACAGGTCGAGCGCGGCCTCGATCCGGCTCTGCAGGTCGATGCCCTTGCCCGCCGAAACGCCTCCGAGCTCGATATTGTGGCGCACCGACAGCTCGGGAAAGATGTTGCGGCCCTGCGGCACGTAGCAGATGCCGGCATTGAGCAGCGCGCGCTGGCTCAAATGGGTGACGTCGCGGCCGGCGAAGTTGATCTTGCCCTCACGCAGCTTGAGCAGGCCGAAGATCGCCTTGAACACGGTGGACTTGCCGGCGCCGTTCGGGCCGATGATGGTGGTGATGGTGGCCTGCGGCACGGCGAAAGTGGTGCCGTTCAGGATCGTCATCTTGCCGTAGCCGCCGACGAGATTGTGAACCGAGAGGATCGGATCGCTCATGGCTGGTTCCTCAATGTCCGAGATAGGCTTCGATCACGGCGGGGTTCTTTCGCACCTCGTCCGGTCGTCCCATCGCCAGCACCTTGCCCTCCGCCATCACCATCACGCGGGAACACAGCGACATCACGAATTCCATGTTGTGCTCGATCACGACGAAGGTGGCGTTCTTCTCGCGGTTGATCGCCACCAGCCGCTCCTTCAGATCCGTCAACATCGACGGGTTGACGCCGCCGGCTGGCTCGTCGAGCAGCACCAGGCGCGGTCCGCCCATGAAGGCCATGGCGGCGTCGAGCAGTTTTTGCTGGCCGTAGGAGAGCCCGCCGGCCGGCTCGTCGGCGAGATGATCGAGCTTGAAAAAGCCGATCATCTGGTTGGCGGCCTCCGTCAGTTCGGCATCGGAGCGGCCGACCAGGCGCGAGGCCATGCTGCCTTGGTGCTCCTGGCCTGCGAGGATCAGGTTCTCGCGCACCGAGAGTTTGGGGAACACCTGCAGGAGCTGGAAGGTGCGGCTGACCCCGAGCTTGTTGAGCTCGGCGGGTCGCAAGCCCGTGACGACCTTGCCGTCGAGCTTGACCTCGCCGCCGCTCGGCGTGAGCTGGCCGAGAATGCAGTTGAACAGGGTCGACTTGCCGCAGCCGTTCGGGCCGATCAGGCCGAGGATCTCGCCCTCGCGGACGTCGAAAGAGACGCCGCCGACGGCGCTGATGCCGCCAAAATTCTTCTTGATGTCGGTGACTTCGAGGACCGCGCTCATTGCACTGTCTCCAGCCGGGACTTTGCGACGGCGCGCTGGGCGGAGGCCGCCTTGGTGCGGCGTTCGGCGAGATAGCGGTCGAGGATTCCCAAAATGCCGGTCGGCGACCAGATCAGCAGCCCCATCACCGCGATCGCGTAGAGCATCAGATAATAGCCCTCGGTGAAGCGCAGCCACTCCGGCAACAGCACCGCGATCATCGCGCCGAGGAACGGACCCAGGAAGAATCCGGCGCCGCCGACGATCACCATCATCAGGAGGTCGAGCGAGAGCGACAGGTTGAACGGCACGGGATCGATATATTGCGTCAGCGGCGCATAGAGCGCCCCCGCGACGCCGCCGAGCGCCGAGCCGATCGCGAACGCCATCAGCGTATAGCGCCGCGTGTCGACGCCCAGCGACTGCGCCCGCAGCGGGTTTTCGCGCAGCGCCATGAAGGCGCGGCCCCACGGCGAGCGGATCAGCCACCACACCGCGAGCGACACGATAGCGAGCGAGCCGAGACAGACATAGTAGAACGGCAGCGGCTTGTTGGTCGCGATGCCGAAAATGTGCGGACGCGGAATATTGGAGATGCCGTAGATGCCGCCGGTGAGCCAGCTCTCGTTGCGAAATACCAGGAAGGCCAGCGTGGAGAAGGCGAGCGTGACGAAGGCGAGGTAGTGATGCTGCACCCGCAGCGCGGGATAGCCGAGCACCCAGCCGACCGCGAAGCTCAAGCCGATCGCGACGACGATCGCCGCCGGCAGCGGCCAGCCATGCGTGGTCATGATCGCCGCGGCGTAAGCGCCGATGCCGACGAAGGCGCCCTGCGCCAGCGAGACCTGGCCGGCATAACCGAGTGTGAGGTTGAGGCCCATTGCGGCGATGGCCATCACCGCCCACTGGCTCAGGATGAACAGGCCATAGCGGTTGAAGTTCATGGGGACAACGATCAGCGCAGCGACCACGATGAGGCCGAACGCGATCTTGAGAGGTTTGGCGAAGCCGCTCATACGGTGCGCTCCTCGGCACGGCCGAGCAAGCCCTGCGGTCGGAACAGGATGACGGCGATCAGGAAGATCATAGGCACGGCGGCGCGGTACTGCGTTGAAACATAGGCGGCCGCGAGATTGTCGAGCACGCCGATCAGGAGGCCGCCTGCGATCGCGCCGCGCACCTGGTTGAACCCGCCGACGATCGCGGCGATGAAGGCGGCCTGGCCCAGTACCTCGCCCGACGTGAATTTCGCGAGGTAGATCGGCGTGATCAACAGCGAGGCGAGAGCGACCAGGAACGCGTTGATCAGGAAAGTCAGGAGAATCATGCGCTCGACCGGGACGCCGATGATGCGCGCCACCGTCGGGTTCTGCGCCGCCGCCTGCATCTGGTGGCCGAGCGAGGTGCGGTTGAGAAGCGCAGTCAAGCCGAAGACGGCAAGGATGGCGAGGACGAGGACGCCGATGCTTTGCAGCGAGACGGCATGGCCAAGGATGGAGACGTCGCCGGTCGGCACGATCGAGGGGAAGGGTGAGGCTTCGGCGCTGAAGAACTGCTTTACGGCCTCCTTGAGACCGATCGCGAGCGCCATGGTCGCGATCGCGAGCGGCAGCACGCCATGGCGCAACATCGGATCCACCAGCAGCATCTTGAAGGCGAGGCCGAGCAGGAGCATCGAAAGCAGGATGCCGAGGATGATCGCGAGCCAGAACGGCGCGCCGGCATGCATCGCCGCCAGCATCAGGAACGCCGGCAGCATCACGAACTCGCCTTGTGCGAAATTGATGGTCTGCGAGGTCTGCCACAGCAGCGTGAAGCCGACCGCGACCAGCGCATAGATCGCGCCGGTGGCAAGTCCAGCGACCAGAAGATCGAACAGATTGGACATTTTCCCCTCTCGGCGCTCGCGCTCTGTCTCCCCGCTCTCCTCGCTCGTCCTTCTCCCTCTCCCCGCGAAGGGCGGGGCGAGGCAGAAGGGCAAGACCTCACTTCACCTTCGGCAGCACCTGCTTCACGACTTGCTTGCCTTCGACCACCTCGACCAGAAAGCTCTGGCGGTCGATGTCGCCGGTCTCGCTGAAGGTGACGTCCATCAAGATGCCCGGCTCGTCGGCGGCCTTGATGGTCAGGCCATGCAGGGTGTCGGCGAACGCCTTGGAATCGACCTTGCCCATCTTGTCGGTGGTGGCCTTCACCATGTAGACCGCGAGATAGCCTTTCAGCCCGTTATGGTCGGGCACGTAATTGTACTTCTTCGCGAACTTGTCGCGAAACGCCTTGATCAGGTCGACCGGCGCGTCGGTGGTGAGACCGACATGGCCGCGCGCGCCGTTGGCGGCATCGCCCGCAAGCTCGATCACCTTCTGGCCGATCAGCGTGGTCTCGCCCATCAGCGGTGCGGTGACGCCCTGGCGCTTCAGCTCCTTGAGGATGCGTGCGCTCTCTTCCTCGTTCAAATAGACGAATACGGCGTCGGGATTGGCGGCCTTGATCTTGCCGACGTCGGCGGCGAAATCGGCCTGGCCCGCCTCGGTGGAGAGATCGGCGACGACCTTGGAGCCGAGACGGTCGAGCTCCTTGACGACGACATCGCGGCCGCCGCGGCCAAAGTCATTGTTGACCCAGACCACGGCGACCGACTTCGCCTTCATGTCGTCGTGAATGTATTTGGCGACCTTCGGCATCGAGGATTGCTGGCCGAACGAGGTGCGGAACAGGAATTTGTTTCCGCCTTGCGTCAGCTCGGCGGCTTCGCCACCCATGATCTGCGCGATGCCGGCTTCGGCCGCCAGCGGCGCGGTCACCTTCACCGAGCCGGAATAGCCGGGTCCGAGCAGCACATAGGGCTCGGCGTCGAGCGCCTTCTGCACCTGCGCGCGCGCGACGCCCGGGTTGGATTGCGAATCCGCATGAGTGACTTCGAGCTTGCGGCCGAGCACGCCGCCCTTGGCGTTGATCTCCTCGATCGCGAGGTCGATGCCGTTCTTCCAGTTGGTGCCGACGGTGGCGCCGCCCCCGGAAAGCTCGGCGACGTCGGCGAGCTTGATCGCCTGGGCGTGCACGCTGGTTGCAGTCGCGAAGGCAAGCAGGGCGCCCGCCAGCAAAGTCGATTTCATGGTTTCTCCTCCTGTTTCGTGATGGTGTCCGCGGCCTTGTGTCCGGCCGTTTCGGTTACGCTGCGTGATAGGCCGAGCTTCGTGCCGCCATCACCTCGTCGAATGCCTCTCCCATGATCTCGGTGGATGGGGCAAGGCCAGTGAACAGTTCGAAAGCGTCGGCGGCCTGGTAGATCGCAAGCTCCCGTCCGGTCATGATCCGCGCGCCCTTGGCTTGGGCAGCCGCCAGCAGCGGCGTGATCAGCGGCGAATAGACGGCGTCGGCGACCCACAGGTTTTGACGTAGCAGCGTCGGCGCGACCGGCGTTTCCCGGTTCGGCAGCATGCCGACCGGCGTGCCGTTGACGAGGCCCGTTGCGCCGTCGAGCGCGGCCTCGACGCTTGCGGCGACCCTGGCGCCACCCTGTTTGTCGAGCAGCGCGGCGAGTTTTTCGGCGCGTGCCGGCTCGCTGTCGAAGATACGGATGTCGGTCACGTCAAGGCTCGCCAGGGCAAACGCGATCGCCTTGCCGACGCCGCCGGTGCCGATCACGGCGACTGCGTTTCCAGAGGCCGCCAGCAGCGGCGCGACGGCGCGCGCAAAGCCCGTCGTGTCGGTGTTGTGGCCGATCAGCCGGCCGTTCCTGACGACGACGGTGTTGACCGCCCCCATGGCGGCGGCACCCGGTGCCAGTTCATCGAGCAGCGGGACCACCGCCTCCTTGTAGGGAAAAGTGACGTTGACGCCGGCAAAGCCGAGCCGCCGCACGCCCTCGAGCATCATGCGGAGCCCGCCCGCGTCGGCGCCGGCGACCTCGATGAGCTGGTAATGGCCGCGCAGCCCAAGCCCCTCCGCGGCGCGCTCATGCATGGCAGGGGAGGCAGAATGCGCGATGGGTGCGCCGATCAGGCCGGTCAGGAGCTTTTTGGGTGCGGCGGGTCCGCGCTTTGACATGGTTCGCTATCGTCTCGTTGGGAGCGTTTGATCCCGGCCTTTAGCGGGGAGATCCGCCCAATTCCAAGGGGCTTCCCCCAGGAACGATAGCCTTTCCTCGGCCTAACACAATTACCCTTTTGTGCTGCAAACCTAACATAATGTTATCTCTTCCGCGCCCGTGGCGGCGCGGCCCTGCCTTTGCCCCGCGACGGCTCGACCGCGCGCATCTCCGCGCGCAGGGACTCGATGAAATACTCGACATGAAGCGACAGCGGCGCGCCGCGCTTCACCGCGATATAGGTGTCGAATCGCGTCGGCTCGGTGATCTTGATCAGCTCGATGCCGGGATAGCCCCCATGGGCCACCGTGAACTGGTCGATGATGGCGATGCCGAGCCCCGCCTTCACCAGCGCGCAGACCGTGGTGCCGAAGCGGGCGCGGATGGTGATGTTGTACTCGAGGCGGTGGCGCGCGAAGATCTCGGCCATGATCCGCCCGTAGGGATCATTGGGATCGATGCCGATCAGCGGATAGCGCGTGATCTCGGCGGCGGAGACCTGCTTGCGGCCGGCGAGCTCGTGGCCCGGCGGCACGATGCAATAGAGCTCGCCCGAGGCGAGCGGCATGAAGTCGAGCCCGGAATGCTCCAGGCGATAGCTCATCGCCACGCACTCGCCGCGGCCGAGCATGAGATAGTCGATGGCTTCCTCGAGCTTGAGGATGTTGATGTCGATGCCCAAATCCGGATAGCGCCGCCGGACCCGCTCGATCGCGCGCGGCACCATGACTTGCGAAATGCTCGGCACCGAGCCGATGCGCAATTCCGACAATCCGCCGCGCCCGATCTTGGAGATGATCTCGGAGAGGTCGTCGACCTTCTTGTAGACGCCGTTGATCTGCTCGAAGATGTTCTCGGCTTCCGGCGTCGGGAAATAGCGGCCGTTCTGGCGCTGGAAGAAGCGGATGCCGAGCGAGCGCTCGGTATATTTCACCAGGCGGCTGATGCCCGGCGCCGAAACGTTCAGCAGCTTCGCCGCGCCGCCGATCGTGCCCGTCACCATCACGGCACGGATCACTTCAACCTGGCGCAGCGTCATCATGTCCTGGGCATCCGAAGGTAATCGTGGTCGGCGCTGCCTTTCCCTCTTCCCTTGTGGGAGAGGGCGGATCGCCGCGATAGCGCGAGGCGGGTGAGGGGTTCTCTCCCCGCACGAGCCTCGCGCATTTGAACGCGTGGAAACAACCCCTCATCCGGCGCCATAGCCGATGCGAAGCGTCGGCGTTTTGTTTTAAGAACGGCGGCCGAAGGCCGCCTATGCCACTTCTCCCACAAGGGGAGAAGGAAGGAAACATTCGCGTTCGGTTGTTCGGTTCAGATCAGAGGAAGGCATGGCGCCGAACGGACCGTTCGTGCGCTCACAGCAATTGCGTGCTAGCTCGCCGGTCCGTCCGGCGTGGCGCTCTCTGCCGGCTTGCTGCGCTCGCTTTGCAGCACCCCGCGTGCGAACTCGATGATCTTCTGCTTGTTTGCCGTTTCGCGGACGGCGAAAAATACGCGGTTGAGTTCCAGGCCGAGCACGCTGTTGAGGGCGATGTCCTCGTCTTCCATCGTGGTTTCCCCGCTTCAGACATTGTAGGTGTATCTTGACGTCCCTTCTTCCACAAGTAGATTAAGCCTTCGGGGTCAATGGGATACCGGGAAACTACGGAATCCGCGAATTGAGGCAGTGCCCCAAGACGTGCTATATCGCACAGCGAGGGTCAGGAAACGCACCGATGTCCGCCGTGGATTATGGCCGGGAAGCGCTCGACTTCATCGAGGGGCTTGGGGCCTATCGCAAGGTGCCCGACGCCATGAATGCGCTCGAATCGGCCTTTGGTCGCTTCGGTTTTGAAACTATCATCGTGACGGGGTTGCCCAATCCCGACCAACAGTTTGCACAGATGGTGCTCGCCAAGCGCTGGCCCGCGGGCTGGTTTGGTCTCTACACCGAAAATAACTACGACCGTTTCGACCCGGTGGTGCGGTTGTGCCGCCAGTCAGTCAACCCGTTCGAATGGTCGGAAGCACCCTATGATGCGGAGCTCGAGCCGAACGCGGCCGAGGTGATGAACCGCGCCACCGATTTTCGCATGACGCGCGGCTTCATTGTGCCGATCCACGGACTCACCGGCTACGAGGCCGCGGTGTCGCTCGGGGGCGTCCATCTCGACCTCAATCCCCGCAGCAAGCCGGCACTGCACCTGATGGCGATGTATGGCTTCGACCACATTCGCCGTCTGCTCGATCCAGCGCCGTATCCCTCGGCACGCCTCACCCCGCGCGAGCGCGAGGTGATCGCCTGGGCCTCGCAGGGCAAATCGGCCTGGGAAATCGGCGAGATCCTGCACATCACGCAGCGCACCGCCGAAGAGCATCTTGCAACCGCCGGGCGCAAGCTCGGAGCCGTCAACCGTACGCATGCGGTAGCACTGGCGATTCGCAACAAGATCATCAATCCCTAAGCGACGTACTGGGAAATTTCCCAATACCGAACCATCCTCTTTTCGCAGAGGGTGCCCTCCATTGAGGATGAATGGGGGTTTTCATGATTCACGCCATTTCTGCAGTAAATCGCCACCTTTACGAAGATGTACTCGATCAGCATTTTCGGCTGCGGCACGACATCTTCGTCGAAGAGCGGCGCTGGGAGACGCTGCGCAGGCCGGATTGCCGCGAAATCGATTCCTATGACGACGAGGACACCGTTTATCTGCTTGCGCTGGAGGGACGCCGCGTCATCGGCGGTCACCGGCTCTACCCGACCACCAAGCCTTCGATGATGAGCGAGGTCTTTCCCCATCTGGCAGCGGTGCGCGGCTACCCGGTGGATCCTCTGGTCTGGGAATGGTCGCGCTACTTCGTCGTGCGCGATCGCCGCGACGGCGCGCTCAACCTGCAACTGATGGCGGCCGTGCAGGAGTTCTGCCTCGGTCAGGGGATCGCGCAGGTCAGCGCGATCATGGAAACCTGGTGGTTGCCGCGCTTTCATGAGGCCGGCTTCGTCGTGACCCCGCTCGGTCTGCCGGCACTGGTGGAGAACGCATGGACCATGGCGGCGACGATCGACATTCTCCGCGAGACGCTCGATGCCCTGCATGATCGCATCGGCGTGCCTTCCATCGTCCAACAGGACGGTCCGCGTATCAATTGCATCGCCCTTGCCAACCTCTGCGGCCTCGCTGCCGCGCAACGAAAGAGCGCCTGAGATGTCGAACATGATGCGGGACAGCCAGATCATGGCGCAGATCAAGGACGAAAATCTGGGCTACATGTCCGACATGGCGCTCGAACTCGCGCAGATGGCGGAAGACACCGGATTGGCGACGCTCGCCTATCTGTTCCGGATGGCGGCGCTGGAGGCCTCGACGGCCAACAGCGTGCTTGCCGAGCCGGATGACCTTCGCCGGCAGATGACGTCGCACTAGGCGTCTCCATCCACACGTTGCGACGAATTCACACCCTCTCTCCCGCAACGGAGGGAGGGTGATCCGTTTGGGTGCGGCAGGTTGACCCATCCTGCGCGGCAGTCTTCTT
Organism: Bradyrhizobium sp. 87; assembly: GCF_023073015.1. Taxonomy (NCBI): domain Bacteria; kingdom Pseudomonadati; phylum Pseudomonadota; class Alphaproteobacteria; order Hyphomicrobiales; family Nitrobacteraceae; genus Bradyrhizobium; species Bradyrhizobium sp. 87. The sequence goes on from NZ_JADPIQ010000048.1 coordinate 697,460, forward strand.
GCAAGACCGATTGCAGGGCCAGGACCGATCGGATGCATCGGCATGCAACAAAGTGCATGTTGGGTGTCGAATCGCTCTTGCCTCGGAACGATACTGCCATTACCCATTTTTCCGCCTTGTCCAGGCAGGGGGAGCTCTTTCACTGATGGCGACCGTGTTCGAACATCGGCGCGAACCTGCGTGCGCCTGAAAGAGTTTTGATGCTGCTCGTCGTCGAACAGTTCTTGAACGGATTGCAGTTTGGCCTGCTGCTGTTCCTGCTCGCCGCCGGCCTGACGCTGGTGTTCGGGATCATGGATCTCGTCAACCTCGCGCACGGCTCGCTGTACATGATGGGCGCCTATTTCGCCGCGACCTTCGCAGCCTGGACCGGCAGCTTCCTGCTCGGTGCGCTATTGGCGCTCGGCGCGACGCTCGTGCTCGGCATCGTGCTCGAGATGACCGCGCTGCGGCATCTCTACGGACGAGACCATCTTGACCACGTGCTCGCGACCTTCGGCCTGATCCTGTTCTTCAACGAGGCCGTGCGGCTGATCTGGGGGCCGGCCGGCCTTGCGCTGCCGCTGCCGGCCTGGCTCACCGTGCCGGTGCCGATCCTGCCGGGCATTCACTATCCCGCTTATCGCCTCGCCATCATCGTCGTGGCGCTGCTGGTTGCGCTGCTGCTCTATCTCGGCGTGATGCGCACCCGCATCGGCATGCTGATCCGGGCCGGCGCCTCCAATCGCGAGATGATCGGTGCGCTCGGCATCAACATCAAGCTGCTCTACACCCTGGTGTTCGGTCTCGGTGCCGCGCTCGCGGGCCTTGCCGGCTTGATGCAGGCGCCGATCCTCACCGTGCAGATCGGCATGGGCGAGAACATTCTGATCCTCGCCTTCGTCATCATCGTGATCGGCGGTATCGGTTCGATCCGCGGCGCGTTCCTGGCCGCGATCTTCGTCGGCATGATCGACACCCTCGGCCGCGCCTTCCTGCCCAATCTGCTGCGGCAGGTGCTGAGCGGCGCCGCGGCCTCCACCGCCGCGCCCGCGCTGTCCTCCATGCTGATCTATCTGCTGATGGCTATCGTGCTGGTGGTGCGTCCGGAGGGGCTGTTTCCGGCCAACCGCCGATGAAGGCTTTCACTGTGAGCAAGGTCGTCACGGTCCTGCTGCTGACGGGTCTCGTGCTGCTGCCGCTCTATTCGCAAGCATCCGGCAACATCTTCATCCTGACGCTGCTCACCCGCATCGTCATCCTGGCCCTGGCGGCCGCGAGCCTCAACCTCATCATGGGTTTTGGCGGCATGATGAGTTTTGGCCACGCCGCCTATCTCGGCATCGGCGGCTATGCGGTCGGCATGCTGGCGCAGGAAGGCGTGGGCTCGGGCTTCATCCAGTTTCCGGTCGCGCTTGCGGCCTCCGCGCTTTATGCGTTGGTGATCGGCGCGCTGTCTTTGCGCACCCGCGGCGTCTATTTCATCATGATCACGCTGGCGTTCGCGCAGATGGCCTATTACGTCGCCTCGGGGCTGGCGCGTTATGGCGGCGATGACGGCCTCACCGTCTACAAGCGCAGCGACTTCTCCGGGCTGATTAATCTGTCGAACCGCACGCAATTCTATTATCTCTGCCTCGCCTGCCTGTTCGGCGTGGTCTTCCTGATCTGGCGCATCGTCAATTCGCGCTTTGGCCTCGTCCTGCAGGGCCTGCGCTCCAACGAGCAGCGCATGCAGGCGATCGGCTTTCCCTCGAAACGCTACCAGCTGGTCTGCTTCGTCATCTCGGGCATGATGTGCGGCCTCGCCGGCGCGCTGCTCGCCAACAACACCGATTTCGTCAGCCCGGCCGCGATGTACTGGACCCGTTCCGGCGACCTCATGGTGATGGTGATCCTCGGGGGCATGGGCACGCTGTTCGGTCCGGTCATCGGCGCGGTGGTGTATTTGTTGCTGGAAGAGTTCTTGTCGCAGCTCACCGAATACTGGGCGCTGATCATGGGTCCGCTGCTGCTGCTGATCGTGCTGTTCGGCCGCGGCGGCATCATGGGCCTGCTCGGGAGGCTCAATCGTGGCTGAGCCGCTGCTCCGCGTCGACAGGCTGGTGCGCCGCTTCGGCGGCATCATTGCGACGGACAACGTCTCGCTCGACGTTGCGGCAGGCGAGCTGCACGCCATCATCGGCCCGAACGGCGCCGGCAAGACCACGCTGATCAGCCAGCTCACAGGGCATCTGGAGCCGCATTCCGGCAGCGTCTCGCTGGCGGGGCGCGACATCACCTATCTGCCGGCCTATCGCCGCTGCGCGCTGGGCCTGGCACGTTCTTTCCAGATCACCTCGCTGCTGCTCGATTTCACCGCCGCCGACAATGTCGCGCTCGCGGCGCAAGCGCATGCCGGCACCTCGTTCCGCTTCTTCGCCGATGCACGCAAGGAGAAGGGCCTGCGCGATGCCGCGCATGCCGCGCTCGATCGCGTCGGTCTCGTCCATCGTGCCGATGTCCTGGTGTCCAGGCTCAGCCATGGCGAGCGTCGCCAGATCGAGCTGGCGGTTGCGCTGGCAAGCAAGCCGAAACTTTTGCTGCTCGACGAGCCGATGGCGGGACTCGGCGTCACCGAATCCCAGCGCATGGTGCAGCTGCTCCAGGAGCTGCGCAAGGAGGTCTCGATCGTCCTGGTCGAACACGACATGCCGGCGGTGTTTGCGCTCGCCGACCGCATCTCCGTGCTGGTCTATGGCCGCGTCATCGCCTCCGGCGATCCGGCCGCGATTCGGGCGAACGAGGACGTCAAGCGCGCCTATCTCGGCGAGGCCCATGTGGTGACGCACCATGGATGACACGCTGCTCGAGGTCGACGGCATCGAGACCTGCTACGGCCTGTCCCAGGTGCTGTTCGGCTTGTCCCTGTCGGTCAAATCAGGCGAGATGGTCTCGCTGATGGGTCGCAACGGCATGGGCAAAACCACGACCATCCGATCCATCATGGGCCTGACGCCGGCGCGCGCCGGCAGCATCCGCTTTGCGGGCTCGGAAGTGCGGACGCAGCCGTCCTACAGGATCGCGCAACTCGGTGTCGGCCTCGTCCCCGAGGGGCGGCAGATCTTCCCGAACCTCACCGTGCGCGAAAACCTTGTCGCGGCAGCGGCCGATCGTTTCGGCAGCAGCAATCCCTGGACGCTGGCGGCGATCTACGTGATGTTTCCTCGCCTGGCCGAGCGCGCTTCCAATATGGGCAACCAGCTCTCCGGCGGCGAGCAGCAGATGCTCGCCATCGGCCGCGCGCTGATGACCAACCCGAAGCTGCTCATCCTGGATGAAGCGACCGAAGGCCTGGCGCCTCTGATCCGCGAAGAGATCTGGAGCTGCCTGTCGCTGCTCAAGAGCCGGGGACAGTCGATCCTGGTCGTCGACAAGAACGTCGACCACCTCGCCCGCATCTGCGACCGCCACACCATCATCGAGCGCGGCAAGACGGTATGGAGCGGCACCTCGGACGAGCTGTTGGCTGAGCCGGATCTGCAGCACAAATATCTAGGGATTTGAGGGTGAGGGCGCGATGCTGGGCGCCGCTCATACGTTATCGTCCTGGCGAAAGCCAGGACCCATAGCCACCGAATTCAGTTTGGCGAAGATTGGCGGTTAGCAGCCGCGTGCGACAACTTTTCCCTGGGGTAATGGGTCCTGGCTTTCGCCAGGACGACATTGGCAATCACCAGTAAATCCCGTGCCGATGCAGTTCGCGAATCACGCGGGCCTCGGTGGATGGCTGGCGACGTTTCGGCTTGGTCATTTCTCTTGTGCTGGCAATCGGCGCGGCACTGGACTGAGTTGCGGCCGGAGCGATCGCGGTTGTCGTCGCAGTCGCTGCCGGAGACGTTGAAGCTGCGGCCGTGGTCGCCGTCTGGACATTCGTGGGTGCTGCCGCCGGAGCTTGTGGCGGCGTGGCTGCTGTCGTTCCCGGCTCGGCGGTCTGCTGGCTCGCATTTGTCGCCGCAAGGCTAAGGCTCCGTGGTCCGCCGGCATAGGCCTGGCTTGCCAGCAGCGACATTGCCGCGATCAGGATCAGCTTTCGCATGACACCCTCCGTTCGCTAGTCAATCGCTCTTACCTAAATCCGCTGGGCCTCTATCGCGACGAGCGACCCGCCCCGATCTCAATCAGAGTGGCGCGGCAGGACAGGCGATAGATCAAACTGAACAGATGACCCCACATGACCGAACTCCTTTGTTGATCACGGAGCAAATCTACATCGCCGTCTTTCCGGCGGTTTTCGTGGGCCTTGGAAAATGGCTTCGTCGGGAGCGGTGAAATGTCGTCGGAACTGAGCGGACGAAGTCGCCTCACGGGGAGGTGAGGGCGTGTCTGGCTCAAAACACCTCGAAATATTCGCGGTGCTCCCAGTCGGTCACCTCGGACAGGAAGCGGTCGATCTCGGCATTCTTGATGTGGGTGTAATAATCGACGAACTCAGGCCCGAGCTTTTCGCGGAAGAACGGATCGTCCTTCAGCGCGCTGACCGCGTCGCGCAGCGATTTCGGCAACAGCGGCGCCTTGGTTTCGTAAGGCGTGTCGGCCGACGGGCCGGGATCGAGCTTGCGGTCGACCCCGTCGAGGCCGGAGAGGATCTGCGAGGCCATGTAGAGATAGGGATTGGCGGCGGGCTCGCCGATGCGGTTTTCCAGGCGCGTGGCGGCGTCGCCGGCGTTGCCGAGCACGCGGATCATCACGCCGCGATTGTCGCGGCCCCAGATCGCGCGGTCCGGCGCCAGCGAATAGGAGCGGTAGCGCTTGTAGCCATTGATGGTCGGGGTGGTGAACACGGTCGACGCGCGGGCGTGGTCGAGCAGGCCCGCAAGCCAGGCGCGGGCGAACGCGCTGAGCGGCTCGCCGCCGTCTTTGGCCATGAACTGGTTCTCGCCGCTCGCGCGCGAGACCACCGATTGGTGCAGATGCCAGCCGCTCGCGAACAGGTTCGGCAGCTTCGGCCGGCACATGAACGTGGCGTGATAGCCGTGGCGGTGCGCGATCTGCTTCACGGCAGAGCGAAACAGCACCATGTTGTCCGCGGGCTCAATGCCTTTCTTCGGGGCGAAGGTGAATTCGCACTGGCTCGGCCCGAACTCCACCTCGACCGAGCGCAAGGGCAGACCGAGCGCGACGATGTCACGCCGCAAGATCTCCAGCACCGGCTCCATCTGGTCGAAGCGCTGCTCGGTGAGGTATTGATAGCCGTGGCTGAGCAGGCTCACCGAAGGCGGTGTGCCGGGCTGGCCGGCATCCTCCGGGCGCATATGCGGATCGTCGAGCTTGAAGATGTGGAATTCGACCTCGAGGCCTGCCACGAAATCATGGCCGCGACTTGCGAGCTCGTCGAGCACCTTGCGATAGAGCCCGCGCGTCGCGAACGGCACGGGACGGCCGTCGTTGAAATAGAGGTCGCAGAGAACCCAGCCCGTGGTTGGCGCCCATGGCAAAACGCGAAACGTCGTGGGATCGGCGACCATCAGCACGTCGGCCGCGCCCTCCATCTCCTTCATGCCGAAGCCGCCGCCTGACGTGAACACCGGAAACACCGTGCGGTGCGAGGTGTCCTTGGCGAGCATGGTGGTGGTGATGGAGCAGCCGCTCTCCAGCGAGGCGATCGCCTCGGAGGCGACGATGGTCTTGCCGCGCAAAATGCCGTGCTGGTCCGGGAAGGCGAGGCGGATGACCTCGAGATTCTTCTCGTCGACGATGCGCCGCACGCGCAATGCGGCGTCCTTCTGCTCATCCGACCACAGCGCATGACGCGCGACGAAAGTCACTTTGGCAGTTCCTTCTTGCTCGGCGAGAGTATAGCGCACACTGTCATCGTCCGCGAAGGCGGACGATCCAGTATTCCAGAGACGTCCGTGTGTTCACGAGAGGCCGCGACGTACTGGATGCCCCGCTTTCGCGGAGCATGACAGCGGAGAATGTGGAGCCGCCGTCTCGCCTCGCTAGCGGCGAACTGCATTATCACTCCGCCGCCGTCAGGCGATGCACGTTGTCCGCGATCTCCTTCGGCACCGGCGCCGTCCACGGCGCGCTGCGGCGGCGCTTGACGTCGACTTCCATCCAGTAGATCTCCCAGCCTCGGGTCGGCCCGATGCCGTCCATGGTCGCCGGACCCTGGATCGAACGTGCGGTGGCCTCGTCGAGATGCAGCATCGGCTTCTCGCCGCCTGCGACCTTCTCGATCTCCTGCCGCAGCAGGCGCCGGTACTGCACGATCGCCTTGTCGCTCGTGCCGAGGTGCTCCCGGGTGCGGTCCTGGATCGCGCCCATCGATTCCACCGCCCACTGGTCGTGGACGTTGATGTCGGTGCCCATGCCGGTATAGGTCGCCGTCTGCTGCTCGTGCGGATCGAAGCCGTAATCGTTCGTCCCGTTCTTGCGCGATTTGTAATCCGGCAGCTCATAGAGCTCGAGCCGCTGGTCGCGCATCTTCTGCTTGTCCACGGGGTTCGAATAACTGGTGAAGATCGCGTACCAGTAGCAGTTCTCGTCGTCGACCGGCACGTGCCACTGTGTGATCGTCATCTCCGTGCTCATGGGGATGACGAAGCCGTGCGGAAAGAGCTGGTTGGTGACGCGCACATGGGTGCGCTCCTCGTCGATCTCGCGCAGCGCGATCAGCCGCAGGCCGTATTCGGTGTGCTCGACATTGATGATCGGGCGGTCGTATTCGCGCAAAATCTTCGTCATCGGCAAGTCGCTGCCTGCCGACGTGCCGCGGAACTGCTTGCCGTAGGCCGTCGAGGTGTCCTCGTCCTCGAAAAAGCGATGCAGATAGGAGGCGTGCGCGGGGTCGATGCCGACTTCGAGCGCCTGGAGCCAGTTGCAGGCCATGTGGCCTTTGAACGCGAAGGTGTGCGTGCCGGGCGCGACGAAGCAGTCGAGCTCGGGAAATGCCGGCGGCTCGCCCTCGCCGAGATAAGCCCAGAGGATGCCGCTCTTCTCCACCACAGGGTAAGAGCGCTGACGGATGTTCTGGCAGAGCTTTGAGTCCTTCGGCTCCGCCGGCGTCTCGATGCATTGCCCGGTGGCGTCGAACAGCCAGCCATGGAAGGCGCAACGCAGGCCGCCATGCTCGAGCCGTCCGAAGGCGAGATCGGCGCCGCGATGCGCACAGTGGCGATCGATCAGGCCGTAACGCCCCGTCTCGTCGCGGAACAGCACCAGGCTTTCGCCGAGCAATCTGACGGGACGGATCGGTCGATCGCCGTCGAGCTCGTCCACCAGCGCCGCCGGCTGCCAGTAGCTTCGCATCAGCTTCCCGCAGGGGTCCTTCGCACCGGTGCGGGTGATCAGGTCGTTCTGCTCCTGGCTCATCATGGCGAGTGCATCCTTTATGGAATGGCGTTTGTTCGCCTATTGAACGAATGGGCGAATTATGGCATGCCTTGACGCGGCAGCAAGCACTATTTTGCACGAATGACCCGACACCATGCCCAAGCTGAAGCGAAGCGAGAGCGACGAACGCGCGACGGATTTCGTCGAGAGCCTCGATCGCGGGCTGCGCCTGCTGCAATGCTTCGGCATCACGGCCGGCCCGATGACGCTGAGCGATCTCGCCCGTGCCGCTGAGCTTCCCCGCGCCACCGCGCGGCGCATGCTGTTCACGCTCCAGCGCGGCGGCTTCGTCAGTGGCGACGGGAAGCTGTTCTCGCTGACGCCACATGTGCTGACACTCGCCGCGTCGTATCTGCGGTCGAGCCAACTCGTCACGGTCCTGCAACCGGTGCTCGACCGCGTCGCGACAGCGGCCAACGAAATCTCCTCGCTCGCGGTGCTCGACGGCGATGAGGTCGTGTTCATCGCGCGCAGCAGTCCGGCGCGGATGTTCTCGGGCGGATTGGAAATCGGCTACCGGCTTCCGGCCTTCTGCACTTCGGTCGGCCGCGCCATGCTCGGTCAACTCGACGATGCCGAGCTTGCTGCGCGCCTGACGGCGACGAAGCGCGAAGCGCTGACGCCGCAGACGGTAACCGATCCCAAGGTGCTGCTCGCGCGCACCGTCGCCGATCGCGCGCAGGGCTATTCGCTGGTGGACCGCGAGGCCGAGCCGCATTTCCGCTCGATCTCGGTCCCCGTCCGCCGCTACGACGGCGTGATCGTCGCCGCCATTAACATGGGCGCGCACGTCGATCGCGTGCCGGCGCAGGAATTGATCGAGCGATTTTTGCCGCTGTTGCGTGAGGGCGCGGAGGCGTTGCGGTCGCAACTCTTGTAGCCCGGGTGAGCGAAGCGATACCCGGGAAAGTCATCGTGAAGACCCGGATGTCGCTTCGCTCATCCGGGCTACGCGCCCGTGCAAAAATCACTAGCGGTTGCGCATCCAGTCGGCGAGGCCGGACAACGCCTTGTCGAGGTCCTGCCGCGCTGCGGCGTCCACAACCGTCTCCTCCAGCGCACCGCGCATGCAGAGCATCCACGCGTCGCGCTCGGCATCGCCGATGGCAAAGCCGATGTGGCGCTGGCGCAGCCGCGGGTGGCCCTTCTCGACCGAATAGAGTTTCGGGCCGCCGGTCCATTCGGTGAGATAGCGCTTCAGCACATCCCTGATCAGGCCGAGGTCGTCCGCATGCATCGCGCGGATGATCTTCGCCTCCGGCAGCGTATCCATCCGGTCGTAGAAGCGATCGACCAGTCGATCGATCGTGGCGCTGCCGCCGATCCGCTCGAACATGGCGATTGCGACGTCGCTCTCGGTCATGGGAGTTCGGACCTACAGCGCGACGCTGCGCAGCCCGAAGCTGCGCGCTTCGTTCTGCAGCACCGGCCGGACCGCATCAACCAGGCGCGCCGCGGCGGCATCGACGGACAGCCCCGCCGTGTCGACCACCGCCGTCGCGCGCGCATATAGCGGCTCGCGGCTCAAGAGGATGTTGCGCAGCTCCGCCATCGCGGAGCGGTCGTCGGCCATCGGGCGCAAATCGCCCTGGCGGCGGACGCGGGCCATGTGCTCCTCGGGCTCGGCCTTCAGCCAGATCGTGTAGAACGACGACAGGATCTGGTCGAAGGTCAGAGGTTCGGAGACGATGCCGCCGCCGGTCGCCAGCACCATCAGCTCGTTGCGCGCGAGCAGCTGCTGCAGCGCCGCCTGCTCCATGCGGCGAAAGCCTTCCTGGCCGTAGAGCGCGATGATCTCGGCGACCGACAGCCCGTTCTGCTGCTCGATCTCCTTGTTGAGCTCGACAAAGCTCCAGCCGACCTTCTTCGCCAGCATCCGCCCAAGCGTCGATTTGCCGGCGCCGCGCAGGCCGATTAGCGCGATGCCGCAGAACGGCGCGCGCCGCGGCGCGGAGGCGCTGCCGCCTGCGAGCAGATCTTTTGCTTGTGCGACCTGCGCCGGCGTCGCCTTGCGCAGGAGATCGCGAAACATCTGCCAGTCCGGGGTCGGATCGGCCGAGGGAAGCAGGTCTTCGAGATGCGCGCCCATCGCGTCGGAGACGCGGCGCAGCAGCACGATGGAGACGTTGCCCTTGCCGCTTTCGAGCTGCGCGATGTAGCGCTCCGATATTCCTGATACCTTAGCGAGCACCTTGCGCGACATGCCGCGCAGCGCGCGCATGGTGCGCACGCGCTGGCCGAGCTGTTCGAGAAATCGGGATTCGGCGTCGGGACTGTCGGTCATGGACTGCGGATCATGGGCCTGCTTGAGCGGATGTCTTCTTTTAAAGAGGTCCTGCGGCGCGTATTAATGAAACATAGTGCCTGCTGGCATTGACAGCAAGCCGAGGCGGTGTCTTTCTATGAATTATAATTCTAAATTCAGGGGAGAAGTCCGTGAGCGAGGGATCCTATAACGCGGTGACCTGGCTGCTCGACCGGAACGTCGAGGAGGGACGCGGCAACAAGCTCGCCTTCGACGACACCGTCTCACGCCTCACCTATGGCGAGCTCCAGCGCGAAACGCGGCGCGCCGCCAACATGCTGCGCCGGCTCGGGGGCCGCCGCGAAGAGCGCGTGGCCATGATCATGCTGGATACGGTCGACTTCCCGATCGTGTTTCTGGGCGCGATCCGCGCCGGCATCGTGCCGGTGCCGCTCAACACGCTGCTGACATCAGATCAATACGCCTACATCCTCGCCGATTGCCGCGCGCGCGTGCTGTTCGTCTCGGAAGCGCTCTATCCCGTCATCAAGGACGTCGTCGGCCGCATGCCGGATCTGGAGCATGTCGTGGTCTCCGGCGCCAAACAGAACGGCCACAAGCAGCTCGCCGAGGAGATTGCGGACGAGAGCGATCAGTTCACCACCGCCGCCACCCATTCCGACGAACCGGCATTCTGGCTGTATTCCTCAGGTTCGACCGGCATGCCCAAGGGCGTGCGGCACATCCATTCGAACATGCAGGCGACCGCGGACACTTATGCGAAGCAGGTGCTCGGCATTCGCGAGAACGACGTTTGTCTTTCCGCGGCAAAGCTGTTCTTCGCATATGGCCTCGGCAATGCGTTGACCTTTCCGATGTCGGTCGGCGCCAGCGTGGTGCTCAACAGCGAACGGCCGACGCCCGCACGCATGTTCGACCTGATGAACCGCTACAATCCCTCGATCTTCTACGGCGTGCCGACCCTGTTCGCGGCGATGCTCAACGACGAAGCGATGAAGAGCGAGCGCGGCGGCAAGTCGCTCCGCATCTGCACCTCGGCCGGCGAGGCGCTCCCGGAGTCCGTCGGCAACAGCTGGAGGGCGCGCTTCGGCGTCGATATTCTCGACGGCGTCGGCTCGACCGAGCTGTTGCACATCTTCCTGTCGAACGCGCCCGGCGACATCAAATACGGCTCCTCCGGCAAACCGGTGCCCGGCTATGCGGTGCGGCTTGTCAACGAGGCCGGACAGGATGTCGCCGACGGCGAGGTCGGCGAGCTCCTGGTCGATGCGCCCTCCGCCGGCGAGGGGTACTGGAACCAGCGCCACAAGAGCCGCCGCACGTTCGAGGGGCCGTGGACCCGCACCGGCGACAAATATGTCAGGGATTCCGAGGGCCGCTATACCTTCTGCGGCCGCGCCGACGACATGTTCAAGGTCTCTGGCATCTGGGTCTCGCCCTTCGAGGTCGAGAGCGCGCTGATCACGCATCCCGCCGTGCTGGAAGCTGCCGTCGTGCCCGAAGCCGATCCGGAAGGTCTGCTGAAGCCCAAGGCCTTCGTCGTGCTGCGCCCCGGCGCGACGACGGCGGGCCTGCAGGAGATGCTTAAGGATCACGTCAAGCAGAAGATCGGCCCGTGGAAATATCCGCGCTGGATCGACGTGGTGGATTCCTTGCCGAAGACGGCGACGGGGAAGATCCAGCGGTTCAAGCTGCGGGACGGGGCGAATTGACAACAGGTCGTCATGGCCGGGCTTGACGACGGAGAGAGAAGAGCGACAGAGCATGACCAACCTCGCCCCCACCGGCTTCCTCAGCATCGGCGACGCCAGCCTCGAATACAAATGGCTGGCGCCGCAATCCGCCGATGCACCGACCATCGTCATGCTGCATGAAGGCCTCGGCTCGGTCGGGCTCTGGGGTGACTTCCCCGAGAAGCTGCGAGAGGCGACCTCCGCCGGCATCTTCGTCTATTCGCGCGCGGGCTACGGCCAGTCGAGCAAGGTCGCGCTGCCGCGGCCGCTCGACTACATGCAGCGCGAGGCACTCGACGTGCTGCCGAAGATCCTCGACGCGATCGGCTTCAGGCGTGGCCTGCTGCTCGGCCATTCCGACGGCGCGTCGATCGCGACGATCTATGCCGGCGCGCATCAGGATCATCGCCTGAACGGCCTCGTACTGATCGCGCCGCATTTCATCGTCGAGGACATCTCGGTGAAGTCGATTGCGGACATCAAGACGGCATTTGAGACCACCGACCTGAAGGCAAAGCTCGCGCGCTGGCACACGGACGTCGACAACGCCTTCTACGGCTGGAACGCCGCCTGGCTCGATCCCAAATTCCGCGACTGGGATATCTCGGAATATCTCGCTTATATCCGCGTTCCCGTCCTGATCCTTCAAGGCGTGGACGACCAATACGGGACGCTGCGTCAGGCCGAGATCGCGCAGCACGAATGCTATTGCCCGGTCGATTTGAAAGTCATGTCAGGCGCGGCGCATTCTCCGCATCGCGAAGCTCCGGGAGCGACGCTTCACGCGATTGAGCAATTTGCAGCAGCGGCCCTAGGAGAGGACATGCAACAAAATGCATGTATGGGCCGTTAAAGTCTAGACGCGCGCAACAATATGCATTATTGTGCATCTAACGGTAAACCAAGACGAACTCAAGGGTGGCCCATGGCCGAGGAAGATCGGCGCCTCGCAGGCGGCGCGACATTCATCGATTTCCAGACCGAGCCGTCCCGCTACCGGCACTGGAAGCTCGCGGTTGACGGTGACGTCGCCACCCTGACCATGGACGTCGACGAGAATGGCGGCCTGTTCGAGGGCTATCTGCTCAAGCTCAATTCCTACGATCTCGGCGTCGATATCGAGCTTGCCGACGCGGTCCAGCGCCTGCGCTTCGAGCACCCCGAGGTGAAGGTCGTGGTGATGCGCTCGGCCAAGAACCGCGTGTTCTGCGCCGGCGCCAACATCCGCATGCTCGCCGGCTCGACGCATGCCCACAAGGTCAATTTCTGCAAGTTCACCAACGAGACCCGCAACGGCATGGAAGACTCGTCGGAGAATTCCGGCCAGCGCTTTATCACCGTCGTGAACGGCTCGGCCGCCGGCGGCGGCTATGAGCTCGCGCTCGCCACCGACTACATCATGCTTGCCGATGACGGCGCGTCCGCCGTCGCCTTGCCCGAAGTGCCGCTGCTGGCGGTGCTGCCGGGCACCGGCGGCCTCACGCGTGTGGTCGACAAGCGCAAGGTGCGCCGCGATCACGCCGATTTCTTCTGCACCATCGAAGAAGGCGTGAAGGGCAAGCGCGCCGTGCAATGGCGCCTGGTCGACGAGATCGCGCCGAACAGCAAGCTCGAAGGCAAGGTTGCCGAGCGCGCCAGGGAATTCGCCCAGGCCTCGAAGCGCAAGGGCAGCGGCAAGGGCATCGCGCTGACGCCGCTCAAGCGCATCATCGATGAGACGAGCATCCGCTACGGCTTTGTCACCGTCGACGTCGACCGCGCCGCCCGCATCGCCACGATCTCGATCAAGGCGCCTGAAGCCGCGCCGCCCGCCGATATCGACGGGATGATGGCGCAGGGTGTCGCGTTCTGGCCGCTCCAGGTCGCGCGCGAACTCGACGACGCCATCCTGCATCTGCGTATCAACGAGCTCGAGATCGCGATGCTGGTGTTCAAGAGTCACGGCGACCGCGCCCATGTGCTCGCCTGCGACGCCTTCCTCGAAGCCAACAAGGCGCACTGGCTGGTCAACGAAATCAGGCACTACTGGAAGCGTGTCTTGAAGCGCATCGACGTCACCTCGCGCACGCTGGTGACGCTGGTCGAGCCCGGCTCCTGCTTCGCCGGCACGCTCGCCGAGCTCGTCTTCGCCGCCGACCGTTCCTACATGCTGATCGGCACGCGCCAGGGCGACAACCGCCCGCCGCCGTCGATCGAACTGTCAGCGATGAATTTTGGCCCGTATCCGATGAGCCATGGCCTGACGCGGCTTCAGTCGCGCTTCCAGGCCGATCCGTCCGATGTGGAACGCGCGGAAGCCACGACGGGCACCGCGCTGGACGCCGAGCAGGCCGAAGAGCTCGGTCTCGTCACCTTCGCACTCGACGACATCGACTGGGACGACGAGGTCCGCGTGTTCCTGGAGGAGCGCGCCAGCTTCTCGCCCGACAGCCTCACCGGCATGGAAGCCAACCTGCGCTTCGTCGGCCCCGAGACGATGGAATCGAAGATCTTCTCGCGCCTCACCGCGTGGCAGAACTGGATCTTCCAGCGCCCCAACGCGGTCGGCGAGGAAGGCGCGCTGCGCCGCTACGGCAGCGGCCAGAAGCCGAAATTCGATATGACGCGAGTGTAGAGCGCGAATGGAGAGTGGCGAATAGCGAATAGAGACGTCATTCGCCTCGCTATTCGCGATCCCACAATTCGATGCCCGCGATTTAATGAACTAGTCCCACACGGGAGGTCTTCCATGAACATCATGAACGTCGACTACTCGACCAAGATTCCGAACAACGTCAATTTGGCCGAAGACCGCCAGGTGCTCAAGGCGCTGGAAGGCTGGCATCCCGGCTACATGGACTGGTGGAAAGACATGGGGCCGGAAGGCTTCCAGGAATCGCTGGTGTACTTGCGCACCGCCTATTCGGTCGATCCGCGCGGCTGGGCCAAGTTCGACTATGTGCGGATGCCCGAGTATCGCTGGGGCATTCTCCTTGCTCCCCAGGAAGAGAACCGCGTCGTGCCGTTCGGCGAGCATTTTGGCGAGCCGGCCTGGCAGGAAGTCCCGGGCGAGTATCGCGCCATGCTGCGCCGTCTGATCGTGATCCAGGGCGACACCGAGCCCGCCTCCGTCGAGCAGCAGCGCCATCTCGGCAAGACCGCGCCCTCGCTGTACGACATGCGCAATCTGTTCCAGGTCAATGTCGAGGAAGGCCGTCACCTCTGGGCGATGGTGTACCTGCTGCAAAAGTACTTTGGTCGCGACGGACGTGAAGAGGCCGACGATTTGTTGCGCCGCCGCTCGGGCGACGCCGACTCGCCGCGCATGCTGGGCGCCTTCAACGAGGCGACGCCGGACTGGCTGTCCTTCTTCATGTTCACCTACTTCACCGACCGCGACGGCAAGATGCAGCTGCACTCGCTTGCGCAGTCCGGCTTCGATCCCCTGTCGCGCACCTGCCGCTTCATGCTGACGGAAGAAGCGCACCACATGTTCGTCGGCGAGACCGGCATCACCCGCGTCGTGCAGCGCACCTGCGATGCGATGCGCGAAGCCGGCATCACCGATCCCACCGACATCGCGAAGGTCCGCGCGCTCGGCGTGATCGACCTGCCGACCATTCAGAAGAAGCTGAACCTGCACTATACGCTGTCGCTCGATCTGTTTGGCTCGGAAGTCTCGACCAACGCGGCGAACGCCTTCAACACCGGCATCAAGGGTCGCTATCACGAGACCCAGATCGACGACGATCATCAGCTCAAGAACGCCACCTATCCGGTGCTGAAGTTCATCGACGGTGAGATCAAGCTCGTCGACGAGCCGGCGCTGACCGCGCTCAACATGCGCCTGCGCGACGATTACAGCCAGGATTGCGTCAAGGGCATGCTGCGCTGGAACAAGGTGATCTCGACCGCGGGCTACCAGTTTCAGCTCAAGCTGCCCAACGTCGCCTTCCACCGCCATATCGGCGAGTTCAAGGGCATCCACGCGACGCCCGACGGCATTTTGATCGACGATGCCACCTGGGCGAAGCGCAAGGACGAATGGCTGCCCTCGACCGCGGACGGCGACTTCATCACCTCGCTGATGCAGCCCGTCACCGAGACCGGCCAGTTCGCCTCCTGGATCTCACCGCCGAAAGTCGGCATCGACAACAAGCCCGGCGATTTCGAATATGTGAGGATCGAGTCGTAAGGGCCGCCAGCGAGGCGCGACGGCCGCGCTACATACTCACCTGTCGTCCCGGCGAAGGCCGGGACTACACCGGAGTGTGAGGTGAGGGCGTCGTGCTGACGCGCCCCCGCCTACCCCGCGATCTCCAGCCCCGCGTTCGCGTACACCACGCCGCCATCCACCGCGATGGTGTTGCCGACCACGTAGTCACCCGCGCGCGAGGCGAGATAGATCGCCACGCCGGCCATGTCCTCGTCGGTTCCGATCCGCCGCGCCGGAATGCGCTTGGCGACCTCGTCCGAATGGTCGCGCGCAGCCCGGTTCATGTCGGACTTGAACGCGCCGGGCGCGATCGCGGTGACGTTGACGTTGTCCTTGATCAGTTTCGTCGCCATGCGCCGCGTCAAATGGATCACCGCGGCCTTGCTCGCGGCATAGGAGTAGGTCTCGCCGGGATTGACGAAAATGCCGTCAACCGAGGCGATGTTGATGACCTTGGCGGGCCGCTCATGCGAAGCCGCCGCGCGCAGCGGCTTGGCCAGCGCCTTGGTCAGGAAGAACAGCGACTTGACGTTGAGGTCCATCACCTTGTCCCAGCCGCTTTCGGGGAATTCGTCGAACTCCGCGCCCCAGGCAGCCCCTGCATTGTTGACGAGGATGTTGAGCTTCGGCTCCAGCTTGATGATTTCGCGAGCGAGCCTGTCGCAGCCGTCGACGGTCGAGATGTCGATCGGCAGCGCGATGCACTCACCGTCATATCGGCCTGACAGCTCTCTCGCGGTGGCCTCGCAAGGTCCTGCCTTGCGCGCGGTGATGTAGACCTTCGCGGCTCCCGCGCTGAGAAATCCCGCCGCGATCATCTTGCCGATGCCGCGCGAACCACCGGTCACCAGCGCGACGCGGCCTTTGAGCGAGAACAGATCGTTGAACATGGTGCCTCCCTTGGTGTTTGGCGACGTTTTGAGCGGGGTAGGGAGGGGAGTCAAGGAAAGTGCCGCATCGTCGTCCTGGCTTTCGCCATGCGACGTCCGAGTTCGGGCAGCCAAGACGGAGAGATTAAGCCGCCGCGATCCTGCGGAAGCCGTTCCACATCGCGGTCGCGGCGCCCGAGGTCAGCACCGGCAGAATCCGCGTGTCCTGGTAATTGCCGTTGAGCGAGACCCGTGGCAGCGCCGTCATGCGGCCGGCGTCTTCGGCGAACAGCATGCCGGGCCGCGTCGTCACCGCGGTCTTGAAGCCGGCGGATGCAGCGAGCACGAATTCACGCTCGCCCGCCGCCTCGCGATCGCCATAGGGATAGGCCAGATGTTGAACGTTGCGGCCGAGCGCCTGCTCGATCCGCGCGCGGCTCACGGCCATCTCCTGCGTGGCGATCGCTTCGCTTTGCTTGGCGAGATTGCAATGGCTGACGGAATGCGCGCCGATCGTGACCAGGGGATCGGCGGCAAATGTCTTCACCTCGTCCCAGGACAGGCAGAGGCTGCGGCACAGCGCGGCCATGTCGACGCCGTACTTCGTGCAGAGCGCCTCGATCTCGCGCTTGAGATCGTGCTCGCCGGGCAGTGCGCGCAACCAGTCGTGCAGGCGATCGAACGCCACCTGCTTGGCGGCTGGCGTCGTCGCATCGAGCCGCAGCGCGGCATTGCCGATCGTCACCTCGATCTGCTCGGTCTTGGCGATCACGGCCTCCAGCGCCTCCCACCACAGCCGGCCCGTCCCCTCCGCGAAATCGCTGGCGACATAGACCGCCAAGGGCGCGTCAAATTCGCGCAGAACCGGCAGCGCAAAATCGAGATTGTCGCGATAGCCATCGTCGAGCGTGAAGGCGGCGAAGCGGCGGTCGAACCGGCGCCGCACCAGCCGCTCGTGCAGCTCGTCCATGCTGACGATGTCGATCTCGCGCGCGCGCAGGTGGCGCAGTGTGGCACGCAGGAATTCGGGGGTGACTTCGAGATGCCGGTTCGGCTGGAACGCCGCGCCGCGGGCCGGCCGCACGTGATGCAGCATGAATATGGCGCCGACGCCCGACAAAAGCGGACGCAACAGGTGGTGGGCGCCGCTGAAATAGAGTGCTTCCAGCCCGGCGCGGATGACGTTGTTACGGAGTTGTTTCATGACCCGCTGGCGGACTTTGGCATTCCGCTTTCAACTTACGGAAGAACCCTTGAAGAAAAAGTTATTCCAATTGTCCAGGCCCGGCCTTCGGAAGGGCGTCATTTCCGGTTTGACAGCCTGCCAAGGGTTTGTTTTGTCTCCGGTTCCAGAGTTCGGGTCGTCGAATGCACAAGCTTTTCAGGTGGGCCAGCAAATGGTGGCCGGGGCTGATCCCCTTGGCCGTCATGTGGGGATTTGCGGCCTGGAATAACACTTTGCCGGTCGAGGCGGACCTTTCCGCCCGCAGCTCGGCGGCGCTAAAGGATACCGTTCTGGACAAGACCCGGATCGCGGTGGATGGCCGCGACGTCAGCCTGGCTGCGGACGCGTTTTCTGAGGAGGGGCGCCGCGACGCTGTTGTGGCGGTCGAGACCGTCCCCGGCGTGCGCCTGGTCGACGACCGGACCCGCCTCGTGCCCGAGGCAAAGCCCTTCGTCTGGAACGCCGAGCGCGACGTGGTGCGGGTGACGCTGTCAGGCTCCGCGCCCCTGCCGTCGATGAAGGGCCGCCTGACCGAGGCGGCCCGCAAGGAGGTCGGCGGCACCGAGGTGGCCGATCAGATGGGTTTGGCCCGCGGCGCACCGCCGCGGTTCGAGGCGGCTGCGATGCTGCTGCTCGACCAGATCGGCAAGCTCAAGGACGGCAAGATCACGATCACAGACACCAAAGTCACTCTGTCAGGGATGGCGCGCGATCTCGGCGGCCGCGAAGCGGTCGCAGCGGCCCTTAAAAACCTGCCCGAGGGCTTTTCGATCGCCGCCAACGATGTCAAGGCGCCGCCTTACGTGTTCCAGGCTTACAAGGATCCGGTGGCCGCGACGGTGACGCTGACCGGCTATGTTCCCGACAACAATGTCCACGCGGCCATCGCCACCAGCGCGTCGCGGAAATTCTTCAACGAAAAGGTTGTCGACAATCTCAAGGCCAGCGTCGGCGCGCCCGGCTCCTTCAGCCCCGCCGTGGTCGCAGCGCTCGGCGCGCTGTCGCGACTGTCGACCGGCACGCTCGTCGTGTCCGACCGCGAGGTGAAGCTGTCGGGCGATGCGCTCTATGAAGGTGCCGCCAACGACATCCGCGCAGGCCTCGGCAAGGATTTTCCGAAAAACTGGCAGTACAAGCCGGAAATCACGGTGAAACCCGCGGCCGGGCCGGTCGACGGCACCGTGTGCCAGCAATTGTTCTCCGAGCTCTTGGCCAAGGCCAAGATTCGCTTCGGGGCGAAGCGCGCCGAGATCGATCCGGATTCCGCCGGCATTCTTGATCATCTGATCGAGACGGCATTGCGATGTCCCACCACCAATATCGAGGTCGCCGGGCATACCGATGCCGACGGCGAGGATTCCTTCAACCAGGCACTGTCGGAGAAGCGCGCGAAGGCGGTGATCGACTACCTGGTCAAGGCCGGCTTGCCTGGCAACCGGTTCACCGCGGTCGGCTACGGCAGCACGCAGCCCGTCGCCGGCAATGACAGCGAAGACGCCAAGGCGCAGAACCGCCGCATCGAATTTCTGGTGAGGTGACGATGCCCTATCTCGTCTCGTTCCATCTGGGCTGGCTGATCGGCTCGCTGCTGCTCGGCTTCTGCATGGGCTGGATCTCGGTGGTCCAACGCGGCAACGGCACCTCGAAGGTGACCGCGCGCTGGCTCGCCGTGCTTGTTGCCGGCCTGGTCGCGGCCTCGTTCGCGCATGTGGTCCCCGGTCGCTTCGGCTACTGGCTCGACCTCGGCCTGGTCATGTTCGCCTGCTACCTCGTCGGCGGCGGCATCGGCGCCTGGCTGCGCGACCGTGTGGTCGCGCGCAGCATGCCACCGGCCTGAGCGGCTGAGCTGAGAGGCAAACGCGCGCCCGCTATCGCGCTCATCAACTTGCGCTGCCATCAGATTTCCAGGGCGACAAAGCGCGCTTGACAATAATACGTACGTACGTATTATAACGCCATGCCCAAGCCCTCGCTCAAAGACGCCATTCTCGACGCCGGCCTGAAGGTCATGTTTCGGACCGGCTATCACGGCACCAGCGTGCGCGACGTCACCACTGCTGCGGGCGCGCCGCAGGGGTCCTTCACCAATCATTTCCGCTCCAAGGAAGCGTTCGCCTCCGAGGTGCTCGACCGCTACTTCGAGATCACAAGGGGGCTGGTCGCCGAGGCGCTCGACGACACCTCGCTGACCCCGCGGGCTCGGCTGAAGCGCTACCTGGACATCATCATTGGCCGGCTCGAAGCGGACGGCTACGGCCGCGGCTGTCTGATCGGCGATCTCAGTCTGGAGGCGACCGGCAGCAGCGAGATGCTGCGCGCGCGCCTTGCGGCCATCTTTGCTGAATGGCGCATGCCGTTCGCCGCCTGCATCAGGGATGCCCAAACCAGCGGCGAGATCGCATCCGATTTCGAGCCCGAGGAGCTCGCAGACTTCCTGCTCGCGTCCTGGCAGGGCGCGATCCTGCGCATGAAGGTCGACCGCAATCCCAAAGCGCTCGAACGTTTCAAGAGCATCGCATTCCAAACCGTGTTCAAGGAGCTGACATGACCAAGCAGATCGACATCAAGCTTCGCAAAGCGTCCGTCCTCGGAAGCGGCATGGCCTATCGTGAGGCAGGCGCGCAGAACGCGCCGGTCGCGCTCTTCCTGCACGGCAATCCGACGTCCTCGCACATCTGGCGCAACATCATGCCCCTGGTGTCACCGGTCGCGCATTGCCTCGCGCCCGACAACATCGGCTTCGGTCAGTCCGGCAAGCCCAACATCGCCTATCGCTTCTTCGACCACGTCCGCTATCTCGATGCCTTCATCGAACAGCGCGGCATTACGTCGGCCTATCTGGTCGCGCAGGATTGGGGCACGGCGCTCGCATTTCATCTTGCGGCGCGCCGGCCGGATTTCGTGCGCGGCCTTGCCTTCATGGAATTCATTCGTCCGATGCCGACCTGGCAGGACTTCCACGACACCGAGGTTGCCGCAGAGCAGGAGCATGCCGAGGCGGCGCGGGCGGCCTTCCGTAAATTCAGGACGCCGGGCGAGGGCGAGGCGATGATCCTCGAGGCGAATGCCTTCGTCGAGCGCGTGCTACCCGGCGGCATGGTCCGCAAGCTCAGCGATGACGAGATGGCGCCCTATCGCGCGCCGTTTCCAACACCAGAGAGCCGCCGGCCCGTTCTTGCACTTCCGCGCGAACTGCCGATCGCAGGCGAGCCCGCTGACGTTTATCAGGCTCTGCAGTCCGCGCATGCAGCGCTGGCCGCGTCGTTCTATCCAAAGCTCCTGTTCACCGGCGAGCCCGGAGCTCTGGTCTCACCGGAATTTGCCGAACGGTTTGCAGCCTCCCTGAAGCACTGCGCGCTGGTTCGTCTCGGCGCCGGCCTGCATTTCCTCCAGGAGGATCACCCCGAGGCGATCGGGCGCTCCGTCGCCGGCTGGATCGCGGGCATCGAGGCAGTGCGCCCGCAGCTTGCGGCCTGAGCAGAACGCTACCTCCGAACGACGTGCTCATCGCGGCCGCTGGCGGGCGGCCGCAATGACGTCTGTGATGTCGCAGTGCAACCGGATGATCGAGCGCGAGCCGTCGGCCACGTAATCGTGCGCGCCGCAGCGGCCGCGCGCGGCGCGACCCTCTTTCAACAGCGAAATCCCGCCCATAGATTGATTTCGACTTAAGCCGTGACGGAACATTGTACGGCCGAAATCATCAAAACTTCATGGCGTCTGCGCCAGGATGGCCATGGAGATTCGCGTCAGGCTTGCCGCCGAAAGCGCCAAACCGTGCATCAGGAGCCCGCAACCTGCCTAAAACCTTGAAGCCACGACTTTTTGTTCGAATTGTCGAATTCCACTCCGCCCCAAAACGCGCTAGTGGAGGGGCAGGGGGCATGCGCGATGCCGGAGCCGCCGGCGAGGATTCGTCGGGTGCCTGCGTGTCGTCCGCCTGTTCGCCGGCCACCCTGGCCGCTGAAGCGTTGTTCGAGGTTTAGATGCTGGAAGCCATACGCGGGGCGATGTCGTTTCTGCGCCAGAAGCAAATCCTGCATAAGCTTGGAGTTGTGATCAGCGTCGCGGTCATCGGCATCGCTTGCTATGTGCTCTACCACATGCTGCGCGGCATCGATGTCAACGAAGTCCTCGAAGCGATCAAGAGCACCGAGCCGAGCCAGATCGCGATGGCGGCGCTGTTCGTCGCTGCGGGCTATTTCACGCTGACCTTCTACGACCTGTTCGCCGTGCGCGCGATCGGCCATCCCCACGTGCCCTATCGGATTAACGCGCTCGCTGCCTTCACCAGCTATTCGATCGGCCACAATGTCGGCGCCAGCGTCTTCACCGGCGGCGCGGTGCGCTACCGCATCTATTCCGCCTATGGCCTGAACGCGATCGACGTCGCAAAGATCTGCTTCCTCGCCGGCCTGACCTTCTGGCTCGGCAATGCCGCGGTGCTGGGCCTCGGCATCTCCTATCATCCGGAAGCCGCGGCCTCGATCGACATGCTTCCGCCCTGGCTGAACCGGATGCTGGCGATGATGATCATCGTCGGACTGGTCGCTTACGTGGTCTGGGTCTGGACCCAGCCGCGCATGGTCGGCCGCGGGCCCTGGACCGTGATGCTGCCGGGCGGCCCGCTGACGCTGCTCCAGATCGCGATCGGCATCATCGATCTCGGCTTCTGCGCGCTCGCGATGTACGTGCTGGTCCCTGACGAGCCCAATCTCGGTTTCGTGGTGGTCGCGGTGATCTTCGTCTCGGCCACGCTGCTCGGCTTTGCCAGCCATTCGCCCGGAGGCCTTGGCGTGTTCGACGCGGCGATGCTGGTCGGGCTCTGGCAGATGGACCGCGAGGAGCTGCTGGGCGGGATGCTGCTGTTCCGCGTCCTCTATTATCTGTCCCCTTTTGTCATATCTGTAATCTTGCTGACGTTTCGCGAAGTTATCATCGGCGCACGATCGAAGCGCCTGCAGCAGGCTGCGCTCAAGCTCGACCCCGGCCCCGCGCCTGAAGCCGCTTACGTGAGAAAGCGCAGCGACAGCGGCGCCTGACCGGCGCAAGGCCTTTTGGAGAAGCCCGCCCCGATGGCGATCGACGCCCCAACTTCTCCCTCCTCCCCGCCCTGGTCCGACCGGCTGCGGCACTCGACCGTCATCCTGATCGCCGCGGCGCTCGCGCTATCCGTGGTGGTCTCGCTGGGGGAATTATCGGCGCTGCATGCGATTGCGGTGTTCCTCTGCATCGCGGCCGCAGCGCTGATCCCGTGGCGCCTGCACGATACCGCCGCCTCGCGCGAAGAGACCCGCCGCGTCAACCCGGTCGAGAGCGCGGCGGTCGCCGCAGTGGTCGCCGGCATGCCCGATCCCGCGGTGCTGCTCGACCGCGCCGGCCGCGTCATCCATCTCAACGCCGCAGCCGCCCAGCTCGCGCCGGCACTGCGCCGGAATGAGCTCGCCCAGTTCGCGCTGCGCTCGCCCGAGATCATCACGGCGCTGCGCGAGTCGATCGCGACCACCGAGCCGCGGCGCGCGACCTATCTCGACCATGTCCCGGTCGATCGCTGGATGGAGCTGACCATCACGCCGGTGCCGGTGCCGACCACCTTTGGCGGCGCCGACAAATGCATGCTGATGACCTTTCACGACCAGACGCCGCTGCGCCGGGTCGAGGAAATGCGGGCCGATTTCGTCGCCAATGCCAGCCACGAGCTGCGCACGCCGCTGGCCGCGCTGTCCGGCTTCATCGACACGCTCCAGGGCCAGGCCAAGGACGATCCCAAGGCGCGCGAGCGCTTCCTCGGCATCATGCACAACCAAGCCACCCGGATGGCGCGCCTGATCGACGATCTCTTGTCGCTGTCGCGGGTGGAGCTGTCGGCCCATGTGCGGCCCGACACCCTGGTCGACCTGCTGCCGATCATCTTGCAGGTCGCCGATGGGCTCGAGCCGCTGGCGCGGGAACGCCAGGTCGAGGTCGAGACCCAGCTGCCCGAGACCCCGGTGCTGATCGCGGGGGACCGCGAGGAGTTGCTCCGCCTGTTCGAGAATTTGATCGAGAACGCGCTCAAATACGGCGCCTCCGGTGGACGCATTATCGTGTCGCTGATATCAGGCGCGGCCCCTGATGGAACTCAGGAAATCCGGGTGCTGGTCCGGGATTTCGGCCCCGGCATCGCGCCGGAGCACCTGCCGCGGCTGACCGAGCGCTTCTACCGGGTCGATGTCGGCGACAGCCGCTCGCAGGGCGGCACCGGCCTGGGATTGTCGCTGGTGAAACATATTCTTAACCGTCATCGCGGCCGGCTTTTGATCGAAAGCGTGCCCAAACAGGGCGCCACTTTCACCGCCTGTTTTCCCCAGGGCAAGCCTGCGGCTCTGAGCTAAATTCCAGCGATTTCAGCTGCTTAACACTGTCATCCGACTGTCACCAAACCTTCGTAAAAGCTCAGCTGTCCGCTCCTAAAGGGGCGGCACGGGGAGCGCGATCGGGCGCGGATGGCGCTTCGCTCCCCTGTATGGAGACCAGCATGAATTTCCTCAAAACACTCGTCGCTGCTGGCATTGTCGCCGCATCGACGACGGCGGCCTTTGCTGCCGACATCACCGGAGCCGGCGCGACGTTCCCGTTCCCGATCTATTCCAAATGGGCCGACGCCTACAAGAAGGAGACCGGCAACGGTCTGAACTACCAGTCGATCGGCTCCGGCGGCGGCATTAAGCAGATCCAGGCCAAGACCGTGACCTTCGGCGCCAGCGATGCGCCGCTCAAGGCCGAGCAGCTCGAGAAGGACGGCCTCGTCCAGTGGCCGATGGTGATGGGTGCCATCGTGCCCGTCGTCAACATCGAGGGCGTGAAGCCCGGTGAACTGGTGTTCGACGGCGAGACGCTGGCCAGCATCTATCTCGGCAAGATCACCAAATGGGACGACGCCGCGATCAAGAAGCTCAACCCGAACGTGAAGCTGCCCTCGGAGGCCATCACCGTGGTCCGCCGTTCGGACGGTTCGGGCACCACCTTCAACTTCACCAACTACCTCGCCAAGGCCAGCGCGGATTGGAAGAGCAAGGTCGGTGAGGGTACCGCGGTCGAGTGGCCGGTCGGCGTCGGCGCCAAGGGCAATGAAGGCGTGTCCGGCAACATCAGCCAGACCAAGAACTCGATTGGCTATGTCGAGTACGCCTATGCCAAGCAGAACAAGCTGACCTACACCGGTCTCATCAACAAGGCCGGCAAGCCTGTGCAGCCCACCGTCGAAGCCTTCCAGGCGGCCGCCTCCAACGCCGACTGGGCCAAGGCTCCCGGCTACTACGTCATCCTGACCGACCAGCCCGGCGAGAAATCCTGGCCGATCACGGCGGCGACCTTCATCCTCATGCACAAGGACGCCACCGACAAGGCGGCCTCGCAGGAAGCCATCAAGTTCTTCCGCTGGGCCTTCAAGAGCGGCGGCAAGGCGGCTGAAGAGCTCGACTACATCCCGATGCCGGATCCGGTCGTTCAGCTGATCGAGAAGACCTGGGCTGCCGACATCAAGAGCTAGGTTCGCGACGCTCGTGCCCCGGATGCGCTGCGCTGCATCCGGGGCACGGACCAACAAAAAACGTATACTATTTGGTACAGGGGATCGGCGTGGCAGAGATGGCCGTTCAGAGCGATGTAATCGACGACGCCGGACCGTATGACCGCGCCAAGGCCTTGAGCGCGTTCAAGCTCGGCGACGTTACCTTCTACTGGATTACGCGGCTCTCCGCGATCTCGGTGCTTCTGATCCTCGGCGGCATCATCATTTCGCTGATCGTCGGCGCTTTCCCGGCGATGAAAGAATACGGCGTCTCCTTCCTGTGGACGCAGCGCTGGGCGCCCTCCGCAGATCCGCCGGTGCTCGGCGCGCTCGGGCCGATGTACGGCACGCTCGTCACCTCCTTCATCGCGATGCTGATCGCCATTCCCGTGGGTCTCGGCATTGCGATCTTCCTCACCGAGCTCTGCCCGCAATGGCTGCGCCGCCCGATCGGCATGGCAATCGAGCTGCTCGCCGGTATTCCCTCGATCATCTACGGCATGTGGGGCTTCTTCGTGTTGGGTCCGTTCCTGGCCAACACGTTCCAGCCCTTCATGATCAAGATCTTCGACGGCGTTCCCGTGCTGGGCGCGATCTTCGCAGGTCCCCCGTCCTATCTCAGCCTGTTCAATGCCGCGCTGATCCTTGCCATCATGGTGCTGCCCTTCATCACCTCGATCTCGGTCGACGTGTTCAAGACGGTGCCTCCGGTCCTGAAGGAAGCCGCCTACGGCGTCGGCTGCACCACATGGGAAGTCGTCCGCAGCGTGGTGATCCCCTACACCCGGGTCGGCGTCATCGGCGGCATCATGCTGGCGCTGGGCCGCGCGCTCGGCGAGACCATGGCGGTGACCTTCATCATCGGCAACTCGTTCCGGATCTCGTCATCGATCTTTGCGCCGGGCACCACGATCTCGGCGGCGATCGCATCCGAGTTCGCCGAGAGCGACGGCCTGCACCAATCCGGCCTGATCCTGCTCGGCCTCCTGCTGTTCGTTCTGACCTTCTTCGTGCTCGCAGCGGCGCGGCTGATGCTGATGCGGCTGGAAAAGAAGGCGGGGAATTAGCGCCATGAATCCGATCTATTCACGCCGACGCCGCAAGGACATCGTCGTCCGCGGGCTCTGCATCGCCGCAACCGCCTTCGGCGTCACCTGGCTCGCGCTGATCCTGATCACGCTGCTCTACAACGGGCTGGCGGGACTCAATGTCCAGCTGTTCACCGAGAACACGCCGCCACCGGGATCGAACGAGGGCGGTCTGCTCAACGCCATCGTCGGCTCGCTGATCATGACCGTGATCGGCGTCGGCATCGGCGCGCCGCTCGGTATGTTCGCCGGCACCTATCTCGCCGAATACGGCCGCAATGACCGGCTGACCTCGGTGATCCGCTTCATCAACGACATCCTGCTCTCGGCGCCCTCGATCATCATCGGCCTGTTCATCTACGGCGCCGTGGTGGTGCCGATGCGCGGCTTCTCGGCGATCGCAGGCTCGCTCGCCCTCGCGGTCATCGTGATCCCGGTGGTGCTGCGCACGACCGAGGACATGCTGCTGCTGGTGCCGAACGCGTTGCGCGAGGCGGCCTCGGCGCTCGGCCTGCCGCGTTCGCTGGTGATCAAGCGGATCGCTTATCGTGCTGCCCGATCGGGTCTCATCACCGGCGTGCTGCTCGCGACCGCTCGCGTCGCCGGTGAAACCGCGCCGCTGCTGTTCACCGCGCTATCGAACCAGTTCTTCAGCCTCGGCCTGAACAAGACGATGGCGAACCTGCCTGTGACCATCAACAACTTCGTGCAGAGCCCCTATGCCTATTGGAAGCAGTTGGCCTGGAGCGGGGCGCTGCTCATCACCCTGACCGTTCTTGCCCTTAATATTTTCGCGCGCATCCTTGGCGCCGAGAGGACCGCAAAATGAGTGATCTTTCCGTGTCGATGAGCGCGTCCGGTGGACTGCCGCACGCGGCGGTGCTGCCCGAGGCGCCCCCCAAGGTGACCGTGCGTAACCTGGACTTCTATTACGGCGAGCACCATGCGCTGAAGAACATCAACCTGACGCTCGGCGCCAACCGCGTTACGGCGTTCATCGGTCCGTCGGGCTGCGGCAAGTCGACCCTGCTGCGCATCTTCAACCGGATGTACGACCTCTATCCCGGCCAGCGCGCCACCGGTCAGCTCATGCTCGATCAGACCAACATTCTCGACCCCAGGCTGGACCTCAATTTGCTGCGCGCCCGCGTCGGCATGGTGTTCCAGAAGCCGACGCCGTTCCCGATGACGATCTACGAGAACATCGCGTTCGGCATCCGTCTCTATGAGAAGATCTCGAAGTCCGAGATGGACGGCCGCGTCGAGAAGGCGCTGCGCGGCGGCGCGCTGTGGAACGAGGTCAAGGACAAGCTCAACGCCTCCGGCCTGTCGCTCTCCGGCGGCCAGCAGCAGCGCCTCTGCATCGCCCGCACCGTCGCGGTGCGGCCCGAGGTGATCCTGTTCGACGAACCCTGTTCGGCGCTCGACCCGATCTCGACCGCCAAGGTCGAGGAGCTGATCCAGGAGCTGTCCGAGGATTACACGATCGCTATCGTCACCCACAACATGCAACAGGCGGCGCGCGTCTCCGACAAGACCGCCTTCATGTATCTCGGCGAGCTGATAGAGTTCGACGACACCAGCAAGATCTTCACGTCGCCGTCAGATCGGCGCACGCAGGATTACATCACCGGCCGGTTCGGCTAGGAGACGCGACATGGGTTCTGAACATACCGCAAAGGCTTTCGACACCGACCTCCAGGAACTCACTCGCCTGGTCGCCGAGATGGGCGGCATCGCCGAGCGCATGATCGTCGAGTCCGTCGACGCGCTGATCCGCCGCGACGTCCCGCTCGGCCAGCGCGTCGTCGCCATCGACACCGAGCTCGACGCGCTGCAGAAGCGCATCGAGGAGCGTGCGGTGCTCACCATCGCCCGCCGCCAGCCGATGGCGGTCGATCTGCGCGAGATCGTCGGCGCCATGCGCGTCGCGACCGATCTCGAGCGCATCGGCGACCTCGCCAAGAACATGGGCAAGCGCGTCGCGGCGCTGGAGACGGACTTCCATCCGCTCAAGCTGTTCCGCGGCCTCGAGCACATGACCGACCTCGTGCAGCAGCAGGTCAAGTCGGTGCTGGACGCCTATGCCGCGCATGATTTGCCGGCGGCGATGGCGGTGTGGAAGGGCGACGAGGAAGTCGACGCCATCTGCACCTCGCTGTTCCGCGAACTCCTCACCTACATGATGGAGGATCCGCGCAATATCTCGTTCTGCATCCATCTGATGTTCTGCGCCAAGAACATCGAGCGGATCGGCGACCACGCCACCAATATCGCCGAGACCGTGTTCTACATGATCGAGGGCCAGGCGATCACCGACAAGCGGCCGAAGGGCGACATGACGACCTTTGCCAACACGGTACCGAACACCTGAAGACTTAAGGAGCGACGACCCGATGGGCGCACGCATTATGGTGGTTGAGGACGAGGAAGCCCTGACCGAGCTTCTCCGCTACAACCTCGAAGGCGACGGCTATGACGTCGAGACGGTGATGCGCGGCGACGACGCCGACACCCGCCTCAAGGAGCACATCCCCGATCTGATCGTGCTCGACTGGATGCTGCCGGGCCTGTCAGGCATCGAATTGTGCCGGCGGCTTCGCACCCGTCCCGAGACCAAGCAGCTCCCGATCATCATGCTCACCGCGCGCGGCGAGGAGAGCGAGCGGGTGCGGGGTCTTGCGACCGGCGCCGACGATTACATCGTCAAGCCGTTCTCGGTGCCGGAGCTGCTGGCGCGCGTGAAAGGCCTGCTGCGGCGCGCGAGCCCGGAGCGCCTCGCCACCGTCCTTGCTTTTGGCGACATCGAGCTCGACCGTGACAAGCGCCGCGTGGCGCGCTCGGGCCGGCCGATCGATCTCGGTCCGACCGAATATCGCCTGCTGGAGTTCTTCCTGGAGCATCCGGGACGGGTGTTCTCGCGCGAGCAGCTGCTCGACAGCGTCTGGGGCCGCGACATCTATATCGACGAGCGCACCGTCGACGTGCATATCGGCCGCCTGCGCAAGCTGCTCAATCTCGGCCGCGAGCAGGACCCGATCCGCACCGTCCGCGGCGCCGGCTACGCGCTGGATGATCGCTTCGCGAAGGCGGAGCAGGTGTAGGGTTGCAGGCTTGTTTGTTGGCGAGCTGTCCCTGCATTCTCAGCCGTCGTCCCGGACAAGCGAGCGAAGCGAGCGCTGATCCGGGACCCATAACCACCGAACGTGGTTTGGCGAAGACTCGGAGTGACCCCTTCCGCACGATTATTGCGTGCTCGGAGTATGGGTCCCGGCCCCCCGTGCGCAATTGCGCACTAGGCCGGGACGACACTGAAATTGTTGAACTGTCTTCGCGTGACGACTAACGGGGACCCGGCTTTACCGGTGCGCGGCGCCGATCCGACGCGGGCTGGTACGCAACGCGCGAGTGCTGGGCGCAATAGGGCAGTCCGGACAGCGCCCTTCCACCGCAGAAGAAGAAGTCCGGGCTCGAGGGATCGCCGACCGGCCAGTGGCAGGTCGCCTCGTTCAATTCCAGCAGCGACAGCCGCTGGCTCATCGGCACCACGTTGTCGTAGGTGACCGGATCCGGCTCAGCCTCGACCTCGAAGGCCTGCGCCAGCGCGGTGTTGCCGCGCGAGATCGGGCGGCTCACCCGCATCATGTGCTGCGCGGGGCGCGCCTTGCGCGGCCGCGGCGCTGCCGATGATGGGCTCTTGGCGCGGCCCGAAAGGCCGAGCCTGTGCACTTTGCCGATCACGGCATTGCGGGTCACATTGCCGAGCTCCGCCGCGATCTGGCTGGCCGAAAGTCCGGCCTCCCAGAGCTTTTTCAGCTGCTCGACGCGATCATCGGACCAGGTCAAAACCGTCATTGCACCCTTTCCCTCGCTGCGCGCCAGCCATCCTGGGGCCTCGCAGCGAATGCCTAAGCCTTCAAAAACCCGTGCCGCCAGAATCCCTTAAGGCTCGCCGGGCGCGTCTTGAACGCCCGAACGTTTACGCCGGTACATAAGGACTTAAAGATCAGAACCACTGCACGAGATGTCGTATCTGACAATCCAAACGCTACAATATGGCGTGACTCCCGCGCAAGAGTCCGCCGACTCGCTTCCACATGTTCCGTGGCCAAATCCCGCAAAATCGGCACCGCAAGACTACGGATTCAGCGTTTCGCGAGGCTTTCCGGGCGGCATTGACACCCGTTTCACCAGGCCTAAGATAGTCGCACGTGCCGCCCTCAAGAGGCGGCACGTTTCGTTTTCCGGGCCGGTCGATGGTGCGTTGCGCAATGCACGCTCACTCCGTCCGCAACATTCAAGTGACCATCATGACTAACAGCGCAGCGCCGCATTTGCTCCCCGTTTTCGCCAGGTCCGACCTTGGTTTCGAGCGTGGCGAAGGCTGCTGGCTGATCGCGACCAATGGCGAGCGCTATCTCGATTTCACCTCCGGGGTGGCGGTGAATGCGCTCGGCCATGCCCATCCGGCGCTGGTCGCGGCGTTGCAGGAGCAGGCCACCAAGCTCTGGCACATGTCGAATCTGTTCCAGAGCCCGGACGGCGAAAAGCTCGCCGCGCGCCTGTGCAATGAAAGTTTCGCGGATTTCGTGTTCTTCTGCAATTCCGGCGCCGAAGCGCTGGAATGCGTGATCAAGGTCGTGCGCCGTTATCACGCCGCAAAGGGTCATCCCGACCGCTATCGCATGATCACCTTCGAAGGCGCCTTCCATGGCCGCACGCTGGCGACGCTGGCCGCAACGGGATCGGCAAAATATCTCGAAGGTTTCGGCCCTCCGATGGAGGGCTTCGACCAGGTTGCGCATGGCGATCTCGATGCCGTGAAAAAGGCAATCGGTCCGCAGACCGCCGGCATCCTGATCGAGCCGATCCAGGGCGAGGGCGGTGTGCGTTCGGCAACGCCCGCCTTCCTGAGGGCGTTGCGCCAGCTCTGCGACGAGAAGGGTCTGTTGCTCGCCTTCGACGAGGTGCAGACCGGCATGGGCCGCACCGGCGATCTGTTCGCGTACCGCCGCCTTGGCGTCGAACCCGACGTGATGTCGCTGGCCAAGGCGCTCGGCGGCGGCTTCCCGATCGGCGCCTGCCTTGCGACCGCCGAAGCGGCGTCCGGCATGACGCCGGGCTCGCACGGCTCGACCTTCGGGGGCAATCCGCTCGCGATCGCGGCTGCGAACGCCGTGCTCGACGTCATGCTCAAGCCCGGCTTCTTCGACCACGTGCAGAGGATGTCGCTGCTGCTCAAGCAGAAGCTCGCCTCCGTGATCGACCGTCACGGCGATGTCGTCAGCGAAGTGCGCGGCGAGGGCCTCCTGATCGGCATCAAGGCCGTGGTGCCCTCCGGCGATCTCGTTGCAGCCTTGCGCGACCAAAAGCTGCTCACCGTCGGTGCCGGCGACAATGTCGTGCGTTTCCTGCCGCCTTTGATCGTCACCGAAGCCGAGATCGAGGACAGCGTCGGGCGGCTCGAGCGCGCCTGCACCGCGTTGTCCGGCAACAAGCGGGCGGCAAGCTGATGAGCAAGTCGCCCGATAAAACACCGAAGCACTTCCTCGATATCAACGAGCTGCCGCTGTCGGAGCTCAAGCGCATGCTCGCTGCGTCCTCCGCGATGAAGGCGAAGCAGAAGGCGCATCAGCCGGTCAGGCCGCTCGAAGGCAAGACCCTGGCGATGATCTTCGAGCGCCCCTCGACGCGGACGCGGGTGTCTTTCGACGTCGCCATGCGCCAGCTCGGCGGCGAGCCCATCATGCTCACCGGCGCCGAAATGCAGCTCGGCCGCGGCGAGACCATCGCCGACACCGCGCGCGTGCTGTCGCGCTATGTCGACGCCATCATGATCCGCATCCTCAATCACGATGCCCTGCTGGAGCTTGCAGCGAACGCCACCGTGCCCGTCATCAACGGCCTGACGCGCCGCTCGCATCCCTGCCAGGTGATGGCGGACCTCATGACCTACGAGGAACATCGCGGCCCGATCGAGGGCAAGACCGTGGCCTGGACCGGCGACGACAACAACGTGCTCGCCTCCTGGGCGCACGCCGCCGAGCGCTTCAAGTTCCAGCTCAATGTCGCGACGCCTCCGGAACTCGCGCCGAAAAAGGCGATGCGCGACTTCATCAAGGCGACCGGCGCGCCGATCATGCTCGGCACGGATGCCGAAGCCGCCGTGCGCGGCGCCGATTGTGTCGTGACCGACACCTGGGTGTCGATGGGCGACAAGGAAGGCAAGCACCGCCACAACGTGCTCAAGCCCTATCAGGTCAATGCGCAGCTGATGTCGCTTGCCAAGCCGGATGCGCTATTCATGCACTGCCTGCCCGCCCATCGCGGCGAGGAGGTCACCGACGAGGTGATCGACGGTCCACAATCCGTCGTGTTCGACGAGGCCGAAAACCGCCTGCACGCGCAAAAGGGCATTCTGGCCTGGTGCTTCGACGCGGTGAAGTAATCCGGGCCGGTATCCGCCGTGCCGGCGAAGTAGGTCTTCATCGTCGTCCTGGCCTTCGCCAGGACGACACCGAATTTGCCGTGCTTGCGTACGATCCGTGCTGCATTCTGGATGCAGCCCTCACCCCTTCCAATTCCGCCTTCCGACCCCAGATAAAGCGCCATGGTTTCCCAATCCCCTGATATGAAAACCGGGCCTGAAGGCCCGGTTCGCGCGCCATCCGCGGTTCCGATCGATGACGCCGTGCTGCCTTACGAGGTCGACGCGCTCGATGTGCGCGGTCGGCTGGTGCGGCTTGGTCCGGCGCTCGACGAAATCCTGACCAAGCACGATTATCCCGCGCCGGTCGGCAAGCTGCTCGGCGAGGCCATCGTGCTGACCACGCTGCTTGGCTCCTCGCTGAAGTTCGAGGGCCGCTTCATTCTCCAGGCCCAGACCGACGGTCCGGTGTCGTTCCTGGTCGTGGACTATCAGGCGCCGGATCGCCTGCGCGCCTATGCGCGCTACGACGCCGCGCGACTCGGCGAGGCCAAAGATACTGGCACGCATTCCGGCGCGCTGCTGGGCCACGGCCATCTCGCCATGACCATCGACCAAGGCCCCGACATGAGCCGCTACCAGGGCCTGGTCGCGCTCGACGGCGGCAGCCTCGAAGACGCCGCTCACGAATATTTCCTGCGCTCCGAGCAGATCCCGACACGCGTGCGTCTCGCTGTCGGCGAGGAATGGCGTTCGAACGACGGCGGCAAGCATCGCTGGCGTGCTGGCGGCATGCTGATGCAGTTCCTGCCGAAGGCGCCCGAGCGTGCGCGGCAGGCCGATCTGCATCCCGGCGATGCGCCCGAAGGCGTCGAAGTGCACGCCGTCGCTGAAGACGATGCCTGGGTCGAGGCACGCTCGCTGATCGAGACCGTCGAAGACGTTGAGCTGATCGATCCGGAGCTGTCCGGGGAGCGGCTGCTCTACCGCCTGTTCCACGAGCGCGGCGTGCGCGTGTTCAATCCGCTGCCCTTGAAGGCGCAATGCTCCTGCTCGCGCGATGCGGTGGCATCGATGCTAAAGAGCTTTTCGTCTGACGACCGTGCCGCGATGGTCAAGGACGACAAGGTCGTCGTGACCTGCGAGTTCTGCAGCTCGGTGTACGAGTTCACGCCGGATGAAGCAGGCGTGGAAGACGCGTAAGGCGTTAGCCTGCAGGTGCGATAGGGTCGGCCAAAGCGGAGCGCGCCCACCATCTCCTGCCCTAGTTCAACACCCGCTTGTTGTCCGGGCTGTCCAGCGAGAACGTCGGCACGTCAATTTCGAAGCGCTCGCCAGTCGCGCTGACCATCTGGTAGCGGCCGGTCATGAAGCCCGAGGCGGTCGTGAGCGGGACGCCGGAGGTGTATTCGAAGCGTTCGCCGGGCGCGAGCGTCGGCTGCTCGCCGACGACGCCCTCGCCCTTCACCTCCTGCTGCCGGCCCGTGGCGTCGGTGATGATCCAGTGCCGCGTCTTGAGCTGCACGGTCTCGTCGCCGGAATTGGTGATGACGACGGTATAGGCCCAGAAATAACGGGAGCGGTCAGCCGACGACTGCTCCGGAACAAAGTTCGGCTCGACGGTCACTTCGATCTGGCGGGTCACGGCGCGGTACATGATTGCCATCATACCGAAAACCGCCCGGGAACCAAACGCCGGAGACGCCTTGGCGACATCGTCCCGCCAGAATTCGCAGGGAAGTACACGTCCAAATGGGCTTGCAAATGTACTTGCTTGTGATCCGGTCGCTTTGCGAGATGACGGCCGGACCGGTACACTCCTTGCCACGTCGCGATTTGCGGAAGGGTTTTTAGGCCCCCGATGACCATTGCCGACCAAGTGACGGGATCGACGATCGCGGGAACCGCTAAACCTGTGGAGGTCAAGTCCGCGGGAGCGAAGCGGCGCGCGGCCGCGCCGGCCATTTCGCTGCCAGCCATCGGCGAGCGCGAGCTCCGGCTGGACCTATTCCGCGGCCTTGCGCTGTGGCTGATCTTCATCGACCATTTGCCGCCGAGCCTTCTGACCTGGTTCACGATCCGCAATTACGGCTTCAGCGACGCCACCGAGATCTTCATCTTCATCTCCGGCTATACCGCCGCCTTCGTCTACGGTCGGGCGATGCTGGAGTCCGGCATCGTCGTCGCCACCGCGCGCATCCTGCGGCGCGTCTGGCAGATCTATGTCGCCCACGTCTTCCTGTTCACGATCTTCCTTGCCGAAATCTCCTACGTCGCGACCAGGTTCGAGAACCCGCTCTACACCGAAGAGATGGGCATCATGGATTTCCTCAAGCAGCCCGACGTCACGATCGTGCAGGCGCTGCTGCTGCGCTTCCGTCCGGTCAACATGGACGTGCTGCCGCTCTACATCGTGCTGATGCTGGCGCTGCCCTTGATCCTGTGGCTGATGAAGTGGCGCCCCGACGTGACGCTCGGCCTCTCGGTCGCGCTCTACGCGGTGACCTGGGAATACGACCTCTATCTGTCGGCCTATCCGAACGGCTTCTGGGCCTTCAATCCCTTCGCCTGGCAATTGCTGTTCGTGTTCGGGGCATGGTGCGCGCTCGGGGGTGCGCGACGCATGTCGCACATTCTGGCTTCGCGGGTGACGATGTGGATCGCGATCGCCTATCTGGTTGCGGCATTCTACGTGACGCTGACCTGGTATGTGCCGCAGCTCTCCCACTTCATGCCGAAGCGGCTCGAGCAGTGGATGTATCCGATCGACAAGGCCGACCTTGACGTGCTGCGCTTCACGCATTTCCTGGCGCTGGCCGCGCTCACCGTGCGCGTCCTGCCCCGGGACTGGCCGGGCCTGAAATCGCCCTGGCTGCGGCCGCTGATCCTGTGCGGCTCGCATTCCCTGGAGATATTCTGTCTCGGCGTCTTCCTCGCCTTTGCCGGCCATTTCATCCTGGCCGAAGTCTCGGGCGGCCCGGTCATGCATGCGCTAATAAGTCTCTCCGGAATCCTGATCATGTGGGCCATGGCCTGGCTGATTTCGTGGTACAAGCGGGTGGCTGACAAGAGCGGTTCGAAAACCAAAAGCGCCGTCGGCAGCGCCGATATGGCGGGAGGGGGCTGATGAAG
Organism: Bradyrhizobium sp. 87; assembly: GCF_023073015.1. Classification (NCBI taxonomy): domain Bacteria; kingdom Pseudomonadati; phylum Pseudomonadota; class Alphaproteobacteria; order Hyphomicrobiales; family Nitrobacteraceae; genus Bradyrhizobium; species Bradyrhizobium sp. 87. The sequence continues at coordinate 733,303 of NZ_JADPIQ010000048.1, forward strand.
GCGAAGGTTTTCCTGAGCCTGATCCTGCTGTGCGGTGGTCTCGCCGCGCCTCCGGCGCGCGCGGACGATGCTGCGCCGGCTGCTTCAGCCGCGCCCGCAGCCTGTGAAGTGCCGTCCTATCTGCTCACCAGCGAAAGCCAGCTTCCCAAGGTCGCCGATGCCGTGAAGGCCGGCAAGCCGCTCGAAATCCTGGTCATCGGCAGTCGCTCGACCACGATTCCGGCTTCCGAGGACGCCTCTTATCCGGCGCGGATGCAGGCCATCCTGAAGGACAAGCTGCCGCCGTCCGAGACTGTGCACGTCTCCGTAGAAATACAGAGCAAGAAAACGGCCGAGGAGGCGGCTGCCAGCTTCGTTAAGCTGATGGAAGCAAAAACGCCTACTTTGGTCATCTGGCAGACCGGGACTGTCGATGCTATCCGAGCCATCGATCCCGATGATTTTCGTGGCGCGGTGACCGAAGGGGTTGTTGCGTTGCAAAAGGCAGGGGCTGACGTCGTCTTGATGAATTTGCAGTACAGTCCGCGTACCGAAACCATGATCTCGGTGCCGCCATACCTCGACAATATGCGGGTGGTGGCGCAGGAGCACGATATTCCGCTGTTCGATCGGTTCGCGATCATGCGGCAGTGGAATGATCAGGGCCAGTTCGACCTATTCAGCCCGTCGCGCGGGCCCGAGTTGGCGAAGCAGGTCCATGATTGCCTTGGCCGGGCGTTGGCACAGTTCCTGATCGACGCTGCCCATCTGGAGCCGGCCCAGCAGCAAAATTGAGGTCTAGCGTTAATGAGTTCTCTCCGCCCTTTTTGCCTGACGGCATGGCTGGCTGTGCCCGCAGCAGCGGTGCTGCTGTTGCTGAGTCCGGCCTCGCAGTCCCACGCGCAGACGCAGGCCGCGCAGGCAACACCGGCCCCGCAGCAGTCGGCTGATCCGGCTCCCGCTTCACCGTCCCAGACCACCGTCGCAGCGACGTCCCCCGACCAGCGCGGCATCACGGCGCGCGCCATCGACAAGGTGAAGCAGGTCGCGAAATCCGCCGGCGACATCTTTAGCCGCGTGCCCTGCCTGTCGCCGAAGGGCGGCTCGAAGGCGATGGGCTCGCTGCCGCATGTCGCGGGCAAGCTCGTCGCCGGCCAGCCCGTCGTCATCGTCGCGTTCGGCTCGTCGTCGACCGCGGGATTCGGCGCGAGCTCGCCGGAGTTCAACTATCCCAATCGCCTTGCCGCGCAGCTGCACCGGCACTATCCGACCGCCGACATCACCGTCGTCAATGCCGGCGTCGGCGGCGAGGATGCGCCCGAGATGATGAAGCGTCTCCAGAAAGAGGTGATCGACGTGCATCCGGATCTGGTGATCTGGCAGGTCGGCACCAATGCCGTGCTGCGCAATCTCGATCCTGGCGAGACCGCCAAACTGGTCGAGGACGGCATCGCTCGCATCCAGGCCACCGGCGGCACCGACATCGTGCTGGTCGATCCGCAATATTCGCCCGCCGTCAACCAGCGCGCCGAGAGCGCCGGCAAGATGGTGAAGCTGCTCGGCAAGGTCGCCGAGCTCCGTCACGTCGGCATCTTCCCGCGCTTCGAGGTGATGCGCGACTGGCACGAGAAGCAATCGCTTCCGGTCGAGAGTTTCGTGATCGCCGACGGACTGCACATGAACGATTGGGGCTATGCCTGCTTCGCCCAGCTCCTCGGCGACGACATCATTCGCTCCGTCGGCCAGATCAAGCTCGGCGTGAACGTGCCCGCGGACGTGCGGACGTACCGGCCAATGTGACTTGTCGTCCCGGCCCCCATGCGCAATTGCGCACTAGGCCGGGACGACAATAACTCACGCCTTCTCCAGCGCCGCGGTCAGATCCTCGATCAGATCGTCCGCGTGCTCGAGGCCTGCCGAGAAGCGGATGAATCCTTCGCTGATGCCGAGCGCGGCGCGGTCCTCCGGCTTCAAACGCTGATGCGTCGTGGTCGCGGGATGGGTGACGAGGCTCTTGGCGTCGCCGAGATTGTTCGAGATCTTGGCGAGCTTGAGCTCGTTGAGCACGCGGAACGCCGCCTGCTTGCCGCCCTTGACCTCGAGGCCGACCAGCGTCGAGCCGCCGCGCATCTGCTTCTTCACCAATGCAGCCTGCGGATGATCGGCGCGGCCGGGAAACACCAGCCGCGAAATCTTCGGATGGCTCGCCAGCACGTCCGCGATGCGCGCCGCCGTCTCGGTCTGCGCGCGCACGCGCACGGCGAGCGTCTCCAGCCCCTTGAGCAGGACCCAGGCGTTGAACGGCGAGATCGACGGGCCGGTCTGGCGCATGAAATTGTGGATGTGCTCGGCGATGAACGCTTCCGAGGACAGGATGATGCCGCCGAGACAGCGGCCCTGGCCGTCGATGTGCTTGGTCGCGGAATAGACCACGACGTCGGCGCCGAGCGCGAGCGGGCTCTGCCAGATCGGGGTGGCGAACACGTTGTCGACGACGAGCCGCGCGCCGCCACTATGCGCGATCTCGGCAATGCCGGGAATGTCGAGCACGTCGAGCGTCGGATTGGTCGGGCTCTCCAGGAAGAACGTCTTGGTGTTCGGCTTCATGGCGCGCTGCCACTGGTCGAGATCGAGGCCGTCGACCAGCGTGGTCTCGATGCCGTAGCGCGGCAGTAAATCCTGCACGACGTAGAGACACGAGCCGAACAGCGCGCGCGAGGCCACGACGTGATCGCCGGCCTTGAGCGGCGCCAGGATCGCGGTCGTCACCGCGGCCATGCCGGTCGCGGCCGAACGTGCCGCTTCGGCGCCTTCGAGCTCGATCATGCGGCGCTCGAACATCGAGATGGTCGGATTGGAGTAGCGTGAATAGATGAAGCCGGGGTCCTCGCCCTTGAACCGCGCCTCGCACTCCTCAGCGCTGTTGTAGACGTAGCCCTGGGTCAGGAACAGCGACTCCGACGTCTCGCCATATTGCGAGCGTAAGGTGCCGGAATGAACCAGGCGAGTTTCGGGACGGTAGTGGGCGGTTGGCGCCGGGGACTTCGACATAGGACCTCCTGAAGTGACCATCGAGAATGGTCACAAAAAAACCGGCCTGGAATATCTCCACGGGCCGGGATCACAGAGGTCCCCGGCCTGTTTAGCGACTTATTTAACGTGGCTGCAAGCCGGCCGGCTCAAATCACCACGGGATAAGTCATGCTCATATTCCGCAATGCCCTTTCCGTCAAGACGTCCATCGGATAGCCGTAAAACGCTCATATTTCCCGCATGTCGGGATGTGTTTGATCCCTGATGAGGACCCCGGGTTGACGTTCACGGTCGCCGCCGACGCCAATGGTATCCTGCCCGACCGCATGATCGCGGCGATGGCGGAGGGCGGTCTCATCCTGCCCGCTTACGACTTCGTCGAAAGCCAGATCCAGCCGGCGAGCCTCGATTTGCGTCTTGGCGATATCGCCTATCGCGTTCGCGCCAGCTTCCTGCCCGGTCCCGGCGCCACGGTCGCCGAGCGCATCGACGAGTTGAAGCTGCACGAGTTCAGCCTCGCCGACGGCGCGGTGCTGGAGACCAACTGCGTCTACATCGTGCCGCTGCTTGAAAGCCTCGCGCTGCCGCCGGAAATCGTCGCGGCCGCCAACCCGAAGAGCTCGACCGGCCGGCTCGACGTCTTCACCCGCGTGATCGCCGACGGCACCCGCCGCTTCGACATGATCGGTGCCGGCTATCACGGCCCGCTCTATGCCGAGATCAGCCCGAAGACGTTTCCGGTGCTGGTCAGCGAGGGCTCGCGCCTGAGCCAGGTGCGCTTCCGCACCGGCGATGCCATCCTCAACATCGACGACCTCGAGGCGCTGCACGCGACCGAGCGTCTCGTCGATATCGACGATGCCGACCTCACCGGCGGCGTCGCCGTCTCTGTTGATCTCTCCGGCGAGAAGAGCGGCGGCTTCGTCGGCTACCGCGCCAAGCGCCACACCGGCGTCATCGACGTCGATCGCCGCGCCGGCTATTCCGTCGAGGACTTCTGGGAGCCGATCTCGGCCCGTCCCGACGGCAGCCTGATCCTCGATCCCGGCGAGTTCTATATCCTCGCGTCGAAAGAGGCGGTGCAGGTGCCGCCCGATTACGCCGCGGAGATGGTGCCGTTCGATCCGCTGGTCGGCGAGTTCCGCGTGCATTATGCCGGATTCTTCGATCCCGGCTTCGGCTATGCCGGCGCCGGCGGGCTAGGCTCGCGCGCCGTGCTCGAAGTGCGCTCGCGCGAGGTGCCGTTCATCCTCGAGCACGGCCAGATCGTCGGCCGCCTCGTCTACGAGAAGATGCTGGCCCGCCCCGACGCGATGTACGGCCAGCGCATCGGCTCGAACTACCAGGCGCAGGGCCTGAAGCTGAGCAAGCATTTCCGGGTGTAGGGATAGCCTCACCTTCCGCTGTCATGCCTCGGCTTGACCGGGGCATCCAGTACGCCGTAGCCTATTGGTTCGATCACATCCGCCTCTGGAATACTGGATCGCCCGATCAAGTCGGGCGATGACACCGAATCTGTGTCAAGATGGGAAGTGAATCCGGGCTACGTCCGAGGTGGCGAAATGACAGATCAATCCGAACTCGACGCAAGAATCCTCGACGACGTCGCCGACGCGCTGATCTATTCGGATCGCTCCGGCACGATCATGCGCTGGAACCGCGCATCGTCCGCACTGTTCGGCTTCTCGGCGGACGAAGCGCTGGGCCAGAATCTCGACCTGATCATTCCCGAACATCTGCGCGCCGCGCACTGGAAAGGTTTTGAGGCCGCGCTTGCCAGCGGCGCGATGAAGCTTGCGGGCAAGCCGACACTGACCCGCGCGCTGCACAAGGACGGACGCAAGCTCTACATCGAGATGACCTTTGCGCTGGTGCGGGACGCCGCTGGAGTGGTGCAGGGATCGGTGGCGATGGCACGCGACGTCACCGAGCGCGTCGAGCGCGAGCGTGCCGCCAAAGCCTCGCAAACTAAGCCTGCGCAAAATTCGTGATGCGGAATTGGCGCGCCGGCGTGCAGGGCTCCCTGCGTGCGGCTCAGCTTGTCCGTCACCGGATGCAGTGACACACTCGATCAGAACAACGATCGGGAGCGAACATGACCGCACCAGACCCCGCGCAGGAAGCTCAATGGAAACGCTGGCGCGCGGTTGCCGATCTCTATCACGCCTACTTCACCGGTCTGATCCTCACCGTGGTCACGCGTCGCGGCACGGCAGATGCTGCGGAGTTCGTCTTTCGCGTGTTCCGCCGCCAGCAGCAGGAGCGCTTCCTGCCGGGGCTGGAGAAGCTCGGGCTGAGCCATCTGCCGCCCGCCGTGGCAGCCGCGCAATATCACTATCTCTCGAACTGGATCGGCGGCGTGCACGTCGAATACATGTATGAGAGCGACCGCAAAGCCTGGATCCGCTATCCGCCGCCGCGCTGGATCTGGAAAGGCACTGCCATCTGCGGCGTGCCGGGCGAAGTCTCGCGCGCGATGCTGCGCGGCTGGCACGCCAACAACGGCGTGGCGCTCGGCGATACCAGATTGGGGTTCGTCTGCACCAAGCAGAGCGTCGACGGCCAGGACGGGCTCGAAGGCTACTATTATCAATATGACCAGCCCCTCGAGCTCGACCAGCGCCTCGTGTTCGCGCGGCACCTCGAAGCCCCGCTGTTCGATGCAGCCGCGGCTCCGGCGTTGCCGGTCGCAAGCTGGCCAAGGCCGAGACTGGAAAAAGCCTATCGCAACTATGCGATGGAATATGTGCGCACCGCCGCGCCCGTGATGGTGCAGCTGTTCGGTCCGGAGGATGCGGGCTATCTCCTGCACCTCACGGGCAAGCTGATCGGGATGCAATATTTCGATGAGGTCGCTGCGGCGCTGTCGATGGGCCGCGGCGGTGCGAGCGAATTCGCGACGTTCCTCAACGCGCTGTTTGTCGCGCAGGACGATGCGGCTGAGACGACGCAATCCGAGGGCACGTTCGAAATCCGTCAGCAGAGCTGGAGGTTGATGGAAGACGGCGCCGATAACCACTCCGCTTGCGCCAAGGTGCTGGCGGGGTTGTTCGAGGGGCTTGCGGCCGGGTGCGGCCGGCACATCGGCGTGCACCTGTCCCCGACACCGAGCGGTCGTCCGCCATTGCTCTGGACGATTGGGTAGACGACGGCGTCACCGCGCTGCCGCAGGGCACGCCTGCACCTAGCGCAGGAGGAATCGCTGCGCGTCGTGCTAACAAGCCTCTTGTTGCGCCCTGCGCGAACCAATTCATTGGCACACCCAAGCATTGCTGCGCCGGAAATGGCGCTTTGCCCGGAGAGGACATGTCAGACATCGCCGAAATCCCGGTCGATGAACAAGAGCGTCCGCTGCCGCCGCCTCCGCGCCCCGTGAGGAGCGCGCTGATGGACGGGCCGATCCTGCGCACGCTGCTCGGGCTGGCCTGGCCCAACGTGGTCGCGCTCTCAGCCGGCACCTGCACCGTGATTGCGGAGACCTCCTATATCGGACGGCTCGGCGTGGAAGCGCTGGCCGCGATGGCGCTGGTGTTTCCGACAGTGATCCTGACCATGACCATGTCAGGCGGTGCGATGGGCGGCGCGGTGGCCTCCGCCATCGCGCGCGCGCTCGGCGCGGGCGATCGCGAGCGTGCCGGGACGCTCGCCGCGCACGCGCTGCTGATCGGCATCAGCTTCGGCCTCGTCTTCATGCTGGGCATGCTGATCTTCGGGCCCAAGGTGCTTGAGATGCTCGGCGGCCGCGGCGACGTGCTGACGCATGCGATCGCCTACACCCAGGTGTTTTTCGGCGGCGCCGTGCTGCCCTGGCTGCTCAACACCATGGCCGGCGTCCTGCGCGGCACCGGCAAAATGAAGCTGCCGTCGCTGTTGATCCTCAATTCCGCGGCCTGGCAGATCGTGCTCGGTGGCACGCTTGGCCTCGGCCTCGGTCCGGTGCCGCAATTCGGCATGCGCGGGGTCGCCGCCGGCGCGCTGATTGCCTATTGCATGAATATCGGCGTGATGGGCTGGTACCTGTTCTCCGGCCGCGCCCGCGTGACGCCGAAGCTGCGCGGACTTCGCATCCAATGGGCGATGTTTTTCGACATCCTCAAAGTGGGCGCCATCGCCTGCTTCTCGCCGCTGCAATCGGTGCTGACGATCTCGATCTTCACTCACATGCTTGCGAAATTCGGCACCGCGATCCTGGCCGGCTACGGCATCGGTGCGCGGCTGGAATTCCTGCTGACCTCGATCGCGTTCTCGTTCGGCATCGCCTCGGTGCCGATGATCGGCATGGCGGTCGGCGCCGGCCGCATCGCCCGCGCCCGGCGCATCGCCTGGATCGCAGCGGCGAGCGCCTTCGTCGCCGTCGGTGCACCGGCGTGCCTGGTCGCGGCCTTCCCCGATCTCTGGGTGAACATCTTCACGGACAGCGCGACCGTGCGCGCCACCAGCCACCAATATTTGTCGACAGTGGCGCCGTTCTACGCCTTCATCGGCCTCGCCTCGACGATGTATTTCTCGTCGCAGGGCGCTGCGAAGGTGATCGGCCCGGTGCTGGCGCAGACCGCGCGGCTGATCTACATCTCGGCTGTCGGCTGGTGGCTGTCGACGCATGATGCCACCGCGCAAAGCTTCTTCTGGCTGGCGGCGAGCTCGATGGTCGTGCTCGGCCTGCTCTCGTGCTCCAGCGTGGTGCTGACACGCTGGGGACCGCGCCAAACCAAACCTGCGATCAGGCCGGCTCTGTCGGCCGCCGCGGACTAGCGGTGCCTGTGGCGGCGATGGCCGCCACCACCGCCGACATTGGCGAGCCGCATCAGTTGCGGAATCATCGCCATCATGTCGCCGCCACCGGCGCCGCCGAGCATGCCCATGATATCGCCGCCGCCGATGCCGCCCATTCCGGCCGGCATGGTGCCGCCTCCACCCATCGGCGCGTAGCCGCCGTAATTGGGCGCGCCGAAACCGCCGCCGAGGTTGCCGGCGCCGAGGCCGCCAATGCCACCGCCGCCCATCATGCCAAGACCACCACCGCCATTCTCCATCATGCGGCTCATCATCGGGCCCATGGTCTGCATCATCATGCCGAAGCGGCGCTTGCCCATCTTGGCCTTCATCATCTCGAGCATCGGCGCCATCTGGGTCATTATGTCCTCGCCGCCGGCACCGCCGCCGCCGAAGAACTGCGCCTTTGCCGGCGCGCTCGAAATCGAAAACATCAGCAGCACGGCGGCCGCCTGGCAGATCACCTTGTCCGCACCTCTCATGGCCTGCTCCTCGCGTGCGTGGCGCCGCCGGGAGAGCGGAGCCAACCGGACGCACGGCGCCATCGTTATTGCGGACGAGGGCTGGGCTCTGTGAGAAAGATCACGCAGCTGCGGCCGGAAACGCGCGGTGTATGGCGGCGACGGCGTCCTTGGTCTGTCCCTGCACATAGGGCGCGAGCTCGTTCGGCAGCATGTCGATGATCCAGACCAGGCGGCATCTCGCCTCGCCCTCGGCGATCACCTGCACCGAGGCGCTGTAATGCTTCAGCCGCTCGTTGTTGATCGCGTAGACCAGCCGCTGCCGCGCATCGTCGCAATCGACCAGCACCTCGCGCGCCACCGATCCGTTGGCGAAGGTGACGATGCGCGTGTCGCCGTCGAGCGTGCAGGCCGTGACGAAGCCCGGCGCCAACCGCCGATGCAGCGCGCCGAAATCGCGCACGGCATCCCAGACGTCGCGCGCTGGGGCGTTGAGGGGAATGTCGTTGTGGATGGAGGCCATGATGCAATCCTGGTTGAGTTCCTTGATGTAGAGAAGCGAGCGATAGCGCCGTCATCCCAGCTGTCATCGCCCGACTCCATCGGGCGATCCAGTATTCCAGAGGCCGCTGTGATTGAATCGAGGAGCTGCGGCGTACTGGATACCCCGGTCAAGCCGGGGGATGACAGCGTGTGTGTGGTGAGGGCTGCCGCGTTCACACACAGACCGCCTCAACATTGTTGCCATCGGGATCGATCAAAAACGACGCGTAGTAAGTCGGGCTGTAATCCTTGCGCGGGCCGGCGCCGCCATTGTCGCGGCCACCGCTCTTCAAGCCCTCGCTGTGGAATGCCTTGACCGCGTCATGATCCCCCGCGCGAAACGCGATGTGCACGCCATCGGCTTTGCGCCCCTTGTTCAGGTGCAGCCACAGCGCCGGCTCGCCCTTCGGCCCGAAGCCGGCATAACCATCGCCACTCGAGCACACGACATAACCGAGCGGCGCCAGCACCGCGGTGTAGAAGCGCGTGGCGGCGTCGAGGTCGGCAACGCGCAATCCGATATGGTCGTACATGGTCGTCTCCATTGCCAAAGCGCGCCACAATCGGCGCGCGCCGGAGACGAACCTAGTCAGTTGAGGGCAAGCTGCTCTTGGAGAATCTTGCGCTCTCCCTTCGAAGCCTGGCGGAACTTGGTCGGCGATACACCAGCGGCGCGGTGGAAGGTGCGGACGAAGTTGGAGAGATCGCCGAAGCCGACGTCGTAGGCGATGTCGGTGACTGCGATGTCGTCGTCAGTCAGCAGCCGCGCCGCATGCCGCAGCCGCGAGCGCACCAGATATTGATGCGGAGTGACGCCGAGCACGGCGGAGAACAGCCGCAGGAAGTGGAAGGGGCTGAGGCCTGCCTGCCGTGCCGCCTGTTCGAGGTCGACCTCGGCATGCGAGTTGGCGTCGATCCAGAGCGCGGCTTCCACGGCGCGGCGGCGATCACGCGCCGTCGGTGTCGTCGGCTTGCGCGCCTTGCCCGACACGACATCGACGAAACGACCGGTGAGGATCTGCCCGACCTCGTCGAGACCGAGGTCGCTGTTGCCATCTGCCGCCGTCTGGGCGAGCTCGCCCAGCACCATCAGCTCGGGCAACGGTGGCGTCGCGCCGACCTGCCAGACGTCGCTCCGGCCGCCGAGCGCGTCGACCAGATCCTCGCTGAGGAAAAAGGACAGGCAGACGTCGCCGGCGACGTGCTCATGTGTGCAGGTGTATTCCTCGCCTGGCGCGCCGACCAGCATCGAGCCCGCCACCAGCTCGAAGAAGCCGGCGCGGCAATGACAGCCAAAGCTGCCGGCGCGGACATAGGCGATGGAATGGCCGGTGCGGCACTCCGCAAACGGGCTGTCGTCCGGTCCCGCGTCGCAGCGAAACTCGGAGACGGTCATCGAGGGGGTGGTCAGCAGCGTTGTTGCATCCATCCTCCCTATCTAGGTGGAGGGTCTCGGTGGGGCAACGGGCAGCAGGACGTCGAACAGCGTCTTGCTGGCGATCGGATGGGTGCCCTCCAGCGACAGCAGCCGCCGCTTGGAGATTACGCCGCCATAGGGCGAGAGCCGGTCGGTGTAATTGCCGGCCTCCAGCACCCGGTGGCAGGGCACGATCAGCATGTAGGGATTTTTCGCGATCGCCTGTGCCACCGAATGCGCGGCGCCGGAGGCGCCCAGCGCCTTGGCGATCTCGTGATAGGTGCGCGTCTCCCCGCGCGGGATGGCGCAGGCCGCCTCGTAGACCCGCCGGTTGAAGCCGGGCACCCCGCTCGCGTCCAGGCTGACCTCGGAAAAATCAGCATCGCTGCCCTGCAGCAAGCTCACGATGCCCTCGATCGCGAACTCGGCGTTCGCGGAAGGCCGCTGCTCGCGTGCCTCGGGATGGATCTGGAAAATCCGGCGGCGGGTGTCGATCTCCCGCGCCTCCGGCAACTGCACGGCGACGACCCCGGTGCTGCTCCAGATGATGCCGCAGCGCCCTATGGTCGTGTCGAATATCGCGTAGCCATGCCCCACCATACACACGCCCCCACGCAACGTACGCTCTCCCCAGACCGCGACCATAACACCGCCACAATCCGCCGCACCCAAAATCGTACCGGAAACTTAAGAAGGGGCGGGCGGGCTGCGCCAAAGCGCTTGGCGAGATGCGCCGTCTCGGCTAATCAGAGCGGGCGCAAGCTGCGCATCCGCGGGCGTAGTTCAATGGTAGAACGGCAGCTTCCCAAGCTGCATACGAGGGTTCGATTCCCTTCGCCCGCTCCATCCTTTAGTTCGGCAGGCTCCGCAGAAATTCCACGATCGCCGCGTTCACCTCCGCCGGCCGTTCCTGCTGCGTCCAGTGTCCGCACCCCGGTAGCATCTTGATCTCGCGTAATTGCGGCACCCATTGCTTCATGTTGGCAACGTGCTCGGCGGCGCCAGGGAAGGCCATGACCATGTCGTAGTCGCCGGCGATGAAGAGCGAGGGCACGACCACCTTGACGCCCTCGAAGGCGCCCATCAGCTCCCAGTTGCGATCGATGTTGCGATAGTAGTTGAGCGGTCCGCGAAACCCACTATGGGCAAATTCGGCGCCGTAATAGTCGAGGTCCGCGCTGCTCAGCCACGACGGCAGCGGCACCTGCACCTTCGGCAGCATGCCGTCCTTGCGAGAGACCATGCCGACACCGGCGGTCCGCCCTTGACGCTCGGCATTGGCGCGGATCACCGCCGCGCCTTCGCCGGAACCGCCATAGAGCATCGCGCCGAGCGTTGCGCGCGTATCCCTTTCGAATTCTGCTTCGGCGACACCCGGCTCCTGGAAATACAGTTGATAGAACTGCGCATCCGCCGTCTGTGGCATTACGCTCGTCGGCCGCACCGGACTGCGTGGTCGATAGGGCACGCTAAGAATGGCGGCGGCGCGGAAGCGGTCGGGCCGCAGGCGCGCCGTGTGCCAGGCGATCGTCGCGCCCCAGTCGTGCCCGACGATGACGGCGTCCTTCGCCTCGAAAGCGTCGAGCACGCCGACGAGGTCGCCGACCATGTGGAGGATCGTGTACTGGTCGATCGCTTCGGGCCGGTCGCTCTTGCCGTAGCCGCGCATGTCAGGGGCGACCGCGTGGAAACCGGCTGCCCCCAGCGCCTCGAGTTGGTGACGCCAGGAGTACCAACCTTCCGGAAAGCCGTGGCAGAGCAGCACCATCGGCCCCTTGCCCTGCTCGGCGACGTTGAGGCTGATGCCGTTGGCCTTGATCGTCCGCTGCGTCGGTTCGCCCATGTCGCCGCCTCCCGGTCATCGTCGTTGGGTCTGTCCTAGTCGGCCCTATAGGCTCCGCAAAGTTTCTAATATATTGGCCCCTCGCTTCCGGCACGCACGCATCGCCCAGCTTAAGCTTCTCGCGGCCCTGATGGGTGCGGTCCTCGTGTCGGCAATGTTCGGATCAGAGACCAGGACCTGTAAAGAAAATGGACCAGCAGAAACTCGATCGCGCGATCGGTCGTCGCTTGAAGACGCTGCGGACGCAGGCCGGCATGACGCTGAATGAGCTCGCAGGCCGCTCCGGCGTCAGCCGGGCGATGATCGGGCGGGTGGAGCGGGCGCAGAGCAGCGCGACGGCTGCGCTGCTGGGAAAACTCTGCGCCGCGCTCGACGTGTCGCTCAGCGACGTCGTCGCGCTGGCCGAAAAGCCGCCGGAGCGGCTGGTGCGGCTCGCCGACCAGCCGCACTGGCGCGATCCCGACAGCGGCTATCGCCGCCGTCACGCGTCGCCCACGGACGCGGCGAGCGGCATCGAGATCATCGTCGTCGATTTGCCGGCCGGTGCGCGGGTGCCATACAGCCCTTGGGGCCGCAATGCCTTCACCCAGCAGCTCCTGATGCTGGAGGGCGCGATCGCCGTGCACATCGACGCCAAGGCGGTTCGCCTGCGCGAAGGCGACTGTCTCGACTTCGATGTGATGCGCGCGGTGATCTTCGAGAACGAGACCAGACAGGACGCGCGCTACGTCATCATCACGCGCCGCGGCGCGTCCTACGGCAAGATGTGAGACCGTGACGATGCAGATCCGCACCGGCGACACCTTTGATCCGCGCGTCATCGCGCTGCTCGATCATCACGTCACGGCGGCGCGGGCGCAGACCGCGCCGGGCAGCGCCCATGCGCTCGATCTCTCCGGACTGCGCGCGCCCGACATCGCGTTCTGGACCGGCTGGGACGGCGAGACGCTGGTCGCCGTCGGTGCGCTGAAGACGCTGTCAGCCGAGCACGGCGAGGTGAAGTCGATGCACACGCTCCAGACCACGCGGCGGCGCGGCTTTGGCGGTGAGATGCTCCGCCACATCGTCACAGAAGCCCGCGCGCGCGGCATGGCGCGGCTCAGCCTCGAGACCGGCTCGTGGGACTATTTCAAGCCGGCGCTCGCGCTCTACCGGGCGCATGGCTTTGTCCTCTGCGGCCCGTTCGAGGGCTATGTCGAGGATCCCAACAGCCTGTTCCTGACCCTCGACCTGTCGGCCAGCCGATAGCTCAGGAGCGCGTCTCCTCGATCCTGTCGAGCACGCGCTCGGGAGCGATGTCGCGGCTTGCCTCCTCCAGATCCCGTTTCGAGTCGGGCTGGACATCGAGCCGCTCGGCGATCTGCGTAAGGAGGCGGGCAACCTTGGTCAATTCGTGCTCGGCGAGAAGGCTGATCTGGAGATCGAGATCGGCGCGCTTGTCCGCTGCTGCACTCATGCGGTTCTGCGAGATCAGCACGAATGTCGACAGGAAGATCGCCTCGACCGAAGCAATCATCGCCAGCACTACGAAGCTCTCGTCCCAGGCCGGGATTCCCGGCAGCCAATGCAGATTGGCGATGATCCAGAAGCCGAACACAGCGACATGGAGATAGACGAACGCCATGCTGCCGGTGAACGCCGTGATCGCATCGGCAAGCTTTTCCTGACCCTTGGCAGCGCGCTGCTCCCGGCGGCGGCGCTCGACCAGAGCCTGGATGTTGCGCTCGAGCGTCGGGCTCAATCCCTCGCCCGGATCATGGGTGATATCGTTATGCACAGGGCGGCAACGGCGGACGGGAAAGGCTGTTCCTGGGCTGAGCTGCGGGAAAATGCTGCCGCCTCTCAAAATGAGTTGCGTACCTCAAAACACCTCTGCTAGCCTTCAGCCATGGCCGAGACGCTCACCACGACCGCGCTGACGCTGAAGGACATCGCCCGCCAGGCCGGCGTCAGCCTCGCGACGGTGGACCGCGTCCTGCACAATCGGCCGGGCGTGCGGCCGGATACGGTCCGGCGCGTCAAGGAGGCGATCGAGCGCAATTCGTTCCAGCCGCACGTGGCCGCCGCCGAGCTCGCCCGCGGCCGCGCCCGCCGTTTCGCCTTCGTGATGCCGTCGGGGCCGAACCCGTTCATGCAGCAGATCCAGGATTATCTCGGCGAGATGTCGGGCTGGTTGTCGTCCCGCCGCCTTGGCGTCGAGACCGTCGCGACCGACGTGTTCGATCCGTCCATGCTCGCGGCATCCCTGGAAGGGCTCTCGGATGATTACGACGGTGTCGCTGTGGTGGCGCTGGATCATCCCAGGGTCCGCGCCGCGATCGACGATCTCGTCGATGCCGGCGCCAAGGTCGTGACGCTGGTCTCGGACGTGCCGTCGTCGCGCCGGCACCATTATGTCGGCATCGACAACATTGCTGCGGGGCGGACTGCCGGCGCGCTGGTCGGGCGGCTGGTCGGACAAAAGTCCGGCAAGGTCGCGATCGTCGCGGGCTCGCAGGGCCTGCGCGATCATGCCGAGCGCATTTTTGGCTTCAACCAGGTGATGGCGTCGGAATTCCCCGGCCTCACCGTGCTGCCGGTGCTCGAAGGGCGCGACGAGGACGCGCGTTCGGAGCAGGTGTTGACGCGGCTGTTGAGCCGGCATGCCGACATCGTGGGTCTTTATAATGTCGGCGCCGGTACGCAAGGCGTCGCCAACGCGTTGAATGAAAAGGCGTTGAGCGATGCCAGTCGCGACAAGCAGGCGGTGTTCGTCGGACACGACCTCACCGCGTTGACGCGTCGGCTGCTGCTGCAGGGCGTGATGCATGCCGCGATTTCGCAGAACCCCGGACATGAAGCGCGCGCCGCCGTACGTGTGCTGCTCGCGCTCGCCCGTGGCGAGCCGATCTTGCGCGAACAGGAGAAGATCAGGATCGACATCGTGATGCGGGACAATCTGCCTTAGCGGCAGGTGGAATTCAAAACGACCCGTTGCGGGTAAGGCGACTTTGAGTTCGCGCACCGCAACAGGCGAAAGGGAGGACGGCGTGTATCTCGGAATCGACATCGGCACATCGGGTGTGAAAGCGGTGCTCGTCAGCGAAGCCGGCGCTGTTGTCGCGACGGCGGCGCGCGAGCTTGCGCTGTCGCATCCGGCGCTGCTGTGGTCCGAGCAGGATCCCGATGCCTGGGTCGATGCGGCGGTCGGCGCGGTCGACGATCTTGCCGCCCGCCATCCCCGCGAGGTCGCGCGGGTGCGCGGCATCGGACTATCCGGCCAGATGCATGGCGCGACGCTGCTGGACGAGGACGGAGCGCCGCTGCGTCCCGCGATCCTCTGGAACGACGGTCGCTCGCATGCCGAATGCGTCGCGCTGGAGCGGCGCTGCCCGTCGTTGCATACGATCGCCGGCAATCTGGCCATGCCCGGCTTCACCGCGCCGAAGCTGCTCTGGGTCGCCAGGCACGAGCCGAAAATCTTCGCGCGCGTCGCAAAGGTGCTGCTGCCGAAGGCCTATGTCCGCTATCGCCTGACCGGCGAGATGGTCGAGGACATGTCGGACGCGGCCGGCACGCTATGGCTCGACGTCGGTCTGCGCCGCTGGTCGCCCCTGCTGCTGCATGCCACCGGGCTCGATCTCCATCACATGCCACGCCTGGTCGAGGGCAGCGACGTCAGCGCGACGCTCGCGCCGGACTACGCTCAACGCTGGGGCATGACTAGGGATGTCGTGGTCGCCGGCGGCGCCGGCGATAATGCCGCGAGCGCGATCGGGCTCGGCGCCATCGCGCCGGGCGATGCGTTTCTGTCGCTTGGCACATCCGGCGTGGTGTTCCGCGTCACCGATCGGTTTGCACCGGCGCCGGCCGCGGCGGTCCATGCGTTCTGTCACGCGCTGCCCGGCCGCTGGCATCAGATGGGCGTGATGCTGTCGGCGGCGGCTTCGCTGGCCTGGCTCGCGGGCGTGATGGAGACGCCGGCGCCAGCGCTGCTGGCGCCGCTCGGCGAGCGCGTCGATGGACCGAGTCCGGTCAAATTCCTGCCTTATCTCGACGGCGAGCGCACGCCGCACAACGATGCCGCCGCCAGCGGTGCCTTCGTCGGCCTGCGCGGTGCGACCGGGCGCTCCCAGATCGTTCAGGCCGTCCTCGAAGGCGTCGCCTTCGCTGCGCGCGACAATCTGGCGGCACTGAGCGCGGCGGGCGGGCCGCTTCCCGAGGTTGATCTCGTCGGCGGCGGCTCGCGCTCGCCGCTGTGGGCGCAGATCTGCGCCGATGTGCTCGGCATCCCCGTCCACCGCGTCGAGGAGGGCGAGGTCGGAGCGGCGCTCGGCGCCGCCAGGCTCGGACGGCTCGCCGCCACCGGCGAAGACGCGGCTGCGGTTTGCACCCGTCCGCGGCGGCTCGCGAGCTTTACGCCTCGCGCATCGGTCAGCGCGGCCTATGACGAGGCCTATCGCCGCTGGCGCGAACTTTATCCCGCGTTGAAGGAGTGTGCCTGAGTGACTGCGTCAGTGAAATTCTTCGATACAAGCGTACCTGTCGCCTTCGCCGGCGGAGATGCCGGCAACACGCCTGCCTTCCGCTGGTACGACAAGGACCGCCTCGTCCATGGCCGCAGGATGGAAGACCATCTGCGCTTTGCGGTCTGCTATTGGCACTCGTTGTGCTGGCCCGGCGGCGATCCCTTTGGCGGCGAGACGTTCCTGCGGCCCTGGCATCACGGCGCCGATGCGATGGCGCAGGCGCGCGCGAAGGCCGACGTCGCCTTCGAGCTGTTTCGCCTGCTCGACGTGCCCTTCTTCACCTTCCACGACGTCGATGCGGCGCCGGAAGGCAACTCGCTTGGCGAATCTGTTGCCAACCTCAATGCCATCGCCGATCTGTTCGAAGCGAAGATGGCCGCAAGCAAGGTGCGCCTGCTCTGGGGCACCGCCAATTTGTTCACGCATCGCCGCTACATGGCGGGCGCGGCCACCAATCCAGACCCGGAGATATTCACCTATGCCGCCGGCCAGGTCCGCGCCGCGCTGGAGGTGACGCACAGGCTCGGCGGCCAGAACTACGTGCTGTGGGGCGGGCGCGAGGGCTACGAGACGCTGCTCAACACCGATCTCAAGCGCGAGCTCGACCAGCTCGGCCGCTTCGTCTCGCTGGTGGTCGAGCACAAGCACAAGATCGGCTTCAAGGGACCGATCCTGATCGAGCCGAAGCCGAAGGAGCCGACCAAGCACCAATATGATTTCGACGTCGCCACCTGCTACGGCTTCCTCGCGCGTTACGACCTGCTGAAGGACGTCAAGCTCAACATCGAGCAGAACCACGCCATCCTCGCCGGCCACTCCTTCCATCACGAGGTCGCGCTGGCGGAGGCGCTGGGTGTGTTCGGCTCGCTCGACATCAACCGCGGCGACGATCTGCTCGGCTGGGACACTGACCAGTTCGCGATGAACGTGCCCGAGCTTGCCCTGGTGTTCCACGAGCTCCTGAGCCGCGGTGGCTTCAGCTCCGGCGGGCTCAATTTCGACGCCAAGATCCGCCGCCAGTCGATCGATCCCGACGATCTGATCCATGCCCATGTCGGCTCGATGGATGCCTGCGCGCGGGCGTTGCTCGCCGCTGCGGACATGCTCGACGCCGGCGTGCTCACTGGGCCGCTCGCGAAACGCTACGAGGGATGGGCCGGGCCTGAAGGCCGCGCCATTCTCGGCGGCCAGCGCTCGCTTGCCGAACTTGCCGACCGCGCGCACGGCCCGGGCTTTGACCCGCAGCCGCGCTCGGGCCGGCAGGAATATCTGGAATCCCTCGTCAACCGCTACGTCTGAGGAAGGCCGCTGATGACAAATGCACAAGCGACACCGGTCCTCGAGCTGACCGGCATCGGCAAGGAGTTCGGCGCGATCCGCGCGCTGCATGATGTCGACATGCAGGTCCTCCCCGGCGAAGTCGTCGGCCTGATGGGCGACAACGGCGCGGGCAAGTCGACGCTGGTCAAGATCATCGCCGGCAATTTCCGCCCCAGCCACGGCGAAATCCGCTTCGCCGGCAGCGCCGTCCATTTCAACCGGCCCGTCGATGCCCGCGGCGTCGGCATCGAGGTGGTCTATCAGGACCTTGCGCTCGCCGACAATCTCACCGCAGCGGCCAACGTGTTTCTCGGGCGCGAGCTGAAGCGCAGGATCGGGCCGTTCGCGTTGCTCGACCACAAGGCAATGGCGGCGCGTGCGCTGGAGCTGTTCGGCGAGCTGCGCTCGGAGACGCGCCCCGACGATCTCGTCAAGCAGATGTCGGGCGGCCAGCGCCAGGCGGTTGCGATCGCGCGGACGCGGCTCTCCAACGCGAAGCTGGTGATGATGGACGAGCCGACGGCCGCGATCTCGGTCCGCCAGGTCGAGCAGGTGCTCGGCCTGATTCACCGGCTGAAGGAGCAGGGCGTTGCCGTGATGCTGATCTCGCACCGCATGCCCGACGTGTTCGCGGTGTGCGATCGCGTCATCGTCATGCGCCGCGGCGAAAAGCGGGCCGACAAGCCCATCCACCAGACCTCCCCCGAGGAAGTCACCGCCCTGATCACCGGCGCGAAGGAGGCGGCGTGATGGCCATGCCCATGGAATCTCCGATCACCTTCTCGAACATCGGCAAGATTAGATGGTGGCAGCGCGGCATTTTCGCGTCCCAGACCGGCTATGTCCTGCTCGCGCTGGCGGTGCTGCTGGTGGTCATGCATTTCGCCAGCCCGTACTTCTTCACCGAGGGCAACATGCAGAACGTGGCGAAGAATTTCTCCTTCATCGCTATCGCTACCCTCGGCGTCACCTTCGTGATCATCACCGGCGGCATCGATCTGTCGGTCGGCTCGATGATGTGCTTCTCCGCCATGATCACCTCGATGGTGATGACCGAGCTGTCGGCGCCCGGCTCGCCGGCGGGATCCCTGTTCGTGCACATGGCGGCCGACGGCAAGACCGTGCTCGCCAATGTCCCTGGCCTGATCCTGGTGGTCTCGCTCCTCGCCGGCCTCGGCGTCGCGCTGCTCGCCGGCCTCGTC
The DNA here is from genome assembly GCF_023073015.1 of Bradyrhizobium sp. 87. Classification (NCBI taxonomy): domain Bacteria; kingdom Pseudomonadati; phylum Pseudomonadota; class Alphaproteobacteria; order Hyphomicrobiales; family Nitrobacteraceae; genus Bradyrhizobium; species Bradyrhizobium sp. 87. The sequence continues at coordinate 752,382 of NZ_JADPIQ010000048.1, forward strand.
AACGGCTTCTGTATCGCGGTGCTCGGCCTGTCGCCGTTCGTCACCACCCTCGGCATGCTCTCGATCGTGCGCGGGCTCGGCTATGTCGTCTCCAACGGACGGGGCAGCTTTCCCGGTGGGCCGGATGCCGGTTATTTCTACGCGCTCACCTCCGGCGACGTGCTCGGCGTGCCCGTGCCATTCATTTATCTGATCGTCCTCGCGCTGGCGATGGCCGTGGTGCTGCACCACAGCTCGTTCGGCCGTCACGTGTTCGCGCTCGGCGGTAACGAGAAGGCGGCCGAACTCACCGGCATCCCGGTCGTGCGGGTGAAGATCGAGGTTTATGTGATCTGCGCGCTCGCCGCAGGCCTCCAGGGCATCATCATCTCGGGCTGGCTCGGATCGGCGCCGGCCAACATGGCGACGTCCTACGAGCTCAACGTGATCGCTGCGGCCGTCATCGGCGGTGCCAATCTCGCCGGCGGCATCGGTGGTCCACTCGGCGCCATCGTCGGCTGCGTGCTGCTCGAGGTGATCCGCAACGGCCTCGTGCTCGCCCAGGTCAGCTCCTACTGGCAGCAGACGCTGGTGGGCGTGATCATCATCCTGGCCGTATTGGTCGACCGCATCCGCTCGCGGATGATCTGAAACGACGTCGTTCCGGGACGGCAACGAAAATGCCGCCTGTCCACTTCCCGGACGATCTTGAGAGGACAGGCGCCAAAGAAGGGTGGAGGAGACGATGAGGAAATTTCTACTTGCCGGCATCGCGGTGGCGATGATGGCTACGCCGGCGTTTGCCGCAAACTACCGGTTCGTGATCGTGCCCAAGGCGATGAACAATCCGTTCTTCGACTTCGCGCGCGACGGCTGCCTGAAGCGTGCCAAGGAGCTCGGCAATATCGAGTGCATCTACAAGGGGCCGGTCGAGCACGAGCCGGCGACGCAGGCCCAGATCATCCAGGACTTCGTCACCCAGAAGGTCGACGGCCTCGCCATCTCGGTTGCCGACGTCGCGGCGATGACCAAGTCGATCGACGCGGCGACCGCGGCCGGCATCCCTGTCATCACCTTCGACGCCGATGCGCCCCGCGCCAAGCGCATCGCCTATATCGGCACCAACAACAAGGAGTTCGGCGTCGCCCTCGGCAAGGAGCTCCTGAAGCTGCGGCCCGACGGCGGCAAATACGCCATGGTTTCGGGTGGTCCCGGCGCCAAGAACCTCGCCGAACGCGTTGACGGCGTGCGCGAGGCGCTGAAGGGCTCGAAATGGACCGAGGTCGCGGGCTCTCCAACGTTCTGCAACGACGATCCCGCGCTGGCGGTTCAGCAGATGACTGACATGCGTACCGCGACGCCCGACCTCGCCGCAATCGTTCCCATCGGCGGCTGGCCGATGTTCGCCCCCGAAGGCTTCAAGGCCTTCGCGTCCAGGTACAAGAAGGATATCGATTCCGGCAAGTTCACGCTTGTCGTGGCCGATACGCTGAAGATGCAGCTCGAGCTGTTGCGCGATGGCTACGCCAATGCGCTGGTCGGCCAGCGTCCGTTCGAGATGGGCGAGAAGGCGATGGACACGCTGCTCGCCATCAAGAGGGGCGAGAAGGTGCCGGAGATCGTTTATACCGGCCTCGATCTCGTGACCAAGGACAACGTTGCGCAGATGTTGAAGTAGGAGCGTCGCCAGCCCCACGCTCCTGCGTGCCTCTCCCGCTTGCGATTTTCGCAAGCGGGAGAGATGATTTTGGCTGTTGGGGAGGACTGTTAAGGCAATGGGAATGAAAAGGTCGCGGCTCGGCTCGCTCGATGTCACCTCATTCGGCCTCGGTTCTGCCCCGCTCGGCGGATTGTTCACCCCCGTCAGCGATGCCGATGCGGAAGCGACCATCGCAAGCGCCTGGTCGCTCGGAATCCGCTTCTTCGACACCGCGCCGCTCTACGGCTTTGGCCTCGCGGAGCGACGCCTTGGCGCATTCCTGCGGCAACAACCCCGTGACTCCTACGCGATCTCGACCAAGGTCGGCCGTCTACTGCGTGCGCCCGATGGCGCTGCCGCCGAGGACGAGCATTACAAGGGCACGTCGCGCGAGCGGCCGGTGTTCGATTTCAGTTATGACGGCGTGATGCGGTCGGTGGAGGAAAGCCTGGCGCGGCTTGGGCTCGACCGCGTCGATGTCCTGCTCGTGCATGATCCCGACGATCACTATGACGACGCCGTCGCCGGCGCCTTCCGCGCGCTCCAGCGCCTGCGCGGGGACGGTACCGTCAAGGCGATCGGTGCCGGCATGAACCAGTCGGACATGCTGGTCCGGTTTGCAGAGGCCGTTCCGGTCGACTGCTTCCTGCTCGCCGGCCGCTACACGCTGCTCGACCAGGGCGCGCTGGATGCGCTGTTCCCGGTCTGCGCGGCGAAGAATATCGGCATCCTGCTCGGCGGCATCTACAACAGCGGCATCCTGGCCAATCCGCACACGGGCGCGAAGTTCAATTATCAGGATGCCGATGCGGCACTCGTCGCCCGCGCGCTCACGCTCGACGAGCTCTGCCGCAAGCACGGCACCGAGCTGAAAGCCGCCGCGCTGCAGTTCTGCATGGCCCATCCGGCAGTCACGGTCGCCGTGACGGGCGCGCGCAACGCCGCGGAAATTGCCGACAACATCGCGATGTCGGAGATGGCGGTGCCGGCGGCGTTCTGGCAGGAGCTGCGTGGGCGAAAACTCGTCGACGCCCGCGCGCCATTGCCGGCCGGAGCGTAAGGCATGATCGTCGACGCTCACCAGCATTTCTGGGATCCGGCGCGCGCCGACTATCCCTGGATGGACGCGCCCGAGCTCACGCCGATCCGGCGTGCCTTCGGTCCGGCCGATCTCGCGCCGCTTTTGAGCGCGAACGGCATCGACGCGAGCATCCTGGTGCAGTGCCGCTCCGCGCTGGCTGAGACCGAGGAATTCCTGCGGATCGCGCATGCGACGCCCTCGGTGATCGGCGTCGTCGGCTGGGCCGATCTGACCGACGCTGCACTTGGCGATACGCTGGAGCAGTTGCGTGCTTCGCCCGGCGGCGACAAGCTGGTCGGCATCCGCCACCAGGTCCATGACGAGGCCGACTCGGATTGGTTGTTGCGCGAGGACGTTCAGCGCGGCCTCACGGCCGTGTTCGCGCACGATCTCGCCTACGATTTCCTGGTCCGCACCCGCGAGCTGCCGGCCGCGATCGCAACCGCGCAAGCGTTCCCGCAGGCGCGCTTCGTGCTCGACCACGCAGCCAAGCCGCCGATCGCCGATGGCGGAAGCACTGGATGGTCCAACGGCATCGCGGCACTCGCGGCCTGCGGCAATGTCTGGTGCAAGGTCTCGGGGCTGGCGACGGAAGCGGTGTGGAGCGACTGGAATGCGGAACGGCTGTTTCCGTTCGTCGCGCACGCCGCGACATGCTTCGGCGAGGATCGCCTGATGTTCGGCTCGGACTGGCCGGTATGTTTGCTCGCGGGGAGCTATGGTGAGATCACGGGCGCGCTGGGGGCCTGCCTGATGAAGCTCGGGCCGCAGGTGCGGGAGAAGGCGTTCGGCGTGAATGCGAAGGCTGCGTATCGGTTGGCGATTGGTTGAAGCCGCCAGCGCGCGTGTCGCTCAGTGTTTGTCCCCAAACACCCGATCCAGCGCCGCATCGTACGTCGTCTGCACCAGCTCCGGATGCAGCTTCGCCAGCGCCTCCATCATCACGCCGGAATTGATCTCGAGCACGCGCCAGACGCCGTCGACGTGCACGAGGTCGATCGAGGCGAAGGTGATGCCGATGGCCTTGGCGGCGTTGATGGCGAGCTTTGCGCAGGCTGTGCGAAGATCGCCGTCCTGCATCAGCACGGGCTTCGCGCCCGCATCGAGATTGTGCCGCCAACCCGAGCCACGCTGCTTGCTGTAGACGACGAGTGGCACATCATCGAGCAGGACCACGCGTACTTCGTCCTCGATCACGGCATAGGGTGAGATCACGAGTCCGGCGCTCATCGAAAAGGCTTCGCCAACCGCATGATCGAGCTCTGTTTCCGTCGTGACCCTGAAGACGGATCGTCCCGACGTCCCCTCGTTCGGCTTCACCACCACGCCTTGCGGATTGTCGCCAAGCAGCGCCAGCATTGCCTCTCGCCAGCCAACGCCGACAACCTTCTCGCCCAACTTCGGATTGAGGAACAGGCGATGGGGAATGCAGGGCACGCCCTCGAGCGCCAGCACCTCGGCGGTGGCCGATTTGTCATTGGCCAGGCGGTGCGCGATGGCGCTGTTGAGGCCGATGTCGTAGCCGAACGCGAAGTGGCGCTGCTCGCCCCGGCGCATCGCGAGCAGCCAGCCATCGGCGCGGACATCGAGCGCGATGCCATGGGTTACGCAATAGCGCTTGATCGCCTGCACGAAGATCCGCTCGCCGCTCGCCATCTGTCTCTGTCGCCGGTCCTAGTCGCCAGTTCCGGTCGATCTTGGCGCCAAAAGCCGCAAAAATCGGGGAAACGACGCTAAACGGGGGTGAAATCAGAGCTATTCTTAATGAAATTCTCGCGAGCGCTACGGAAATTAAGTGCTGTATTCGAGCCTGGGAGGGAAAAGAAATTGCCTTCCGAATGCGCTGGACAGCAGATCCATTAATGATGTGACCATTTCCGCCGCAAATGCCGGTTTGACCGGCATCAATTGCATCCGGAACGAGGTTGATTATTGGTCTCAATGGCGTAGATCACACTCGCGAAATCCTCCGCCATGGCAATGGTGTCCGCTCCGCTTTCAGGGGCCGGGCAACGCTTTTGCCCTAAAACCGCAATTATTCGGAATATCGAAAATCATGAGCGCGTTTTACCGAGAGAAGGTTCTTTCCGTCCAGCACTGGACCGACACCCTGTTCAGCTTTCGCGCAACCCGCGATTCCGGCTTCCGCTTCCAGAACGGCCAGTTCGCGATGATCGGCCTCGAGGTTGAGGGCCGCCCGCTGCTCCGCGCCTACAGCATGGCGAGCGCTAATCACGAGGAAGAGCTCGAGTTCTTCTCGATCAAGGTTCAGGACGGCCCGCTGACGTCGCGTCTCCAGAAGATCAAGGAAGGCGACACCATCCTGGTCGGCCGCAAGGCGACCGGCACGCTGATCACGGACAATCTCATTCCCGGCAAGCGGCTGCTGCTGCTCTCGACCGGCACCGGCCTCGCGCCCTTCGCCAGCCTGATCAAGGATCCCGAGGTTTACGACCAGTTCGACAGCATCGTGCTGGTGCACGGCTGCCGCCAGGTCTCCGAGCTCGCCTATGGCGAGAAGCTCGTCGCCGGTCTTCGCGAGGACGAACTGTTCGGGGAGTTGCTCGCGGACAAGCTCATCTACTACCCGACCGTGACCCGCGAGCCGTTCAAGAATCGCGGCCGCATCACCGACCTCATCAGCTCCGAGCAGATCTTCAACGACATCGGCCAGGGTCCGCTCGACATCGCGACCGACCGCATCATGATGTGCGGCAGCCCGGCGATGCTCGAAGAGCTGAAACTGATGTTCGAAGGCCGCGACTTCGTCGAGGGCTCGGGCAACAAGCCCGGCCATTTCGTGATCGAAAAGGCGTTCGTCGAGCGGTAGGCCCTCTCGGTCTCGTCCTGGCAAAAGCCAGGACGCTTGCCTGAGTAAAGCGCCTTGACCGGTTAATGCCCGTCCCTCCCGAGCCCTGCTGCACCGCAGCAGCCCGCCCATCGGGCTGATTGATTTGTCCCCGCCGAATTCGCTAGCGTGAAACAACCGCCGCGTCATATCCGTATGACAGGCGCGGGCGTATCGTACCGCCTCATGCTGGCGAGAGGATGGGAATCGTGGCCGACGAGAACAAAACGCAGGAATCGCCCAACCCGTCGGTCAAACGGCTGCCGCTGGCGGAAGAGGGGATCATGGAAACCCTGCTGCTGCCATTCTCTCCGCGCTTCATCGTCCTGACGATCTGCGCGGTGGTCACTGCGCTGCTGACCGGCATCGGATTTGCCGATGGCAAGATCTTCGACATTCTGCTGATCCCGATCCTGATCTTCGGCGCGCTGACGGCGCTTGGCGTCCGCGACCTCATGCAGAAGGGCCACGCCGTTCTGCGCAACTACCCGATCTCGGCCCATATCCGTTTTTTGCTCGAAGAGATACGCCCGGAGATGCGGCAGTATTTCTTCGAGAGCGAGAAGGACGGCATGCCGTTCTCGCGCGACATCCGTGCGGTGGTCTATCAGCGCGCCAAGATGCAGCTCGACAAGCGTCCGTTCGGTACCCAGGAGGACGTCTACCGCCAGGGTTATGAGTGGATGCATCACTCGGTCTCGCCGAAGACGCATGCCGAGGAGAAATTCCGCGTCACTATCGGCGGCCCGGATTGCGCCAAGCCGTATTCGGCTTCGGTATTCAACATTTCCGCCATGAGTTTTGGCGCGCTCAGCCCGAACGCCGTGCGCGCGCTGAATGCCGGCGCCAAGAAGGGCGGCTTCGCGCACGACACCGGCGAGGGCGGCTTCAGCCCCTATCACGCGGAGATGGGCGGCGACATCATCTGGGAGATCGGTTCGGGCTATTTCGGCTGTCGTCATCTCGACGGCGCCTTCGATCCCGAAGCCTTCGCGCGCGTCGCGACCCAGGACCAGATCAAGATGGTCGAGCTCAAGATCAGCCAGGGCGCCAAGCCCGGTCATGGCGGCGTGCTGCCGGCGGCGAAAGTCTCGGAGGAGATTTCCAAGATCCGCGGGGTCGCCATGGGCGAGGATTGCATCTCGCCGGCCTCGCATCGCGCCTTCTCGACGCCTGTCGGCATGATGAAGTTCATCGGCGAGATGCGAAAGCTCTCCGGCGGCAAGCCGACGGGCTTCAAGCTGTGCATCGGTCATCCGTGGGAATTCCTGGCGATCTGCAAGGCGATGATCGAGACCGGCATCTATCCCGACTTCATCGTTGTCGACGGCAACGAGGGTGGCACCGGCGCCGCGCCGCTGGAGTTCATGGACCATCTGGGCATGCCGATGCGCGAGGGCGTCAGTTTCGTCCACAACGCGCTGATCGGCATCAACGCGCGCGACCGCATCAAGATCGGCGCCTCCGGCAAGATAGCCACCGCGTTCGACATGGCGCGCGCCATGGCGATCGGTGCGGACTACTGCAATTCGGCGCGCGGCTTCATGTTCTCGCTCGGCTGCATCCAGTCGCTGAGCTGCCACACCGACCGCTGCCCGACCGGCGTCGCGACGCAGGACCCGACGCGGGCGCGCGCACTCTATGTGCCGCTCAAGATCGACCGCGTGCACAATTATCACCTGGCGACGCTGCACTCGCTGACCGAGCTGATCGCCGCGGCCGGTCTCGAACATCCGCAGCAGCTGCGCCCGATCCACTTCTCCCAGCGCACCTCGACGACGGACGTGAAATCCTTCGCGCAGCTTTATCCGTCGCTGCGTCCGGGCGAACTGCTCGAAGGCACCGAAGACCCACGCTTCCGGGACGCCTGGCGGATGGCACGGACGGAGACGTTCCAGCCGGCGCTGTAGGACGCCGGTCCACTTGCAGGGCCGCGGCCGCGCGCGCAAAAGCATCGCGAGGGGGGTGCGTTTAACGTTTGATTCAACTTTGGGTGTAGATTGTTCCCATGGACGAGCGGCGCGACAAGGCAAGGCATCGCGTGCTGAAGGCCGGAACGATCGAGTTCGGCGGCGGCGGCGCGATCGACTGCACTATCCGCAACCTGTCAGATACCGGCGCCGCGCTCGACGTCAGCAGTCCCGTCGGCATCCCCGACCATTTCAGCCTGCTTGTGCGGGCCGACGGAAAACATCTCGCCTGCACCGTGATCTGGCGCAAGGAAAAGCGGATCGGGGTGAGGTTCGGGTGAGGGTCTAGAGTTTGGCGCAAGCTCTAACCACAAACTCCGCCGTCGTCCCGGACAAGCGCCAGCGCAGATCCGGGACCCATACCGCGTGATCTGTCGATCATGCGCAGACAGCAGCACCGCGCAACTACCAGTCTTCGCCAAGCTCAATCCTGTGGCTATGGGTCCCGGATCTGCGCTCCGCTTCGCTGCGCTTCCGGGACGACGAGAGTGGCTCACCCCGTCTCTACTTCGCTCCGCCGGCTCGCCAGAATCTTGTCGATCCTCCGCCCGTCGAGATCGACCACCTCGATGTGCCAATCGCCAAAGTCGAAGGCGTCGCCGACATCAGGCAGCACGTTGAACTGTTGCAGCACGAGGCCGGCGACGGTGTTGTAGCGGTGCGGCGGCAGTTCGATGCCGAGCAGCTCGCCGAATTCGTCGACCGGCATCCAGCCTGAGACCAGCAGCGAATCGTCCGCGCGCTTGACGTAGGCCGGTTCCGGCGGGCCTTCCTCGGAATGGAAGGCACCGACAATGGATTCCAGAATGTCAGCCGTCGTCACGATGCCTTCGAAGGCGCCGTATTCGTCGTAGACGAGGCCGACATGCACCGGTGCAGCCTTCAGGATCGCCAGCACGTCGCGGGCATCGGCCGAGGCGGGAATGCCGGGCGCCTCGCGGACCAGCACGCGCAAATCCGGCGTGCGCTCGTTCATGAAGGCCACCAGCAGGTCCTTGGCTTGAAGCACGCCAATCGGCTTGTCGCGGTCGCCGTCGGACACCGGAAAGCGCGAATGCGGACTCTTGGCGATGGTCGCTTGAATGCTTTCCGGCGTATCGTTCAGGTCGATCTCGTTGACCTCCGTGCGCGGCGTCATAATCGCGCCGACCGGCCGGTCGCCGAGCCGCATCACGCCCGCGATCATCTCCTTTTCACCTGACTCGAGCACGCCTGCGTTTTCGGCTTCGCTGACGAGATGATGGATCTCATCTTCTGACACTTTTTCTTCAGACTTGCCGCCATGGCCGAGCAGCGTGAGGATCAGCTTGCCGGAGAGATCGAGCAGGAAGACCAGCGGCAGCGAGACCTTCGCAAGCACGTGCATCGCGGGTGCAACCCTGACCGCGATGCTCTCGGGGTCGCGCAGCGCCACCTGCTTCGGCACCAGCTCGCCGACGATCAGGGTGGCGTAGGTGATGAGCGTGACGACCAGCCCCACTCCGACGATGTCGGCAATTCCTGCGGACAGGCCGAGCTCGAGCAGCCATTGCGTCAGCCGCTGTCCGAGCGTCGCGCCCGAGAACGCGCCGGAGAGCACGCCGACCAGCGTGATCCCGATCTGCACCGTCGAGAGGAATTTGCCGGGATCGGCCGCGAGCGTCAGCGCCCGCTCGGCGCCGCGGACGCCCTTGGCGGCGAGCATCGACAGCCGGGCCGGGCGCGACGAGACCACGGCCAACTCGGACATGGACAGCAAGCCGTTGATGACGATCAGGACGACGACGATGGCGAGTTCGGCGGAGAGCATTGATGTTCCGAGGTAAGGGAGTGTGGCGCGGATGGCCGCACAGGTCTTGATATAGGTATTCGAGGAAGAAATGCCGATGATTCTGTCCCATCGGGCATCGCGAAGGAACTTCGGCGACCCCGTCCCCGAAGGCACTCCCCAATACCCCGCGGAACTACGGGCATGCCGTTGCTTAACGGGCTCTTAGCGGCCACCAGCTAGGTCTCGGCATTTGCAGGAATGTATTCGGGGATCAGAATGCGGATCGGGAAGCTCTTTGCGCTGTCGATGCTGACGGTGACGGTGTTTGCAGTCATCCTTGGCGCCGAGGTGCTGATACCCCAGGCGCGCATCTTCACGAACCGCTCCGATGCGATCAAGACGGTCGAGGCCTTCGGTGCGACCCTGATGGTCAGTCAGCACGTTGCCGGCCTTCGTGCTCCCTACATTTCCCCGATCTTCCAGGAGAATTCTGCGACGCAGGTCCAGATCGAAGCCGCCGCAAAGGCGGCGAAAGCGGTCGATGGCGCGTTCGAGGGGGCAAGGCGCGCCATCATGGTGCTGGATGATTCCGGAGCGATGATCGAAAACCTGGACCGTACTGCGCGGCGGCTCAAGGATATCATCACGGCGGCAGATCGCGCGATGAGCGTGCCCCTGGCGACGCGCGACGGCGCTGTAATCAAGGGCTTCCTTCCAGGCGTTGCCGAGGTCATCGGCAATATCGAGCCGATCATGAACCGGCTTGAAGCCAAGGTCATCAATGCCGATTCCTCGCTTGCGGCGCTGTTGAGCCTGGCGCGAACGGCGCAGGATCTGCGCGTCTCGGCCGGCAGCCGCGCCGCCACGCTGTCGCCGGCGCTGAGCGCTCGCCGACCGCTCACGGCGGCCGAATTGTCGCTGATGGATCGGATGCAGGGACGTGTCGAGGCCGACCGCGAGCGCATCGAGGCCGGCATCGACCAGCTCGGAAGCCCGCCCCGGATCGCCACCGCGCTGAAGGCGGCGACGGATTCCTATTTCGGGAAAGCAGCCGCTGCCGTGGACAAGGAGATGCTCGCGGCGCGTGGCGACGGCAAGTACGGCATCAATGCCGAAGAGCTGGCCAACATCATCGTCCCCGCCATCCAGATGTTCTACGGCGTCCGCGATGCCGCGCTGGCGGAAGCTGCCGAGCGCGCCTCGGCCGCGCGCGACGGCGCGCTGGCGATGCTCGCGCTCGCGGGCGTGGCGGTGCTGGCGCTGCTGGGGACACTCGGTGGCGTGACGATGATGTTGCGCAGGCGCGTGGTGACGCCGCTCAGCCGGCTCGCGGACGTGATCGCAACTCTTGCCGCCGGGCAGCACGAGGTCGAGATTCCCGTGACCGGCCGCAATGACGAGATCAGCCAGGTGGCGGGCTCGCTCCAGCACTTCAAAGATTCGCTCTCCGCCAAGAAGGCCGCCGATGAGGCCGCCGCGGTGGAAGCCGAGGCGAAGCTCCGGCGCAGCCAGCGCATGGACCAGATCGCACGCGATTTCGAAGCGTTGATCGGCGACGTCATCAACACCGTGTCGTCGGCATCGTCGGAGCTGGAAGTGTCGGCGGGAACGCTGACGAGCACCGCCGATCAATCGGAAAAGGTCACCGCGACCGTTGCGGCCGCCTCCGAGCAGGCCTCCAGCAACGTGCAGACCGTCGCCGCGGCCGCGGAGGAAATGGCGTCCTCGGTCGACGAGATCAGCCGGCAGGTCCAGGACTCCGCGCGGGTGGCCGGCGAAGCGGTGCAGCAGGCTGCGCGTACCAACGACTATGTCGGCGAACTCGCCAAGGCGGCCGGCCGGATCGGCGACGTGGTCGAGCTCATCAGCCAGATCGCGGGCCAGACCAATCTTCTGGCGCTCAATGCAACGAGCGAGGCGGCGCGCGCCGGCGAGGCCGGGCGCGGCTTCGCCGTGGTCGCCTCCGAGGTCAAGGCGCTCGCCGAGCAGACCGCCAAGGCCACCGGCGAGATCAGCCAGCAGATCACGGGAATCCAGAGCGCGACGCAGGATTCCGTCGGCGCCATCAAGTCGATCGGCGACACCATCACCCGCATGTCCGAGATCGCATCGGCGATCGCCTCCGCGGTCGAGCAGCAAGGCGCGGCGACGCGGGAGATTTCCCGCAACGTGCAGCAGGCGGCATGCGGCACCCAACAGGTCTCCGCCAGCATCGTCGACGTGCAGCGCGGCGCGAGCCAGACCGGATCGGCCTCCTCCACCGTGCTCGCGTCAGCGAAGTCGCTGTCCGGCGAGAGCGGCCGCCTCAAGGTCGAGGTCGGGAAGTTCCTGGACGCGATCCGGGCTGCGTAAGTCACGTAGCCGGAAGCGCTCAGAACTCGCCGTGTAGCCGCCCGGAAAATACCGACACCGGGCCGCGATCGGCGTTGTAGGCGGGGTTGACGATCAGCTGGTAGTCGGCGGTGAGGGTGAGACTCTTGTTCAGCGCGTAGGCGTAATAGGTTTCGAGGATGCGCTCGCGGCGGTAGTTGAGCGCGCCGTCGCCGATGAGAACACCGAGGCCGCCGGCGGCCAGGAAGTCGCGATAATCCTGCGAGATGGCATTGATGGCGCCGCCGACGCCGATCACGTCATCCGGCCGGCCCCATTTCGTGCCCTTGATCGACAATCCCGCCGACAGGCTGCGGTGAATGTCGGTGAAGGCCAGCGTCTCGGTCTTGCCGTCGTTCCAGCTCCAGCGGCTGAACAGACCGACATCGTCGGTGATCGCCTGCTCGAGGTTGAGCACGTAGCCATACTTCAGACGGCCGCGTCGGGTCTGCGCGATGTCAAGGTTGAGCGCGGGATTGTCCAGCGTCTCGCGGAAGCTGCCCATATTGGCGCTGTCGAGCCAGCCGATGGTCCTGAGCTTGCCGGGTTGGCCAAGGAGCGAGAAGCGCGTTTCGAGCTCGAGCACGTACTGGCCGCGCTCGCCGACCCTGGTGTCGAAATGATTCGAATTGGACTCGGCGACCATCAGGAAGTAGCCGCCGCGCAGCGCCCACTGCTTCTGGTTCAGCTCGGCGGTGACGCCGTAGGTGAGGCCGACCTTGTCGGCTGAATAGTCGAAGGCGCCTGGCGCCCACAGCGACCAGTTCATGAAGTCCTTGCGGGTGTCCTTGGCGTAGGCGTTGCCGTCGAACACGTCGATCACGGGGAATTTGCCGGCCTGCACCGTGAGCCTGGATACGTCGACCTTCTGTCCGAGCTGCAACTGGCCGCTCGCGAGCTCTTCCTGCTCGCCGCCAAAGCCGAATGTCTGGCGCACGAACAGGCGCGATGTGTTGTAGTGCGGATAGGGGAAGTTCGACTTCTGCGCCTCGCCGTTGGGGAAACCGGCCGCGCCGACCGTGTCGTTCAATCCAAATCCCTGCAGCAGTTCGGGATTGTAGTAGACCTCGCCGCCGTCCCACAGCTTTGCGTTCAGGAACAGGCTGTTGCTCCAGGTCGCCTTGGCCTGCCTTGATGGCGAGAGCGAATTCGGCCCGGTGTAGAGGGCGGGGAACGACGGGTAGCCTTGCGGCAGATAAGTGCTCTGGCCGTGGATCTCCCAGCGATCCGATTCGGTGTCGATTAGCGAGCCGATCCCCAAGCTCTTGGGATTGTAGCCCGGCATGCCCGGCCAATCGACCTTGCGGTTGAGGCCGAGCCGGATCGTTTGGAAGTCGAGCGACGACGAATTGTATTGGGCACCTGTGGAGAAGGCGACATTGGCGCCGTCGAAGCGGCTATAGAGATATTCGAGCCGTGCGCTCCAATGCGGCGCAAAGCCGTATTCGATGCCGGCACCCGCGATCCAGCCGGGCCGCGTGTTCAGGATTTTCGGGACTGCTTCGCCTGCGGCCGGCGTGTCGAAATAGCGCTCGCCCATCCATGCAAAGCCGCCGGTGGCGTAGACCAGCCAGGGACCGCTGGTGTAGCCGACGCGGCCGCGCAGGCTCGCAGTGTAGTCCCATTGCTGCGTGACGGTGTTGGCGGGTGTCGCCAGGAAGGACACGATCGAGTTGGAAGTGATGTAGTTCGGAAACGAAAAATCGCCTTCGACGCCGAGGAGCCAGCCGGAATTGAGCCGGTAATTGTAGCCGGCCTGCACGCCGCCGATCATGCCGCTGAAGACGCCGCTGTCGCTAATGCCTGTGCCGTCGTTCAGCGCGAAGCGCGACGAGCCGAGGCTGTAGCCGGCATGCGCACCGATGTAGAGGCCGGTCCAGTCATAGACGGCCTTCAGCGCCGGTGCCTTCAGCGGCAGATCAGCCGCGCGGCTGCTGGCGGGCAAAGTCAAGACGCCCGTGGCAATCGCCGCGGCCGTTCGCAAATACCTGTAACGGTGACCCCTCAACGTCAAAACGCACGCCCCCAAAGCGAGTGTGTCCACTCGCCGCACTATCCCTGCCGATTCGCGGCGACCCTGTCATCAGGATTAGGTGCTCCGCGATCGGTCGAGATGATCTCGATCCGGCGCGATTTCTTCCCAAGCCCCTGAGTCTCTGGAAACATTATTGCGATTAATTCGCAGTAGCAACTAGTGCGGATTGTCGCAGGAGATGGTTCGCACCGCGATGTGACGGGACTGCAACAAATTCCAAGGTCCAAAACGGTTGACCCCGCCCGGGGGGACATCCGGGCGGGGTCGGGGGCACGACACGGGGTGGATGAGGCGCCCGTGTCGGACGCGGGATCCACGTGAGATCGGCCTCAGGGACTCAAATCAGAAGCAGGTACGCACGCGGCCGACGTACTGGCCAAAGGCGTTGTACTGGGCGGCCCAGCCGCAGCGGTGATAGCCGTTGTAATAGGGATCGTTGCTGGCGGCGATCGCGGAGCCGACGACGGCGGCGGTGGCGATGCCCAGGCCGACACCGACGCCCCAGCCGAGCGGCTTGGCTTGCGCCTGCGAGGTGGTGGCCACGACGCTGCCGGTCAGGGTGAGCGCGGTGAGGGCAACTGCGAAAATCTTGGTCTTAATCGACATGTGAAACTCCATCCGGGTTGAGGCGGTCCCTTGTGGCCCGCGTACCGAGTTGGACGGAGGCTCCGCGCGTCCGGTTCGAACTCGGCAAAGGCGGAGCTCGAGTCTGGCTCTTTCCTGAATGATTCCAGAAGGATGAGCGCTAGCCGAGCGGGCCTTTTGCGAGCCTGTTCACGTCGAAGTTATCAACCTCGGCAAGCAGCTCGCAAAAAGCGCGGGCGCCCTGGTCGATCAGCTGCTCGCCCTTCGCGGCCACGGCTAGCGTCGCGTTGCCGGCGGCGCCGCTCGCGTGGAGATCCTGCGCCTGCCAGGCGAACGGCGCGGGTCGCTGCGTCGACAGCCAGCGATATTGCTGCTCCATCGCGATGCTGCTCGCGGGAAAATTCGCGATCGCATCCATGCGCACCCGATCGGGATAGCGCGCCAGCATGATCGAGGTTTCAATGGCGCCGCCGTGGATGCCGTGGCGCACTTCGTCGGCCGGGAACAGCTTGTCCGCGCCCGACAGCCGCGACCACGACGTCGTCACCACGAACAGTTTCCGATGCGCGCGAAGATCCTGCGCGACCAGCATCATGGCCGCGCTGTTGCCGCCATGGCTGGTGACGATGACGAGCTTCTTCACTCCGCGGCGCGCGACGTCCTCGCCAATCGCGGTCCATTTTTTCAACGCGATGTCAGTCGGCAGCGTCTGCGTGCCCGGATAGTCGATATGCTCGGTGGAAATCCCGATCGGTTCAACGGGCAGGAAAGTGGCCGGAGCGCGCTCGGGCAGGAGCTCGCGCACGCGCGCGAGATAGGCGTCCGCGATCAGCACGTCGGTCTCGAGCGGCAGATGCGGGCCGTGCTGCTCGGTCGCGGCCAGCGGCAGCACCGCGATCCAGCGCGAAACCTCCGCGAGGCTGGCATCGGCCCAGCGAATCTCGGTCCAATCGCGGGAAGGCGTCATCAAGGTTTCTTTGCCCGAATTTGTCGCGTAATTTAGGGTATCAGGGGACGCGGGCCAGGCCGGCTCGCGTCCCCGAATGTCTTGCGGTTTTATCGCGTTGCTTGGACATCGGCTAGAAGCGATCGACGGAGTCCCATCATGAGCCCCTCTCATCTGCGGCGAGCCTTAACGGCGGGCCTGATGGCCGCTTTCGTCTCGGTCGTCCCGGCCCGCGCCGAAACCCTGGACAAGGTCATGTTCGGCACCAATTGGGTCGCCGAGGCCGAGCATGGCGGCTTTTTCCAGGCCGTCGCCGATGGCACTTACAAGAAATACGGGCTGGACGTCACCATCGTGCCCGGCGGGCCCAACGAGAACAACCGGATGCTGCTGATCGCCGGCAAGATCGATTTCTTCATGGCCGCGAACACGCTGATGTCGTTCGACGCAGTCGCCAACAACGTCCCGGTCGTCACCATCGCCGCGGTGTTCCAGAAGGATCCGCAGGTGATGCTGACGCAGCCCGATGCCAAGGTCGCCAAGATCGAGGACCTCAAGCCGCTGACGCTGTTCGTCTCCAAGGAGGGCATGACCAGCTATTTCCAGTGGCTGAAGTCCGAATACGGCTTCAGCGAGAAGAACGTTCGCCCCTACAATTTCAATCCGCAGCCCTTCATCGCCAATCCCAAGAGCGCGATGCAGGGTTACGTCACCTCGGAGCCCTTCGCGGTCGAGAAGGCCGCGGGCTTCAAGCCCAACGTGTTGCTGCTCGCCGATTACGGCTTCAACACCTATTCGACCCTGATCGAGAGCCGCCGCGACGTCGTCGAGAAGAAGCCCGACCTGGTGCAGCGCTTCGTCGATGCCTCCATGGTCGGCTGGTACAATTACATCTACCGCGACAATTCAGCGGGCAACGCCATGATCAAGAAGCTCAATCCGGAGATGACGGACGAGCTGCTCGCCTATTCCGTCGCCAAGATGAAGGAATACGGCATCGTCGATTCCGGCGATTCGCTGAAGAACGGCATCGGCGCGATGAGCGACGAGCGCTACACCTCCTTCTTCAACAAGATGGTGAAGGCGGGCGTGGTGAAGGCGGACCTCGATTTCCGCAAATCCTATACGCTGCGCTTCGTCAACAAGGGCGTCGGCGCCGAGCTGCGCCCGAGCAAGCCGTAGCGCAGGGCCGATGTCATCAGTCCAAACGTCGGCGGGGGTCGAGACCGGCCTGACGGCTCTGGCTGTCAGCCTGCGCGGCGTGACGAAGGCCTATGACAACGGCCTGATGGCGCTCGGCCCGCTCGATCTTGCGGTGCGCAAGGGCGAGTTCATCTCGCTGCTGGGGCCGTCAGGTTGCGGCAAGTCGACGGCGCTGCGGCTGATCGCCGAACTCAGCGCGCCGTCGTCAGGAATCGTCCGGCTGGCGCGTCGTGAGGGCACACCGCAGCCAGGTCATGTTCACCCAGGTCATGGCATCGGCTTCGTGTTTCAGGAACCGACCCTGATGCCCTGGACCAGCGTGCGCGAGAATGTGCGGTTGCCGCTGAAGCTCTCAGGCGTTCCGAAGGCGGAATCGCGCGCGCGCGCCGATGAGGCGCTCGCAAGCGTCGGGCTTGCCGATTTTGCCGACGCCTTTCCGCGCGAGCTCTCCGGCGGCATGAAGATGCGGGTGTCGCTGGCGCGCGCGCTCGTCACAGACCCTGATATCCTCCTGATGGATGAGCCGTTCGCGGCGCTCGACGAAATCACGCGCTTCCGCCTCAACGACGATTTGCTCGCGCTGTGGCGCAGGCTCGGCAAGACCGTCATCTTCGTCACGCATTCGGTGTTCGAATCCGTCTATCTGTCGCAGCGCGTGGTGGTCATGACCGCGCGGCCGGGCCGCATCCAGGCCGACTTCCGCGTCGAGACGGTCGAGCGGCGTGGCGAGGAGTTTCGCACTTCAGTCGCCTATTCCGATTATTGCCGGAAAGTGTCGGCGGCGCTGGCGCCGTCCTATGCAGGGCAGTCGACGCTATGAACGCGCAAGCTTCCGTCACTGCGAAGCCGTCCGGCGCGCAACGCGCGGTGCGCTTCGCGCTACCGGTCATCGTGTTCGCGGCGGGACTGCTCGCCTGGGAGCTCGTGGTCCGGATCAAGGACATCCCGCCTTACGTGCTGCCGGCGCCCTCGGTCATATTCGCGACACTGATCAAGGATTGGGCGGTGCTGTCGCAATCGCTTGCCGCGACGCTGCTGACCACGCTTGAAGGTTTTGTCGCGGCCAGCGTCGGCGGCATCGCGCTGGCGCTGCTGTTCAACCAGTCCAAATGGGTGGAAGCATCGCTATTCCCCTATGCCGTGGTGCTTCAGGTCACGCCGGTCATCGCGATCGCGCCGCTGCTGCTGATCTATCTGGAGCAGCAGACCGCGGTCGTGGTCTGCGCCTTCATCGTCGCCTTCTTCCCGGTGCTGTCCAATACCACGCTCGGGCTCAATTCGGTCGATCGCAACCTCGCGGGCCTGTTCCAGCTCTATGGCGCCTCGCCACAGCAGACCCTGCGCTATCTCAAGCTGCCGGCGGCGCTGCCTTATATTCTCGGCGGCCTGCGCATTGCCGGCGGCCTGTCGCTGATCGGCGCGGTCGTGGCCGAGATCGCGGCGGGAACGGCCGGCGCCGGCTCCGGGCTCGCCTACAGGATCGCAGAATCCGGCTACCGCTTGAACATACCCCGCATGTTCGCAGCGCTGCTGCTGTTGTCGCTGGCCGGGATTGTCATCTATGGGGTGCTGGCGCTAGTTTCCCACCTCGTCTTACGGCGCTGGCACGAGAGCGCGCTTGGAAAGGACAACTGATGACCACCGGTTCGATTTCGTCCGAAAAGATCGACCTTCTGATTTATGGGCCGGTCCGGCCGATCCTCGAGAACGGGTTTTCCGATCATTTCGTCGTGCACAAGGCGGAGACGCGGGGCGATCTCGAGCGGCTGACGCCGGCGATCCGCGAAAAGATCCGCGGCGTGGCGGTGACCTATCACACCGTGCGCGCCGACCGGGATTCGCTGTCGCAATTGCCCAAGATCGAGATGGTGGCGAGCTTCGGCGTCGGCTACGACCACGTCGATGCCAAATACGCCGCCGAGCATAACATCATCGTCACCAATACGCCCGACGTGCTGACCGAGGAGGTCGCCGACGTCGCGATGGGGCTTCTGATCTCCACGGTGCGCGAGTTCATCAAGGCCGACCGTTATGTGCGCTCCGGTCTCTGGCAGACCCAGAACTATCCGCTCAGCGTCGGCTCGCTGCGCGACCGCAAGGTCGGCATCGTCGGCATGGGCCGGATCGGACAGGCGATCGCGCGCCGGCTCGATGCCTCGCTGGTGCCGGTGGTCTATCACACCCGCAACCCGTCCAAGGACGTCTCCTACAAGCACTACCCCGACCTGATCGAGATGGCGAAGGCGGTGGACACGCTGATGGTGATCGTGCCCGGTGGCGCCTCGACCAACAAGATGATCAACGCCGAGGTGCTGAAGGCGCTCGGCCCGCGCGGGGTGCTGGTCAACGTTGCGCGCGGCTCGGTGATCGACGAACCGGCGCTGGTCCAGGCGCTCAAGTCCGGCACCATCCTCGCGGCCGGCCTCGACGTGTTCGCGGCCGAACCGAACGTGCCGGACGAGCTCAAGGCCATGCAGAATGTGGTGCTGCTGCCGCATATCGGCTCGGCCTCGGTGGTGACGCGCAACGCGATGGATCAGCTCGTGGTCGACAATCTCAAGTCCTGGTTCTCAGGCAAGGCGCCGTTGACGCCGGTTGCCGAAACGCCGTTCAAGGGACGCTGATGGGAGTTCTTCGCGTCGTTACATTCGCCGTCGTGGCCTGCTTGGCCGCGATCGGCATCGCGCAGGCGCAGGATACGACGACCCTGAAGAAGGAGATGCCCGGGCAGTGGGAGCTCTCGACCACCGAGCGCAGCAAGACCTGCGTCGTCACGCTCAAGGCCGACGCCGCGGCGCAGGGCTTCAAGCTCGAGCTGGAGCCGGCCTGCAAGGCCGCGCTGCCTTTCACCAAGGACATCGTCGCCTGGAGCGTCAGGGGTCTCGACATCGTCCGCTTGCAGGATGCGAGCGGTGAGGCCGTGATCGACTTCACCGAGGTCGAGGCCGGCATCTTCGAGGGCCTGCGGCAGGGCGAGGGCGTCTACATCCTGCAAGACCTCGCCGCCGCCCGCTCGATGGCGAAGTCGATGGACCAGATGATCGGCGACTGGTCGATCGTGCGCGGCAACGGCCAGCCTGTCTGCGGGCTAACGCTGACCAACACGGAAGCCGGGCCGGACAATTTCCAGGTCTTCCTCAAGCCGAAATGCGATGCGGCCATCGCGCAGTTCAACCCGACGCAATGGCGGCTAGACCGCGGCCAGATCATCCTGCTGTCGAAGGCCGGCGAGGCCTGGCAGTTCGAGGCCGACGACAACGCGCAATGGCGGCGCGTCCCCGATACCGCCGATCCCCTGATCATGCTGCGGCAGTAGCGCCGCGAAACGCAATCTCGTCCTGAGGGCCCCGCCATAGGCGGGCGTCTCGAAGGATGGTGGCAGGCTACGTCGTCGGCTTGGGCGGCGGCGCTGTGCCTTGGGCCCACTTCTCCATCTTGCCGAGCACGCCCCAGGCTGTGAGCGCCAGCGAGATCGGCATCGCGAACTGGCCGAGGCCCGGCACCGCCGACACGAGCGTCCCGAGCAACCCGGCAAGGCCTCCCGCATTGGGGCTCGCCGTCACCGACGACAGCAGCGCCGTGATCAGCGAGCCGCCGATGCCGAGCGCAGTCTTCTTGCCGTCGAGCATCTTGCCGATGGTCTCGCCGAGCGCGCCATTGACCTGGCCGAGGACGGGCTTGCCGTCCCGGTTGAGCAAGGTGCCGAGCAGGTCGACGACCTGCTTCAACTGGTCGACGGGAGCGGGGCTGGTTGGGGTGAGGGTGACTGGTCCTGGCATGGGGGCTGACTTGTTGACGAGGGAAAAGAGCCGTTCGAACAGGCTGATCGGATCATTGGTGGCGGGCAGCGTATTGCCCGATGTCGTCGTTGCCGGCGTCACACCGCCGACCGGCGGCCGCAGCAATTGCGCGAGGTCCTCCAGCCGCTTCATGATCCGGGAGACATCGCCGGTCGGTCCGGTGGGGCCCGACTGCGCCGCGCGCGTGAGGGCGCCGACGGTGGCGCCGTCGAGAAGTCCGGTATCTCTCAGGCCGTTCTGCTGCTGAAACTGCGAGACCGCGGCCCTGGTCTTCGGCCCGCTGATGCCGTCCTCCGCGAGCGGCGGATTGGCGCCGAGCTTGTTGAGCGCCTGCTGCATGAGGACGATCGTCGACGCCGCGTCGTCCTCCGGCTCGGCGCGGCTTGCGAATTGCGGGCTGCCGTCGAGGGTGATCGAGGAATCCAGCGACATCATCGCATGCAGGATCACCGCGGTGCCGAGCTGGGAATCGACGTGGTTCGAATCGAACACATGATCGCGGACGAATTTTCCGGCCCTTGCCTCGGGCGGGCCATACAGCGTCGAACCGCCATAGAGATAGGGCGAGTTGCAGCCCTTGGCGTGATAGCCGAAGCCGTTGAACGCTTCGAGCCGGAACAGAATCCGCGCGATCCCCCAGTCGTGAGCGCCGACAAAATTCTCGATTCTGAAGGCGTCCACGGCGCCGTCCACGAACGTGGCAAACGGACCGCGTCCTTTCGGAACGAGCGTCGTCGCGCGATGGAGCGTTTCCCCGTTGCCGAGATAGGTGTCGAAATCGGAATTGGATTCGCGGTAGTGGCAGAGGGCAGCGAAATACCAGGGCACGCCGGTCAACCGCTCGATCTGCTGATAGGTCGCCTTGCCGTTGATGGCTTTGCGCGCGATCGCGTTCGCGTCGGAGAGGCGCGAAGGCCGGATCTCGAGATTGGCCCAATTACGCTCGTATTCGCTTTTCAGACTCTCGAATGAAATCATTTTCCGCTCCCGCAATGAATGAGTTTTCGCAACTGCGCGTCAGTCGAAATGAACCAGGTGCCGTGATCAGGGCGTGAGGCCAGCGTGATCTCCTGCAAGTCTGGCAGGCCGCCGGGGCGCCGCGTGTGAAGTGGGTTACAACCTCGCCGGGAAAATGAGCGGCAGGACCGGGATCAGGGCGGCGGTCCGCGACGGAACCGGCAGGGCCGCTGCCCCGTTAGCGACGCGAGGCAGTCTGGCCAGGGAGTCCAACATGACCACGCGCGTCCTCGCGATCGGCATCGAACCCGGCAACGCGGACTACAGCGCATTCCCGCAGCTCACGCCGGAGCTCGTGCGCAACTATATCGATGCGCAGCTGCTGCGCCTGCGCGATCTCGGTTACGAGGTCACGAGTTGCCTGATCGATCTCGATGCCGCGGCGGAAGCCGCCGTCACGGTAGCGTTGCGCGAGGAGAATTTCGACTGCATCGTGATCGGCGCGGGGCTGCGCGAGCCTCGGGAGCGTCTGCTGCTGTTCGAGAAGGTGCTCAACCTCGTCCACCGCCTGGCGCCCGACGCCGCGATCTGCTTCAACACCACGCCAGCCGACACCGCCGAGGCCGTGCAGCGCTGGGTCGATGCATGAGATGAAGCGGCCGGCCCGTGCTGCGCATGCGCCATGGTCTGAGCCGCCTTCGATCCGAGCCTCCGACGCCATAGCGTGACGCGCCGGGTCCCGAAATGGTGATTTTTCTGGTCCGAATCCGGCTGCGGCGCTATGACTCGTCTGACCACAGGGGAGGGCGAGCATGCTTCGAGGTCTTCGCATTGGAAGTTTCGCTATCGCGGCATGTCTGGCGGTCGTGATCGCGATGCCGGCTCATGAGGCGGCGGCGCAGGACGCCATTGGCGGTGCCATCCTCGGTGGCGTCGGTGGAGCGATCGTGGGTGGCGCCATCGGCGGAGGCCGCGGCGCCGCCATCGGCGCCGTCGTCGGTGCCGGCACGGGCGCTGCGATCGCCTCCGAGGGCGAACGCCGCCGCTCCGGCTATTACGCCTATCAGCGCGGCTGCTACGCGCAGCGCCGGGACGGCTCCTATGTCCCGGTCGATCCGCGATATTGCTACTAGATCAGCCGCATCCCGCGCAAACTCGCATGCCCGCTCTTGCCGACGATGATGTGGTCGTGCACGGCGATGCCGAGCGGTTTTGCGATGTCGATGATCGCCTTGGTCATCTGGATGTCGGCCTGCGAGGGCGAGGGATCGCCTGAGGGGTGGTTGTGCACCAGGATCAGCGCGGTCGCGGACAATTCCAGCGCGCGCTTGATCACCTCTCGCGGATAGACCGGGGTGTGATCGACGGTGCCGGTCTGCTGCACCTCGTCGGCGATGAGCTGGTTGCGCTTGTCGAGGAACAGCAGGCGAAACTGCTCTTTGTCGGCGAACGCCATGCTGGTGCGGCAATAGTCGATCACTTCGTTCCAGGACGACAGCGCGTTGCGGCTGTTGACCCCGCCCTTGGCGACGCGATGCGCCGCCGCCGCGAGCAGCTTGAGCTGGTGGATCGCGGACTCGCCGACACCGTCTACCTCGCGCAGGCGCGCCACCGGCGCGTGCACGACCTCGGCGAACGAGCCAAAAATTTTGATCAGCGACTTCGCCAGCGGCTTGGTGTCACGCCGCGGCAGCGCCGAAAACAGTGCCATCTCCAGCAGCTCGTAGTCGCTGAGCGCGTCCGCACCCGCGCTGTAGAAGCGCTCGCGCAGCCGTTCGCGATGGCCGAGATAGTGCGGCGCTTCTTCGGGCTTGCTCTTGTCGTGGTCGGTCTTGGCGGGCATCGGCCGCCAGCATTGCCGCGGATAACCGTTTTTGCAACCGTCAATTGCGGCGGCAAATCCGTTTCACGCCAGCCGGCGAATGCGAACGTCAGCCGCCGGGATCACCCGATCTGCTTCTCGCCGTGCCGCTCCGACAGCGTGAAAATCTCGACGCCGGTGGCGGTGACGCCTACCGAATGCTCGAACTGCGCCGATAGCGAGCGGTCGCGAGTCACGGCGGTCCAGCCGTCGGAGAGGATCTTCACATGCGGCTTGCCGAGATTGATCATCGGCTCGATTGTGAAGAACATGCCGGGCTTGAGCTGCACGCCCTCGCCGGGCCGGCCGATATGGATGATGTTCGGCTCGTCGTGGAACATGCGCCCGAGGCCATGGCCGCAGAAATCGCGCACCACGCTCATGGCTTGCGGCTCGACGAAACTCTGGATGGCGTGGCCGATGTCGCCGGTGGTGGCGCCGGGCTTCACCGCGGCGATGCCGCGCATCATGGCCTCATAGGTCACCTCGATCAGCCGCTCCGCCTTGCGTGCGATCGGGCCGACTGCATACATCCGGCTGGAATCACCGTACCAGCCGTCGACGATGAAGGTGACGTCGATGTTGACGATGTCGCCCTCTTTCAGCGGACGGTCGCCGGGCATGCCGTGGCAGACCACGTGGTTGAGCGAGGTGCAGGTTGAATAGCGGTAGCCGCGATACATCAGCGTCGCCGGATAGGCATTGTTGCTGAACGCGAAGTCGCGGACGAACTGGTCGATGCGGTCGGTCGGAACGCCGGGCCCGACGATGTCGGTGAGCTCGTCGAGGCACTTCGCCACCAGCGCTCCCGCCTTGCGCATGCCGGCAAAGGCGCTTGGTCCATGCAGCTTGATCTGCCCGGTCTTGCGGAGCGAGGTATCGGTAGCTTCGACGTAGCTCATGCGGGCGCAATCTTCTGGGGTGGGCTCGATATCGGCGGAAAGGCTTGATTTCGCGCCCAATTTAATGATTGCGCGCCTTCATGCAAGTCAGGCCTGCCCTGCCTTGCGCCTGAAAGCGGGCCTAATTCGGGACTTCCATGATGGTTTCCACCGGCAGGGCGCCGCCGCGGACGCGGATTTCGCGAACCGGGTAGGGAACCCGGATGCCTTCGCGCTTGAAGGCGTCCCACAGCGCCAGCATCACGTCGCTCTTGACGTTGTCCATGCCGTCGGGGTCGGCAATCCAGAAGGTGAGCGAGAACTTCATCCCGGCTTCGGCGAACTCGGTCAGGATGGAATTCGGCGGCTTGCCCTTCTGCGCGCGCGGGTGAGCGGCCGCGGTCTCGGCGGCGAGCTTGCAGACCAGCCGCGGGTCGGCGTCGTAATTGGTGCCGAAGGCGATCTTCACCAGCGTGTTCTTGTCGGTGTAGGTCCAGTTGACGACCTTCTGCGTCACCAGATCCTCGTTCGGCACCAGGAATTCGCGGCCATCGCCGGCGGCGACGGAAATATAGCGCGTCTTCATCGCGCTGATCCGCCCGGTGTTGTCGCCGATGGTGACGAGATCACCGGGCTTCACCGATTTGTCGGCGAGCAGGATGATCCCCGAGATGAAATTGGCGACGATCTTCTGCAGGCCGATACCGATGCCAACGCCGACCGCGCCGGAGAACACCGCGAGCGCCGAGAGATCGATGCCGACCGTGCCGAGCGCGATCACGATCGCGACCGCAAGCAGGCCGATGCGGATGATCTTGACCAGCAGCACCTGCACCGATGGCGTCAGATCTGTGGTCGAGTTGATCCGGCTCTCGGCGAAATTGCTGGCGATGTTGGTGAGCCAGAGCGCGATGAGCAGCAGCGCACCCGCCTTGATCACGAGCAACGGCGTCAGCCGCAGGCCGCCGAGCACGATGGCGAAAGAGTCGAGCAGGTCGACCGTCGCATCGAGCTGGCCGAGGATCGAGAGCGCCGCGACGAACCAGGCCGTGATCGACACCAGCTTGACGATGAAGGCGTTGCGCAGCACCGAGGTCAAGAGCCGGATCGCGAGCCAGGCCAGCCCCAGCTTGGCGGCGACCATCAGGAGATAGCTGCGGCTCGGCCAGGTCGCGTGGTACATGACCACGCGGGAGACGATCACGAGCAGGGTGAAAACCGCCGTCGAGGCGCTGGAGACCATCACCCGGACGAAGTGCCGGAGCGGCAGCGGCCAGCGCATCGCCAGCGAGGTCATGTCGACGCGGCTGCGAACGGCGGCTTCCGCGGCATAGGCGATGCCGGCCGCGGCCAGAATGAGCCCGAATTGCAGGTAGAACCAGGGCGAGGAGATTTCCGCCCCGACGCTGCGCGCGGTGGTCTGCACGAACTCCATGAAGTCTTTGAGGTCCATGTCTATCGGTCTCGTCGGGGAGCGGGCGGGAGGCGTTGATTCGAGCGCGCCGGAGAATCCCACAAAGGGCGCGGCCGGACCACCGATACACCGCCAAGTGAAGTGCGTTAAGGCCGCAAAATGCGGGCAGATTGCCGCGAGCGGGAGAAAATGGGTTGGCGTGGGAGTCCGCCGACGATAAGGATGCAATTCCAGCGATTTCGTACCCGGAAGGTGGATGGCTTCCCTCGACAGTGTCAGCCTCGCCATATTGCTCGGTGCCGTCCTGGTGTTGGCCGGGATCCTGTCAAGCCTGCTTGCGCTGCGCTTCGGCGCGCCCCTTCTGCTCGTCTTCCTCGCGATCGGCATGCTCGCGGGCGATTCCGGTCCCGGACAGCTGCAGTTCGACGACGTCCGAACCACCTATCTGGTCGGCTCGGTCGCGCTCGCCCTGATTCTGTTCGACGGCGGCTTGCGGACCCGCTTTGCCAGCATCCGCACCGTGCTCGCGCCTTCCATGGTGCTCGCGACCGTCGGCGTGCTGCTGACCTCGCTGATCACGGCGCCGTTCGCGAAATATGCGCTCGACCTCAACTGGACGGAGTCGCTGCTGGTCGGCGCCGTGGTGGCCTCGACTGACGCGGCCGCAGTGTTCCTGCTGGTGCATACCCAGGGCCTGCGCCTGCGCCCGCGCGTCGGCGCGACGCTGGAGGTGGAATCCGGCACCAACGATCCCTTCGCGATCTTCCTGACCCTGATGCTGGTCGAGTACATCTCGCTGGGAACAGGCACGGCCGCGCATGTGCTGATGGAGTTCGCCCAGGAGGCCGTGCTGGGCGCCGTCGTCGGGGTGATCGGCGGGCGTCTGGTCGTCATCGCGCTCAATAAGGTCGCGCTGCCGCAGGGCCTCCATGCGCCGTTTGTCACCACCGCCGCGCTCGTCATCTTCGGCGGCTCGCAGATCATGCATGCCTCAGGCTTCCTCGCGGTCTATCTCGCCGGGATCATCATCGGCAACCGCCCGACCCGCGCGCATAATTCGGTGGTGGCCTTCCTGGACGCCGCGACCTGGCTGGCGCAGATCGTGATGTTCGTCCTGCTCGGCCTGCTGGTCTCGCCGAGCCGGCTCGGCGGCAGCGTGCTGCCGGCGGTCGGGATCGCATTCGTCCTGATGCTGCTGGCGCGGCCGATCGCCGTGTTCGTCTGCCTGGCGCCGTTCCGCTTCAACTGGCGCGAAAAGATCTTCATCGCCTGGACCGGCCTGCGCGGCGCGGTCGCGATCTTCCTGGCCTCGATCCCGATGCTGGTCGGGCTGTCGAAGGCCTATCTCTATTTCGACGTCGCCTTCGTCGTCGTCATCATCTCGCTCCTCCTGCAAGGCTGGACCCTGGGGCCGGCCGCGCGCAAGCTGCACGTGGCGCTGCCGCGCGCCGAACGCGGCCCGCGCCGTGTCGAATTGGACTTGCCCGGCCAGCTCGAGCAGCAGCTCGTCGGCTATCCGGTGCGGTCCAAGAGCCTGTATTTTCGCCGCGGCCTGATCCCGTCCTGGTCGAAGCCGACGCTGGTGATCCGCAAGGAGAACATTTTGACGCCGGCGGAAGCCGAGCCGATCGCGCCCGGCGATTACATCTATCTGCTGGCGCCGCCGGAAAAGGCCGAATCGCTTGACCGCTTCTTCGTCGACATGCAGCCGAGCTCAGCGCCGGACCCGCATCTGCTGGGCGACTTCATGGTCTCCGGCGAGCACACGCTCGCCGAGCTCGCGGAGATCTACGGCGTGGAGGTCGGCGAGGACGAGCGCGGGCACACGCTCGCTGATTATTTCGACGTCCATCTCGACCGCGCGCCGAAAGAGGGCGCGGAGCTCGTGCTGGATCCGATCGTGCTCGTGGCGCGCTCCATCTCCGGTGGCCGAGTCAACGTCGTCGGCCTGCGCCTGCCGGAAGACGAGGAAACGCCCGCGCCGCTGACGCGCAGGCAGGTCCTGCGGCGCAAGCTGGCGGATCTGTGGAGCTCGGTGGCTGGGGTTTAACGCCACATCCGCGTTGGCGGTCATTGATGAAGCGCACGTCTGCTTCTTCGTCGTCCTGGCCTAGTGCGCAATTGCGCACAGGCGCCAGGACCCATACCCACCGTCAGCTGTTTTGCGAAGGCTGGTGGTGACGATCTGGCCCACCCACTCTCCTCTCTGGGGTAATGGGTCCTGGCTTTCGCCGGACGACGGCGGAGAGCGATGGCGACAACGCTGGAACCGCCCCCAAATCGCCGCAACCGCCGAAGATTTGCGCGTCTTCGTGACCGCTGCTCCCGGAACGCTCCGCGATGCCGCTCGTTCTTAGCGGCGTAAACGCATCCGACAGGAGTAATCCATGCGAAAGCTCATCTTGCCGGCCATCGTCGCGATCGGGCTCGGATCGGCCGCGCCCGCGATGGCCTATGACACCGGCGATCAGATCTCGATGCAGGTCGCGCTCGACGTCGCCACCGACATCGGCGTCATGACCGTCTCGCACACCGAGTTCCTCGGCGACGAATGGCAGATCGAAGGCCGTGATCGCGCCGGCCGCTGGATGGAGGTCGATGTGGACGCGCGAACGGGTGAGGTGCGCAACGTCGATCGCGGCTGGTAGTGGCGGGTCTCGGTAGCGGTGTCGGCGAGGATCACTCGGCCGGCACCGCCACCATCCAATGCAGCGCGATCGCCGCTCGCGGTACGATCCATTACCCCGGGGAGTAGTTTTGCGAACACCGGCAGTTACGTTTTCTTCGCTGGTACGCACACCACCTGCCGCTGATAGATCACGCGGTATGGGTCCTGGCTTTCGCCAGGACGACGGCGGAGGGTGGGCCGGCGGCTTGCCTCATCCGTTGCCTGCTCAACGGACCCCTCACGTCAGCACCTTCACCCCGCCGAACGACGTCACGCGGCCCTGCTTCAGCATCACGATCTGCGTCGCGAGCTGGCGCAGCTCGGCGACGTCGTGGCTGACATAGACCATGGGGACGTTGGCCTCATCGCGCAGCCGCACCAGATAGGGCAGGATCTCCAGCTTGCGGCCCTCGTCGAGCGCGCCGAGCGGCTCGTCGAGCAGCAGCAGGCGCGGCCGCGACAGCAGCGCGCGACCGAGCGCGACGCGCTGGCGCTCGCCGCCGGAGAGCTTTCCGGGGCGGCGACCCTGCAGCGCGCCGATGTCGAGCAGCTCGATGACGCGCTTGTGCTGCGCCGGATCGGGCGCGAGGTGGTTCATCCGCCTGCCATAGTCGAGATTTTGCGCGACGTTGAGATGCGGAAACAGCCGCGCATCCTGGAACACATAGCCGATGCGGCGGCGCCAGGTCGGCACATGAATGCCGGCCGCGCTGTCGTCGACCGTCTCGCCGTCGATCACGATGGTGCCGCGGTCGGGCCGCAGCAGCCCCGCGATCATGTTGACCAGCGAGGTCTTGCCGGCGCCCGACGCTCCGAACAGTCCGATGACGCGGCCTTCGCTCGCGAAGGACGCGGACAGCGAGAACTCGCCGAGCTGCTTTTCGATGTCGACGCGCAGCATGGTCAATTCCCGTGCAGGCGCGCGGTGGCGCGGCGGGCGAACCATTCGGCCGCGATCAGCGCGCCGAGCGCCAGCACGATCGAGACGATCACGAGCCGTCCCGCGGCGGCGTCGCCGTCCGGGGTCTGGATCAGCGAATAGATCGCGGACGAAATCGTCTGGGTCTCTCCGGGAATGTTGGAGACGAAGGTGATGGTCGCGCCGAACTCGCCGATCGCCTTGGCAAAGCCAAGCACCATGCCGGCGAGCACGCCGGGCAGCGCCAAGGGCAGCGTCACCGTGAAGAACACTTTGAAAGGAGTGGCGCCGAGGGTCTCGGAGGCCTGCTCGAGCCGGCGGTCGATCGCCTCGATCGACAACCGCATCGGGCGCACCAGCAGCGGAAACGCCATCAGGCCGCAGGCAAGCGCGGCACCGGTCCAGCGGAAGGCGAATACGATGCCGAGATGGTCCGCCAGGAAAGCGCCGACGAGTCCGCGGCGGCCGAAAGTGAGCAGCAGCAGATAACCCGTGACGACCGGCGGCAGCACCAGCGGGAGATGCACCAGCGCATCGAGCACCGACTTGCCCCAGAAATCACGCCGCGCGAGCAGCCATGCCAGCGCAATGCCGAACGGCGTTGCCACCAGCGTCGCGATCACGGCAACCCTGAGCGAGAGCAGGATCGCGGTCCATTCGGCGGGAGAGATGTCGAGCATCAAATCGCAAATTAAGTAGAGGGGCTGATCAGGAACTTGAAACCGTGTTTTTCGAGAATGGTCTTGGCGGCGGTCGAGCGCAGGAAGGCGAGATAGTCGCTTGTGTCGCCCTTTGCCGTCGCGGTCGCAGCGACGGGATAGATGATCGGCGGATGCGAATCCGCCGGGAAGGTGCCGACGATCTTCACGCCGGGCTCGACCTTGGCATCGCTGGAATAGACGATGCCGAGGTTGGCCTCGCCACGCGCGACCAGCGTCAGCGCGGCACGCACGCTCTCGGCCATCGCGAATTTCGGCTCCGCCGCCTGCCAGGCGCCCAGGCTCGTCAGCGCCGCCTTGGCATATTTCCCGACTGGTACGGACTTGACGTCGCCGGTCGCGATCCTGCCGTCGCCGGCGAGTTTTGCGAGGTCGAACCCCTGCCCGATGGGGACGTTGTCGAGCCTGGAATCCTTCGGCGCAATCAGCACGATGCTGTTGCCGAGCAGATTGACCCGGGTCGGCTCGTTGATAGTCTTCTTGGAGATCGCGTAATCCATCCAGTCGGTGTCGGCGGAGACGAATACATCGGCCGGCGCGCCCTGCTCGATCTGCCTGGCGAGCACGGAGCTTGCGGCATAGCTGACGATGAATTTGACGCCGGTCCTGGCGGTGTAGGCGGCGTCGACCTCGTCGAGCGCGTTCTTCATCGAGGCGGCCGCGAACACGGTGATGGTCTTGTCCTCGGCTCCAGCAGGCGAAAGGCCCGCGGCCAGAAGGAATAAAGCTGAAAAAAGCACGGAAAGGCGGGACATCGGCAGCGCTCCATGCGCGCGCTCAGGGCACGCAAGGCGGCGCGCGCAAGACGGCGTGGGTTGAATGAGGCTTGCGACCGGCGGAAGCGCTGTTCCGGCAGGCCCGACGGACTTACGGTCCGGCAAGCGATCGCTGGGTCATCATAACAGGGTGGCGGAACAGGTCAAAGGCGACGGTTCGCATAGCGCCAACCAGGAATTCGTCATCCTGGCGGAGAGTTTTACGGCTTCGCATTGCCCGCGTGCAGCACGGCCTTGCACGCCGCCGGCATCTGCGCCAGCGTCATCGGCGGTTTCGGCTTCGGGGGCTCCGGCGGGGGTTTGGGGTGCAGCACGCCGTCGCTGAACCAATAGGCGAGATCGGAGGGCTTGCAGCCTTCGTCCTCGGATTGCGACGGCTGGCCCTCGCAGTCGCTCGCGCCCGCCGGGCAGTGCATGCGGATGTGGAAGTGATAGTCGTGGCCCCACCACGGCCGGATCTTCGACAGCCAGGAACGGTCGCCCTTGGCCTCGCGGCACAGCGCCTTCTTGATCGCGGCATTGACGAAGATGCGCTGCACCGCCGGCTCCTGCGCCGCGTCGCGCAGCACCAGCACATGGCCCGGCGTGAACACCTTCGGATCGATGTCGAGCCGGTCCGGGCGCACCATCATCACCGCCGACATGTCCTCGCGCTCCTCGCGCGATAAGCGATGGTCAGGCATCGGCGTCAGCCAGATGTCGGCATCGAGGCCGATCTGGTGGCTGGCATGGCCGGACAGCGCCGGCCCGCCGCGCGGCTGGGCGATGTCGCCGACCAGGATGCCCGGCCATCCCGCGTCCTTGTGCGCTCTTGCCGCAAGCCGCTTGATCAGCGCGATCATCGCGGGGTGACCATAGCTGCGGTTGCGCGACAGCCGCATCACCTGCCAATTGTCGCCGTTGAGCGGCATCTGCTCGGCGCCGCCGATGCAGCCCTTCACATAGGAGCCGATGACGTGCGCCGGTCCCTTCGACGGCAGCAGCTTTCGCGCGAACAGCTCCTTGGCGCCGATAGTGGGATCGTTTGGATTGGCGAGCGGCGGCAGCGGCTTTGGGTTGACGCTGCCCTTGTCCTGGGCCAGCGCGTCGCCGGCGGCCAGGAGCGTCATGACGAGCAGGAGAGGGGCGAGGCGGCGGGGACTCATGTTGACATTCTTATAACCCAACACAGCGTCAGGGTTAAGGAACAGTCCTTCCGCTGAAATATCGTCTCGAAGTCGTAGTTCCCGGTGCGTCGGCCGGCCGGTTTTTAACAATGCGATAACCCTCTCATGCATTGACCAAAATTCGTGCGTGGGACGCGTACTCACCCCCTTCTGCATGCAAGCGCGCGGGATCCCGGAAATGATTCAAGGCAGCGCGCAATTTTGCGCCATCTCGTTCTCCGATGACGACAATGCGATGCGCTTGGAGCGCCCATCGGCACGGCCGCGCCTTGCAAACGGGCAATGAGGGCTGTTTTGTCGAGACTGCCAGACCGTGCGTCCCATCGCCATGCCACCCAGGATTACCTTTTTTTCAGACACTTGCCCCAAGAGTTGCGGGGCTGGGTGCGACTGGGACGAGTGAAGTTGAGTTTGGGGTTTCGAAAGCCGAAAAAGCGAATGGGCAGCGTGCTCGGCGGCCTGCACCCGCGCAAGCCGCGCTTTGCGCGCCCCCCTCATCTTCCGTCCGAACGCGACGAAGTTCTGCGCAGCCGTGCCGAGGCTGAGGCCGCGATCGCGGAAGCGCGCAAATCCCATGAGCGCCTGCGCCAGGCCATCGAGATCCTGCCGCAAGGCATCGTGTTTCTCGACGCCGAGGGCCGCTACGTCCTCTGGAACAAGCAATACGCGGAGATCTACAGCAAGACCGCCGATCTGTTCGAGGAAGGCGCGCGCCTCGAGGACACGCTGCGCATCGGCGTCGCCCGCGGCGACTATCCCGAGGCTGCCGGCCATGAGGAAGAATGGATCGCCGAGCGGCTGCAAAGGCTCTATCAGCCCGGCGCGCGCCACGAACAGAAGCTGGCGGACGGCCGCGTCATCCTGATCGACGAGCGGCTGACCGACGACGGCGGCGTCGTCGGCCTGCGCGTCGACATCACCGAGCTGAAGCAGCGCGAGGCCTCGTTTCGCCTGCTGTTCGACGGCAATCCCGTCCCAATGATCGTCTGCGCGCTGGACGATGAGCGCATCCTCGGCGTCAACGATGCCGCGGTCGCCCATTACGGTTACAGCCGCGCCGAGTTCGAGCGGCTGACGATCCGTTCCCTTCAGGCTTTCGACAGTGAGCCGCCCTGGACCGCCGATGCGGCCGGCGAGGAGCAGGCCGGACGCACCTGGAAGCACGTCAGGGCCGACGGCGCCCTGATCGACCTTGCGATCTATTCGCGCGAACTGATCTATGCCGAGCGGCCCGCGGTGCTGCTCGCGCTGATGGACATCACCGAGCGCAAGCGCGCCGAGGCGCGGCTCGCCTTCATGGCCCAGCATGACGGGCTGACCGGTCTGCCAAACCGCAATCTGCTGCGCCAGCAGGTCGACGAGATGCTGCTGCATACGAGGCGCAGCACCGACAAGGTCGCCCTGCTGATGCTGGGGCTCGACAATTTCAAGGCGGTCAACGACACGCTGGGACACGCGGTCGGCGACAAGCTGCTGCGTGGCGTCGCCAAGCGGCTGCGTTCGACCTTGCGCGAGAACGACGCGCTGGCGCGGCTGAACTCGGACGAGTTCGCCATCGTGCAGAGCGGCCTGACGCGTCCCGAGGATGCGGTGCTGCTGGCCAAGCGCCTGCTCGAAGCCATCGCCGATCCCTATCTGCTCGACGGCCATTCCGTGGTGGTCGGTGCCTCCATCGGCATCGCGATGGCGCCGGGCGACGGCGACGATTCCGAAAAGCTGCTCAAGAGCGCCGACATGGCGCTGTCGCGCGCCAAGCTGGATGCGCGCGGATCGTTCGCGTTCTTCGAGGCGGCGCTCGATGCGAAAGCGCAGACCCGCCGCAAGATCGAGGTCGAGCTGCGCGACGCCATTCAGAACGACGTGCTGCGGCCGTACTATCAGCCGCTGATCGACCTCCAGAGCGGCCGCATCACCGGCTTCGAGGCGCTGGTGCCGCTGGCCGCATGCCGAGCGCGGCATGGTCTCGCCGGCCGAGTTCATTCCGGTCGCGGAAGAAACCGGGCTGATCAATCCGCTCGGCGGCCTGATGCTGCGCCGGGCCTGTCACGATGCCGCGACCTGGCCGGACGACGTCCGCGTCGCCGTCAACCTGTCGCCGCTCCAGTTCCGCAGCGGCAATCTGCTTTCGGTGGTGACGGATGCGCTGAAGCATTCCAGCCTGCCGCCGCGGCGGCTCGAACTCGAGATCACGGAGACGCTGCTGCTGGAGAAAAGCGCCCAGGTGCTGGCGACGCTGCACGCGCTGCGCGCGCTCGGCGTGCGCATCTCAATGGACGATTTCGGCACCGGCTATTCCAGCCTGAGCTATCTGCGCAGCTTCCCGTTCGACAAGATCAAGATCGACCAGTCCTTCGTGCGCGATCTCGGCGCCAATCGCGAGGCACAGGCGATCATTCGCTCGATCGTCAGCCTCGGCAAAGGCCTCGGCGTCACCATCACCGCCGAAGGCGTCGAGACCGAAGCCGAGCTGAGCTGCCTCCGCACTGAGGGCTGCGACGAAGGCCAGGGCTTTCTGTTCAGCAAGGCCCGGCCGAATGCGCAGATCATCAGCCTGCTCGCCGCGCAGCGCGGCATCGACGGCGTAGGCGAGGACGCCGCGCTGGTGGCCTAGGGTTAAGGTGCTGACCTGTTGTCTTGCGTCTCGAGATGCACAAACCCGGAAATTCAGTGGCCGACAAGTGTTACGGCCTCGGCAGGAGCGGTTTCATGGGACCGCACGAATACAAAACGGGATGCCGCGGGGATCTGTGCGTCGGCGCTGCCATCCTGGCCGATGAGGATAAGTCCCGCGCCGCCATTGGCTACATTCAAGATGACGGGGGCGCCCTGCCAGGTCCTGATTGGCTCCATTCCGATGATGAGAAACTCACCGATCGGCTGGTCGAAATATTGAAGCCTCAGTTGTGGTCCGACTTCTGCAGCCGCCAGGCCGAAACCCAATTGTTTGGCGCGCGCGTAGATGTCTGCCAGCAACGCAGTGTCGGTCCGAAAGCCCAGTTCGGCTGCCGACACCGTGAAAAGCTCTACGCTCGTTGTCGTGGCGCTCACGGTAAACGTCGGCCGCGCGAGAATTTCGCCGGCCGAGTTTCCGATGCCACAACCTGCCGCATCCAAAGCGTTACTGAGGGCGAAGAAGTTTGCAAACGTCCCGATCCTGATCGTCTTCCACGCAGGGACATCGACGGCGGATTTGATTGGGATTTGCGGCCCAGACGGCGCTTGCTTGAGCTTCAGGTGATTCCGCAGGACGTCTCGCGCCGAGCATTGAGCCACGGCCTCGCTCGCAAACAGGAAAGTGCATGCGATGCAGAGGATGGCGATAATGAGAATGCCACCATGGTGCCATCCCGGCGAACGCCCCTGAATGGCATGGCAACTGACTTTCCTGCCAGCTGTTCGGCCCATAACGGACCTCTCTTGCGCAAATCCAGCGCGCTAAGAAGAATTCGGAATCATCACTTCCATGTGGTCGGCGCGGTTACAGCGGAAAAGCTGTCGTTCCTATAGCTATGGAAATTAGTCGGAGAAAATTCACGAAGGTTCAGCGACGAAGACGCCGGAGGGCAACTCAATATAGGTCAGCGTGCGTGCACTTTCGTAACTGCTCGACGTCAGCGGTCCCCTGAAAGGATCATCTTACCGACATCCTCGTAATGCGTGTCGCGCGCCTGGATCTGCTGAGCGATGGCGTGCATGTCGCGAAAGCGGCGCTCGAACGGATTGCTGCGGAATACGGCGGTCGCGCCGGCCATGTGATAGGCGGTGTCGACCACTTTGGCCGATTGGTGGATGGTCCAGGTCGCGGCGAGGCGAACCGAGCCCCGATGTGCCGCGCTGAATTCGCCGGTCGTACAGAGATCGCGCCACATCGCACTTGCCGTCGCATAGAGATAGGCGCGCGCGGCCCGCAGGTCGCCCTCGGTGCGGCCGATCAGGCCCTGGACCGCCTGGTTGTCGCGCATGGCGCTTGCCGCCAGCGACTGATGCTTGCCGCGCGCCAGCGCGATCGCGGCATCCAGCGTGGCGCGCGCCACGCCGAGCGACACCGCGGCAAAGCCGAGGCTGAACGTCGAGCCGGTGCCGATCCTGTAAAGAGGACCCTGCTCGCGTAGCGCGGACGGCACGTCACGAAACGCGGTGAAGCGCTCGGGGATGAACAGGTCGGCGACCTCGTAGGAATCGGTGCCGGTGCCGGCGAGCCCGATCGCCTGCCAGACGTCGTGCAGCACGCCGCTCGCGACCGGAAACAGGATGGTGCGCACCTCCGCCGAGCCGTCGGCATTTTTCCGCGGCGCGCCGTCGGCTCCGACGATGCGGACATGCGCGCCGAGCCAGCTCGCCTGCCGCGAGCCGGAGGCAAAATCCCAGCGCGCCGTGACGCGATAGCCGCCTTCGACCGCCCGCGCCTCATGCGCGATCGCGCCCCAGGCGAGGATGCCCGGCGCCGTGTTGAAGATCTCCTGCGCGGTGTCGTGGTCGAGCGAGGCCGCGATCATGGCGCAGACCGTGCATTGGCCGAGGCACCAGGCGGTGGAGGCATCCGCTTTCGCGATCTCCTCCAGCATCTGCATGAAGGCTTCCGGCGGCGCTTCGGCGCCACCAAGGTTCTGCGGCAGCAGCGCGCGATAGAGCCCGTTCTCGATCAGCGCGCCGACGACGGGATCGGTCAGTCGCCGCGTCCGCTCGATCTCGTCGGCTTCGCGCGCGATCAGCGGCGCAATAGCCCGTGCCCGCTCGAAGAGGCCAAATCCGGAAGTTGCGTTCATGCGCGTTTCCTCGCCCATTCTACCGTGAGCGGTCAATCGCACGATGGTGATCTATTTGGCGAGGGGGATCAAGTTGGTGTGGCGTCAATCCGGCCATCGCCACGTGAAGTGCGGAATCAGAGATGATCGCGCAAGCTCGAAAGGCTCACGCCGGGCCAAGAAACTATTGGGGCTGCTCCGACATTATCGTTTTCCAGAAGAGCATGATACTGTTCCGAAACAGGCAGCGATTTTGGCCTCCAACCGGCAGCGGCAAATGTCCTCGTCTGATGCTCCGATGAAACGCAGTGACGCAGCCCGCAGAGGGCGGAGACAGACGAAGACCCTATTGCTGATTTTAGCCATCGGATTTCTCGTTTTCGGTGCCGCTGCGGGCACGTTGTATTACGCGCTGCGGCCGATAACGCTTCGGATTGCCGTCGGACCGCCGGGAAGCAACGATCACAAGGTGATCGAGGCGATGACCGAGGCCTTTGCCAACGAAAGCAGGACGGTGAGGTTGTCTCCGATCGCGACCGCCGGAGCGGCCGAAGCTCTCGCTCTGCTCGGTGCCGGCAAGGCCGACCTTGCGGTCGGTCGCGGCGATCTGGAAATGCCGGCCGACGCGCAAACAGTCGTCATCTTGCGCAAGAACTTCGTCGTGCTGTGGTCTTCTTCGGGACCGGCGGGCAAGGGCTCCAAGCGAAAGCCGGCGCCCAAAATCAAGGAGGTCGCCGATCTCGCAGGGCGCAGGGTGGGGGTGATCGGCGCGACCCCGGCGAACGCCGCGTTGCTGAGAGTCATCCTGAGCGCCGCCGGTGTGGAGCCGGACAAGGTCACGGTCACTCAATTCGGCACTGGCCAGCTCGAGGAGCTGGCGCGTGACCCGAGCCTCGACGCCTTCATGGCTGTCGGTCCGCTCGACAGCAAGATAACTGCCGACGCCGTCGCCGCGACCGCCCGGGCGCGTGGCGAGCCGAAATTTCTCGCGATCGACGCATCGGAAGCCATCGCCCTGAAGCATCCGCGTTATGAATCGGAGGAAATTCCGCCAAGCATTTTCAATGCGAATCCAGCCTGGCCCGATGACAAGGTGGAGACCGTCAGTGTCAGCCATTTGATCGTCGCCCGGAAAGCCTTGTCCGAAACGACAGTGTCAGCGTTTTACCGCCAGCAATTTGCCCTCCGGCAGGCGATTGCCAGGCAGGTGCCTGGCGCTGCGCAAATCACCAAGCCGGACACCGAGAAGGAAGCCGAGCTGCCGGTTCATCGGGGAGCGGCGGCCGTGATCGACGGGACCGAGCGCACCTTCCTCGACAGATATGGCGACTACTTCTGGTTTGCGCTCCTGCTTCTCTCCGGCATTGGCTCGGCCGGCGCCTGGCTGCGTCAATATCTGAATCGGGATGAACGCGACGAGAACACTGGCCATCGCAACAGAATTCTGGCGCTGGTTTCCAAGGTGCGCACCGCGGAATTCGACCACGAGCTATTGGCCATGCAGCAGGAGGTCGACGCCATCATCGTCGAAACACTTGGCTGCTACGATGACGGCGCCATCGAGGAAGAGGAGCTGGCAGCCTTCGGCCTGGTGCTCGAACTGTTCGATCATGCGCTCAGCGAGAGGCGCGCAGCGTTGCAAACCCCTCCTTCGAACGTGCTCGCCGCGCGGCGGTAGCGATACCGGCTTTGGTATCCGGAAGTTGCGTTCATGCGCGTTTCCTCGCCCATTCTTGGTGTGAGCGGTAAGGAGGCAATCGTGGTCTATCCGGCGGGGAGGATCAAGCTGGTCCTAGCGTCGGTCTCGCCAGCTCGCGCTGACACGGGCGACATCACAGCTCGGGCAGACCCGACGGCGGCCTGCGTGCGTTGGCTGCTTGCTCGAAGGCATACGCCAGACGCAGCAGCTTGTGCTCGCTCCAGGCGCGCCCTGCGAAAGTGACGCCGAGCGGATAGTCGGGCGTGTCTTTGCCGTCGTCTGTCCCCGAGACGAATCCGCCGGGCACCATGACGCTGGGATAACCTGCCTTGGCGGCGATTGCGGCGCCATAGGCGCCGGGGAATAGCACCGCGTCGAGCTCGTGCTGGTTCATATAGGCGTCCATGCCGCGCGTCCTGGCGGAGAGCAGGTCCATGGCACGTGCGGACTTGTACTCGGGCTCGCTCAGATCGCCCCTGGTCAAGTCAGCGGCGAGGAAGTGGTCCTGTCCGAAACGCAGCGCATTGTCGGCGTTTGCTGCGTTGAAGGCCACGATGTCGGCCATGGTCTTGATGTCAGTGTTGGTCGCCCAATCCCTCAGGTAGAGATTGAGATCGTGCTTCAGCTCGTACAGAAAGACGACCGGCGGCCTTGCGACCGTGCCTTTGTGGGCGCTGAGCGGATTGCGGTTGAGCACAGCCATGGTCGTGCCCGGCCCACCGATCCAGCCAAGTGTGGGCATGCTGGCGCGCACGATGACGGCGCCGAGATCCTCCAGCACCTTGATCACCTCAGCCATCAGCTTGGCCGACTTCGCCGGCAGCTTGCCGTAATAGCAATCGTTCAGCGGGTCAGCGGGGTCGCTCGGCACGCCGATGCGCGCGCCCTTCATCGCGTCGGCGACGAGGCCGGCGGTGTAGTCGGCCGGCCGCCGCTGCTCTTGCGTCGCTGGGTCGAGCGGGTCCTTGGCAGCCAGCACATTCAGCAACATCGCGGCATCGCGCACCGTGCGCGTCATCGGACCGGCGGTGTCCTGGCTGTGCGCAAGCGGCAGGATGCCGGCGCGGCTGATCAGCCCGACGCTCGGTTTCACGGTGACGAGGCCGTTCAGGCTGGCGGGGTGCAGCAGCGAGCCCGAGGTTTCGGTACCGATCGAGGCCGCGCACAGTCCGGCCGCCACCGCGACCGCCGAACCCGAGCTTGAGCCCCCTGGGGTCAGAACCGGGATGCCGTGCTCGTCCATCAGCCCTGGTGCGTAGGGGTTCTTACCTGCCCGCCCAGCGATGAATAGCCCGAGGGCATGTCGATCGCGAGCATGTTGGCGAACTCCGTCAGGTTCGCCTTGCCCAGGATCACCGCGCCGGCGCTCCGCAGCAGCTTGACGATGGTGGCATCATCCCTGGCGCGCGCGCCCTCCAGCGCCAGCGAGCCCGCCGTGGTCGGCTGTTCGTCTCCGGTCGCGATATTGTCCTTGAGTAGGATAGGGACGCCCGCCAGCGGCCGCTGGGCCGACGGCCTCGTGCCGGCGAGCGCATCGGGATTGAGTGCACGGACCGAGTTGAGCTTAGGCCCGTCGCGGTCATAGGCCGCGATGCGCGCGAGATAGAATTCCGCCAGCGCTCTCGCGGTGATCCGTCTGCCGGCCAAGGCATCGATGACGTCGCTCATGGGCGCGTGCGCGAGCATCTGCATGGTCGACGCCGGCGGCTCAGTCAGGCCAGCTCTAGGAAGCTCGGACATTTGCCTTTCCTTGCTCCATTCCATCGCGAGTGCGAGAGGCACTATCGTGGCGGATTTGGCGGGGAGGATCAATGAGGGGCGATGGGTTTCGCAAGCGCCAAGCCCATCTTACGAACTGCCATCGAGCAATCGCTCCATGACGATCGTGCGTTCGTCACCATGATAGCTGTCGCGCGCCGCCCTGAATCCAAGGCCGGCGTAGAAGGTTTCAGCGGTGATTGAGGAAGAAAGGGTCAGCGAAGGGATGTTGCGCTCGCGTGCGGTACGCTCGATCTCGGCCATCAGCAGCTTGCCGATGCCGCGGGCCTGAACGTGTGGAGCGACGAAGACAGTGCGGACGACGGACCCGTCGAGGCTCGCGGTCCCGACGATGCGGCTGCGGATGGTAGCGACAAAAACGGTGCGTTGCCCAATGAGCTGCCGCACAGCGTCCGGACTGAAGCCGCGCACGATCCTTTCGATGACCTCGTTCGGATAATCCTTCGCGTTGGTTTCCCGCAGTGCACGCACGATGACCGCGCTGATATGAGCGGCGTCATCTTCAAGTGCAGGACGGATTGTGCATTCCATGGGCCACTCCAGTTCGCGGCGTGAAAAGCACAAAGACCGCTCGCTATTGCAGTCCCAGACCGCTGCAGTACCACGCCATGTCTTCGTGTCTCCAGCCGCGCTTGACGCCTGATTCCTTGCATTCATTGTAGGTCTTGAAGTTAGCTCCGTTTCGGCAGCCTGACGGATAGCTCCCAAAGCCGCCACCCGAGGTGGAACATGCGACCGAACTGGCCGCCGTGGTCGGGGCGACAGTGGCTTTGGGTGCTGCGTTCGCTGATGTGATCGACAAAATCAGCAAGCCCCCTAACGCAAGAACCGACGCTTTCATTGCATTCTCCTGATGGAACGATGCGTATACTATCTCAGGATGCATTATAGCTGGAGGCGCAACCTGAATGAAAGAGACCCGCGCTGCGGGCGCCCTCTGGTTTTCCATTCAACACCAAACCGGACAGCGTTGGTTCCTCTGAAGGAACGGTCAGGAGCTCAAGGCGTTTGAGGTAGCGAAAGGACACTTGCATGACCGAGAAATTCGATCCGGCACCGCCGGACAAGAACGCGGAAGATCTCAAGCGTGGCATCCGACGCGACAAGGCCAGGGACGACGAGCTGGACAAGGGCTTGAAGGACAGTTTCCCGGCGTCGGACCCGGTGAGCAGCACCCAGGCGTCCAAGGCAACACCGGACGCATGAAGGAGGGATAGACTATGGGCCTCGCAGCCTATGATATTGTTGGCAGGGACGGTGCCTGGCACGTCGACCACGATGGCGAAATCCGGAACACTTACCAGACCAAGGAAGCCGCTTTCGAGGCGGCTGTGGCCGCGGCATCGCTCGCCATGCGGCAGGGTCATTCCGTCCGGCTAACGGTGCCGGAGAGCGAGAACACCGTCGGCGCAGAAAATTCGGGCGGATGACCTTCGAGAGCATCCTGGTTCTACACGGCCGCCAGCAAATGGGCGGGCGCAAACGGCTTGCGCAAAAAGGTCGTGTTGGGCGGCAGCGGCGCCATCACCGTCCCGGACATCAGCACGATGTTGAGCCCCGGATGAGCACTGCGAGCGTATTCTGCGAGCTCAAGCCCGGTCATTCTCCCTGCGAGGTTGTGATCGGTGATGAGCGCCCGCAGCTCCGTGCCCGTCGAGGCCACGATAAGCTCCGCGGCTTCCGCAGTGGCGCACTCGACGACTTCGAACCCTTCGTCCTTGAGAAGGTCGGACAGAACTTCGCGCTGGAGTGAGTCGTCCTCGACCAGCAGCATGACGAAATTCGACATGCGGTCATTCCCAACTTATCGGATGTTAATGCGCATCCCGGAAGATTGTTCGGTTGTGATGTCTTCGTTCGGCGCTCCTTGCGCCACGGCATGATCAGTCGAACATGTTGCATTCTCCTTGAGGTTTCGACGCAGGCGCCGAAGCGGGGGTCGAACAGGAGCGGCAATGGCAATCGTCTTCATCACCGGCAGCACGGACGGTCTGGGCCGCGCAGCTGCCCAGTCTCTGCTCGAACAGGGCCACCAGGTCGTCCTGCACGCACGATCAGCGGAACGTGCGACCGCAATCTCCGAGCTTGAATCGCATTCCGCACGGGTCGTGATCGGCGATCTCAAGAGCGCCGCCCAGACGAGACACGTGGCAGATCAGGTCAACGCAATCGGACGAATGGACGCGGTCATCCACAACGCCGGGGTCTATACCGAGCGCAGCCGCGGCCCGACGCCCGAAGGCCACGCCACCACCCTGGCAATCAACACGCTCGCGCCCTATTTGCTCACCGCCCTGATGAAGCGCCCCGATCGGCTGGTGTATCTCAGCAGCGGACTACATCGCGGCGGAGAGGGATCGTTGAGCGATCTCGACTGGACGAGGCGAACCTGGGATCCGGCCAAGGCGTACGCGGAGAGCAAACTGCACATGGTCGCACTGGCCTTTGCCTTGGCGCGGCGTTGGCCGCAGGTGCTGAGCAACGCCGTCGATCCCGGCTGGGCGCGCACCAAAATGGGCGGTGCCGGAGCGCCGGTCGGCGTGGCCACCGGACAACGGACGCAGACCTGGCTCGCTGTGAGCGATGATCCCGCCGCCCTGGTCAGCGGTCGTTACTGGCATGACCTCCGGCAACAAGAGCCGGCGCACGAAGCAGTTGATCCCGATTTTCAGGAGCGGCTTCTGGACAGGCTGGGCGAGTTGACGGGAGTGATGCTTCCACCGGCGTAGAAGCAATTCGCCTGAAGCCCACATCTTCCCAAAGCGTCGGGAGGCCGATGCTGCCTCTCATGCGCACGGCATTGCCACGTGCTGCATGATGCCATCATGCCCCTGTTTTGCCCGACGAGTCAAACGAAATTCTGAAAATCAAAAGTTCAATCCGAACAAGCCCCTCGCTACTGTGCATGGGGTTGTTTTCGCGTTTTTTTGTTTTCGGTCCCGAAAAGCGCGGACCGGACCTGTCTCGCCGCGCTCGCGGCGGCCTAAAGCCGTCGCCTCAGCTGTCCACCTTCAACGCGGCGATGAAGGCTTCCTGCGGGATGTCGACCTTGCCGAACTGCCGCATCTTCTTCTTGCCTTCCTTCTGCTTCTCCAGAAGTTTGCGCTTACGCGTGATGTCGCCGCCGTAGCACTTTGCGGTGACGTCCTTGCGCAGCGCGCGCACCGTCTCTCGCGCGATCACCTTGCCGCCGATCGCCGCCTGGATCGGGATCTGGAACATGTGCGGCGGGATCAAATCCTTCATCTTCTCAACCATGGCGCGGCCGCGCCCCTCGGCGCGGGTGCGATGCACCAGCATCGAGAGTGCGTCGACCGGCTCGTTGTTGACCAGGATCTGCATCTTGACCAGATCGGCCGGCTTGTAGTCGGTGAGATGATAGTCGAACGAGGCGTAGCCCTTGGAGACCGACTTCAGGCGGTCGTAGAAGTCGAACACGACCTCGTTGAGCGGCAGATCGTATTTCACCATGGCGCGGGAGCCGACATAGGTCAGCTCCTTCTGCGAGCCGCGGCGGTCCTGGCACAGCTTCAGCACGCTGCCGAGATATTCGTCGGGGGTGAGGATCGTGGCCTCGATCCAGGGCTCCTGGATCTCCGCGATCTTGACCACATCAGGCATGTCGACGGGATTGTGAATCGAGATTTCCTGTCCGTCGGTCAGGCTCATCTTGTAGATCACGCTCGGCGCGGTCGCGATCAGGTTGAGATCGAATTCGCGCGACAGACGCTCCTGGATGATCTCCAGGTGCAACAGCCCGAGGAAGCCGCAGCGGAAGCCGAAGCCGAGTGCGGCCGAGGTCTCCATCTCGTAGGAGAAGCTGGCATCGTTGAGGCGCAGCTTGCCCATCGCCGCGCGCAAGGTCTCGAAGTCGTCGGCGTCGGCGGGGAACAGGCCGCAGAACACCACGGGAATGGCCGGCTTGAAGCCCGCCAGCATCTCGGTGACCGGCTTCTTGTCGTCGGTGATGGTATCGCCGACACGGGTGTCGGCCACTTCCTTGATCGCGGCGGTGATGAAGCCGATCTCGCCGGGGCCGAGCTCGTCGACCTGCGTCATCTTCGGGGTAAAGAAGCCGACGCGCTCGATGTCATAGGCCGCGCCCGTGCCCATCATGCGGACCCGGCTGCCCTTCTTCATGACGCCGTCGACGACGCGGATCAGCACCACCACGCCGAGATAGACGTCGTACCAGCTGTCGACGAGC
The DNA here is from genome assembly GCF_023073015.1 of Bradyrhizobium sp. 87. NCBI lineage: Bacteria > Pseudomonadati > Pseudomonadota > Alphaproteobacteria > Hyphomicrobiales > Nitrobacteraceae > Bradyrhizobium > Bradyrhizobium sp. 87. The sequence continues at coordinate 796,439 of NZ_JADPIQ010000048.1, forward strand.
AACGCCTTCAGCGTCGCTTCGCGATCACCCTTCGGCGGCGGCAGGCGGGTGACGATCGCTTCCAGCACATCGGGCACGCCGAGGCCGGTCTTGGCCGAGATCATCACGGACTCGGAGGCGTCGATGCCGATGACGTCCTCGATCTGCTGCTTGACCTTCTCCGGCTCTGCGGCGGGAAGGTCGACCTTGTTCAGGACCGGAACGATCTCATGCCCCGCATCGAGCGCGTGGTAGACGTTGGCGAGCGTCTGTGCCTCCACGCCCTGGCTGGCGTCGACCACCAGCAGGGAACCCTCGCAGGCCGCCAGCGACCGCGACACTTCGTAGGCGAAGTCGACATGGCCGGGCGTGTCCATCAGGTTGAAGATGTAATCCTTGCCGTCCTTGGCGCGGTAGGCGAGGCGCACTGTCTGCGCCTTGATGGTGATGCCGCGCTCGCGCTCGATATCCATGGAATCGAGCACCTGCTCCTTGCCCGCCATTTCCCGGTCGGTGAGGCCGCCGGTCATCTGGATCAGGCGGTCGGCCAGCGTCGATTTGCCATGGTCGATATGGGCGACGATGGAGAAATTGCGGATGTTGGAAATGGGGACGGTCGTCATGGGCGCGGGATACCACTCACACCCCCGTGCGGCAACCATATTGCTGTAATTTCAGGGCCTTTGTTCACGCCAAGCTGATTCCACGAAGGCCCGAAACGCGCTACGCAACGCCTGATGTCCAGGCCCATGACGACGACCTCGATCCCGTCTGCCCGAGCGCGCGCGAAGACCCGGGTGAGCTATGCCCGCTTTCGCGCCTGGCTGGTTGCCAGCGCGACCCGCCCCGAGGCGCGCCTCTGGCTGGTGATCCAGCTCGCCATCCTGCATGCGGTGCTCTGGACCTTCATCCTGATCAATCTCAAGGCAGCGCAGGACGTTCACATGGACGTCGCGGAAGCCTGGGGCTGGGGGCAGAAATTCCTCTGGGGCTATGGCAAGCACCCGCCGCTGTCGGGCTGGGTCGCCGGCCTCTGGTTCACAGTGTTCCCGCCGACGGACTGGGCGACCTATGCGCTGGCGATGGCGACCGTCGGCACCGGTATGGTGATCTGCTGGCTCATCGCGCTGCGCGTCGTGGATGCGCGGCGCGCGTTCCTGGTCGTGGTGATGGTCGCGCTCTACCCGATCTTCAATTTCAAGGGTTTCAAGTACAATCCCGACCTGCTCCAGCTCGTCACCTTGCCGCTCCTCGTGCTCGCTTATCTCAATGCGTTCGAGAAGCGGAGCTGGCAGTCCGGAGTGTTGCTCGGCCTTGCCGGCGCGCTGGCGCTGATGACCAAATACTGGGTGCTGACCATGATCGGCGCCATCGGGCTTGCCGCGCTGATCCATCCGGAGCGAATGAGATTCCTGTCGTCGCCGGCACCGTGGGTTGCGATCGCGACGATGGTGGTGGCGATGATCCCGCACATCGTGTGGCTGGCGGACGCGCATTTCGTGCCGCTGACCTATGCCGGCGATACCTACAGCCTCGAGGACAGCGGCCAGGTGCATCAGCTCGTGACCGGCTATGCCCTGCATAATGTCGCGCTGCTGGCATTGCCGGTGGCGCTGGCCGCGCTGGCGATGGCGCTGGTGCCACCTTGGTTCAGGCTGCTCCTGCGTGCGCCCTTGCGCATCGTCACGCGGGACTGGGCGCGCGGCGCGAATTCCAGCGTGAACCTTTCGCAGGCGCGCAACGTCTGGCTCATCCAGATCATCGTCGCGGTCGGCCCCGCGCTCGGCGCGCTGGCCTTCAGCATCTACATGAAGACCGATTGGGGCATCTCGCTGTTCTTCCTGGTGCCCTTGGCGCTGGTCGCGATCCCGGCGTTGCGGGTGCAGAGCGCTGCGCTGTTCAACATTGTCGCGATCTGGCTCGTGCTCAGCGTTGCCACGCTCATTGCCTCGCCCTGGATCGCCGCCCGCGAGATGGCGGCCAATGCCGGCAATACGGCGACTTACGGCGCGCGCTCGGATCTCGCGCGCGAGCTGACGCAGGCCTGGCACGCGCGCTTCGCCTCGCACTGGGCGGTCGTCGCCGGCACCATGGAATCGATCCAGCCGATGGTGTTCTACAGCCCGGATCATCCGGCCGCGTTCACGCCGCTCGAGGCCTGGGGGTCCGGATTGATTTCGCCCGATGACGTCAAGCGATACGGCTTCATCGGCGTGTTCGACCCGGCCGATGGTCGCCTGCCGGCGTTCGAAAAATGGGTGTCCGAAGTTGCGCCGAAGGCCGAGCGCATCGTAATGACGACGCGCCGTTTCACTCACGGCAAAGCCGGTCCGTCGATGAGCTGGAACATCTACATCGCGCCGCCGGGGAATTGATCGAAGCGAATCCGCCTAAATCCCTTCCTCGTTGAATTTGCTTTCAACGAGTTCGGTGATCGCCGCGAGCGCGGCCTCGGCATCATCGCCGGACGCGGCGACCGTGATGGTGGTGCCGGGACCGGCGGCGAGCATCATCAGGCCCATGATCGAGGTGCCGCCGACGGTTTCGCCGCCGCGCGTCACCCAGACCTGCGCGCTGAAACGCTCGACGGCCTGAACGAACTTGGCGGAGGCCCGCGCGTGCAGGCCGCGCTTGTTGATGATCAGGAGGTCCTTGGAGATCGCGCCCGCGGGCACGCCCGTCCCGGCTTGCGGCGCCTCGTCGCTCATTTGCCGGCGAGGACGCGGCTGGCGATGGTGACGTATTTGCGGCCGGCTTCCTGGGCCATCGCGATCGCGTCGGGGAGCGGACGCTCCTCGCGCACCTTGGCGAGCTTCACCAGCATGGGAAGGTTGATGCCCGCGAGCACTTCGACCTTCGGCCGGCTCATGCAGGATATTGCCAAATTGGACGGCGTGCCGCCGAACATGTCGGTGAGGATCGCGACGCCGTCGCCGGAATCGACGCGGTTAACCGCCTCGATAATGTCGCTTCGACAGAGATCGGAATCATCTTCGGCGCCGATCGTGATCGCTTCGATTTGCTTTTGTGGGCCCATGACATGTTCAAGCGCTGCCTTGAATTCGTCGGCAAGGCGCCCGTGGGTCACAAGTACTAGACCAATCATCGGAAAACTCCTCGCGGGCGCTTTTGGTGCACCGCACGAACGCGCCACTTTGACCATCCAGAGCCCCCGCGCAAGAGGGGATGTTGCGTATCTCCCTGAATCTAGACGGATGGATAAGGGGAGCTGCGCCGGTCTATTCGGTCGCGAGTGTGGGGTTCATATGGTTACCATTTCCCTTCAAACAATCGCCTGAAGGGTTAACGGGAGATGAACTCTTGGTAGTGGTCAAGGCCGCGACAACCAGAGGAAGGGGCAAATAGTCGCGGCCGACTGGGATTCGTGGTATTTCGACACCTAAAATGGCTGTTTTCAGGGATTGGGCCGGCGGCAGCCGCTCCGCATCCGCGGCGTCCAGATCGACCACGAGGCCGACGGTCGCATGCTCCACAAAGTCGCAGCGGCGGATTCCCAGCCCCCGGATCTCGATCAGGCCGGCCAGAACCGGGGCGGGGCGGACCTCAATTTCGCGGCCGACTGTCGCCAGATGGACACGGTCATCACCGACCAGAACGGCCGTTTCGAGCACGCCGCTGCGTCCTGCCATGATCAAATCGAAGGCAAGGCGCGACTTGCCGGAGCCCGAGGGCCCGCGGATCAGCACCGCCAGATCTCCAACCTTGACCGCCGAGGCGTGAACGCTGGGGCCACCGTCGCTCATAGCGCCGGCAGCCTCACCACGAAACGCGCGCCGACAACACTGGGCGCGCCGTCCTCGTCCGCCGGGCCGAGGCGGTTCTCCGCCCAGATGCGTCCGCCATGTGCGTCGACGATCTGCTTGGAGATCGACAGGCCAAGGCCGGAGTTCTGGCCAAAGCCCTGATGAGGGCGGTCGGTGTAGAAGCGCTCGAAGATGCGCTCCAGCGCGTCGTCGCGGATTCCGGGGCCGTCGTCGTCGACCACGATCTCGATCTCTCCGCGTACGCGGCGGCAGGTGAGGCGCACCTTGTTGCCGGGCTCGGAGAAGGACTGTGCGTTCGAGAGCAGGTTGGAGACCACTTGTCCGAGTCGCGAATCGTGGCCGGTCACGGCGAAATTGTCGGTCGGGCTGCGGCCCTCGAAACGCATTTCGACCGCGACGTCATGGCCGAGCTTGGTTTCATTGGCGACGGAGACGAGCGTCGTCAGCAGGCGGCGCAGGTCGACCGGAATCGCATCCTGGCGCTGCAGTTCTGCATCGAGACGGCTGGCGTCGGAGATGTCCGAGATCAGCCGGTCGAGCCGCTTGACGTCATGCTCGATCACCTCGAGCAGGCGCGCGCGGCTGTTCTCGTTGCGCGCCAGCGGCAACGTCTCGACCGCGGAGCGCAACGAGGTCAACGGGTTCTTCAATTCGTGCGCGACGTCGGCGGCGAACATCTCGATCGCTTCGATGCGGCTGTAGAGTGCACTGGTCATGTCGCGCAGCGCACCGGAGAGATGGCCGATCTCGTCGCGACGACGGGTGAAGTCGGGAATTTCGACGCGGGTCCTGATCCGGCGGCGGATCAGCTCGGCGCTATCGGCGAGCCGGCGGACCGGACCTGCGATCGTGCTGGCGAGCAGCAGCGACAGCATGATCATGACCGCGGCGGCGACGCCGCCCACTTTGAGGATGGCGAGGCGCTCGGCGGTGACCATCTGGTCGATGTCGTCGCCCTGCGTCGACAGCATCAGCGCGCCATGGATGGCGCGCGAGCGCAGCACGGGGACCGCGACAGAGACGATCACCTCGCCGCGCGCATTGACCCGCACCATCGAGCGCTTCTGGCCCTGGAGCGCGTCGCCGACCTCCGCATAGCCATTGCCGTTCTCGGGGCCGAGCTCGCGATAGAGCGGCAGGTCGCCGCGATTGAGCCAAGTACGGACCGCGACCATGCCGCGTTCGACCATGCCAGGCTTCTCGGCGGACACTGACGGCAGGGGGAAGCGCACCACGGTATCGAGGCTGCGGCTATCGACCAGCAGGCTGCCGTTCGGGTCGTAGATGCGGGCGCGCGTCTTGGTCGGCGAGATCAGCGTGCGCAGCACCGGTGCCACGCGCTCCGGATTGATCGGAAAATCCAGCGGGGAATACTCGTCCGAGCCGCCATAGGTCTCGCCCGGCTTGAGGTCGAGCAACCGGTCGGGGTCGATGGTGATGGCGTTGGTCTGCACCGTCGCGGACGCCGCGATCGCGCCGGCGATGATCTCCGCCTGCACCAGCAGGCTCTGCGCGCGCGCGTCGATCAGGCCGGCGCGGAATTGCGACAGATAGAGGATGCTCGCCACCAGCGCGACCAGGCCGGCGAGGTTGAGCGAGACGATGCGGCGGGTCAGGCTCGAGAAGGACAGCGCGAAGAAGAACTGCCCGGCGCGCTTCAACCAGTTCAGTGGACGCCAGCCCCGCACGGCCAGCTTGTCCTCAGCCAATTGATCCGGAGCGCCGTGGGCGGTGACGTCCTCGGCGTTCTGGTTCTCGTCAGGCTGCGTTCGGTCAAGCAATGCTCACGCCCGCGTTAGGACAGCTCGTGCGAAGGTCCCCGCATCCTAGAGCCATCCCGGTCCCGATGGAATCAGAACCGGCGATGCTCTCGGTCTTTCGTGGAGGCGCGTGCGCCTCAGGCTTCCTTGAAGCGGTAGCCGACGCCGTAGAGCGTCTCGATCATCTCGAACTCGTTGTCGACCACCTTGAACTTCTTGCGCAGCCGCTTGATGTGGCTGTCGATGGTGCGGTCGTCGACATAGACCTGGTCGTCATAGGCGGCGTCCATCAGCGCGTTGCGGCTCTTCACCACGCCGGGCCGGGTCGCGAGCGCCTGCAGGATCAGGAATTCGGTGACGGTCAGCGTCACCGGCTCGTTTTTCCAGGTGCAGGTGTGCCGTTCAGGATCCATGCGCAGCAGGCCGCGGTCGAGCGCCTTGGCGTCGTTCTCCTTCGGCGTGACGGTCGGGTCCTTCGGCGCCGAACGGCGCAGCACCGCCTTGACGCGCTCGACCAGCAGGCGCTGCGAGAACGGTTTGCGGATGAAGTCGTCGGCGCCCATCTTGAGGCCGAACAGCTCGTCGATCTCTTCGTCCTTCGAGGTCAGGAAGATCACCGGCAGGTCGGATTTCTGCCGCAGCCGGCGCAACGTCTCCATGCCGTCCATGCGCGGCATCTTGATGTCGAGGATGGCAAGATCGGGCTGGGTGGTGCGGAAACCGTCGAGCGCTGAGGCGCCGTCGGTATAGGTCATGATGCGATAGCCTTCGGCCTCCAGCGCGATCGAGACGGATGTGAGAATGTTGCGGTCGTCGTCGACCAAAGCGATTGTGGGCATGAGCCTCTGCTTTCTGCTTTCCGTTTGGGTCGTGGCTTGAAAACGGCGAGCAATCCACTGATGCGCCGCATACATGGGTGCCGATGTTGGCATTCGAACCTTGTCACCGAGCAATGCAAGCTAGGCTGAAGTGTGACCAAGTTCCACGAAACACGGCAGATTCGCCGCATCTCGACCCATAACCGGGCCCCGGTTTACCCGAAAAAAGGCCCTCCATGCAACCACCTGACCCGAGAAAGCCGATGCAACCGACCCCCGACTTCGACCCCGGAAAGCTCGCCAAATCGCTGCTGCGGCGGTCACGGCAGGGGGCCTTGGCGACATTGATGGCCGGCAGCGGCGATCCTTATTGTTCCCTGGTCAATCTGGCGAGCCATCCGGATGGCTCTCCGATCCTGCTGATCTCAGGATTGGCCGTGCACACCAGGAACATCCTGGCCGACAGCCGGGTGTCCTTGATGCTGGACGAGCGGGCGGCGGGCGATCCGCTGGAAGGTGCCCGGATCATGCTGTCCGGCCATGCCGAGCCGGCCGATGCCGACAAGGATCTGCTCCGGCGACGGTATCTCAATGCTCATCCCTCAGCGGGAGCCTTTGTTTCCTTTAAAGATTTCTCTTTCTTTCGGATCCGGCCTACGGGAACCCATCTGGTCGCCGGCTTCGGCCGGATCGTCGACCTCAAGCCGGAGCAATTCCTGACCGACCTCACGGGGGCCGAGGACTTGCTGACGGCGGAGGAGGGCGCGGTGGAGCACATGAATGCCGACCACCGCGAGGCCATGGGCCTCTATGCAACAAAACTGCTCGGTGCTGCCGCGGGCGACTGGCGCTGCACCGGCTGCGACCCGGAGGGCCTCGACATGCAGGACGGCCAGACCGTCTTGCGGCTGGATTTTCCGGAGCGGGTGGCTGATGGCACGGCGCTGCGCAAGATGCTGGTTCGCCTCGCCGGCGAAGCGCGCACCAGGATGAACCAGAGCGCAACACATTGAACGCTGCTGCCCATCGCCGCGACCCAAGTTCGTTACCGGTCAGAAGGCGGCGGCGAGAGCGTCATGACAGAATGGAATAGACGGACGCTGGTTGCGGGTTTGACGCTCGCGATCACCGCATCGCTTGTCACGCCTAGCGTCGCCCAGAAAGGTCTCGCCGCGGAGAGCGCGCGGATCAACACCCTCATGAGCGCCGGCAGATATTCGGAAGCACTGCCTTTGGCGCAAGGTATGGTCGCGAACCTGGAGAAGAGCGACACAGGTCGCGAACTCGCCGCCGCGCTGAACAACCTCGGCCAGGTTCATGCCGGTCAGGGCCACGACGATCTGGCGGAGCCGCTCTACAAGCGCGCCATCATGCTGATGGAAAAGTCGCTCGGTCTCGAAACCCCGTTGATCGGAGCCGAACTGAGCAACCTCGCCGCGCTCTACCAGCGGCAGAGCCGCTACGCCGAGGCTGAGCCGCTGTTCAAGCGCGCGCTCGCCGTTCGCGAGAAGGGATTGTCGCGCGAGCATCCCGATGTCGGCCAGTCACTCAATAATCTCGCCACGCTCTATGTGAAGCAGCAGCACTATGCCGAAGCCGAGCCGCTGTTTCAGCGGGCGCTCGCGATCTACCAGAAGGCTGGCGGCTCCGAGCATCCGGCGGTGGCCACCGTCCTGAACAATCTCGGCCAGGTCTATCGCGATCTCAATCGCGATGCGGACGCGGAAGCGCCGATCAAGCGCTCGCTCGCGATCCGGGATAAGGTGCTGGGACCGGATCATCCCGACGTCGCCCGCTCGCTGAACAATCTCGCCGGCCTCTACGAGCACCAGCAGCGCTACGGTGACGCCGAGCCGCTCTATCGTCGCGCGCTGGTCATCCGCGAAAATGCACTCGGGCCCGATCATCCCGAGGTCATGACCTCGACCGGCAATCTGGCTTATTTCCTCTACGTGGCCGGGCGCGCCGCGGACGCATTGCCGTTCGCGGAAAGGACTCTTCGGGGCGATCGCGCCCAGTTGCGCATCGTCTTGCCGGTCCTGTTCGCCGCGCGCCAACAAGATCTGCTGTCCGGCGACAAGGCGCTCGACGAGGCCCTCGCCGCGATCCAGCGCGGCACGCAATCCTCCGCCGCATCCGCCGTGAACAAGCTCGCGGTTCGGCTTGCCGCCGGCAGCGACCGGCTCGCCGAGCTGGTGCGCCGGGATCAGGATCTCGCGGCTGAGTCAGAGGCACTCGACAAGGCGATCGTTGCCGCAGTGTCGAAGCAATCCGCGCAGCGCGATCTCGCAACCGAACAGCGCAGCCGCGCGCGGATTGCAATGATTGCCAACGAGCGTGCGGGCTTGCAGAAGACGCTCGCGGTCGAGTTTCCCGACTACGCGTCACTCTCCAATCCGCTGCCGTTGACGGCAAAGGACATCCGGCTGCTGCTGTCGGCCGACGAGGCGATGGTGCTCTATTCCGTCGTCGACAAGCAGAGCTGTGTCATCGCGATCACGCGCGAGGGCGTCGACTGGAAGGCCATCCCACTCGGCGCGGATGCGCTGACGCAGAAGGTGACGGCATTCCGCAAGGGACTCGACGTCGGCAAAGCGCGCGACGCCTCCGGCAAATCCGGATTGTTCGATCTGGCGCTCGCCAACGAGCTCCATGTCGCGCTGCTCGGTCCGGTCGAGGCGTTGACAAAGCACAAGCACAGCCTGCTGGTGGTGCCGTCGGCTGCGCTGACCGCATTGCCGTTTCATCTGCTCGTCACGGAGAAGCCGCAGGCTGCGATCCCGGACACGCTCGAAGGCTATCGCGGCGCCGCCTGGCTGCTGCGGCGCCAGGCCGTCTCGGTGCTGCCGTCGGTGGGCAGTCTGAAATCGCTGCGGGCCTTCGCGCGTCGGGATCAAAGCGTGAAGCCGATGACCGGCTTCGGCGATCCCGTGTTCAATCCTGCACTGGAAGGGCCCGCCGAGCGGCGCGCCGCGAACGGCAAGGTCGCCGCGCGCAGCATCGCGACCATCGCCTATAGTGATTTCTGGCGCGGTGCCGGCGTCGATCGCGCGCGGCTTGCGCAGGCGCTGCCGCAACTGCCCGACACCGCCGATGAGTTGAACGCGGTGGCCAGGGATGTCGGGGCTTCCGAGGCCGACATTCATCTCGGCCGCGACGCCAGCGAGACGACGCTCAAGCGTGCAGCGCTTGCTCAATACGGCATCATCTACTTTGCCACCCACGGCCTCGTTGCCGGCGACATCAAGGGACTGGGTGAGCCCTCGCTCGCGCTCTCCATTCCCGATCAGCCCACTGAACTCGACGACGGTCTACTCACCGCGAGTGAAGTCGCTCAGCTCAAGCTCAATGCGGATTGGGTTGTACTGTCGGCCTGCAACACCATCGCGGGCGACAAGCCCGGCGCCGAGGCCCTGTCGGGACTGGCGCGCTCGTTCTTCTACGCCGGTGCGCGCGCGCTCCTGGTCTCGCATTGGGCCGTGGATTCGGAAGCTGCCACCCGCCTGACCACGATGACTTTCGAGCTGCTCAAAAACGAACCACAAATCGGGCGTGCCGAAGCCTTGCGCCGCGCGATGTTAACCTACGTTGACGACACCTCGTCTCCGCGCAACGCCTATCCAGCGATGTGGGGGCCCTTCGCGCTCATCGGCGAAGGCGCGGTACGATAGGGCGGGCTGCGATTGTCCTTCAGCTGTCTTGGACATTGTGCGTTGCAATAACCTCAGGAAACGCCGAAACGCACATTTGGTTGCGCGATCATTGTCGATTTTTTGATGCGCCTGCTCAGAGCTGACATGCGCGACGTTTGGCGCGGTCCTTGAATAAACCAAATCCTAAGGGATCAGCTTGGCAACGCCAGCGTTCATCAGTATTAGGTCGTTCCAACCGAGGCCGAACGGCCTGTAATCACGGTGACCGCGGCGGCGCCAAGCATGATCGCGCTGAGTGGGTTCTAGGAGGATTTTTCGTGCAAGAGACGGGCGTGCGCAACGGTGCCTTCGGCGCCGACAAATTCGGCTTAAAGAATCTCAAGCAGGTTCACTGGAACCTCGGTGCGCCGCAACTCTATCAATACGCGCTCTCCGCGGGCGAGGCGGTGCTGTCGGCCGATGGCGCGCTCTGCGCCGACACCGGCGAGTTCACCGGCCGCAGCCCCAAGGACAAATTCACGGTGCGTGACGCCACCACCGACAAGAAGATGTGGTGGGCCGGCAACCAGTCGATCACCGCAGAGCAGTTCGAGACGCTCTACCAGGACTTCCTCAAGCACGCCGAAGGCAAGTCGCTGTTCGCACAGGACCTCTATGGCGGCGCCGATCCGGCTTATCGCATCAAGACCCGCGTCTTCACCGAGCTCGCCTGGCACTCGCTGTTCATCCGCACGCTGCTGATCCGTCCCGAGGCGATCGAGCTCTCGGCGTTCGTGCCCGAGCTCACCATCATCGACATGCCGAGCTTCCGCGCCGATCCGAAGCGCCATGGCTGCAAGTCGGAGAATGTCGTCGCGATCGATTTCGCCCGCAAGATCGTGCTGATCGGCGGGTCTTACTATGCCGGCGAGATGAAGAAGTCGGTCTTCACCACGCTGAACTACTATCTGCCCGAGCGCGGCGTGATGCCGATGCATTGCTCGGCCAATGTCGGCGCCAAGGGCGATGCGGCGATCTTCTTCGGCCTGTCCGGCACCGGCAAGACCACGCTGTCAGCCGATCCGAACCGCACGCTGATCGGCGATGACGAGCACGGCTGGGGCCCGAACGGCGTCTTCAACTTCGAAGGCGGCTGCTACGCCAAGTGCATCAAGCTGTCGCAGGAAGCCGAGCCCGAGATCTATGCCGCCTCGACCCGCTTCGGCGCGGTGCTCGAGAACTGCGTGTTGGACGAAGACACCCGCGTGGTCGATTTCGACGACGGCTCCAAGACCGAGAATACGCGCTCGGCCTATCCGCTCGAGTTCATCCCGAACGCCTCGCGCACCGGCCGCGCACCGCAGCCGAAGAACGTGGTGATGCTCGCCGCCGACGCCTTCGGCGTGCTGCCGCCGATCGCCAAGCTCTCGCCGGCGCAGGCGATGTATCACTTCCTGTCGGGCTACACCGCCAAGGTCGCTGGCACCGAGCGCGGTCTCGGCAATGAGCCGCAGCCGGAATTCTCGACCTGCTTCGGCTCGCCCTTCCTGCCGCTCGACCCCTCCGTCTACGGCAACATGCTGCGCGACCTGATCGCCCAGCACAATGTCGACTGCTGGCTGGTCAACACGGGATGGACCGGCGGCAAGTACGGTACCGGCTCGCGCATGCCGATCAAGGTGACGCGCGCGCTGCTGACCGCGGCCCTCGACGGCTCGCTTCGCAACGTCGAATTCCGCACCGATAAATATTTCGGCTTCGCGGTCCCGACCGCGCTGCCGGGCGTGCCGAGCGAGATCCTCAACCCGGTCAACACCTGGAAGGACAAGGACGAGTTCGACAAGACCGCCCGCGCGCTGGTCGGCATGTTCCAGAAGAACTTTGCCAAGTTCGAAGCCCAGGTCGACGCCGAGGTCCGCGCCGCTGCACCGGACGTGAAGCTCGCGGCGGAGTAAGCTTGCGTCGTTTGAAATTCGAAAGGGCGGCCGCGAGGCCGCCCTTTTGCTTTTCAAGATGTCTCTCCACCGTCATTGCGAGCGCAGCGAAGCAATCCAGAATCCCTCCGCGGAAACAGTCTGGATTGATGGCGAACTCGCGGAAGCAGCTACGCCTTGAAATAGGCGATCTGCGTCGTGGTCGCGAGCAGTCTTCCGTTCGGCGACCACAGCTCGGCGTTCTGGTCGGCGTAGCTCTTGTGCATGATCTTTGAATCGGCCGTCGCCAGCACGCGCGTGATGTCCTCGGCGGCGAGCTCTTCGCTGTCAGTGTGGAAATACGTCGTCAGCGACACCGTGCCGAACGGAACCAGCTCGCGTCGCGCGTGGAAGATGCGGCCGAAGAAGGCGTCCGACATCGACATCAGCGACGGCATGTCGAGCTTGCGCGGTTCGCGATCACTGATCCAGAGCTTTGAGTAAGTGCTGGCGAGCTCGGGCTTGAGCGGGCCGATCCGCATCTCGCCCTCGACGAAGCGGAATTCGTACTGGTTGGCCCAGGACGCCGCGATCTTCGGGAACGGCATCGTCTCTTCGAACGGCTTTGCATCGGGATATTGCGCCACCCTGTGCTCCCAGGACGGCCGGCGTTCGGCGAACACGGCGGTGGCGAGCGTTGCGACCTCGCCGCCGCCTTGCGACAGTTCGACGCTCCAGTGCTGGCTGGAGCGATTAGCCTTCACCAGCCGCACGTCCAGATCGAACGGCCCCTTCGCGATCGGCGCGCAGTAATTCACGGTGAGCGCCAGCGGGTCGCCGGCACGTTCCGGATGCTCGATCAGCGCACGCAGGATAGTCGCGGCGGTGGCGCCGCCGAACGGGCCGACAAAGGCCCAGTAATCGTCGCTGGTGTGTCCCTGCCAGCTGGAGTCACCGGCGGTGACGCGGGTGGCGTCGTCGAAAGGGTGCGGGAGCTTGGCGTGCATTATTCGATCCGGCGTTCAATGACGGACGTCATATCACGTCCGCCGCCGGCTTGTGCAATTACCTCGTGAGTAACCGATTTCACGTCGCGGAAATTCAGCCCGCGACGTCGCGCAAGGTCGGCAGCAGCGGCGTGGTGGGGTTGACCGGCACGTTCCAGATCTCCTCGGCGTATTCGCGAATGGTGCGGTCGGAGGAGAACCACGCCATGCGCGCGACGTTGAGGATCGAGGCGCGGGTCCAGGCCGGCGCCACCTGCCAGCGCGCATCGACGCTGCGCTGCGCCTCGTAATAAGAATCGAAGTCGGCGCTGACCATGTAATGGTCGAGATAGCGCAGCGCATGCGCGATCGATTCGAAGCGGCCGGGATCGCCGGGCGAGAATTCGCCGGCGCCGATCGCATTGATGGCGCGCTGGAGCTTCGGCGAATTGCGGATCACGTCGGAGGCGTCCAGCCCCTGCTTGCGCCGGATCATGACATCGCCGGCTTCCATGCCGAAGATCGCGATGTTCTCCGCGCCGACATGGTCGCGGATCTCGATGTTGGCGCCGTCGAGCGTGCCGATCGTGAGGGCGCCATTGAGCGACAGCTTCATGTTGCCGGTGCCGGAGGCTTCCATGCCGGCCGTCGAGATCTGCTCGGAGAGGTCGGCCGCGGGAATGATCACCTCGGCGAGGCTGACATTGTAGTCGGGCAGGAAGACGACCTTGAGCTTGCCGCCGATCGCGGGGTCGTTGTTGACGACTTCCGCAACGTCGTTGATCAGCTTGATGATCAGCTTGGCGTAGCGGTAGCTCGCCGCCGCCTTGCCCGCAAAGATCTTCACCCGCGGCACCCAGTTGCCGTTGGGGTCGTCCTTGATCGCCTGGTACAGCGCGACCGTCTCGATGACATTGAGAAGCTGGCGCTTGTATTCGTGGATGCGCTTGATCTGCACGTCGAACAGCGCGTTCGGGTCGACCTTGATGCCGAGGCGCTCGCCGATCAGGCGCGCCAGCGCCGTCTTGTTGTGAAGCTTGACTGCGCGGAACCTCTTCTGGAATTCGACGTCGCTGGCGCGGGCCTCGATCAGGCTGAGCTGCGTCGGATCATCGAGCACGGCGTCGCCACAGGTCTCGCGCAACAGATCGGTCAGTTTCGGGTTCGCCAGCATCAGCCAGCGGCGGAAGGTGATGCCGTTGGTCTTGTTGGTGATGCGGCCGGGGTAGAGATGGTTGAGGTCGTGGAACACGGTCTCCCGCATCAGGTCCGAATGCATCGCCGAGACGCCGTTGATGCGGTGGGAGCCGACGAAGGCGAGCTGGCCCATGCGCACGCGCCGGCCGCTCCGCTCGTCGATCAGCGACACCGAGGCGCGGAAGTCGATGTCGCCGGGGGCGCGCGCCTCTGCGAGCGCGAGATGCTGCACGTTGATGCGGTAGATGATCTCGAGATGCCGCGGCAACAGCCGTTCGAACAGCTCGACCGGCCAGGTCTCCAGCGCCTCAGGCAGCAGCGTGTGGTTGGTGTAGGACAGCGTGGCGACCGTGATCTTCCAGGCCTCGTCCCAGCGGAAATTGTGGTCGTCGATCAGGATCCGCATCAGCTCGGTGACGGCCAGGCTCGGATGGGTGTCGTTGAGCTGCACCGCGACCTTGCTCGACAGGCTGCGAAGCTGGCCGTCCGACGCAAGGTGCCGCTTGATCAGGTCCTGCAGCGAAGCCGAGACGAAGAAATATTCCTGGCGCAGGCGCAGCTCGCGGCCCGCCGGGCTCTCGTCGTTCGGGTAGAGGAATTTACAGATCGCTTCCGCGCGCGACTGCTCGGCGCTGGCGCTGACATAGTCGCCGGTGTTGAAGGCATCGAGCTTCAACGGATCGGGCGAGCGTGCCGACCACAGCCGCAGCGCGTTGACGTGCTGGCCGCGCCAGCCGACGATCGGCGTGTCATAGGCCATCGCCTGCACGGTCTCGGACGGATGCCAGATCGCGCGATCGCGGCCCTTGTCTTCGACATGCTCGACACCGCCGCCGAAGCGAATGTCATAGATCACTTCGGGCCGCTGCAATTCCCAAGGGTTGCCGAAGCCGAGCCATTCGTCCGGATATTCCTGCTGCCAGCCCTGATTGATGATCTGACGGAACAGGCCGTAATCATAACGGATGCCGTAGCCGATCGCAGGGATCGACAGCGTCGCCATGCTTTCCATGAAGCAGGCGGCGAGACGGCCCAAGCCGCCATTGCCGAGCGCCGCGTCCGGCTCGCATTTGCGCAGCTCAGGCAAGGAAACGCCGAGATCGCCGAGCGCGACCTCGAAGATCTTCAATAGCCCCATATTGTTCAGCGCGTCGCTGAAGAGGCGGCCGATCAGGAATTCGAGCGAGAGATAATAGACCCGCTTGCGCCCCGCATCGTAGCTGTGCTTCTCGGCCGTGAGCCAGCGATGCACGATGCGATCGCGCAGCGCCAGCGCCGCGGCCTGGTACCAGTCGTGCTTGGTGGCCATGCCCGCATCCTTGCCGATGGCAAGGCGCAGCTTCGCCAGGATCGCGCCCTTGATCTCAGCCAGAGCGAGTTCGTCGATGGGCTGGTTGGGGGCGGAGAAATTGGGCTGGAACGATGAATCTTGCAAAGTCGTCACTTCCTGGTCGCGAGAACACTACTGACCCTACGCATCTTGCCTCTGTACGGAACCATTGCTGGTGCGACCGTGCACTGCGTTTGGCGTAAAATTATGCAAGGAACGGGCCGATTTGGGAACCCGGACGCATACGGGGAAACGTGGATTTGGTGCTAGAATGGCGGCCAATTCAGCCATCAGTGTGGAGGAGGCGCCCGATGAACTCTCTGATGAGACCTGTGACGCGACGGCTGATCGAAATCGCCGCCGCCACCTTCCTCGTCGTCTGCATCACCGCGTCCAGCGCCGCCTTCGCCGCCGGCAAGATCGGCCGCAGCGCCGACGGCCTGAGCTGCGCCGTCACGCTTCCGCAAAACGCATCCTCCGCCGCCCGCTGCGCCGCCATCAAGCGCCAATGCGGCGGCAAATTTTACGCAAGCGCGTGCGGGGATAAGTTGATGTCAGCGGCGAATTGAGCAGGGGCTGGTGCAACGAAGAAGGTGTCGTCCTGGCGGAAGCCAGGACCCATTACCCGCCTGTCAGATGAGGCCTGACCGATCATTCCAATCGGGATTTCTTCCTCGATCAGCTTGATCTTCCAGTCCCGCTTCCAGAACTTGAGCTGCTTCTCGCGCGCGATCGCCTCCTGCAGTGTTGCGTAGGCTTCGACATGAACGAGGCGGAAGATTTTATACTTGTGCACGAACTTCGAGCCGCGACCCGAACGATGTAGCTCAAGCCGCGCGCGGACGTCGTTGGTGATTCCGATATAGATCGTGTCGTGATGGCGGCTTGCGAGAATGTAGACGAAGTAGCTGCTCGTGCTCATGGCCCAACCCGCAAAAGCAACACTGACCGGGGTAATGGGTCCTGGCTTTCGCCAGGACGACGCTCTCCAACAATCGCGCCTAACATCAGAACAAATTAAGAACACTTTAGCAAGTCTTTGATATATCATTGTGATTCGGCGTGTTGCCGACACCATATCTAGCGTCTGCCAGACTTCGCGAGGACTACATGTCCACCATTGCCTTCGATCAATTTGCCCTCACCAGGATCGCCGATTTCGCGCGCTCGCTGTCGCGGCTGCATCAGGCGGCGCGGCGCCACGCGGTCGACGACGACCAGTTCGACCGCGAGTTCAACGCGGTGTGCCAGTCGATCTGGGGCTACACCATCGACGACGTCAGCGACGATCTGTTTTCGGCGCAGGACCATCTGTTCCTCGACACGCTTGACGAAGCGCATGCGCGCATCTTCGCCGCCGAGCAGGGTTATGATCTCGTCGACGACCAAGGCATGCTCACCGACTGGTGGGGTTTTTGCTGGATGATTTTAGCCGAGAAGCGCGGCCTGCTCACGGCAGACAACCGCGCCGCCGCGCGCGCGGCGATCGAGGAGAAATATCTGGCGGCGCCGAACGTGATCGGCGTGATCATCGGACGGTGACCCACCATCCTCCGTCATTGCGAGGAGCCTCTTGCGACGAAGCAATCCAGAGTGCCTCCACGGAGCCAGACTGGATTGCTTCGCTTCCGCCTTCGCTCTTCGAGCTTCGGCGGACAAGTCGCTCGCAATGACGGCTTGGCTACAGACGAGCCTGAGCTAGTCCAGCCCAGCCCGCTTCGCCGGCTTTTGCGTTTTCGGCACCGTCACGTCGGGGAGCGTCTCGCGCACGATCTCCGCGGCAGGGGCATCCGCCGCCACCGTGTCGGCGCGCACCGGCGCCACCTTCATCTCGCCGAGCCGTGCGCGGACCTGCGCGGTGAGACCGGGATAGGAGGCGACCGGGGTGAAGTCCGCGGCCTGGTCGTTGCCGACGCGGATGCCGGTATAGGCGACGAGACCGTCGCTGGTGGCGATCACGTCGCCGGGCTTTAGCGACGAGTCCAGCGCCAGATCGACCGGAGCAAGGCCGACCGGCTCGCGGCCGTTGCAGGTGCAGTCGGCGCGCAGCGCCTTGCGATAGGCGAACGCGTTCTCGCTATCGGCATAGCGCTCGCCGGTCTGCGACGCCGCGCCGTCGATCGAGGAGCCGAAATAGATCTTGGTGGCGCTTGCAGGACAGAACGCCTGACACATCTGCGCGGGCGAGGTGAGACCGCGCATCAGCGGAAAATATTTGCCGTCGCAGCTGCGCACGCAGAACGCCGGTCCCGAGCCGCCGGCCGCAGCCGAACGTGTCGGCGGCACGTATGGCGGACTTGCGCCGTTCTGCTGGCCGGTGAATGGATCGGCGTAGGAGCTCGGCTGCTGCGGCACCTCACGCTGCGGCCGCTGCTGCTGCTGCATTCCGCCGAAGAAGAAGTCGAACAGGCCTTCGGCCGAAACCGGGGCCGGAGCCGCAACCAGCGGTGCTGCCAATGTGGCGGCTACGAGCATCGCGCGACGCCACCGGCGCGCATGGGACATGACTGTACGCAAACGCTTACTCCACCCGGCGCTACCCAACCGGCCGGGACCATCAGGTCTCAGCACATGATTCACCATAAGGCGGGATGGTAAATGAGCGGTTGAGGGGGGAGGAGCGGTGTCGCCGGACGGGTGGACCTCGTCCATGGCCGGGCTTGTCCCGGCCATCCAGGATCTCTGGTGCGGCAAAGACGTGGATGCCCGGTCAAGCCCGGGCACGACGGCGGAAAAAGTCTAGCCGCTCAAGCCTTCAAGAACTCCGACGCCTTGTACAGCGAGCGGAACGGCAGCCCGGCCGCGCCAAAGGTGTCGTCGGCGCCTTCCTCGCGGTCGACCATGGTCAGCACCAGCACCACTTCCGCGCCGGTCTCGCGCACCGCTTCCACGGCCTTCATCGCCGAGCCGCCGGTGGTGGTGACATCCTCGACGATCACGACGCGCTTGCCCTCCAGCGTCTCGCCCCTGGGCAGCCCCTCGATCGCAAGCTTCGCGCCATGCTCCTTCGGCTTCTTGCGCACGAAGAAGGCCGCGATGGGATGGCCCTTGATCCAGGAGATCTGCGCCAGCGCGCCGGCCAGCGGCACCGCGCCCATCTCAAGCCCGCCGATGAAATCGAGCTGGTCATCCTTCAGCGCCTCATAGGTCAACTCGGCGAGCAGGGTCGCACCCTCCGGGTCGAGCATGGTCGGCTTGAGGTTGAAGTAGAAGTCGCTCTTGCGGCCCGACGCGAGCGTCACCTCGCCGCGGCCGAAGGAGCGCCGGCGGATGATCTCGAACAGGCGGGCGCGGGAGGCTGATTTAGACACGGCGGGCCCTCGGGAGCATTTTTGGAGGTGGCGGAATTTATCCGCGACGGCCTCGACATTCCAGAGGGGGCTTCCCCCGTCAACAGGGATCGGCCATCCCGGGCGGCCGGTTGTGGGGGTGCAACGTTCTGGGGTAGGTGGATGCCGGATATCTCGGGCAAGAAAACCTGCAAGAAGGCTGGGCAAGGACACGCGACAAATGACCATCGAGCTGCACACCTGGAACACGCCGAACGGCCGCAAGATCTCGGTCGCGCTGGAGGAGATGGGGCTGCCCTACAAGGGGATCCCGGTGAATATCAGCAAGGGCGAACAGATGGCGCCGGAGTTCCTGAAGCTCTCACCCAACAACAAGATCCCCGCGATCGTCGATCCTGATGGCCCGGACGGCAAGCCCGTCAGCATCTTCGAGTCGGGTGCGATCCTGCTGTATCTCGGCGAAAAGACCGGCAAATTTCTGCCGAAATCGCTTTCGGGCCGCATTCCCGTTTATGAATGGTTGATGTGGCAGATGGGCGGTTTCGGGCCGATGCCGGGCCAGGTGCACCATTTCATCGCGCTCGAGAACGAGCAGGACCGCGCCTACGGCCTCAAGCGCTACATGGCCGAGACGCGACGGCTCTACGGCGTCCTCGACCGCCGGCTGGAGTCCAGCGATTTCGTCGCCGGCGAGCTCTCGATCGCCGATTTTGCCATCCTGGGCTGGGCCTGGCGTCACCCTCGCCACAAGGTTGACCTGGCCGACTTTCCCAACGTCAAGCGCTGGTACGAGGCCCTGATGGCCCGCCCGGCGGTGAAGCGGGGCATGGAGGCGAAGCTAGATTGATCTTTCTCTCCCTCTCCCCGCAAGCGGGGAGAGGGGAAAATCACACCTTCCGCGCTTCCACCGCCATCCGCACCGCAAGCCCGGCCAGCACCGTGCCCATCAGCCAACGCTGGACCAGCATCCAGCTTGGCCGGCTTGCGAGAAACAGCGCGATCGACCCGGCCGCGAGCGCGATCATCGCATTCACGCTGACACTGATCGCGATCTGGATCGCGCCGAGCACCACTGACTGCGCCAGCACGCTGCCGGCGGTGGGATCGATGAACTGCGGCAGCAGCGCGAGGTAAAGCATCGCGATCTTCGGGTTGAGCAGATTGGTGACGAACCCCATCGCGAACAATTTGCGCGGGCTGTCGATCGCAAGCTGCTTCACCTGGAACGGCGAGCGCCCGCCCGGCTTCACTGCCTGCCAGGCCAGCCACAACAGATAACCCGCGCCGGCAAAGCGCAGCGCGTCATAGGCGAAGGGAACGGCGAGCAGCAGCGCCGTGATGCCGAATGCCGCGCACAGCATGTAGAACAAGAAGCCGAGCGCCACGCCGCCGAGCGAGACGATGCCCGCCGCAGGCCCTTGCGTGATCGAACGCGAGATCAGGTAGATCATGTTCGGCCCGGGCGTGAGCACGAGGCCGAGGCAGACGAGAGCGAAGCCGAGCAGGGCGGAGGCGTGGGGCATGGCTGAACCGGTGCGGGAGACGGCACGGTTCTAATATGCGTGGCGCAGTGGGGCCATCGCGCAATTGCTCGGAGGACAATTCAGCTTGTGCGTGTGCCTTCGCCGGGGCGGTACCGTCCGATCAATGCGCCTCGTCCCAATTGTTCGCTGCGCGTGCATCGACATGCAGCGGCACCGAGAGCAGCACGGCCGGGAACGGCGCGTCCTGCATCACGTGCTGCACGACGGGGAGCGTCGCCTCGACCTCCGCGTCCGGTACCTCGAAGATCAATTCGTCATGCACCTGCAGCAGCATCTGCGCAGACAGTTTCTTCAGGACCAGGGCATCCTCCATCCGCGTCATGGCGCGGCGGATGATGTCGGCGGCGGTGCCCTGGAGCCGGGCGTTGATCGCGGCGCGCTCGTTGAAGGCGCGCACCGAGGCGTTCGAAGCCTTGATGTCGGGATAGTACATCTTCCGTCCGAACAGCGTGGTGACGTAGCCGTGGTTCCGGCAGAAGTCGCGCGTCTCGTCCATGTAGGCGCGGATGCCGGGGAAGCGTTCGAAGTATTTCTTGATGTAGGCGGAGGCCTCTTCGCGCGCGATGCCGAGCTGGTTGGCAAGGCCGAATGCCGAAATGCCGTAGATGATGCCGAAATTGATCGCCTTGGCCCGGCGCCGGATTTCGCTCGGCATGCCCTTGATCGGCACGCCGAACATTTCCGATGCCGTCATGGCGTGAATGTCCAGACCGTCGCGAAACGCCTGCTGCAGCACGGGAATGTCGGCGATCTCGGCGAGCAGCCGCAGCTCGATCTGTGAATAGTCGGCGGAGACCAGCTTGTGCCCTGGCGTTGCGATGAAGGCGCGCCGGATCTTGCGCCCGTCCTCAGTGCGCACCGGAATGTTCTGCAAATTCGGCTCGTTCGACGACAGTCGGCCCGTCGTGGTCGCGGCCAGCGCGTAGGTCGTGTGGACGCGGTGGGTCTGGGGATTGACGTAGGTCGGCAGCGCGTCGGTGTAGGTCGATTTCAGCTTAGAGACCTGGCGCCACTCCAGGATCTTCCGCGGGAGCTCGTGGCCCTGCTCGGCGAGTTCGTCGAGCACCTGAGCGGTGGTCGACCACGCGCCGGTCTTGGTCTTGGTGCCGCCCGACAGTCCCATCTTGCCGAACAGGATGTCGCCGATCTGCTTCGGGCTGCCGACATTGACCGGCTCGCCCGCGATCTGCTGGATCTCGGCTTCGACACGGGCCGCAGTCTGGGCGAAGTCGCCGGAGAGACGCGACAGCACCTGACGATCGATCGAGATGCCGCGCCGCTCCATGCGTGCGAGCACCGCGACCAGCGGGCGTTCCAGCGTCTCGTAGACCGTGGTCATGTGCTCGGCGATGAGGCGCGGCTTCAGCACGCGCCAGACGCGCAAGGTCACGTCGGCGCCTTCCGCCGACAGCGACGCGGCCTTGTCGATCGGCACCTGGTCGAACGTGATCTTGCCCTTGCCGCTGCCGAGCAGCTCGTTGTCTTTGAGCATCGCGTGACCGAACCAGCGCTCGGACAGTTGCTCCAGCGCGTGCGAGCCGCGGCCGGCATCGAGCACGTAGGAGATCAGCTGCGCATCATCGGTGTTGCGCAGTGTGATGCCGTGCTGCGCCAGCATCACCGCGGTGAATTTGACTTCGAAGCCGATCTTGAGAATGCCTGGTGATTCCAGCACCGGCCGCAACGCTTCGATCGCATCAGTGTGCTTGACCTGGTCGGGCGCGAGGCCCGCGTCGAACAGGCCGGCGCCGCCGCCGGACTGCTTGTGCGCCAGCGGCACGTAGCAGGCCTCGTTCGGCGCCAGCGCCAGCGCGATACCGCAGAGGTCGGCCTGCATCGGATCGATCGAGTTTCCCCGGATCTCGACCGCGACATGGCCGGCATCGTGAATGCGCGCGATGAACGCGTTCAATTCCGCGAGCGTCTTGATGGCCTGGTACTTGCTGCGGTCGACCGGAAGCTTGCGCAAAGCCTCTTCCCGCGCGGCGGCGAGCGAAATCGGCGCGCCCTTCGGACTCGCGGCCTTGTCCTCCTTGCTCGCCGAAGGGTTGCGCTGGCCCACCGGAACTTGCGCCGGCGCGCCGGGTCCCGGGGCCGGCACGACGTCCGAAGGCGGCAGCGGCGAGAAGACGCTGGCGCCGCTGGAATAGCCGGGATCTGCATCGACGTTGGCCGGGTCAATCTGCGAGAATTCGGCGACGCGGCGCGTCAGCGTGGAAAACTCCATCGCCTTCAGGAACGCGATCAGCTTGCGCGCATCGGGCTCGTGGACGGCGAGATCGTCCAACGGGACGTCGAGGTCGACCTTGTCGTCGAGCAATACGAGCTGCCGCGAGATGCGCGCCTTCTCGGCGTTCTCGATCAGCGCCTCGCGCCGCTTCGGCTGCTTGATTTCGGTGGCGCGGAACAGCAATTGCTCGAGATCGCCATATTCGACGATCAGCTGCGCCGCGGTCTTGATGCCGATGCCGGGCACGCCAGGAACGTTGTCGGTGGAATCGCCGGCCAGCGCCTGCACTTCCACCACCTTCTCCGGCGGCACGCCAAACTTCTCGATCACCTCGGGGATGCCAATGCGGCGGTCCTTCATGGTGTCGTACATGGTGACGCAGTCGGTGACGAGCTGCATCAGGTCCTTGTCGGAGGACACGATTGTCGCGCTTGCGCCGCGCTCGCAGGCTTGCCGTACATAGGTCGCAATCAAATCGTCGGCCTCGAAGCCCACCTGTTCCAGGCAAGGCAGGTCGAAGGCGCGCACCGCCTCGCGGATCAGCGAAAATTGCGGGATCAGATCGTCCGGGGCCGGCTGCCGGTGTGCCTTGTACTCAGGATAGATCTTGTTGCGGAAGGTGATTTCCGACTTGTCGAAAATGATCGCCAGATGGGTCGGCCGGTTGTCCTCGGGCATCTCGCGCAACAGCTTCCACAGCATGTTGCAGAAGCCGAGCACGGCATTGACCTGCAAGCCGTCGGACTTGCGGTTCATCGGCGGCAGCGCATGGTAGGCGCGGAAGATGTAGCCGGAACCGTCGACCAGGAAGACATGATCGCCCTTGCCGGCCGCCTTCGCGGCAACGGGCTTGGCAGCAGCTGTCGCAGCAGCGGGCTTGGTTTCGGCGGCCTTGGGCGCGGCAGCCTTGGTGTCAGCTTGGGCGGTGGTCTTTGGGGAGCTCTTGGGCATGGCCGCAATGTATGAATTTTTGCGGGATTTGACAGCCTTGGGAGGTGGATTTTTGGCTTGCGGATGCCGCTATCCCCACTGTCATTTCCCGCATCCCCCGCTGTCATTCCCCGCGAAGGCGGGGAATCCAGTACGCTGCGGCTTCTCCGTATACGACTGCTGCCCTCTGGAATACTGGATCCCCGCCTTCGCGGGGATGACAGCAGAGTATCACTCCGCCGCCTGCAACACCGCGCTTGTCTTCTTCGGCGCGATCCAGAACGCATCGGGCCGCTCGAACAGGAAGTTGCCGCCAAGGCGCAGTGCGATCTGCCAGATTGCGAGCGAGCCGATCACGCCGGCGATGGTCACGATCAGCGACACCGCACCGATGTCGGGAATGATGCCCGTGCGCAAGAGCAGCGTCCGTGTCGCCGCCATCGGCAGGAAGAAGGCGAGATAGATCACGATCGAATGCTCGCCGCAGAAGCGGAAGACATTCAGCCATTGCACGCGCGCGAGCAGCGTGCCCATCGTGATGATGGCGCAGGCGCCGGCGAAGCCGAGCACGAGCGATACGATTTTCCATTCGCTGGCGCCGAGCGCAACGAGGCCGGCATTGACCAGCACCCATGTCGCGAGCGCTGTCAGCGCCCATGCGGGATGATTGCGCGCGCGGTCCGACAGCGCGAACACGTAGGGCGCGAACAGATAGCCCGAATAGAAATAGATGAAGCGCGCGCAGAACTCGTCGATCGCGGTCCAGCCGGTCGAAATGCGCGCCGTCTCCAGCGCGGCCGCGACGAGCCATATCGCGGGCTGCGGCATGCGCCGTGTCAGTTTTGTGACGACGAAGAAGATCGGCAGGAGGTAGATGAACCATAGCGTGCCGAACGGCTCGACGAAGGATTCCAGATATAGCAATCCGGCGTCGCGCCAGCTCGTTTCCGCTGCGAATGCGGGGGCCTTGAAGCCGAACTGGATTGTCACCCAGACGACATAGAAATAGGCGAAATGCACCATCTTGCGGTCGAGATAGGTTCGCCAGTCCCGGTCGATCACCAGTGACAGGAACAGACCCGAAATCAGGAAGAAATCCGGCATCCGGAATGGCTTCGCGAAGGCCACCAAAACATGCATGAAACCGGTCTCGCCGGCGGCAAGCTCGACCCCCAGCACCGAATGCATCATCACGACCATGACGATGCAGATGCCCTTGGCGTAATCGACCCAATCGACGCGCGCAGCAGCCGGGGCCTTGAGTCCCCCGCTCGCGGCGATTGTGCCTGATGGTGCCATGGTGTCTCTTTTCGAGGCGTGTTCCGCCAGCATCTGTGTGAACGCGGAGCAGTTTGCCGCCTTGCGGCTTACGATTTCTTTACTGGTACAATTGCTGTGCCGTTTTTTGCACGCGGGCTGTTCCCTCACCCCGGGAAAATGCTAAACCGCCGTGGAATTGGGGTTTTGTTAACCAAGCCAAACAGGGTTTTTCATGCGCATTGCTATGATCGGCACGGGCTATGTGGGACTGGTGTCCGGAGCCTGCTTTGCGGATTTCGGCCACGACGTCATCTGCGTCGACAAGGACGAGAAGAAGATCGCGGCCCTTCATCGCGGCGAGATCCCGATCTACGAGCCTGGGCTCGACGAGCTGGTGGCGACCAACGTCAAGGCCAAGCGGCTGGAGTTCACCACCGATTTGTCCAAGCCGGTTGCGGATGCCGATGCTGTCTTCATCGCGGTCGGCACGCCGTCGCGCCGCGGCGACGGCCATGCTGATCTGTCCTACGTCTATGCCGCTGCGAAAGAGATCGCGCAGTCGCTGTCCGGCTTCACCGTCGTCGTGACCAAGTCGACCGTTCCGGTCGGCACCGGCGACGAGGTCGAGCGCATCATCGGCGAGACCAATCCCAAAGCCGACGTCGTCGTCGCCTCGAATCCCGAATTCCTGCGCGAGGGCGCGGCGATCCGCGACTTCAAATTCCCCGACCGCATCGTCGTCGGCACCTCCGACGAGCGCGGCCGCAAGGTGATGAGCGATATCTATCGTCCGCTGTCGCTGAACCAGGCGCCGCTGATGTTCACGGAACGCCGCACCGCCGAGATGATCAAATACGCCGCCAACGCCTTCCTCGCGACCAAGATCACCTTCATCAACGAGATCGCGGACCTCTCCGAAAAGGTCGGCGCCAACGTGCAGGAGGTCGCGCGCGGCATTGGCCTGGACAACCGCATCGGCACCAAGTTCCTGCACGCCGGTCCGGGCTTCGGCGGCTCCTGCTTCCCAAAGGACACCAAGGCGCTGATCAAGATCGCGCAGGACTACGACGTGAGCTTGCGCATCGTCGAATCCGTGCTCGCGGTCAACGAGAACCGCAAGCGGGCGATGGCGCGAAAAGTGAGCCAGGCGCTCGGCGGTTCGCTGCGCGGCAAGACCATCGCCGTGCTCGGGCTCACCTTCAAGCCCGACACCGACGACATGCGCGACGCGCCGTCGATCCCGCTGGTGACCGGCCTGATCGACATGGGCGCGAAGGTGAAGGCCTTCGATCCCGTCGGCATGGAGCAGGCGAAGACTGAGCTGCCCAGCATCACTTATTGCGAAGACGCCTATTCCTGCGCGGAAGGCGCCGATGCGATCGTGATCGTCACCGAATGGGTGCAGTTCCGTGCGCTCGACCTCGACCGGCTGAAGGCAACCATGGCACAGCCCGTCATTGTCGACTTGCGCAACATCTACCGCCCCGAGGAGATGGCTGCGGCCGGCTTCGTCTATGAGAGTGTTGGACGGCCGCCGGTGCAGGGCTAGCGATCCGACCTCGCAACGATTCCGTCATGGCCGGGCTTGTCCCGGCCATCCACGTCTGTTTTCTAGTGTGACGACGTGGATGCCCGGCGACTTCCGTGCGAAGACGCGCTTCGCGCTTTTTGCTCGGGCGTGACGAATGGACAGGCCTTGCCCCTCAGTTTCGACACGCCCCTCCCGATCGATGCCGTGCTCGACGACCTCTCGCGCACGCTGGAGGCGCATCATGCCGCCGTGCTGGTGGCCCCTCCTGGCGCCGGCAAGACCACGCGCGTGCCACTGGCGCTGCTCGATGCCCCCTGGGCCAAAGGCAAGAAGATCATCGTGCTGGAGCCGCGGCGCATCGCGGCGCGCGCCAGCGCCGACCGCATGGCCAAATCACTCGGCGAACGCGCCGGCGAGACTGTCGGCTATCGCGTCCGCTTCGGCTCGAAGATCTCGCGCGCGACCCGCATCGAGGTGGTGACGGAGGGCATCTTCACCCGCCAGATTCTCGACGATCCCGAACTGTCGGGCATCGCCGCCGTGCTGTTCGACGAATTCCACGAGCGCTCGCTCGATGCCGACATGGGCCTGGCGCTGGCGCGCGACGCGCAGCTGGGCTTGCGCGAGGATTTGCGCATCCTCGTGATGTCGGCAACGCTCGATGGCGCCCGCGTGGCAAAATTGCTGGGCGAAGCGCCCGTCGTCGAAAGCGAGGGCCGCGCCTTTCCGGTCGAGACGCGCTATCTCGGCCGCAAGGCTGACGCGCCGATCGAGCGGCAGATGGCGGATGCGATCGCCTCGGCGCTGCGGGCCGATGCCGGCTCGGTGCTGGCGTTCCTGCCGGGCGCCGCCGAAATCCGCCGCACCCAGAATTTCCTCGCCGAACGCATACACGATTCCAGCATTGAAATCGTGCCGCTGTTTGGCGCGCTCGACGCCGCCGTGCAGGATCGTGCCATCTCGCCGGCGCCCAAGGGCACGCGCAAGGTGGTGCTGGCGACCTCGATCGCGGAGACCTCGCTCACCATCGAGGGCGTGCGCATCGTGGTCGATTCCGGTCTCGCCCGCGTGCCGCGCTACGAGCCCGACATCGGCTTGACCCGGCTCGAGACCGTGCGCGTCTCCCGCGCGGCGGCGGACCAGCGCCGCGGCCGCGCCGGCCGCACCGAGCCCGGTGTCTGCTACCGGCTCTGGGACGAACCTCAGACAGCCTCGCTAGCGCCCTACACCCAGCCCGAGATCCTCAGCGCCGATCTGTCCTCGCTGGTGCTCGATCTCGCGCAATGGGGCGTCGCCGATCCTGCCGCGCTGTCGTTTCTCGACCCGCCGCCGCAGCCGGCCTGGAAGGAAGCAAAAAGCCTGCTCTCCGAGCTCAACGCGCTCGATGGCGATGGCCGCATCACCGCGGAGGGCAAGAGCCTGCGCGCGCTGGCGCTGCCGCCGCGGCTCGCGCGCATGATCGTGGATTCGCACCGTGCGGGCGAAGGCGAGGCCGCCGCCGAGATCGCGGCCATCATCACCGAGCGCGGGCTCGGCGGCGACAGCGTCGATCTCGAGCACCGGCGCGATCAGTTCCGCCGCGACCGTTCCCCGCGTGCCGCAAGCGCGCGCGACCTCGCCCGGCGCTGGGCTTCGCAGGTGGCGGCGTCAGAGAAGGCGGCGACCGCAGAAGGTGACCTCTCGACCGGCCTGATGCTCGCCTACGCCTTCCCGGATCGCGTCGCGCGCAACCGCGGCAATGGCAGCTTCGTGCTCGCCAACGGCCGGGGTGCTGCGGTGGATCAGACCTCGTCGCTCGCGCGCACGCCTTATATCGCGGTCGGCGAGATGACCGGCACGGCGGCGAGCGGGCGCATTCTGCTCGCGGCGCAAATCTCGCAGGACGAGATCGAGCGGCATTTCGCCGAGCATATCGAATCCGTCGAGGAGATCTCGTTCGATCGCGGCGCGATGGCGCTGCGGGCGCGGCGCAAGCGCGCGCTGCACGCGATCACGCTCTCCGAGGCGACGCTCGCCGTGTCGCCCTCGGGGGACACTGCGCGCATCTTCGCCGACGGGTTGATCGCCGCCGGACTCGACCGGCTGCCCTGGTCGAAGGTAGCCAAACAATGGCGCGATCGCGTGATGTTTTTGCGCAGGGCCGAAGGCGACAGCTGGCCCGATCTCTCGGACGACGGATTGATCGCGCGGCGCGACGATTGGCTGGTGCCGGCGCTCTACGACATGATCGCGCTGAAGGATATTTCCGCCGGCGATCTCTCCGACGCGTTGATGGCTTTGTTGCCGTGGGAGATGCGCGCGCGGCTCGACCGCGAGGCGCCGACGCATTTCGAGGCCCCGACCGGCAGCGTGCTCGCGATCGACTATGAAGCCGAGCAGGGGCCGACCATCGCGGTGCGGCTGCAGGAATTGTTCGGCCTCAACACCCATCCCTCGATCGCCGCCGGCAAGGTGCCGCTGGTGCTGGAACTGCTGTCGCCGGCGCAGCGCCCGGTGCAGGTGACGCGCGATCTCCCCGGTTTCTGGCGCGGCAGCTACAGTGCCGTGCGGTCCGATTTGCGCGGCCGCTACCCGCGCCATCCCTGGCCGGAAGATCCGGCGAATGCGCTGCCGACCCGGCGGGTCAAGCCGCGCGGGACGTGAGGCGCAAGAAGACCCTCATGGTGGGGAGCGCGGCCCGCCCTTCACGGGCATCCTTCGAGACCCGCTCCTATGGAGCGCTCGTTAATCCAAGCACGGCACCGACCTCTAGCTGCCGCCGGAGTGGGGCTGTTTATCGCGGTAAATGGCGGCTCTGAGTTCGTCAATGAGTTATCATTTATGCGCTGCGGAGGCGCTCCGAACGAGCAAAAGCGTCACAAGCTCTCAGGATGAGGGTCTCACAAAATTGCATTCTGCCCGGAAATCGCTATTTTCCGCGGCCCGGAGGCCCCTTAGATGTCTGTTATCGATCTTGCCGCGAATCCGAGCGATCTGCGTGCGCTCGCCGAACAATCCAACGCCTGGCCGTTCGAGCAGGCGAAGGCCATTGTCGCGCGGCTGAAGAAAAGCCCGAAGGACGAGGTGCTGTTCGAGACCGGCTACGGGCCATCAGGCCTGCCGCATATCGGCACCTTCGGCGAGGTCGCGCGCACCTCGATGGTGCGGCACGCTTTTCATGTGCTGACCGAGAACAAGATCAAGACCCGCCTGCTCGCGTTCTCCGACGACATGGACGGGTTTCGGAAAGTGCCCGACAACGTCCCCAACAAGGAGATGCTGGCCGCGCATCTCGGCAAGCCGCTGACGCGGGTGCCGGATCCGTTCTCCAACGAATACCCGTCGTTCGGGCACCACAACAATGCGCGGCTGCGCGCCTTCCTCGATCATTTCGGCTTCGACTACGAATTCGCGAGCTCGACCGACTATTACACGTCCGGCCGTTTCGACGCGACGCTGCTCAAAATGCTCGCGGCCTACGACAAGGTGATGGCGATCATCCTGCCGACGCTCGGTCCCGACCGCCGCGCGACCTATTCGCCGTTCCTCCCCATCAGCAAGACCACGGGTGTCGTGCTGCAGGTGCCGATGATCCGCCGCGACGTTGCGGCCGGCACGGTGACCTACCTCGATCCCGATACCAACCAGGAAGTCGAGACGCCGGTCACCGGCGGCAACGTCAAGTGCCAATGGAAGGCCGATTGGGCGATGCGCTGGGTCGCGCTCGGCGTCGATTACGAGATGGCCGGCAAGGACCTGATCGACTCGGTCAAACTCTCCGGCGCGATCGCCAGGGCGCTCGGCGCCACGCCGCCGGAGGGCTTCAACTACGAGCTCTTCCTCGATGACAAGGGCCAGAAGATCTCGAAGTCGAAGGGCAATGGGCTGACCATCGACGAATGGCTGCGCTACGCCTCGCCGGAATCGCTGTCGCTGTTCATGTATCGCGAGCCGAAGGCGGCCAAGCGGCTGTATTTCGACGTCATCCCGCGCAATGTCGACGACTACCAGCAGTTCATCGACGGCTTTGCGAAGCAGGACGCCAGGCAGCAGCTCGGCAATCCGGTCTGGCATGTCCACAATGGCCATCCGCCGAAGTTCGACATGCCCGTCACGTTCCAGCTCCTGCTGACGCTGGTGTCGTCGTCGAATGCGGAGAATGCCGAGACACTGTGGGGTTTCATTGGTCGCTACCGACCCGGTGTGAGCCCGCAGACGCATCCCAAGCTCGACGCGATGGTCGGCTATGCCATCAACTATTATCGCGACTTCGTCGCGCCGACGAAGACGTTCCGCGAACCGACCGAGACCGAGCGCGCGGCGCTGCAGGATTTGCGGGATGCATTATCGCAGCTTCCGCAGGACGCCTCGGCCGAGGACATCCAGAACGTCGTCTACGAGATCGGCCGCCGCGAGCCGTTCCTCGACCAGGTCAAGAAGGGCAAGGACGGCCGTCCGGGCGTGACGCTCGACTGGTTCAACATGCTCTACCAGGTGCTGCTCGGCCAGGAAAAGGGCCCGCGCTTCGGCTCCTTTGTCGCGGTGTATGGCGTGCAGAACGCGGTCAACATGATCGACGGCGCGCTGGCGCGGAGTGCGTGAGGGCTACGGAACTGAGTTGTAGGCGCGACCTATCTCCCCGATTCGTCCTGGCGAAAGCCAGGACCCATAGCCACCGCCGGATGTGGTTACGGAGACTCGGAGTGGCCAATTGGTGCCACAACTTCTCCCGAGGTAATGGGTCCTGGCTTTCGCCAGGACGACACCGAGGCCTCACTGGCTTGCCCACACGATCCGCGCGATCCACACCACCTCGCTCGCCGCCATCCTGCGTTCGGCCTGCGTCGCATCGAGCGGCTGCAAATCCAGAGCCTTTGCGGTGCGGCGCTTCAGCGTCGCCACCGTCAGCTCGCCCGCGTTGGTCTTCACCACCACGCGATCGCCTTTGTGGATCGGCGCGCCGGGCGCGACCAGGATGATGTCGCCGTCGCGATAGGCGGGCGCAAGCGCTTCGCCGGACATCTGCAGCGCGAAGCTATGGTTGCCCTCGAAGGCGGGAAGGGCAAATTCGGTCCAGCCCTTGCCGACGGGAAAGCCGGACTCGTCGAAGGCGCCGCTCGCGCCCGCCAGTGCGAAGCCGAGCAGCGGCACCGAACGGCCGCCGCCTGCCTCGTCGCCGACCAGCCTGGCAAAAATGTCGATCGACGAATCTGCCGCCGCCAGCGCTTTCGCGATCGATTCGGTCGAGGGCCAGCGCTCGCGGCCGTCGGAGGTAACGCGCTTGGACTTGTTGAAGGTGGTGGGATCGAGCCCGGCGCGCTTGGCGAGGCCGGACGGCGACAGGCCGGCACGCGCCGCCAGCCGATCCAGCGCGCCCCAGATCTGGTCGTGGGTGAGCATCCTCTGCGCTTTGGCCTGCCTGACCATGGAAGGTCCAGCCCGTCGCAACTCAGGAAAACTATCCTCAAATCAATCGGTTTTCCGTTTTCGGTGCAAGAGGCGGCGTCTAAGTCTTGAGTTCGGCAGGGGTGGCCTTTACGGTCCCGCCCGGGATTTAACGACCCACGAGAGACGAAAATCCCCAGGAGACTCAAAGAGCTGTCTCCCCGGGCAAACAGGGCTGCGTAAGCGGTGGTCAAGATCTACAAAATCTGTCCGGCCTCGGCCTGGCGCGAGGCGGAACGGCAGGGCGTTTATCGCGGCAGCGCGGACGATTCGCGCGACGGATTCATCCATTTCTCGACCGCCGCCCAGGTTCCCGAGACCCTGCAGAAGCATTATGTCGGGCAGCGCGCGCTGTTCCTGGTCGAGGTCGACGGCGATGCGCTCGGCAGCGCGTTGCGCTGGGAGCGCTCGCGCAATGAGGAGCTGTTTCCGCATCTCTATGGCGAGCTCGATCTCGGCGCGGTGATGGCTGTGATGAACCTCAACACGCGCTCCGACGGCGGCCACGATGTTCCGGAGCTTGCCCCGTGATCCGCGCTTTCGACGCTCTCTCGCTGCCGGTGCTGCGTTGGCTCGATCCGGAGGATGCGCATCGCCTCGCGATCCAGGGCCTGCGCTTCCTGCCGCCGGGCAAGCCGCACGCTGACGATCCCAAGCTTGCGGTGCGTGCGTTCGGGCTCAACTTCCCCAATCCGATCGGCATGGCCGCGGGCTTCGACAAGAGCGCCGAAGTGCCGGATGCGCTGCTGCGGCTCGGCTTCGGCTTCGTCGAGATCGGCTCGGTGACGCCGAAGCCGCAAAGCGGCAATCCGCGACCGCGGCTGTTTCGTCTGGAGCGCGACGAGGCCGTGATCAACCGCATGGGCTTCAACAATGACGGTGCGGAGACAGCCCTGCGCCGGCTTGCGGCGCGCGCGCAGCACGGCGGCATCGTCGGCGTCAATGTCGGCGCCAACAAGGATTCGCCCGATCGGGTCAATGATTACGTCAAGCTGATCGAGACCTTTGCGCCGGTCGCGAGCTATTTCACCGTCAACGTCTCCTCGCCGAACACGCCGGGCCTGCGCAATCTGCAGGAAGGCGCGCTGCTCGACGATCTCCTCGCCAGGGTGATCGACGCGCGCCAGCGGGTGCGCGAGAGCGCCGGCGACACGCCGGTGCTGCTCAAGATCGCGCCGGATTTGAGCCTCGCCCAGCTCGACGACGTCGTGCAGGTCGCGCGCTCGCGCCGGGTCGATGGCATGATCGTATCGAACACCACGATCGCGCGGCCGAGTACGCTGCGCGAGGAGATGCGCGCCAAGGAGCAGGGCGGCCTGTCCGGCCGGCCGCTGTTCCGGCTGTCGACGCGGATGGTCGCGGAGACCTATGTGCGCGTCGAGGGCGCATTCCCCCTGATCGGTGTCGGGGGGGTGGACTCGGGCGGCGCCGCGCTGACGAAGATCCGCGCCGGCGCGAGCCTGATCCAGCTCTATTCGTCGCTGGTCTACAAGGGCCTCGGCATCGTCGACGAGATCAAGCGTGACCTCGCCTCGACCCTATTGCGGACGGGGCGGGATTCTCTCTCCGAGATCGTCGGCTCCGACGCCGCCACGCTGACGGCGGAAGACTGGCCGGGGATGTAGGCGGTCTCGTGCCCCGAGCGCAGCGCAGCACGTTAGTGATGCACTGCTGAACCGGGGCCCACGCTCGCGGCATTCTGGGTCCCGGCTCCGCGCAGCAGCGTTTCACCCTGCAGCGTGTCCGGGACACGAGAGCTACGACCTCGAAAACGTCTTCCTGTACAGCGCCGGATAGCGCGCGGCCTGCAAGCCGCCGCGCGAGACGTAGGAGGCGATCAGCGCGCTCCACAGCCCGGCATTGCCGAACGATTGCAGCGCCCAACATGTGGCGAGGAAGATCGCGAGCGAGGCCAGCATCAGATTGCGCATCTCACGCGCCCAGGTCGCGCCGATATAGATGCCGTCGAAGCCGAAGGCGAACACGCCGGGAATCGGCGCGAGCACGACGAACGGCAGGAATTCCCGCGCGCCGCGACGGACGCTTTCGCTCGCCGTCATGAAATCGATTAAGTTCGGCCCGAATACCGCGAATAGCGCGGACACGACCAGCGCGAAGCCGAGCCCCCATAGCAGCACCAGCCGGGTCGAATCAGCAAATCCCCTGGCGTCGCGTGCGCCGAGCGTACGGCCGCAAAGCTGCTGGGCTGCGTTCGCTAGACCATCGAGAAAGAAGGCGCTGACCAGCAGAAAATTGTTGAGCACGGAATTCGCGGCCAGCGTGACGTCGCCGGCCCGCGCGCCCTTGGCGGTGAAGAACAAGAACACGGCGATCAGCGCCGCGGTACGGATCAGGATGTCGGAATTCACGGCCAGCAGCCGCATCAGCTTGGCCCGGTCGAACAGCTCTGCGTACGGCACCGCGAACCCACCGTCCGCATAGCGGCGGCAGACGATCATGCCGAGGCCGAATCCGGCCGCTTCAGACAGCAGCGCTGCGATCGCAGCACCTGCGATCCCGGTGTCGTAGACCAGCACCAGCAGGATCGTCGCCGCCGCGTTGACGAGATTGATGACGATTTGGAGCGCGAGCGCCGGGTTGGCGCGAGCCTGGCCGACCAGCCAGCCCAGGATAACATAATTGACGAGCGCCAGCGGCGCCGACCAGATCCGGATCACGAAGTAGGTTTTCGCCGCGCGCGTGACGCCTTCGCTGCCGCCCATCAGGTCGAACAGCACGGTGGCCAGCGGCAGTTGCAGCGCGATCAGTGCTACGCCGATCAAGCCGGCGACGATGAAGCCGCGCACCAGGATCGCGGTCAGCTCGCGCGTCTCGCCGGCGCCGAGCGCCTGCGCCGTGAAGGCGAGCGTGCTCATGCGCAGGAAACCGAACAGCCAGAACAGGCAATCGAAGATGACGGACGCGATGGCGACGCCGCCGAGCAGCGCGGCGTCGTCCAGCCGTCCGATCGCGGTGGTCGAGACCACGCCGATCAGTGGCGTGGTGAGGTTGGCGACCATCGCCGGGCCTGCGATGGCGAAGACCTGACGGGAACCGATCTTCAAGTGAACGGGTGCGTGCATGTCAGAACACGAGCACCATGCCGTCTTCGGCGGCGAGATGGGCGATGTCGTCGAGGCGCGACAGCACGTCTTCGCTCATATGGGTGAGCACGAGGCGTTTTGCGCCGATTTCGGGAAGGTGCTGTTCCAAGGTCGTCAGGCTGAGGTGATTCTTGACCACCTTCTCGTACATATAGGCTTCGGCGATGAAAAGGTCGGCGCCATGCGCCAGCGGAATGAGCGTCTCCGTCCATTCGGTATCGGCGCTGTAGGCCAGCGTGCGACCCTCGGCTTCGACGCGATAAGCGAGGAACGGTCCACCGGATTCGCCGTGCACGACGGGATAGGGCGTCACCGTCACCGCGCCGAAGCTTTGGCTCTGCTCGGGCGCGAGCTCGACGACGGACAGCTCGAAGCGCTGTTTCGTCTTCGAGGAGTGCTCGAACAGAGCCTCCATCACCTCACGCAGCCGCGTCTCGATGCCTTTGGGGCCGGCGATCGTGAGCGGCCGCGTCCGCCGCGAGAATTGTGCGTCGAGCAGGACAAACGGCAGCCCGGCAAAATGGTCGCCGTGGAAATGCGTGATCAGGATGAGATCGATCTCATTGCGGTCGATCTCCAGCCGCTTCAGTGCCGGCAAAGCCGACGCGCCGCAATCGATCAGGAAGTTGGCTTCGCGCCCCGAGACGTGGAAGCAGGTATTGAGCCTGCCGCCGGATCCGAAGGCGTCGCCGCAGCCGACAAAGCGCAATTGCATCGGCCGCCAGCTCCAAATCCTTTACCTGCGTGGCGCGCCGAAAACGCGCATCAGCAGCCAGATCGGAATCACGATGACAGCGCCGAGCAGGAAGTAGCGCCACAGCCAGTTCACGGTATCGAAGCCGAGATCCCACAAACGCTGGAACAGAAGACGAATGCTTAAGATGATATTCCAGGGGTCGAAGCCGATCGCCGCCAGCACGACGCCGACGAGGATCGAGAGCAGCACCAGGCGAAACGCGACCGCCAGCGGCGAGCCGCCGAGAAAGCGGTGCAGGCCGTCACTGCGGCCGGCCGGCAAATCTCTGACGTCGTGGGCCATCTCAAACTCCTCAGGGGATTCGACCTATCATAGGGCAAGGCGGGGACATGGGGAACCTGTGAGGGGGCGTCAATCGGCTTACGGGATTTTAATTCGGGCAAGCACACGCCCGGGGCTTCTTAAGCCTCAACCTCGGCCGCCTCCGCTTTCAGCATCTTTTCCAGCGTTTCCAGCCGGTCGGCCTCCCGCGGCGGCTTGTCCCAGCGCAGCCGGCTGATGCGGGGAAAGCGCATCGCGACGCCGGATTTGTGCCGTGGTGAGCGCTGCAGCCCCTCGAAGGCGACCTCCAGCACCAGCCCCTTGTCTGGCTCGTGCACGACGTGGCGGACGGGGCCGAATTTTTCGGTGGTATTGCGACGCACGAAGCGGTCGATCTGGAGCAGCTCCTCGTCCGTGAAGCCGAAATAGGCTTTTCCGACCGGCACCAGTTCGTCACTGCCCGGCCCTGCGGTCCAAACGCCGAAGGTGTAGTCGGAATAGTAGGACGAGCGCTTGCCGTGGCCGCGCTGCGCATACATCAGCACGGCGTCGATGATGTGCGGATCGCGCTTCCATTTCCACCATTGTCCCTTCGGCCGCCCCGGCAGATAGGGTGCGTCGCGCCGCTTCAGCATCACGCCTTCGACGGCGTCCGCGTCCTCGCCCGCACCAGCGCTGGCGGGATCGGCGCGTGCTGCGGTCAGCGCCTCCCAGCTTGCGAAGGCGACGGTGGGCGACAGATCGATGCGGGGATCGTCGAGCTTACCGATGAAGGTCTCCAGCCGTTCGCGCCGCTCCGCGAAAGGCAGCTCGCGCAAATCGTTCTCGTCGTCGCCGAGCAGATCGTAGGCGCGCAGATGAATCGGAAATTCCTTGATCAGCTTCGGAGACACGACCTTGCGGTTGAGCCGCTGCTGCAGAAAATTGAAACTTTGCACGCGCCCTTCGCGCAGGATCAGAAGCTCGCCGTCGATGGCGCCGGGCAGCCGCAGCGACGGCACGAGGTCCGGAAAGCTCCCGGTGATGTCCTCGCCGGTGCGCGAATAGAGCCGAGCGGTGATGTGGCCGTGCTCGTCGCGGCCGGCCACCGCCTGCACGCGGATGCCGTCCCATTTCCATTCGGCGATGTAGTCGGCGGGATCGAGTGCAGCGAAATCGGTGTCCTCGATCGCATGCGCCAGCATGACAGGACGGAACGGCGCGGGATCGCGATTGACTGGCTTGTCGCCGCGGCCTTCCAGCCAGGCGAACAGGTCGAGATAAGGCGGCGCGAGACCGGGCCAGATCAGCTCGACCTCATGCGGGTCCTTGTCGCCGAGCGCGGCGGCCGCGGTCTTTGCCAGGCGCGCGGAGATGCCGATGCGCAACGCGCCGGTGACGAGCTTCAACAGCGCCCAGCGGCCGGTCTCATCCAATTCGTCGAGCCAGCGCTCGAGCTGCTTCGGCAGCTCGGTCTTGCCGAGGGTGCGCAGGGTGGTGACCACCTCGGTGAGGGTTGGGGGAGGTGGGTTGTTGTGGACACCCACGGCCTTCGGCCACATCAGCGCGATTGTCTCGGAGAGATCGCCTACATAGTCCCAGGATAGGCCGAACAAGACCGGGTCAGTTCGCTGGGCGATAAGATCGCGCAGCAGAGAAGGTTTTGCGTGCTTGAAACTCAGCGCACCGGTCAGCGCGGCCAGCGCGTAGCCGCGATCGGGATCGGCGACCTCGCGAAAATAACTCGTGATCAGCCGCAGCTTGTTGTTGCGGCCGGGTTCGTAGGCGAGGCGGTCGAGAAGTTCGGCGAAGCGGTTCATGCTTCGGCCTCGTCAGCGAGCGGCGTCTCGGTCTCCTCCTCGTCGCCATAGCCGACGAGATCGAGCGGCCGCGACCGCAAACCCTTGCTTTGGCACCAATGCACCAGCGCGTCTTCCTGGCCATGGGTAACCCAGATCTCGCCGGCACCGGTCGCGGCGATCGTGGCGGTGAGGCCGTCCCAATCGGCGTGATCCGAGATCACCAGCGGCAGCTCGATGCCGCGTTGCCGCGCGCGGGCGCGCACCCGCATCCAGCCAGAGGCGAATGCCGTGACGGGATCGGGAAACCGGCGGGTCCAGAGATCGGATGTTGCAGAGGGCGGCGCCAGCGTGATGGTGCCGGCGAGCGCCGCCTTCTTGACGCCCTTCGCCGGCCGCAACTCGCCGAGCTCGATTCCGCGGCTCTGATAGTAATGCGTGATCTTCTCCATCGCGCCATGCAGATAGATCGGCGCGTCGTAACCCGCTTGGCGCAGCAGAGCGATCACGCGCTGCGCCTTGCCAAGCGAATAGGCGCCGACGAGATGCGCGCGCTCCGGAAATAGCGCCACCGACGCCAGCAGCTTCTTGACCTCGTCGGCCGCATCGCCATGGCGAAACACCGGCAGGCCGAACGTTGCCTCGGTGATGAAGACGTCGCAGCGTACGAGCTCGAACGGCGTGCAGGTCGGGTCGGGCGCATCCTTGTAGTCGCCGGAGGCGACGATGCAGGTGTCCTTGCAGGTGACCGCGACCTGCGCCGAACCGAGCACATGGCCGGCCGGGTGAAACTTCGCGCTGACGTCGCCGAGCCGGATCTCCTCGCCATAGTGGATTGCTTGGGTGGAGCCGGCAAAATTCTCGCCATAGCGCAGCCGCATCATGTCCAGCGTTTCCTGCGTCGCCAGCACCGCGCCGTGGCCGGCGCGGGCATGGTCGGAATGGCCGTGGGTGATCACGGCCCGCTCGACCGGCCGGACGGGGTCGATATGGAAGCCGCCCGGCTTACAGCATAGGCCGGCGGCAACTGGCAGCAGGATGTCTTGCGGACGCATGCCTGTTATATAGGTCGCGACCCCGCATCTTCGAGTCATCACCGCTTCGTTCCCTGGTTCCCACAATGCCCCTGCGCTTGTTCCTGACCTCCGGCGATCTCATGGCTGACCGCCGCTTCGAGTTCGCGCGCGACCTCCAGCTCAAGGGCGATCTGGCGGCCGCCGCCGACCTGCTGGAGCAGACCATCGAGATTGCGCCGAATTTCACCTCGGCCTGGTTCACGCTCGGCGAAATCCGCGCGCAACTCGGCGAGCGCGACAAGGCCATTGCGGCCTTTCGCAAATCGCGCGAGTCCGACCCGAGCGATCAGCATGGCGCTCATCTGCATCTGATACGCCTCGGCGATGCGCAATTGTCCGAGATGCCCAAGGCCTATGTGCAGGCCTTGTTCGATCAATACGCCCCGCGCTTCGAGCACGTGCTGATCAACGATCTCGGCTATCGCGCGCCGTCGCTGATCTTCAAGGCGGTGGTGGCTGCCCGCGTCGCCGCGAAGAAGCCCGCCCTGTTCAAGCGCGCCATCGATCTCGGCTGCGGTACGGGGCTCGCGGCCGCCGCCTTCGCCAAACAGGTCGACCAGTTCATCGGCATCGATCTGTCGCCCGGCATGGTCAAGGAGGCGCGAGCCACCGGCCTCTATGCCGAGCTCGAAGTCGCCGACATGATCGAAGGCCTGCGCAGCAGGAGCGAGGCGAGCGCAAACCTCGTCGTCGCTGCCGATGCGTTCGTCTATCTCCCCGATCTCGCACCGGTGCTCGGCGAAGCCAGGCGCGTGCTCGCGCCCGGCGGCGTGCTTGCGTTCACGCTGGAGACCCATGACGGCAGCGGCATCGTTCTCGGCGAAGGCCTGCGCTATGCCCATTCGGCGGAATATGTGCGCGATGCGATGGCGAAGGCCGGCCTCAAGCTCCTCACATTGGAGCAGGCCTCGCCACGCACCGAGAACAACGAACCGGTGGGCGGCCTCGTCGTGGTCGCCGAGAAAACTTGAGTTTAGGCGCTATAAGCGGCGCTTTAAGCGTCATTGCGTCGCAAAGCCGCGACTTCCCACTTGCGAGCCGTGCGGCGATGCCAGCACAATGCGCGCACCAGGGAGAAACAAACAATGACCAGGAATCCATCGCGGCGCGATTTCAGCGCCGCCGCGCTCGCGACCATCGCGGCCTCCACCTTGCCCGCGCCCTATGTCTGGGCCGCGGAGAAGAAATACGATTCCGGCGCCAGCGACACCGAGATCAAGATCGGGCAGACCGTGCCGCATTCCGGCCCCGGCTCGCTCTACGGCGTGCTCGGGCGCGTCGGCGAGGCCTATTTCCAGATGCTGAACGAAAAGGGCGGCATCAACGGACGCAAGGTCAAATTCCTCACCATGGATGATGCCTACAGCGCGCCGAAATGCGTCGAGGCGACGCGGCGCCTGGTCGAGCAGGAGGAGGTGCTCGCGCTCTACGGCTCGCTCGGCACCGCGCCGCAGACCGCCGTGCACAAATACCTCAACTCGAAGGGCGTGCCGCAGTTGCTGCTCAACACCGGCGCGTCGAAGTGGAATAACCCGAAAGAGTTCAAATGGACGATGGCTGGCTTGCCGCTCTATCCGACCGAGGCGCGGATCCTGGCGCGGCACGTCGTCAGCGTGAAGCCGAACGCGAAGGTCGGCATCCTGTACCAGAACGACGATTTCGGCCGCGACTTCCTCGGCCCCTTCAAGAAGGTTCTGGAAGACGCCGGCGGCACCGCCAAGGTGATCATGGAGCAGACCTACGATCTGACCGATCCGACGGTCGATTCCCAGCTCATCAACCTCTCGAAGTCGGGTGCGGACGTCTTCTACAACATCTCCACCGGCAAGGCCTCGTCGCAGTCGATCCGGAAAGTAGCCGAGCTCGGCTGGAAGCCGCTGCAGCTGCTGTCGGCCGGCTCGACCGGCCGCTCCATCCTCAATGCCGCGGGCCTCGAGAACGCCGCCGGCATCGTCGCCATCCGCTACAACAAGGAAGTCGGCCTGCCCAAATGGGAGAAGGACCCCGACGTCATGGCGTTCGAGGAGCTGCGCAAGAAGTACACGCCGGCGATCGATCAAGACAACACCATCGCCTTCGCCGGCTACGGCCAGGCCGTCACCATGGGCGAGATCCTGCGCCGCTGCGGCGACGAGCTCACCCGCGCCAACGTGCTGAAGCAGGCTTCCAACCTCAAAGGCTTCCACTCGCCTTATTTCCTCGACGGCGTCACTTACGACTACACGCCTGACGATTACACGCCGATGAAGACGCTCTTCATCTCCACCTTCACCGGCAAGGACTGGGACATCTCCGACAAGCCGATGTCGGAGTAGGGGCGCTTTCTTCTCCCCTTGTGGGAGAAGATGGCGCGAAGCGCCGGATGAGGGGGCTTTCTCCGCGTACTCGAACGATGCTCTTTCGCGGAGAGATACCCCTCACGCGTCTCGCCGCTTCGCGGCGATCCACCCTCTCCCACAAGGGGAGAGGGAACGGCAGTATCGCCCTCGTCGTTCACCCCCTCGACGAACCCGTCCCCACGGCTTACCTGTGATGCCGTGCCGCCCCGCATCCGCAAAATCCCGGTCGAACCTGCCGCGCTGCTGCCCGACCGCTTCAAGGCGTGGTTCGCGGCCCGCGGCTGGTCGCCGCGCGCGCATCAATTGGCGCTGCTGGAGAAGGCGCGCGAGGACCGATCCGCATTGCTGATCGCGCCCACCGGCGCCGGCAAGACGCTGGCGGGATTCTTGCCGACGCTGGTCGAGCTGAGCTCCGCGCCCAAAGCTTCGGCGAAATCGGTGATCTCCACCGGCCGCAGTCTGCAACGCACCGGCGGCCTGCACACGCTCTACATCTCGCCGCTCAAGGCGCTCGCGGTCGATATCGCGCGCAACCTCGAGCGCCCCGTCGCCGAGATGGCGCTGCCGATCAAGATCGAGACCCGTACCGGCGACACGCCGACGTCGCGGCGGCAGCGGCAACGGCGCTATCCGCCGGACATTTTGCTGACGACGCCGGAGCAGCTTGCGCTGCTGCTGTCCTCCGACGACGCGCCGTTCCTGTTTTCCTCCTTGAAGCGCATCGTGCTCGACGAGCTGCACGCGCTGGTGACGTCCAAGCGCGGCGATCTGCTGTCGCTTGGACTCGCGCGGCTGTGGCGGTTGGCGCCGCAGATGCGGGCGATTGGCCTGTCGGCGACCGTGGCCGAGCCTGAATCGCTGGCGCGCTTCCTGGTGCCGCAGCCCGGCGGCAAGGAAGCGGCGGCCGACATCGTCCTTGCCGGCGGCGCCGCACCGCCGCTGGTCGAGATGATGGACACGCGCGAACGCCTGCCCTGGGCCGGCCACAGTGCGCGCCACGCACTTCCCGAGATCTACGAGCTGATCAAGGCGAACAAGACCACGCTGGTTTTCGTCAACACCCGCAGCCAGGCCGAGATGCTGTTCCAGAATCTCTGGAGCATGAACGACGACAATCTTGCCATCGCGCTGCATCACGGCTCGCTCGACGTCGCCCAGCGCCGCAAGGTCGAAGACGCGATGTCGGCGGGCAAACTGCGCGGCGTGGTCTGTACCTCCTCGCTCGATCTCGGCGTCGACTGGGGCGACGTCGATCTCGTCGTCAATATCGGCGCGCCCAAGGGCTCCTCGCGCCTGATGCAGCGCATCGGCCGCGCCAACCACCGGCTCGACGAAGCCTCGCGCGCGGTGCTGGTGCCCGCGAACCGATTCGAGGTGCTGGAGTGCCGCGTCGCGATCGACGCCATCGCGGAGAATGCGCAGGACACGCCGCCGCTGCGCCTGGGTGCGCTCGATGTGCTGGCCCAGCACGTGCTCGGCTGCGCCTGCGGCGAGCCGTTTTTCTCCGACGAGCTTTACGGTGAGGTCCGCACCGCCGCGCCCTACGCCGATCTCACGCGGCAGGACTTCGACGACGTGGTCGATTTCGTCGCCTCCGGCGGCTACGCGCTGAAGACCTATGAGCGTTTCGCGCGGATCAAGCAGGACAAGGAGGGACGCTGGCGCGTCGCCAATCCCAGGGTGCGGCAGAGCTACCGGATGAATGTCGGCACCATCGTCGAGGACGACATGCTCAAGGTGCGGCTGGTGCGCTCGCGCGGCGGAGGTCAAGGAAAAGCAGGCGGGTCGACCGGCGTGATCGCGCGCGGCGGCAGGCTGCTCGGCGAGATCGAGGAAGCCTTCATCGAGGGTCTCAGCCCGGGCGACACCTTCGTGTTCTCAGGAGAGGTGGTGCGCTACGAAACCCTGGTCGAAGACCAGGTCTATGTCTCGCGCGCCAACGACAAGGACCCGAAGGTGCCGTCCTATATGGGCGGCAAGTTTCCGCTCTCGACCTATCTTGCCGAACGGGTTCGCCGCCTGCTCGATGACGGGCGCGCGTGGGGCGCCTTGCCGGAGCAGGTGCGCGACTGGCTGTCGCTGCAAAAGGACGTCTCGCGCGTGCCGGCGGTGCGCGAGCTGCTGGTCGAGAGTTTTC
Source organism: Bradyrhizobium sp. 87 (assembly GCF_023073015.1). Classification (NCBI taxonomy): domain Bacteria; kingdom Pseudomonadati; phylum Pseudomonadota; class Alphaproteobacteria; order Hyphomicrobiales; family Nitrobacteraceae; genus Bradyrhizobium; species Bradyrhizobium sp. 87. Next base: position 839,500 of record NZ_JADPIQ010000048.1, read on the forward strand.
CCCGCGCCAACAAGCATTACGTCGTCTGCTATCCCTTCGAAGGCCGTCTCGCGCATCAGACGCTCGGCATGCTCTTGACGCGCCGGCTGGAGCGCGCCCGCGCCCGGCCGCTCGGTTTCGTCGCCAATGAATATGCGATCGCGGTCTGGGCGCTCGGCGACATGTCCTCCATGATCCGGGACGGCAGGATCGACCTCGACGCGCTGTTCGATCCCGACATGCTCGGCGACGACCTCGAAGCGTGGCTTGCCGAATCCGCGCTGATGAAGCGCACGTTCCGCAATTGCGCGATCATCTCCGGCCTGATTGCGCGGCGGCACACCGGTGAGGAGAAGAGCCGCCGTCAGGTGCTGTTCTCGACCGATCTCGTTTACGACGTCCTGCGCAAGCACCAGGCCGATCACGTGCTGTTGCGCGCCGCCCGTGCCGATGCCGCCACTGGCCTGCTCGATCTGCGACGCCTCAGCGACATGCTCACCCGCATCCGGGGCCGCATCACGCATCGGGAACTCGACCACGTCTCCCCGCTCGCCGTCCCCGTGATGCTGGAAATCGGCCGCGAGTCAGTCTATGGCGAAGCTGGAGACGAGCTCCTGGCGGAGGCCGCCGACGAGCTCGTCAAAGAGGCGATGGGATAACAGCAGGTTTTGACGTGGGGGCAGGCGCGCTGGTTTCAGGGGATATCGAGGACATGCGCGTTTCGAATGTCAGCATCAGCAGCGTGACCTTCGCGGCCGATCTCTCCGGCGCGCTATTCTGGGAAGAGCAGCGCCTGCTCGTCGTCTCCGACCTGCATCTGGAAAAAGGTTCCAGCTTCGCCATGCGCGGCGTGCTGCTGCCGCCTTACGACACCATCGCGACGCTCAGTCGTCTCGCTGCTGTCATCTCCCGCCATGATCCCCGAATCGTCATCGCGCTCGGCGACAGTTTTCACGATCGCACGGCGCATGGACGGCTGTCGGCGGAGGATCGCGACGCGGTCGCCGCCTTGCAGGCTGGCCGCGACTGGATCTGGATCTCAGGCAATCACGATCCGGCGCTGCCGCGTGATCTCGGCGGCACCGTCGCCGACGAAGTTGCGATCGGTCCGATCACCTTCCGCCACGAGCCGACGGGCGCGAGCGGCGAGATCGCCGGCCATCTTCATCCCAAGGCGCGTGTCTCCGCGCGCGGCCGCTCGATGGAGCGCCGCTGTTTCGCCTGTGACGGCGAGCGTGCCGTGATGCCCGCCTTCGGCGCCTACGCCGGCGGCCTCAGCATCCGCGATGTGGCGTTTGCAAAGATCTTTCCAATGAACGGTTTTGTCGCGCACCTGCTCGGCGACCGCCGCGTCCACGCGATCGCCGCGTCACGGTGCAGCTAAGCCGCTTTCGCCTGCACGTCGTCGCAGAACTCCGCCAGCCGATCTGCCAGCCGCAACGTCGCGGGACTTGCGCCCGGCGCGGCCATCAGCGCCACTTCGGTCCGGTTGATCGGCGCAAAGCCGTCCTTCGCGCTCAGCACGCGGTGGTCGGACTGGATCGCCATCTCCGACAGGATGCTCAAGCCCATGCCGGCCGCGACCGCGGCCTGGATGCCGGCCAGGCTCGATGACGTATAGGACATGTGCCAAATGCGGCCCGCGCTTTCCAGCGCATGGATGGCGCCGGCGCGGTAGAGGCAGCCGAGCGGAAAGCCGATCAGCGACACGGAGGCGACATCGGCGTGGATCGGATGGCTCTTGCTGGTCACCCAGTGCACCTGCTCCGGCCACACCGCAATCGCGCCTTTCTCACCGGCCGCGCGCTTGAACAGCGCCAGATCGAGCTCGCCGCGATCGAGGTCGCGGGCGAGATTCTTGCTCTGGTCGGCGCGCACATCGAGCCGCAGGCCCGGATGCGAGCGCGAGAACGCGCCGAGCAGTTTCGCCAGCCGATACGCCGCAAAGTCCTCGGGGATGCCGAGCCGGATTGCGCCTTCGCCGTCGGGCTGGCGCAGCACGTCGCGCGCCTCTTCCGCAAGCGACAACAACCGCCGCGCATAGGACAGCAGCCGCTCGCCGGCTTCGGTGGGGCGCACGTCCTTGCCGTCGCGATGCAGCAGGACCTGGCCGACATCCTCCTCCAGCCGCTTGATCTGCTGGCTGACGGTCGATTGGGTGCGATGGACGCGCTCGCCGGCGCGGGTGAAGCCGCCGGCATCGACCACCGACACGAAGCTGCGCAGGAGCTCCAGATCGAGCATGGCTGCCTCCATTCGAAAATCCACTGGCTGGAAGTTAATCATTTAATTTCCAAATGACAAGCCGGCTCCCTAGATCGAGGGCTCAGGAGAATGCCCCTCATGTCGCTCGCCCCTTCGCTTGCCGTTCCGCGCAGCCGCTTCAACACGCTGCCGCTGGCCATCGGCCTGTTCTGCCTGCTCTGGAGCTACGCCTTCGTCGCCGGCAAGATCGGCGTGACCCATTGCCCGCCGCTGATCCTGCTCGCCGCGCGCTTCTCGCTCGCCGGCATCTTGATCCTCGGTGCCACGCTGGTCCGCGGCGACGACTGGTCGCTGTCCTGGCGCGATGCCGCGATCTTCGCCGTGCTCGGCGTCGCCAACAACGCGCTCTATCTCGGCCTCGGCTACACCGGACTGCAATCGGTCTCCGCCGGCCTCGGCGGCCTGATCGTGTCGGCCAATCCGGTGTTCACGGCGGGCCTCGCCGCGCTTCTGCTCGGCGAAGGCATGACCTGGCGCAAGGCGAGCGGCCTCCTGCTCGGAATCATCGGCGTGACCTTGATCGTCTGGCACCGCCTGGCGGTCGGCACCGACTCGCTGCACGGCATCGTGTTCACGCTGGCCTCGCTCGCCTCTCTCGTTGCCGGCACCATTTTGTTCAAGCTGCTCGCGCCGAAGGGCTCGCTGTGGGTCGGCAATGGCGTGCAGAATCTTGCCGCCGGCATCGTGCTGACGCCGGTGGCGCTCACCTTCGCCGACGTTCATGCCATCGACTTCACGCCGGGCCTGATCGGCGCCTTCGCCTTCCTCGTGCTCGGCGGCTCGATCCTGGCGTACTGGCTCTGGTTTCATTTCTTGAAAGTGTGTGGCGCGACGGCTGCCAGTGCCTATCATTTCCTGATGCCGCCGCTCGGCATGCTGTTTGCGTATCTCGTGCTCGGCGAACATGTCGAGGCGCGCGATCTGCTCGGAATCATCCCGGTCGCACTCGGCATCTACCTGGTGACGCGGCCCGCCAAATCCGTCTCGTAAGAGGAGTCCATCATGCCCATTTCCATCACCCTGATCGGCGGTCCCACTGCGCTGATCGAGATCGATGGCTTCCGTTTGCTCACCGATCCGACCTTCGATGACGCGCACACCGCCTATCAGCTGCCGCATGTGAAGCTGGAGAAGACGATCGGCCCTGCGCTCAAGGCCGATGCGATCGGCCCGATCGATGCCGTGCTGCTCAGCCACGACCAGCATTCGGACAATCTCGACAATTCCGGCCGCGACTTTCTCAAACATGTGAAGCGCGTGCTGACCACCGAGGCCGGCGCGCAGCGCCTCGGCGGGCATGTCGAAGGTTTGGCGCCGTGGGGCACGGCGCATCTGAAAGATCGTGACGGCAACTCGCTGACGATTACTGCGACCCCGGCGCGTCACGGGCCGGCCGGCATCGAGCCGCTGTCAGGCGACGTCATCGGCTTCGTGGTGTCGTCGAGCCGGACCGACACCACATCGGTCTACATCAGCGGCGACACCACCTGGTTCGACGGCGTCGCCGAGGTCGCGCGCCGTTTCAAATGCGGCGTGGTGATGCCTTTCGCCGGCGCCGCGCAAACGCGCGGGCCGTTCCATCTGACCATGGACACCAACGACACCATCGAGACCGCGCGCGCCTTCCCCGATGCGATGATCGTGCCGGTTCATACGGAGGGTTGGGCGCATTTCCGCCAGAACAGCGAGGATCTACGCAAGACCTTCGACGTGCTCGGCTTCGGGACGCGGCTGCGATTGCTCGAGCCCGGCGTGCCGACGGTGGTGCAGGCGCCGTAGCCCCGACTGTCATGCCCCGGCTTGACCGGGGCATCCAGTACGCCGCGGCGGTAATTGTGAGAGCGAGTCGCCTAACGCAGGCCTCTGGAATACTGGGTCGCCCGGTCGAGCCGGGCGACGACGAGAGGAGAGAGCGTAGTCTCCTCAATCCTTGCGAAACACGATCGAAGCCATCCATCCCGTCATCAGCGCCATCGCGGCGGTGACGAGGCCGTAGATCAGGCCGTTCTGCCGCGCGGTGGTGGCGACGAACTGCTCGAAGCCGACCTTGACGATCTCGAACGCGGTCTCGGTCTTGCCGATGAACGCGCCGTCGGCAAACAGCTTGATCTCCACCTCGTAAGTGCCGATCGGCACCTCCGCCGGCAGCGGAATGCCGGTGCGGAACAGCGTCGGCGTCAGGAATGTCACCGCGCTCGGATCCTCGCGGTAGAGACCGCGCTGGGTGCGCAGGCGGATGAAGGCGGAGCGGAACACGTCGTTAGGCACCACATCGGCATAGTCGCCGCTGACACGCTGGGTCAGCAGCACGTTGTTAAGCCCGATCTGCTGACGCCGCGCGATCTCGGGCGAGGTGATGACATCGAAGGAGCGGTTGGCAAATAGCGCGAGATAGCTCGGCACCTCCAGGAACTGGCGGTAGTCGGTGTTGATCCAGATCCCGAAGGTGCGCTCCTTGCGCCGCGTCACCATCTCGGCGCGCGGGCCCATCACGGTGACGACGAGATCGTAGCTCTTGCGATCGGCGGGCGTGGAGGCGTCCTTCTCGACCGAGCCGAACAGCACCAGCTCCTCGCCGGAATAATTCGGCGTCACCGTGACGCGATGGTTGGAGACCGACACGATCAGCCGCTCGGCGCGTGCGACGGAGCCGAGCAGCAGAACGAGCAGGACCGCGAGAGCTGTGCGCATCATCCGTTCACCCCCAGCTCGCGGATGGTGAAGAGGTCTTCGGGCCGGATCACCAGCTCGATGGCGAAGCGAACGCCGACCGAGAGGATCAAGAGGCCGAGCAGCAGCCGCAGCTGCTCGCCGCGGATCTTCTGACCGGCGCGTGCGCCGAACTGCGCGCCGGTGACACCGCCGACCATCAGGATCAGCGCCAGCACCGCGTCGACGAGGTGATTGGTCACCGCATGCAGCAGGGTCGCAAACAGCATCGTGACCAGCGTCAGGACCATCGAGGTGCCGATCACCGTCGAGGTCGGCACCCGCAGCAGATAGATCATGATCGGCACCAGGATGAAGCCGCCGCCGATGCCCATGATGGCGCCGATGAAGCCGATCAGGACGCCGATGATCACGACCGGAATGACCGAGAGGTATATCTTGGAACGCTTGAACCGCATCTTCAGCGGCAGGCCATGGATCCAGTTGTGGGTGCGTCGTGGCGGCACCGCGCCGCGCCGGGTCCGCATTAGGGCGCGCAGGCCTTCGGAGAACATCAGGCTGCCGACGGTGGTGAGCAGCACGACGTAGGACAGTGCGATCATCAGATCGAGCTGGCCGAGCGCACGCAGCTGCGTGAAGGTCCACACGCCCAGCGCCGTCCCGGTCACGCCGCCGCATAACAGCACGCTTGCCAGCGCCGGGTCGATCGCGCGTCGCCGCCAATAGGCGAGCGCGCCGGAAAAGGACGAGGCGGCGATGTGGCTCGCGACGGAGGCGACCGCGACCGCCGGCGTGATGCCGATGAAGATCAGAAGCGGCGTCATCAGGAAGCCGCCGCCGATCCCGAACATGCCGGAGACGAAGCCGACCGCCGCGCCCATCGCTAGCACGAGGAAGACATTGACCGGAAGATCGGCGATCGGGAGATAGAGCTGCATCGAGAGACCACGCTTCCCGCGAGACGGATCGATTGCGCGGAATGCTCGCAGGAGGGCAGAACGATTGCCGCGCCCTTCAATAGCGGAATTCGGTGGCCGGCGGGACCAGGAATTTCAGGCGTGGTGAATGGGCTAAGAGAGATCAGATCACGGCTCGCAGCGAACCGAGCATTCCGCCACCTTCTCCGCCGTCATGCCCCGGCTTGACCGGGGCATCCACTATGGCGCAGCTTCTCCGTATCCAACCGACGCCTCTGGAATACTGGGTCGCCCGGTCAAGCCGGGCGACGACAAGAGGAGAAAGCGTACTAAACCGATTAATGCACAGCCGAGGCCGCGCGCTTGGCGGCAACCGGCTTCGGCGCAGGCTTCGCGTTGGCCTGCGGGGCGCTGTCCCAGCCGCCGTTCGGGGCCGCAACATTGACGGCGTCGTCGGGCTGCGGTTCGGCGCTGAAGGTCTGGATCGCGAGCTTGGCGGCGGCGAGCGATTGCGGGTCGAGCCGCTTGGCGACGTCGTCGCGCTTGCCGGCCGCGTCCGCATCGCCCTGGGCGGCGGCGAGCGTGAACCATTTATAGGACTCGGCGAGGTTCTGCTCGACCCCGATGCCGCGGGCATAGAGGATGCCGAGGTTGAACTGGCTGTCGGCGACGCCGCGGTCGGCGGCCTTCCGGAACCACAGTGCCGCGCTCTTGTAATTGGCTCCGCGTCCGCCGCCATCGGCGTCGAGCACCGCGAGATTGTGCATCGCCTTGGCGTTGCCGCGCTCGGCCGCCTGCGTGTAGTAGCGGCGGGCGATGTCGGCGTCCTTCTTCACGCCAAGACCCTTTTCGTAGAGTGTCCCGAGGCGGAAGGTTGCGGGCACGACGCCGGCCTGCGCCGCACGGTCGTACCATTTGGCGGCTTCGTCGTAATTCGCGGCCACGCCCTTGCCCTCGGCAAAGCGCACGCCGATCTCGTAGGCCGCGGTCGCATCGCCCTTCATCGCGGCGGTGCGCAAGCCGGGGCCACCGATGCCGTCAGGCAGCTTTTCGGTCGGCGGCACCTGGATCATCGCGAGTTTCGCGCGGCTCGTGCCCGACAGCGCGCCGGTGACGTCGCTCGACGCCGCAGGCGGGGTTGGCGCCGCGGTTTGCGGGATTTCGACCGAAGCGGTGCCGCTCGGGCTCGTCACGGACCCCGGCGCGGCATTGTTCTGCGACTGCTTTCCGATCGGCGTCGGCGAGGTCATCGAGGGCGTGACCTGCTCTGGCGCGGCGGGCTTGTTCTCAATGGACGGCAGGGCTCGCGGCGCGGGCTCGCTCGACGTATTCTCCATCGCCTGCGGCGCTGGCGACGAGCTGCTGCCATCGAGCAGGTTCATCGCCATCTTGAAGGTGCCGAGCACGATCACGACCACGCTCGCGCCGACCAGCAGCGAGCGGATCTTCGAGGTGATGGTCGACCCGCCTTCCTGGCCCTTGTCCTTGGCGCGACCGGCAGACGCCTTGGCGGCCCGGCCGGTTTTCTCGGGTGGCTGCGCGGCGGCGGCTTGCGCTGCGCGGCGCGCGGCAGCGATGAAGCTCGACGACGACACCGGCTCCTTGGGCGCGGCCGGGATTTCGCTGATTGCGCTTTCGGACGCAGCGATGCGCTCGGACGGCGTGGCGATGCGTGCACCCGGCCTTGTGCCCGGCTCGAGCGGATGATCCGGCGGCAGTTCGGGCGCAAGCGCGGCGCGCGTGGGCGCGGTATGCGGCTCCAGGATTTCGCTGATCGCGCGTGGCGGAACCGGCGGTGCCATCGGCATCGGCGGCGGCGCCGCCGGCGCGGCGGCTTGGAATTCGCGCGGCGCGGCGGCGAAGGCGGCGTGCGCCGCCTGCGCGGCGGCTGGATTGGGCAGCTCGGGCTTCGGATCGTATTTCGGGTGCTGCTGTTGCTGCGGCCGCGGCTCGTGCGCCATCGGCGCGGGCGCCATGGGAGCGGCCATCGGCATCGGCATCGGCTGCGCCGCAGGGGCGGGCGGCGCGGTGCGCACATTGCGAAGATCGCCCTCGATCATCGAGAGACGATCGACGACGTGGCCAAGGGCGTTGTGGACGGCCTCCAGCGAATCCTGGGTGGTCCGGTTGGTCTCGGCCTGGCTGAAGCGGATGTCGGAGAGCTCGCGCTTGACGAGATCGACCATGCCGGAATCGGCGGGCGGCGCGGAGTTGCGGCTCTCGGCCAGCGCGGAATAGGTCGCCTGCTGCCGCTCCAGGTGGCGCAGGATGTCGTGCAGCCCGTCCTCGACGCGGCTGAAATTGCCGTTGCGCGGATCGGAGGCGGCCTCGAGCCGCTCCAGCAGATACGAGACCCGCTGTTCAAGATGAGCGAAGGTCGAAGCCGAGTCGTTGCCGACCTGCATGCGATCGAAACGGTCAGACAGGGCGCGGATCGCGCTTTCGAGCTGCTCGCTGCTCTCGGATGGTTGAGGGCGCTCGCGCGTTTCCAGAGCGGCGGTGAGCGCCGCGATGCGCTGTTCCAGCACCGCAAAACTGTCGCCTTGGCCGGACGCACGGGTGACCTGGTCGACCTTGGACGACAGCAGCTGCACGTCGTCCGAGAGCCGTGCCAGCGCTTCGTTGGAGGCAACGTTGGAGACGATGCCACGCAGCGCCGAGATCGCGCCTTCGAGCTGGCGGACCGTCGACGGATCGTCATTGGCGCGCAGGATCAGATCGAGCTTGGCGCCGAGATTGCGGATCGCCTCGTCATAGCCGGTGAGCTGCTCGGCCGGCGTCAGCGTGCGGAGCACCTGCTTGATCTCGGACAGCGCGTGCTCGATGCCGGACAGGACCTGACCGTCGGTGCCGTTGGAGCGGGTCTCGTCGATGCGCCGATGCAGCGAGCGGATCTCGTTCTCGATCGATTCGATCGCGCGGCGCGGCATCGCCTCGGTGATGGCGTTGCGGATCTCCGCAAGCTCGCTGCGGAACGTGTTGATCGCCTGCTCGGTATTGTCAGGGCGCTGCAGCGATTCGATCTGGCTCGTGATCTTGAGCAGATGGCGCTCAAGCGCAGAGAAATCCGGCCCCGGCTGGGGTGGCGGCGGAGCATAGGCAGGCGCGGGCGGCGCCATCGGGGGCGCGTAAGGAGCTGCCGCGGGCGCGATCGGCGGCGGGGCGCGCGGCGGCATCTGCCTGGGCGTAAAGCCGTCGAGCTCGCTCTGCCGTGCGGTGATCTCGGCCACCGCGACGTCGAACGAAGCGGGGCTCAGGGGCGGTGAGTTGCGATAGACCTGTGCTGCCGCGCGCTCGACCGCATCGGCCTGGCGCTGGCGCGTTTCAACGGGGGCCTGTCGTGGTGCCGGAGCCTGCTGCGGCTTTGAGATTTGCGACAGCCTTGCATCGAGCCGCGAGATCGCGTCGTTGAGCTGGCGCGCAACGCCCTGCTCGCGCGAAACGTCTTGTCGCGGAGTATCTTGTCGCGAAGAATCTTGCCGCGGCGCGGGCTTTGAAATCCGCTCGATCTGCTGGGTGATGGCGTCGAGCCGCTGGTGGATGTCGGCAACTTCGCGGCTTTCCTGGCTCGGTACTTGAGTCGGTACCTGGCTCGGGACGTTCTGGGCTTGCGGACGCTGGTCGTAAAGTCCGCGAAAGTTTGGCGGGGCGGTCTCGCCGAGCGTGGAGTTCAGCCAATCGTTGAGTGACATGCCGGCGCGACGCGCAGCAGCTTCGGCCCGCTCCCGGACGGATGGATCGATGCCGTCAACACTCCACGATACGCGCGAATTCATGACTCTGTCCGGTTCCGACTCCGGCGCCCCATCCGGCGCCTCCAGTCTTCCCTCGCGTGCCGGTTGCAAAGACAATCGGATTTGGCGCGGGTCGTCTGCCTCGAAAACCGACTTTTGTCTGTTACGGTAAATAACGGGTTAAGGAACCCGTTGACGGTGTCTTAAAGTTGGGCGGCGGGGTGCGACACCCACCGCTGTCATGCCCCGCGAAAGCGGGGCATCCAGTACCCGCAGCCTCTCGATTCCAGCCGCGCAGCCTCTGGAATACTGGATCGCCCGCCCCCGTGCGCAATTGCGCACAAGGCGGGCGATGACAGCGGAATAATACGCAACGGCACGTCATGGCGTCTGGCCAGCCCCTCAGCCCTTGCCCTCGCGCTTGCCATCCTCCAGCGGCACCACGGTGCCGCTTGCGCTCATCGCCGACAGGGCCTCGAGCGCCTCTTCGCAGAAATCGGCCACCATCTGCTCGTGCCGGGCGCCGAGCTGAAGCAGCAGCAGGTTACCGAGGTCGAGCACGCCGGACGCCGCCCCTTCCGGGAAGCGCTTCTTCAGGATGCGCTCGTAGTTCTCGTGGCGATCGCGGTGGTGCTCGAGCCGGGCCATCAGGTCGGTGCGCATGGGCTCGAGGCCGATGCTGTCGAGCGCATGCAACCGCACCAGGAGATCGTCCTTGATGGAAGGGGGCGTGCTTGGCCGCGCGGCCCAGTGCCGCAGCGCTGTTCGGCCCTCCGGAGTCAGCGTATAGATCAGTTTATTGGGTTTGCCGGTTTGCACGACCTCGCGGCCCTGGATGTAGCCGCGGTCGCGCAGCTTGGAGAGCTCGCGGTAGATCTGCTGGTGGTCGGCCTTCCAGAAGAAGCCGATCGAGGAATCGAATGTCTTGGCGAGCTCGTAGCCCGTCATCGGACGTTCCGTCAGGCAAGCGAGGATTGCGTCGCCCAAAGCCATGACCCGGTCCTCCTGTTGTCGATCTTAACCAATTGGCTTGACTTTATGCGCATCGGCGCATATGCGTCAATGTGCATATGAGGCGACCCGATAACGAGGGCAAAAACCGCCCCGAAAACCCCAATGGAGTCAACCTTCGCGCTACTGTGCATGGGGTTGTTTTCGCGTTTTTTGCCCGAGCCTTTTAGGGAGGCACCTGAATGACCGGCCTCGAGTCCTGGTACGGCTACATGAAGTCGCATGACCGGGCAGCGCTCTGGGACCTGCTCCATCCCGACGCCGTCTTCGAAAGCCCTGTCGTGCACGCGCCGCAGCGCGGCCGCGACATCACCTTCAAATATCTGGCCAGCGCTGAGAAGGTGCTTGGCGGTCCCGGCTTCAGCTATGTCGGTGAATGGAAGAGTGAGAGCGGCGCCGTGCTCGAATTCAAGACCATGATCGACGGCATCGAGATCAACGGCGTCGACATCATCAGCTTCGACGGCGAGGGGCGCATCACGCATTTCAAGGTGATGGTGCGGCCGCTGAAGGCGATCAACATGCTGCATCGCCTGATGGCGGAACAGCTTGCCGCCACTCAATCCTAAGCCAATACCGTCACTTCAAGGCCTGCCGGGAGACCACCATGCCGATCTACAAAGCCCCCGTCGAAGACGTGAACTTCCTGCTCAACGACGTCTTCCAGATCGACCGCTACGACAATCTGGCCGGCTTCTCCGACGCGTCGAGCGACGTGCGCGAAGCCATTCTCGGCGAAGCTGCCAAGCTCGCCGAAGAAGTGCTGCAGCCGCTCAATCGCGTGGGCGATCTCGAAGGCTGCAAGCGCGCCGATGACGGTAGCGTCACCACGCCGACGGGATTCAAGGAGGCGTTCAAGCAGGTCGCCGAGGGCGGCTGGCTCGGCCTGTCGGCACCAACCGAGTTCGGCGGCCAGGGTCTGCCGGTGACGCTGAGCCAGGCGGTCAACGAATTCCAGATCTCCGCCAACATGGCGTTCTCGATGTATGGCGGCCTCACCATGGGCGCGACCGCGGCGCTGATCGTCCACGGCACGCCGGAGCAGAAGCAGACCTACGTGCCGAAGATGGTGGCGGGCGAGTGGACCGGCACCATGAACCTGACCGAGCCGCATTGCGGCACCGATCTCGGCATGCTCCGCACCAAGGCGGTGCGGCAGGCCGACGGCAGCTTCAAGATCACGGGCACCAAGATCTTCATCTCGGCCGGCGAGCATGACCTCGCGCCCAACATCATCCACCTCGTGCTTGCCCGCATTGAGGGCGCGCCCGCCGGCATCAAGGGCGTGTCGCTGTTCGTGGTGCCGAAATTCCTGGTCAATGCCGATGGTTCGGTCGGCGCACGCAACGGCGTGGTCTGCGGCTCGATCGAGCACAAGATGGGCATTCACGGCAATTCCACCTGCGTGATGAACTACGACAACGCCACCGGCTGGCTGATCGGCGAAGAGAACAAGGGCATGCAGGGCATGTTCGTGATGATGAACGAGGCCCGCCTCGGCGTCGCCGTGCAGGGTCTCGCGCAGTCGGAAGTGGCCTATCAGAACGCGGTCGCCTATGCGCGGGATCGCATCCAGGGCCGTTCGCTCACCGGTGCCAAGGCGCCGGACAAGCCGGCCGATCCGATCATCGTCCATCCCGACGTGCGCCGCACGCTGCTGTCGATCCGCGCCTTCAACGAGGCCGCGCGCGCCTTCGTGATGTGGACCGCGCTGAAGAGCGACGTCGCCCATCGCTCCGAGGATCCCAAGGACCGCCAGGCCGCCGATGATCACATGGGCCTGATGACGCCGGTGCTGAAGGGCTTTCTCACCGATTACGGCTTCGCCAACGCGGTGCAGGCGCAGCAGATGTATGGCGGCCACGGCTATATCGCCGAGCAGGGCATGGAGCAGTTCGTGCGCGATGCCCGCATCGCCATGATCTACGAAGGCGCCAACGGCATCCAGGCGCTCGACCTCGTCGGCCGCAAGCTGCCGCGCGACGGCGGCCGCGCCATCATGGCGTTCTTCGGCGAGGTCATGGCCTTCGCCAAGGAGAACGGCGGCGACGAGGCGATGAAGCCCTACATCACTCCGCTCTCGGCCTCGCTCGGCCATCTCCAGCAGGCCACCACCTGGCTGATGCAGAACGCGATGGCCAAGCCCGACAATGCCGGTGCCGCCGCAACCGATTACCTCAATCTCTTCGGCTTCGTCGCGCTCGGCTATATGTGGGCGAAGATGGCGAAGGTGACGCAAGCCAAGATTGCCGAGAGCGGTGCGACGCCCTATCTCTCGACCAAGCTCGTCACCGGCCGTTTTTTCATGGAGCGGATGCTGCCGGAGACCGCCGCCAATCTCGCGCGCATCCAGGCCGGCTGCGCCACCATCATGGAACTGCCGGCGGAAGCGTTCTGAAGCCGCTTTCGCTGCGACCGGATCACGACCACAAGATCATCACATCAGGAGGGCGTCATGCCTGAGGCATTCATCTACGACCACGTCCGCACCCCGCGCGGCCGCGGCAAGGCGGACGGCGCGCTGCACGAAGTCACCGCGCTCGCGCTCGCGACCGTGCCGCTCAAGGCGCTGAAGGACCGCAACAACCTCCCCGAAGATTCCGTCGATGACGTCATTCTCGGCGTGGTCGATCCGGTCGGCGAAGCCGGCTCCGACATCGCGCGCTTTGCCGCGCTGAAGGCGGGCCTCGGCGAAGCGGTGCCGGGCGTCCAGATCAGCCGCTTCTGCGCCTCCGGCCTCGATGCCGTGAATTTTGCCGCAGCCCAGGTGATGAGCGGCCAGCACGAGCTCGTGATCGGCGGCGGCGCCGAATCGATGAGCCGCGTCGGCATCGGCGCTTCCGGCGGCGCCTGGCCGATGGACCCCTCGATGGCAGTGCCGGCCTATTTCATGCCGCAGGGTGTCTCGGCCGATCTGATCGCGACCAAATACGGCTTCTCGCGTGACGACGTCGACGCCTATGCGGTGCAGAGCCAGCAGCGTGCGGCGAAGTCCTGGGAAGAAGGCCGCTTTGACAAGTCGGTCGTCCCGGTGAAGGACATCAACGGCCTCACCATCCTCGCCAAGGACGAGCATATGCGTCCTTCGACGACGATGCAGTCGCTGGCGCAGCTGCAGCCGGCGTTCACGATGATGGCGCAGATGGGCGGCTTCGATGGCGTCGCGGTGCAGTCGCATCCGGAAATCGAACGCGTCAATTACGTGCACCACGCCGGCAATTCGTCGGGCATTGTCGATGGTGCCGGCGCCGTTTTGCTCGGCAGCAAGGAAGCCGGCGGCAAGTACGGACTGAAGCCGCGTGCAAGGATCCGCGCATTCGCCAATATCGGCTCGGAGCCCGCGATGATGCTGACCGGTCCGGTTGATGTCACCGAAAAGCTGTTCGCGCGCTCGGGCATGAAGAAGTCGGACATCGACCTGTTCGAGCTCAACGAGGCCTTCGCCTCGGTTGTGCTGCGCTACATCCAGGCCTTCGACATCGACAACGCCAAGATCAACGTCAATGGCGGTGCGATCGCGCTCGGCCATCCGCTCGGCGCGACCGGTGCCATGATCCTCGGGACGGTGCTCGACGAGCTCGAGCGCACCAACAAGGCGACCGCACTGGTGACGCTGTGCATCGGCGGCGGCATGGGCACCGCGACCATCATCGAACGCGTCTAAGGGCAGGGAGCAACCAGCATGGCTTACAAGAACTTCAAGGTTGAGACCGATTCCGACGGCATCGCGCTCGTGACCTGGGACATCCCGGGCCGTTCGATGAACGTGCTCGACGAGACATCGACCAGCGAGCTCGACGCGATCGTCAAGGCGACCACGGCCGACGCCGTGGTGAAGGGGGTCGTCATCACCTCCGCCAAGGAGGCGTTCTGCGCGGGTGCCGATCTTTCCATGCTCGAGGGCATGAATCAGGCCTACGCAAAAGTGTTTGGGGAGCAGGGCGAGACGGCCGCGAACCAGATGCTGTTCGAGCAGAGCCGGCGCTTCTCGCAGGTGCTGCGCTCGATCGAAACCTCCGGCAAGCCGTGGGCGGCGGCGATCAACGGCCTCGCGCTCGGCGGCGGTTTCGAGATTACGCTGTGCTGCCACTATCGCGTGGCGGCGGAGAATCCCAAGACCCGCCTCGGTCTGCCCGAGGTCAAGGTCGGCCTGTTCCCGGGCGCCGGCGGCACGCAGCGCGTGCCGCGCCTGGTGCCGCCGCAGGACGCGATGACGATCCTGCTCAAGGGCGATCCGGTCACGATCGAGAAAGCCAAGGCGCTGAATCTGATCCACGCCATCGTTCCCGCCGCCGACCTCGTCAAGGCGGCAAAGGACTGGATCAAGGGCGGCGGCAAGGCTGTTGCGCCCTGGGACGAGAAGGGCTTCAAGCTGCCGGGCGGTCCGGTGTTCTCCAAGGCCGGCATGATGATGTTCCCGGCCGGCAACGCGATCTATCGCCGCGAGACCTACGACAATTATCCGGCCGCACGCGCGATCATGAGCTGCGTCTACGAGGGCCTGCAGCTGCCGATCGACGCCGCGCTCCGTGTCGAGTCGCGCTACTTCACCTCGGTGCTGCGCTCGAAGGAAGCGGCTGCGATGATCCGCAGCCTGTTCCTGTCGATGCAGGAGCTCAACAAGGGCGCGCGCCGTCCGAAGGATGTGCCGCCGACCAAGGTGAAGAAGATCGCCGTGATCGGCGCCGGCTTCATGGGCGCGAGCGTCGGCTATGTCTCAGCCCGTGCCGGTCTCGACGTCGTCCTGATCGATCGCGACCAGGAGAGCGCCGACAAGGGCAAGGCGCATGCGCAAAAGGTGATCGAGGAGCAGATCAAGAAGGGCCGCGCCAAGCCCGGCGACGCAGAAGCGCTGCTCGCGCGCATCACGGCGACCGCGGACTATTCCGCGCTCAAGGACGTCGATCTCGTCATCGAGGCCGTGTTCGAGGACCGCAAGGTCAAGGCTGATACCTTTGCCAAGGCGCAGGAGCACATGAAGCCGGACGTGATCTTCGCGTCCAACACCTCGACGCTTCCGATCACCTCGCTGGCGGAATCCTTCAAGGACCAAGGCAGGTTCGTCGGCATCCACTTCTTCTCGCCGGTCGAGAAGATGATGCTGGTCGAGATCATCCAGGGCAAGAACACCGGCGATCTCGCGATCGCGACCGCGCTCGACTACGTCCGGCAGATCGGCAAGACGCCGATCGTCGTCAACGACTCCAGAGGCTTCTTCGCCAATCGCTGCGTCGGCCGCTACGTCGCCGAGGGCAACGAGATGTTCCTCGAGGGCGTGCCGCCGGCGATGATCGAGAACTGCGCCAAGATGGCCGGCATGCCGGTCGGCCCGCTCTCGCTGTCGGACGAGGTCGCGCTCGACCTCGGGCTCAAGATCATGAAGGCGACGGAAGCCGATCTCGGCCCCAACGCCATCAATCCCGATCAGAAGAAGCTGATGGTGGAAATGGTCGAGAAGCAGGGCCGTCTGGGCCGCAAGAACAGCAAGGGCTTCTACGACTACCCCGAGAAGGGCAAGGGACAGAAGAGCCTGTGGCCCGGCTTGTCCGCGCTGCAGCCCAAGCAGCTCGACCCAGATACCCTCGACGTCGAGGAGTTGAAGCAGCGCTTCCTGGTAGTGCAGGCGGTGGAGGCCGCGCGCACCGTTGAGGACCACGTCATCACCGATCCGCGCGAAGCGGATGTCGGCTCGATCCTCGGCTTCGGCTTTGCGCCGTTCACCGGTGGCACGCTGTCCTACATCGACTTCATGGGTCCCAAGAAGTTCGTCGAACTCTGCCACAAGCTGGAGGCGAAATACGGATCGCGCTTCACCCCGCCGAAATTGCTCGAAGAGATGGCGGCGAAGGGCGAGACCTTCTACGGCCGCTTCGCGCCAAAGAAGGCGGCGGCGTGATTCTCTGAACCGTAGCCGGGATGAAAAATACGAAAGGCCGGATTCTCGATCCGGCCTTTCGCATGTGTGCCTCAGGCAGCCTGGATCAGCCCTTCCTTCTTCATCGCTTCCTGCACCTGCGGCCGCGCCGCGACGCGGGTCTTGTACGCGGCAAGGTTCGGCATCGCCGAGAGGTCGAACTTCATCCGGTCGCCCCAGGTCAGCATCGTGAAGAGATAACCGTCGGCCACCGTGAACTGCTTGCCCATGAGGTAGTCGCGGCCGGCGAGCTGGCTGTCGATGTATTTCAGCTTGCCCATGACGCGGTCCTTGAAGAAGGCCTTGGCCTCGTCGTTCAGCGTCGGCGCGAACATCGGGCCGAAGCTCTTGTGGACCTCCGAGGTGAGGAAGTTCAGCCATTCGAGCAGCTTGTAGCGCTCGGCGCTGCCGTGGGCCGGCGCCAGCGCCTTGGCTGAGGCCTGATCGGCGATCATCTGGACAATCACCGGGCCTTCGGTCACGATCTCTCCGCTATCGAGGCCCAGCGCAGGGACCTGGCCCTTGGGGTTCAGCTTCAGATAATCCTCACCGTTTTCGAGCTTCTTGGCCCGAATATCGACCTTGACCAGTTCATAGGGCAGGCCGGCTTCCAGGAGCGCGATATGGGGGGACAGCGAGCACGCACCGGGCGAATAGTACAATTTCATGGAATTTCCTCCTCTTGTTGCTTGGTTCAGGCGAAAGAACGACTACATGCATCTGCTTGAAATAGTCAAGATTGATGCAGGTGCATCGAATAGGGTAAGAGACGGGCGACGAGCTTGAGCGGGACCATGAAACGCAAACCATCGACCGAGGCGACTTCCGCCTGGATCCGCTTGATGCGGGTGCAGAGCCGTGTGCTCAATTGCGTCGAGCAGGACCTGAAGAAGGCCGGCTTCCCGCCGCTCGCATGGTATGACGCGCTGCTCGAACTGTCACGGGCGCCCTCGGGCGAGCTCCGGCCGGTCGAACTCGAACGGCAGATGCTGATCCCGCAATATTCGACATCGCGGCTGATCGACCGCCTGGTCGACGAAGGCCTCGCCTCGCGGCGTGAATGCAAGATCGACAAGCGCGGCCAGTTCGTGGAGATCACGGAAGCCGGCCGCGAATTGCAGAAGCGGATGTGGGGCGCCTATTCGGCCGCGATCGAGAAATATGTCGGTTCGAAGCTGTCCGATGCGGATGCCGTGAAGCTCAGCGGTCTGCTCGACCGTCTGGGCTGCTCGTGCGGCGAGATGAAACTGCCGCCTGCCCACGTCAACGAAACCACGCCGTTGCGATGATCGCGCGGCAAACCAGCTCGTCCGTGCAGCCGGTGGCTGCGCGGACCATCCCTGTCACCCACGCGCGTTCGATCGAAGCGCTTTTGATTAGAGTCTGATATGGCGCGAGACCAGATCGATATGACGCCGCTGCAATCGCGCGACGAACTCGTCGCGTGGTTCGAGGCTGGTTGCAAGGACCCGTCCGAATTCCGCATGGGCACCGAGCACGAGAAGACGCCGTTCACGCTCGAAGGCCACCGTCCGGTGCCCTACGAGGGCGCGCGCGGTATCGGCGCGCTGCTCGAAGGCATGAAACTCCTGCTCGGCTGGGAGCCGATCATGGAGAAGGGCAACATCATCGGCCTCTACGACGTCACTGGCGGCGGCGCGATCTCGCTCGAGCCTGGCGGGCAGTTCGAACTCTCGGGTGCCCCCGTCGAGAACGTGCACCAGACCCAGAGTGAGCTGATGGCGCATCTGGCGCAGGTGCGCGAGATCGCAACGCCGCTCGGCATCGGCTTCCTCGGCCTCGGCATGACGCCGTCCTGGTCGCGCGCCGACATCCCGGTGATGCCCAAGGGCCGCTACAAGATCATGACCAATTACATGCCGAAGGTCGGCCAGTACGGCCTCGACATGATGTACCGGACCTGCACGGTACAGACCAATCTCGACTTCTCCTCCGAAGCGGACATGGTCAAGAAGCTGCGTGTCTCGCTCGCGCTCCAGCCGGCCGCAACCGCCTTGTTCGCCAATTCGCCGTTTACCGAGGGCAAGCCAAACGGCTTTCTCTCCTTCCGGTCCGAGATCTGGCGCGACACCGACAACGCGCGCGCCGGCATGATGCCGTGGGCATTCGAGGACGGCATGGGCTTCGAGCGCTATGTCGACTACGCGCTCGACGTGCCCATGTATTTCGTCAAGCGCGACGAGGACTACATCGACGTCTCGGGCTCCTCGTTCCGCGCCTTCTTCGATGGCCGCAACAACAATTTGCCCGGGGAACGCCCGACGCTGTCGGACTGGGCCAACCATCTTTCGACGATTTTCCCGGAGGTGCGGCTCAAGCGCTATCTCGAGATGCGCGGCTCCGACGGTGGCCCGTGGGGCCGTCTGCCGGCGCTATCGGCGTTCTGGGCCGGGTTGCTCTACGACGATGTGTCGCTGGATGCCGCCTGGGACCTCGTGAAGCACTGGACCGCGCATGAGCGTCAGGCGCTGCGCGACGACGTGCCACGCTTCGGGTTCAAGTCGCGAATCAAGGACCGCTATCTGTTCGAGATCGCCAAGGAGTGCCTCGTTCTGGCGCATGCCGGCTTGCGCCGGCGCGGCCGGATCGACCAGCTTGGCCGCGACGAGACCAGGCATCTGGAGCCGCTCGATCGCATTATCGATTCCGGCCGCACGCCGGCTGAGGAGATGCTCGACAAGTTCAACGGTCCCTGGAACCGCTCGGTGGAACCGGCCTACGCGGAATACGCGTTCTAGACCCAAGGCAAAACGATCGGACTCGGGCCGTTCATCGCCCGTACAGGTTTGCGGCGATCAAATGGCCAGCTGAAAAACCCGAGCGTCGTCAATAACTCGAAAGCTGTTCCGATGGGGAAGGGCCGCCTGGCCGTCATGGCAAGCGTCCTGGCAGGCGTCGTAGCCTGCGCCGCGTTGCTTTCGCTCGTGTTTGCGAGCTGGCCTGCGCGCGCCCAGACGGCGTTCGACCGGCCAGGCGGAGATTATTTCAGCTCTCCGGTCACGTCGGGCGATCCCGAGGATTGCGCGCTGCTGTGCGAGCGCGACCGCCGTTGCCGCTCGTGGAGCTTCAACTATCCTGACATCGAAGGCGGCTCGGCGGTGTGCTGGCTGAAGAACACGGTGCCTGCGCGCGTGCCGGGAAGCTGCTGCATCTCCGGCGTGCGCGGCGCCGGTGTGATCGAGCCGCGTGTCGAAGGCGTGGAGACCTCCATCGACCGCCCCGGCGGCGATTTGCGCAATTTCGAGATGAAGGACGGCGAAGGCGAAGAAGCCTGCAAGGCCGTCTGCACCGCCGACAACAAATGCCGCGCCTTCACCTATGCCCGCCCGGGCTACACGGGACGCGAAGCGCGCTGTTTCCTGAAAAAGGAGATCAAGCCGCCGCGGCGGAAGGCGGGATTCACGTCGGGCGTGGTGAGATAGCTCGGATCATTCCGGCGCAATCACCGTAAGCTCGGGCCACAACGCCCTCCATCTCGCGGCCTTTACCGCGTAATTCGCTGCGGAGAAATTCGGGCTTGGATTGGGGCGTGCAATCAAGCCCGCCACGTCATCGAAGCCGTGCGGCGCATAAACGTGGAAACCGTCGTCCGAGCGCCGCACGCCCACTTGCGTGTTCTGTGTGAGGAAACGGTCGATACCGTCAGTCGAGCACGACAGCGGCGGATAGGGCAGGCCGTGCTTGGCCGGGTACCACAGATGCACGCGTGCCTGGTTGCGGGTCTCGATCTTGACGCCGAGATGATCGAGGCGCGCTTGCAGCTTGCGGATCACGACGTCCTCCGCGTCCCAGGAGGTGTCAGGGTCGAAGTAGAAGACGTCGTAATCGGCAATGCCGTAATCGATCGCACGGCCGGTGAGCACGTTCCAAACCGATTGCACGAGACATCCCGAGACCAGCCACGCATCGGGCAGCGCGAGCTGGTGGAGCTCATCGAGAATCGCGACGTTAATCGGGTTCTTTAGCGCCAGCGCGAGGAAGCGGGCCTCATCCATGACAGTCGTCACGCGCTCACGCGTGCATCATAATCCGCTCGCGCCGCCTTCGAAGCCAGCGCGCGCCAACGCCGCCGCAGCAGCGACTCCACGATCGCGCGCTTTGCCTTGGACAGGCGGATCAGCACTATCGGATAATCGGCGTAGTGATCGGTGAAGTAGAAGATTTTTGGCTGGCTCTCGACCAGCATCGCGCGCTCGTCGACCGGGACGTCCGGCATCACCAGGCTGTCGCCATCTTCCTTCAGACGCGCCAGCATCTTCTTGCGCACCTTTAGTGCGGGCGTGCCGTAGGAGGTACCGTCCTCGACCTCCGGCCACGTCAGTGCGAATTTTCTGACGTCGTCGAAGGTCATGAGATCGGTTCAATGCACGGCGGTGAAAAACCGCGCCATGCGAAATCCGGACAGCCAGGTCCACACCGGCTGGCCCCGGATACCGAGATCCCAGGATCCGAGCACGGCGTCTGCGCGGCCGACCAGATTGTCGATCGGCAACATGCCGACGCCGCCGGAGCGCAAGGGCACGCGGCTGTCGGCGGAATTGTCGCGGTTGTCGCCGAGCACGAAGAGATGGCCTGCCGGCACCGTCACTTCCTGCGTGTTGTCGAGCGGACCGTTGTCACGCATCTTGAAGATCAGATGCGAGACGCCGTTCGGCAGCGTCTCGACATAGCGATAGGCGGGTTCGCTGCCGCCATTGTCGTCCTCGGCGGCACCAACGCCGTCCGGCTTCAACTCGGCGGGGCGATCGTTGACGAAGAGCTGGCCCTGGCGCAGCTGGATGCGGTCGCCGGGCAGGCCCACGACGCGCTTGACCCAGGCCTGCGAGCGGTCGCCGGGCCAGCGGAAGACCACGACGTCGCCCTGCTTCGGCGTTTCCGCGAAGACGCGGCCGCTCTCGGGCAGGTTGATCTGGATCGGCAGCGACGAGGTGCCGTAGCCGTAGGGGAATTTCGAGGCGATCAAGGCGTCGCCGATCAACAGCGTCGGCTCCATCGAGCCCGACGGCACGTAGAACGGCTCGGCCAGCGCACCCTTGGCGATGAACACCGCCGCGACGATGCCGGCGAGCTGCACCAGCTGGCCGCCCCAGCCGCTGCTCTTCCGCTTGGTGGTGACAGTTATCTTCTCGACGCTCATCCGCCTGTTCCACCCACCGTAATGCGTTCCATCAACAGCGACGGCTGGCCGACGCCGACCGGCACGCCCTGACCGTTCTTGCCGCAGGTGCCGATGCCGGTATCGAGCGCGAGGTCGTTGCCGATCATGCGGATGCGATGCAGGTCGGTCGGCCCGTTGCCGATCAGCATGGCGCCCTTCAGGGGCGCACCGATCTTGCCGTTCTCGATCTTGTAAGCCTCGGTGCACTGAAACACGTATTTGCCCGAGGTGATATCCACCTGGCCGCCGCCGAAATTCGCGGCGAAGACGCCGTTCTTCACCGACGCGAGGATCTCGGCCGGATCGCGGTCGCCCGCCAGCATGTAGGTGTTGGTCATGCGCGGCATCGGCACGTGGGCATAGCCCTGGCGGCGGCCGTTGCCGGTCGGCTTCATGTTCATCAGGCGGGCGTTCTGACGGTCCTGCATGTAGCCGACCAGGACGCCGTCCTCGATCAGCACGGTGCGGTTGGTCGGCGTTCCCTCATCGTCGATCGACAGCGAGCCGCGGCGCGAGGCAATCGTGCCGTCGTCGACCACGGTCACGCCCTTGGCCGCGACCTGCTGGCCCATCAGGCCGGCAAACGCGGACGTCTTCTTGCGGTTGAAGTCACCTTCGAGGCCATGGCCAACCGCCTCATGCAGCATCACGCCGGGCCAGCCGGCCCCGAGCACGACGTCCATCTCGCCGGCGGGGGCGGGAATCGATTCCAGGTTGACCAGAGCCTCACGCAACGCGCCGTCGGCGGCGTCGCGCCAGTTCTTGCTTTCGATGAATTCGGCGTAGCCGGCGCGGCCGCCATAGCCCTTGCTGCCGCTCTCCTGGCGGTCGCCCTGACCGGCGACGACGGAGACGTTGACGCGCACGAGCGGGCGGATGTCGCGATAGCTCTCGCCGTCGGGCCGCAGGATCTCGACCACCTGCCAGGTCGCGCCCAGGCTGACGCTGACCTGCCGCACCCGCGGATCCTTGTCGCGCAGATAAGCGTCGATCTCGGCGAGCAGTTTGACCTTGGTCTCGAAGCCGGGGGCATCGAGCGGATTGTCGTCACTATAAAGCCGCACGTTGGTATGCGCAGGAGGCGCGGCGAAGCTGCCGGAATAACCGCCGCGCACGGCCGCGACCGCGTCCGCAGCGCGAATCAGCGCCGGCAGCGACACGTCGGAGGAATGCGCGTAGCCGACGGCGTCGTCCTTGACGGCGCGCAGGCCAAAACCCTGCGAGGTATCGTAGGTCGCCTGCTTCAGCCGGCCATTGTCGAACATCAGCGCTTCGGTCTGGCTGTATTCCAGGAACAATTCGCCGTCGTCGGCACCGGCAAGCCCGCGCGCGAGCTCGTTGCGAACCTGATCGCGGTCGAGATTGGCGCGGTCGAGCAGGGAGGTTGTGGCAGGGTTGGTCATGCGTCCGTCCATTATCGGGGGATGTGAGGCAAGATAATGGTTTCCCGGCACTTCCGCGAGGGCGCCAAGTCTCACATTACGGAAACAATAGGATTCGCGGGCCTAACCGCCCTTCGCACTACGGCAGCTTGTCATAGCCCTCGCCGAGCCCGTTCAGGCTGAGCGGGAAGCCGATGCCTTCTTCCGGGGTCTCGAAGATGATGAAGGTCGCGGTCTTGGCAGTGCGGAGCTGGCCGAGCAGCTTGTCGTCCATGACGACCTCGGCGACGCAGCCATTGGGCAGGCAGCGGACAAAGCCGGCACGGCCTACGTCCTGGTTGTCGAGCTTGAGGCCGAGGCCGGAGGGCAGGAGAACGCCGAGGGGGGCGACCACCCGCATCAGGCGGCTCTTCTGGTCGGCGGTCTTGAGAACGATCACGGTCAGGCCGGCGTTGGAGCGGTCTTCGGCCACCACGCTCTGGATCAGGGCGCATTGCTCGGACTGGGCGCCCGGCGGGGTGTCGCAGCGGATCTGCCAGTCGCCATGGACGGAGCGCACCGCGCCCTGCGCATGGGCGAGGCCCGGAAGCGCCAGGACGACGACCGCCGCCAGCAGAGCGGCCAGCATCGTGAGGCTGCCAGCCTGGCTTTTAGCCCGCCTTGCCATGGATCTCGAAAACCCCATCGGGTCGGTCCCTCTGCTCGCCTGGGTCGCTCGCGTCAGGCGGACTGATACGGGAATGACGGCGTCTTGAAGGCGATTCGCAAGCAAATTCCACGCCGCCCCGGCCGCAATCGCCCGCACGAATCAGGTTCCTGTGCGGCTGTGCGCCAAGTGCCTACCGCGGGCAATTCCGCTGTCAAGCGGCAGCATCCCGGGAAATGGTATTTTTGTCTGATGTTACTAGGAAATATCTTGCGGGTGATGGCTGACAGACGAGGCTCAAGACTGCATTGCGATAGATCAAGAATTATGGTTTGAGAGGCTTGATTTCGGCGTTCTAGCGATCTGGCCCCAATTCCTCTTAGAGGTATTCTTGCGCGGCGGTTTGTCAGACGGGGGGATCGAATAAAGCGTTTCCCGAAAATAGGGGAATGCACTTGGGGTGATTTCGTTAGGGGAGCGCGAACGGCATGAAGATGTCGATGGGCCCGGTGGGCCGGCACTTGCTGGGATTGGCCGTGGCGGGTCTGACGCTGGCGACGGGCGGTGCGGCATTTGCCGAGCTGGGGCAGCCGGCTGCGTGGGAGTGGACGCTTCAGCAGTCCGGGTCCCCGGTGATGGACAACATCGTCTGGTTCCATAATTTCCTGTTCGTGCTGATCACGCTGATCACGCTGTTCGTTCTGGCGCTGCTCGTGATCGTTGTCGTGAAGTTCAACGCGAGAGCCAATCCGGTGCCGTCGCGGACCACGCACAACACGCTGATCGAGGTGGCGTGGACGCTCGTGCCGGTGTTGATCCTGGTCGGCATTTCGGTGCCGTCGTTCCGCCTCCTGTTCCTCGAGCTCGACGTGCCGAAGGCGGATCTGACCATCAAGGCGACCGGCAAGCAGTGGTACTGGTCCTACGCCTATCCTGATAACGGCAAGTTCGAGTTCGACTCGCTGATGGCCCAGGACAAGCAGCCCCGTCTGCTGGGCGTCGACAATGAGATGGTGGTGCCCGTCAACAAGGTGGTTCGGGTTCAGGTGACCGGGGCCGACGTGATTCATGCCTTTGCGCTGCCGGCCTTCGGCGTCAAGATCGACGCCATTCCGGGCCGGCTCAACGAAACCTGGTTCAAGGCCACCAAGACCGGCATGTTCTACGGCCAGTGCTCGGAATTGTGCGGCAAGGACCACGCCTTCATGCCGATCGCGATCCGTGTGGTGAGCGACCAGGAGTTCGCCTCCTGGGTCGAGACCGCGAAGAAGAAATATGCGAGCGGCGGCACCAGCACCTACGCCTCCACGGCCGGCCCGACGCAGTGAGCGCCGGGCGCAGGGTTCGAGGAAACTGAAAGCGACATAAGGCGGGACCTCCAGAGGTCCGATCGGGACGCAAGGCAGGATTAGAAAATGGCAACGAGCGCAGCGGCACACGGCGATCACGCGCAAGACCACGGACATGACGAGCACGCCCATCCGACCGGATGGCGGCGCTACGTCTATTCGACCAACCACAAGGACATCGGCACGATGTACCTGATCTTCGCGGTCATCGCCGGCGTCATCGGCGCCGCGATGTCGATCGCGATCCGTGCCGAGCTGATGTATCCGGGCGTGCAGATCTTCCACGAGACGCACACCTACAATGTGTTCGTGACCTCCCATGGTCTGATCATGATCTTCTTCATGGTCATGCCCGCGATGATTGGCGGCTTCGGCAACTGGTTCGTGCCGCTCATGATCGGCGCGCCCGACATGGCGTTCCCGCGCATGAACAACATCTCGTTCTGGCTGCTGCCGGCCTCGTTCGCGCTGTTGCTGATGTCGACCTTCGTCGAGGGCGAGCCGGGCGCCAACGGCGTCGGCGCCGGCTGGACCATGTACGCGCCGCTGTCGAGCTCGGGCCATCCGGGCCCGGCGGTGGACTTCGCGATCCTGTCGCTGCATCTGGCGGGCGCTTCCTCGATCCTGGGCGCCATCAATTTCATCACCACGATCTTCAACATGCGCGCGCCGGGCATGACCCTGCACAAGATGCCGCTGTTTGTGTGGTCGATCCTGGTGACGGTGTTCCTGCTGCTGTTGTCGCTGCCGGTGCTCGCCGGTGCGATCACGATGCTGCTCACTGACCGCAATTTCGGCACGACGTTCTTCAATCCGGAAGGCGGCGGCGATCCCGTGCTGTTCCAGCATCTGTTCTGGTTCTTCGGTCACCCCGAAGTGTACATCCTGATCCTGCCCGCCTTCGGCATGGTCAGCCAGATCGTCTCGACCTTCTCGCGCAAGCCCGTGTTCGGCTATCTCGGCATGGCCTACGCCATGGTCGCGATCGGCGGCATCGGCTTCGTGGTGTGGGCGCACCACATGTACACGGTCGGCATGTCCTCGGCGACGCAGGCCTATTTCGTCGCCGCCACGATGGTCATCGCGGTCCCGACCGGCGTGAAGATCTTCTCGTGGATCGCCACGATGTGGGGCGGCTCGATCGAGTTCCGCGCGCCGATGATCTGGGCGGTGGGATTCATCTTCCTGTTCACCGTCGGCGGCGTCACCGGCGTGGTGCTGGCGAATGCCGGCGTCGACCGCGTGCTCCAGGAGACCTACTACGTGGTCGCGCACTTCCACTACGTGCTGTCGCTCGGTGCGGTGTTCGGAATCTTCGCCGGCTGGTACTACTGGTTCCCGAAGATGTCCGGCTACATGTACAATGAAGGGCTCGCCAAGGCGCACTTCTGGGTCACCTTCATCGGCGTGAACCTGGTGTTCTTCCCGCAGCACTTCCTCGGTCTGTCGGGCATGCCTCGCCGCTATGTCGATTATCCCGACGCGTTCGCGGGCTGGAACCTGGTCTCGTCGGTCGGCTCCTATATCTCCGGCTTCGGCGTGCTGATCTTCCTCTACTGCGTGATCGACGCCTTCGCGAAGAAGGTGCCGGCTGGCGACAATCCGTGGGGTGCAGGTGCGACCACGCTGGAATGGACGCTGCCCTCGCCGCCGCCCTTCCACCAGTTCGAAGTGCTGCCCCGCGTGCAGTAAGCCAATGCTCGCGGCGCCCGTGACGGGCGCCGCGGCTCGACAACCAAGCGAGTCAGTCTAGTGTCCGTCCTCGACCACAACGCCATCGACATCAATCCCCGCATCTCCGAAGCGGAGGTTGGCGATTACATCGCGCTCCTGAAGCCGCGGGTGATGTCGCTGGTGATCTTCACCGCGCTGGTCGGAATGGCGATGGCGCCCGGGCATTTCCACCCGGTGCTGGCCATCACCTCGCTGCTCTGCATCGCGGTCGGCGCCGGCGCGTCCGGCGCGCTCAACATGGCGCTCGAAGGCGACATCGATGCCAAGATGTCGCGCACGGCGAACCGGCCGATTCCGCGCGGCCGCATCACCCGTCCCGAGGCGATGACCTTCGGCATGACGCTCGCCTTCTTCTCGGTGATGACGCTCGGCATCCTGGTCAACTGGATCGCGGGCGCGCTGCTCGCCTTCACCATCTTCTTCTACGTCGTGATCTACACAATCGGCCTGAAGCGCTGGACCGCGCAGAACATCGTGATCGGCGGTGCCGCCGGCGCACTGCCGCCGGTGGTGGCCTGGGCCGCGGTCACAGGCACGGTCGACGTCGAGCCGCTACTGCTGTTCGCCATCATCTTCTTCTGGACGCCGCCGCACTTCTGGGCGCTGGCGCTGTTCCGCTCCGACGATTACGCGCGCGCCGGCATTCCGATGCTGCCCAACGTCGCCGGCCCCGACGCGACCCGGCTTCAGATCCTGCTCTACACCATCGTGCTGATCGCGGTCGCGGCCGCGCCCTGGGCGCTCGGCTACTTCGACGCCATCTACGGCATCGTCTCGCTGATCCTCGGCGCCGGCATGCTGGGGTTCGCCATCAACGTCTATGTCCGTCGCGAGCGCAGCCAATCGCTGCGGGCGACCCGCAAGCTGTTCGCGTTCTCCATCCTTTATCTGTTCGCGCTGTTTGCGACCTTGCTGGCCGAGGTCGTGTTCCGGGCGCTTGCGCCGATGGTAGGGGGCGCATGATCACAGGGATGGCCGACAAACCCGAGATAGACGGAATCGTCCTCACCGAGGCGCAGAAGAAGAGCCGTCGTCAGCGCTCGATCGCGATCGCACTCGCGCTCGGCGTGCTCGTAGTGCTGTTCTTCGCCGTGACCATGGTCAAGGGGCCGGCCGTGCTCGTCCGGCCGATGTAGGAAACATGGATCAGAAGCCGACCATATCGCGGGATCAGAGCCGGACGGCCACCAAGGGGCGCAGGCCTGCCAGGGGGCTTGGCCGCGACGTGGTGGTCGCCTCGATCTGCGGCGGCGTGGTCGCGCTGATGGTCGGCGCCTCCTACGCGGCGGTGCCGTTCTACAATTGGTTCTGCCGCGCCACCGGCTTCAACGGCACGACCCAGGTCGCGACCTCGGCGCCGGCCAGCGGCCCGATCGCACGCAAGATCGCGGTGCGCTTCGATTCCAACGTCGCGCCCGGCCTGCCCTGGAAGTTCGAGCCCGAGCAGAGCGAGATCGAGGTCAATATCGGCCAGGTCGTGACCGTCTTCTACACGGTGACCAACCAGGCCGCGCGGACCACCGCAGGCCAGGCCGCCTACAATGTCGCGCCGCTGACGGTCGGATCCTATTTCCAGAAGATCAACTGCTTCTGCTTCACCGAGCAGACCATGGCGCCGGGCGAGAAGCGCGAGATGCCGGTCGTATTCTATGTCGATCCGTCGATTGCCGACGACCACGAGAACGACGGTCTCAACACGATCACGCTGTCCTACACGTTCTATCCGGTGAAGGATCCGGTGGTGAAGCCGCTCGCGGCCAGCGAAGACGACAAACGCAAGGGAAATCTCTGATCTCCGGACTCACGCGCCGGGGTTGGAATAAGGGGATAAGTGCCTGACAGGCACGGGATTGAGGAGCGAGACCGCAAATGGCAACGGCGCACACCAAGCATCACGACTACCATCTGGTCGATCCCTCGCCATGGCCCGTCGTCGGCTCCATCTCCGCCTTCATCATGGCGGTCGGCGCGATCACCTGGATGCACCACATGTTCTCGGCTGCGCCGATCATCTTCGGTGTCGGCACCGTCGGTGTGCTCTACACCATGGCGAGCTGGTGGGGCGACGTGATCAGGGAAGCCCAGTACAAGGGCGACCACACCCGCGTCGTGCAGCTGCATCACCGCTACGGCATGATCCTGTTCATCGCCTCGGAGGTGATGTTCTTCGTCGCCTGGTTCTGGGCCTATTTCAACGCGGCGCTATTCCCGGCCGACGCCGTCCACGCTACCCGCGATGCGGTGTTCGGCTGTGGTCTCGGGACCGCGGCCGGCGCCTGCACCGTGCCGGGCACCTGGCCGCCGCACGGCATCGAGACCTTCGATCCCTGGCATCTGCCGCTCCTGAACACGCTGATCCTGCTCACCTCCGGCACCACGGTGACCTGGGCCCACCATGCGCTGCTCGAGAACGATCGCCAGGGCCTGAAATATGGCCTGATCCTCACCGTCGTGCTCGGCGCGCTCTTCACCTGCGTGCAGGCCTATGAGTACAGCCACGCGGCATTCTCCTTCGGCGGCAACGTCTACGGCGCGACCTTCTTCATGGCGACCGGCTTCCACGGTTTCCATGTGCTGGTCGGCACCATCTTCCTGCTGGTGTGCCTGTTCCGCGCCTATGCCGGCCACTTCACGCCGACCCAGCATCTCGGTTTCGAGTTCGCCGCCTGGTACTGGCATTTCGTCGACGTGGTCTGGCTGTTCCTGTTCCTCTGCATCTATGTCTGGGGACACGGCGCCGAGACCATGGCTCACGGCGCGCACTGAGCGGGCTGGCTTCGGATCGAGAAAGGGCGGCCCCGGGCCGCCCTTTTGCTTTTTTGCGCGCAGGGGTTTCGGCAGAAACTGTGATAGACCTTTTGCCATGAACGAAGCCGCCGATACGTCCGAGCCGCAAGCCACCGTCCTGCAAAGCGCGCTGCGCGGGCTTGCCTGCAAATGCCCGCGCTGCGGCCAGGGCAAGCTCTATGCAGGCTTCCTGACGCTTGCGCCTTGCTGCGAGCGTTGCGGCCTCGACTACGCCTTCATCGATTCCGGTGACGGTCCGGCGATCTTCATCATCATGCTGGCCGGCGCGATCGTCGTCGGCTGCGCGCTCGTCATCGAGGTCAAGTACCAGCCGCCGTACTGGCTGCACGCGGTGCTGTGGCTGCCGCTGATCCTTGCGACTACCCTGCTGCCGTTGCGCGCGATGAAGTCGCTGCTGATCGCACTGCAATTCCACCATAAGGCGGCGCCGGGCCGGCTGGTCGACCGCGCGAAATGAACGAGACCGCGCGCAAGCCCCGCGTGGCCGGCTTCGCGCTGTTTACGCTTTTCCTGACCGCGGTCTGCGTCACGCTCGGCGTCTGGCAATTGCAGCGCCGCATCGCCAAGCACGAGCTGATCGCCGCACTGACCGAGCGCCTCGCGGAGGCACCGGTCACTCTGCCGCCGCCGGCACGATGGGCCGCGCTAAGTCCCGCGCGCGATGAATTCCGCCGTGTCAGCTTTACCGCGACCTACGCGCCGTTGCCCGATGCGATGGTCTATTCCTCCGGATCCGCCGTGCGTAAGGACGCGTCGGGCCCCGGCACCTGGGCCTTCCTGCCGGCGCGGCTGCCGAGCGGCGAGACGGTGGTGATCGATGCGGGCTTCGTCGAAAACACCATGCAGGATCGCAGCGTCGAGGATCGCGCGGTCAGGAAGCTCGTCACCGGGCAGGCGGTCTCGTTCACCGGCTATCTGCGCTTCCCCGAGGCACCGGGCTGGCTGACCCCGGCGGAGAACCGCGGCAAGCGGCTGTGGTTCGTGCGCGATCACGTGGCGATCGCGAGCGCGCTGGGCTGGGGCGCGGTTGCGCCGTTCTATGTCGACCTCGAGCAGCCGGCGCCCGAGAATGGCATTCCGCGGCCGGGGCCGCTCGACGTCCATCTCAAGGACGATCACCTGCAATACGCCATCACCTGGTTCACCCTTGCAGGCGCCGTGCTCATCGCCTTCGCCGTGTGGGCAAGAGGGCGGCGGCGGGGCTGAGCTCCGTAGATCCACTTAGGGAACCCGGTATCGCCCGGGGTTTACCATTCAGCGCACATTCACGAGTGTGGTCCTAAGCCGCCAGTAATTTTCCGCGGCAGACAGGATTGCAGCGTGAGTGATTTCGACCAGATGGGAATTGTCGTCGATTGGGTGGATGCCTGCAGGAAGGGCGACCTCGCGACGCTCCTCGACCTCTATGCGGATGACGCCCAGGTCGAATGCACGTGCAACGGCACGCAGCGCTATCGCGGCCGGAGCGAGCTCGAAGCCTATTGGCAGCCGCGGCTCAGCGCTTTCTCGTCGGCCGGTTTCGGGTTGGAGGAAATCCATCCTGCACCCCACGGCGTCGATCTCGAATATTCCGTCGCCGGCGCGCTGCGCATTCGCGCCTCGTTTTGTTTCAGCCCCGACGGCAAGATCCGCACCACGCTGTGCGAGCCGGCGCGACAGAACGCGCAGCTTGGCTGTGCGTGCTAGAGTTTCCGTTCTGATTAATCAGAGCCGAACACCAGATTCTGTTTTGGCGTTTTCTTCACGCGAACCGGTATCCACTTCGCTCGAAAGCGCTTCAATCGCTGACCGGCGCCTCGCGTGCCGGTTCGGCGGGAAGGCGGCAGCGCACATAGGTTCTGTCGTCCACGCGCAGCAGTGACAGCGATCCGCTGAGTGCGCGCACGCGCTCATGCATGCCGGTCAGGCCGCGGCCGAACAGATTCCCTTCGGGAAAGCCGCCGCCGTCGTCGGAAATCTCGATGACGACCGTCTCGCCGGCGAAGGTCGCCTGCACATGGGCATGGCTGGCGCCGGCATGACGCAGCACGTTGGTCAGCGCCTCCTGAATCACGCGATAGACGGTTTGAGCCAGCGGCCCGTCGATCGCGTTGAGATTCGGATCGACCGCGTCCGTCAGGTCGATAGACGGCGCCTGCTTGCGAAAATTTCGGAGCAGCGTCTGCACACTGGTCTCCAGACCCAATTCCTCGATGTAGAGCGGTCGCAACCGGTCGAGGATGCGGCGGTTGGTCTGCTGGAGCGCCTCGACCGATTGCAACACCTCCTGCGCCGAACTGCTGAGATTTCCCGCCGGGGGCGAGGCATCGACCAATGCGATGGTGCCGACGCGGATGCCGAACAGCAGCGGACCGAGTTCGTCGTGCAGTTCGCGCGCGAGATCGCGCCGCTCGTCGTCCTGCAGCGAGACCAGGCGGTGCAGCAGGTCGCGATTGTCCTGGCTCAACTGCACCAGCGTTTCGGCCAGCGCATTGGCCTCCTCGCAGCTTTGCCGGATTTCCGGCGGTCCCCCGACCGAGATCGGTGTTGCGTAGTCGCCGCGTCGTAGCCGCGTGAGGCCTGCGCCAAGATCCTGCAGTGGTCGCAGGGCTGATCCCGCAAACACATAGGCGACGACCCCTGTCAGCCCGGTCAGCGCGACGACGAAGCCGGCCAAGGCGAGGAAGCCCACCCAGGTCTCGAACAGCGCTGCGGACAGGTCCGGCACAAACACGATGTCGCCGAAATGCTCGCCGTTGAGGGATACCGGAAATGCGATGTGCAAGTCCGGAATGGAAAGGAGACTGACGAACCATTTTGGTGGGCCATGCGAACCTTGCAGGCCCCTCGACGCAAAGGGAGGAGCAACCGCTCCTGCAGGAAGGAATTGAATATCTGAGGACTCGTCCAGCATCCGCACGAAGTCATCCAGGGTCCTTCGCGGATGGTCGGATGAACGCAGAGCGTTGTTGAGGGCCTCGGCCACGGCTTTGGTCGATCGTTGGGCCGGCTGGTTCTCCTCGGCGAGCTGACCGGTCGTGAAGACGTGCAGCAGGACGCCGCCCATGATCAGCGCCGCCATGAACAGCAGGCCGAGCGGCAGAAACAATTGTGTACTGAAGGACAGCCGTTGCCACATTAGGTCAATTCTAACGCGCATCAGGGGATTTTGCTCTTTCCATTTGTTCCCGTCGGTTTATGAATCGAAAAACTAGAGAGTTACAATGCAAGATACTGCCAAGCCGGCGACCCGCGTCCTGATTGTCGACGACCATCCCGTGGTGTTGTCCGGTTGCCGCACCCTGTTCTCCTCCGACCATTCGATCCGGATCGACGAGGCGACCGACGCCAAATCCGGGCATCGCGCCTATGTCAGCAGGCGGCCCGACGTCACTGTGATCGACATCAGCCTGCCCGACGTCTCCGGCTTTGAACTGATGCGGCGCATTCGCAAGGACGATCCCGACGCCAAGATCATCATGTTCAGCATGAACGATGATCCAGCCTTCGTGGTGCGGGCGGTCGAGCTCGGGGCCCAGGGCTACGTCTCCAAGGGCGACGATCCCCGGATCCTGCTCAAGGCGGTGCGCAAGGTGGTTGCGGGCGACAATTTCATCTCACCGCAGCTCGCGGAAGCCGTGACGTTTTCCGGCGCGGCGATCAAGGCCAATCCAGCCTCGCAGATGACGCCGCGGGAGCTCGAGATTCTTCGCCTGTTGGGGCGAGGCGACAAGATCGTCGAGGTCGCCGAGGCGCTCGGCATCTCCTACAAGACCGTCGCCAACACCACCTCTCTGCTCAAGCAGAAGCTCGGTGCCAAGAACCATTCCGACCTGATCCGGATCGCGGTGGAAATCGGGATGAACTGACGCCTCAGGGCACCGAACCGGCTGCACCAGGATGCTGCCGGTTCGGCGGGCGGACCGGTCTCGGCGCTCAGCCGGGCAATGCATGGATAGCGCCGACACCATCCGCCGACACAATGAGCGCAGCCGTCGTTCGTTCCCGAACTGTGCTGTCGTTCGGGATATAATGGTAATGCGTGACGCCAAGCTGCTGGCGAACGTTTGCCCGCGCCGAAACGTGTCGGGAAAAACAGGAACATTTTCTCACACATTCCGTTTTGTCCCTTGACGATATCGTGACAGCCGACGAAAGCTTGCGCGAACAGTTTTTGCGGGTCGGTGACCCCAAGACGCCAAACCGGTCTGCACACAACGACAGACCTTCCAAGAGAGGGCTGCGGCATTGCCGCAGCCCTTTTCGTTGGCAGCGCTTTTCGTTGGCAGCCTTTTTCCTTGGACGGCCCCAGGCGCGAAGCGGTTTCCTGATGCCGCAAAACACTTTATGGTGGCCCAAAGCCTCTGGCTGTTAACAAGTAATTTCGTAAAATCAAAGGCTTGCGGACCGAGTCCAGGCTCGGCCGGCCTTTGGAGGGCAGTTTGACTCGTTATATCTCGACCCGGGGCGAGGCCCCCGAACTCGGCTTCTGCGACGTGATGCTGACCGGGCTCGCTCGCGACGGCGGCCTGTATGTGCCGGCCACCTGGCCGCAACTCTCGCCTGACGCCATCGCCGGCTTTTTCGGGCGTCCCTATTGGGAGGTCGCGGTCGAGGTGATCCGCCCTTTCGTCGCCGGCGAGATCTCGGACGCCGAGCTCGGCCGTATGGCGAACGAGGCCTACGCCACGTTCCGCCATCCGGCGGTGGTGCCGCTGCGCCAGATGGCGCCGCACCAGTTCGTGCTGGAGCTGTTCCACGGCCCGACGCTCGCCTTTAAGGACGTGGCGATGCAGCTGATCTCGCGGCTGATGGACCACGTGCTCGCCCAGCGCGGCCAGCGCACCACCATCGTGGTCGCGACCTCGGGCGACACCGGCGGTGCTGCGGTCGACGCGTTCGCAGGACTCGAAAATGTCGATCTCATCGTGCTGTTCCCGCATGGCCGCATCTCCGAGGTGCAGCGGCGAATGATGACGACGACGGGCGCGGCCAACGTCCATGCGCTTGCCGTCGAGGGCAATTTCGACGATTGCCAGGCCCTCGTGAAGGCGATGTTCAACAACCATCGCTTCCGCGATGCGACGTCGCTGTCCGGCGTCAATTCCATCAATTGGGCGCGCATCGTCGCCCAAGTGGTCTACTATTTCACCTCCGCCGTTGCCGCCGGTGCACCCGCGCGCGCGGTGGACTTCGTCGTGCCGACCGGCAATTTCGGCGACATCTTCGCCGGCTATGTCGCCAAGCGCATGGGTCTTCCGGTGCGGACCCTGGGCATCGCCGCCAACGTCAACGACATCCTGGCGCGCACGCTGAAGACCGGGATCTACGAGGTGCGCGAGGTCCACGCGACGGCTTCGCCGTCGATGGACATTCAGATCTCCTCGAATTTCGAGCGGCTGCTGTTCGAGGCTGGCGGGCGCGATGCCGCCGGCGTGCGCCGTCTGATGGATTCACTGAAGCAATCGGGACGCTTCGTGCTGCCCGATGCGACGCTGGCCGCGATCCGCGAGGGGTTCGACGCAGGCCGGGCCGACGAGACCGAGACCGCGGCCGCGATCCGCGCCGCCTGGCGCGAGGCCGGCGAGCTGGTCGATCCCCACACCGCGGTCGCGCTTGCGGTCGCCGACCGCGACACCACGGACAGGACGGTTCCCAGCATCGTGCTGTCCACCGCCCATCCGGCCAAATTCCCCGATGCGGTCGAAGCGGCCTGCGGCCAGCGGCCGCAACTGCCGGCCTGGCTCGATGGTCTGATGACCAAATCCGAACACATGAAGGTGATGAAGAACGACCAGACCGAGGTCGAGCGGTTCGTGCTGTCGGTCAGCCGCGCCGCGAAACAGGGAGTTGCCGGATGAGCGTCGAGATTTCCAAGCTTGCGTCCGGCCTCACTGTCGTCACCGACAAGATGCCTCATCTCGAGACCGCGGCGCTCGGCGTCTGGGCCGGCGTCGGCGGGCGCGACGAGAAGCCCAACGAGCACGGCATCTCGCATCTTCTGGAACATATGGCATTCAAGGGCACGACGAAGCGCTCCTCGCGCGAGATCGTCGAGGAGATCGAGGCGGTCGGCGGCGACCTCAATGCCGGCACCTCGACCGAGACCACGTCCTATTATGCGCGGGTGCTGAAGGCCGACGTGCCGCTCGCACTCGACGTGCTCGCCGACATCCTGGCCAATCCCGCCTTCGAGCCCGACGAACTCGAGCGCGAGAAGAACGTCATCGTGCAGGAGATCGGCGCGGCGCAGGACACGCCTGACGACGTCGTGTTCGAGCATCTCAACGAGCTCTGCTATCCCGACCAGCCGATGGGCCGCTCGCTGCTCGGCACTGCGAAGACCTTGCGTGCCTTCAGCCGCGACTCGCTGCGCGACTATCTGTCGACGCACTACCGCGGCCCTGACATGGTGGTGGCGGCCGCCGGCGCGGTCGATCACAAGCAGGTGGTCGCCGAGGTCGAGCAGCGCTTTGCCAGTTTTGAGGGGACAGCGGGTCCCAAGCCGCAACCCGCACAATTCGGCAAGGGCGGCACCAAGGTGGTGCATCGCGAGCTCGAGCAGGCGCATCTGACCTTGGCCCTGGAGGGCGTGCCGCAGACCGATCTGTCGCTGTTCTCGCTCCAGGTCTTTACCAACATCCTCGGCGGCGGGATGTCGTCGCGGCTGT
This sequence comes from Bradyrhizobium sp. 87, assembly GCF_023073015.1. NCBI lineage: Bacteria > Pseudomonadati > Pseudomonadota > Alphaproteobacteria > Hyphomicrobiales > Nitrobacteraceae > Bradyrhizobium > Bradyrhizobium sp. 87. The sequence goes on from NZ_JADPIQ010000048.1 coordinate 875,738, forward strand.
TCCAGGAGGTGCGCGAGAAGCGCGGCCTCTGTTACTCAATCTACTCGTTCCATGCCCCCTATACCGACACCGGCTTCTTCGGCCTCTACACCGGCACCGATCCGGCCGATGCGCCCGAGATGATGGAGGTCGTGGTCGACATCATGAATGATTCGGTCGAGACCCTGACCGAGGTCGAGATCGCGCGGGCCAAGGCGCAAATGAAGGCGGGGCTGCTGATGGCGCTGGAGAGCTGCTCGTCCCGCGCCGAGCAACTCGCCCGGCATGTGCTGGCCTATGGCCGGCCCCAGACCGCCGAGGAGCTGGTGGCCCGGATCGACGCCGTCAGCGTCGAATCGACCCGGGATGCGGCGCGTGCGCTGCTTTCGCGCAGCCGCCCTGCGGTTGTCGCATTGGGCAGTGGCAGGGGTCTGGACACGGCGGTGTCTTTTGCGGAAGGATTGACCCGGGCACGCGCCAAGGCGCGGCTGCATTAGGAGCCGCGCACGGGTTGATCCGCCCCGGGAAGCATCACCATGGCCCTCTTTCGCCTGCCATCCAGTGGACCCGCCGCTCTCGCGCCGCGCGGCAACGGCCTGTTGCTACGCGCGCCTCAGATGTCGGACTTCCTGCAATGGGCCCATCTGCGCGAGTCCAGCCGCGATTACCTGACCCCCTGGGAGCCGATCTGGCCGTCGGATGATCTCACCCGCTCCGGTTTCCGCCGCCGCCTGCGCCGCTATTCCGAGGACATCGCCGCGGACCGGTCCTATCCCTTTCTGATCTTCCGGGAGCTCGACGGCGCCATGGTCGGCGGCATCACGCTCGCCAATGTCCGCCGCGGCATCGTCCAGGCCGGCACCATCGGCTATTGGGTCGGCAAGCCCCACGCCCAGCGCGGCTACATGACGGCCGCGCTGCGGGTGCTGCTGCCGACGCTGTTCGGGGAGCTCAATCTGCACCGGGTCGAGGCCGCTTGCATCCCGACCAATGCGCCCTCGATCCGGGTGCTGGAGAAGTGCGGTTTCTCCCGCGAGGGGCTGGCGCGCCGGTATCTCTGCATCAACGGGGTCTGGCAGGACCATTTGCTGTTCGGCCTGCTGCACGAGGATTTCCGCGGCTGAGCCCGTTGATTGATGCGGCCAAAGTCTCCTTGTTTGCTGCCTTGGGTTCGCCGGTTTTGACGATATAACGGCGCAACCCGGCCGGTGATCGGTCGGGATGTCGTCAGGAGTATGGGTGTTGATGGTGCAGGAGCTTCGGTCATCGCGGAATGCGTTGCGGCGGGGGGCGGCGGTCGCGCTGGCGTTGTCAGTTGCGCTCGTCTCCATCTCGCCGGTCGCGGCGCAGTCGCTGACCGATCGATTCAAGGGCCTGTTCGGCGGCAAGTCGGACGAGCCGGCCCAACCCAAGCCGGCGCCTGCGCCGGGCCAGCCGGCGGCTGATGACGATCTTGATTGCCCGCAGGTCACGGTGCGTGCCGGAGCCTCCACCTACGCGGTCGGTGCCACCGGGAAGCCGGCCGTCGGCAACGAGATCCGCTTCCAGGCCACCATCACCAAGATGGCGCGCGAATGCGCCCGCAATGGCGGCGATATCACGGCCCGGATCGGCATCCAGGGCCGCGTCATTGCCGGACCCGCCGGCGCGCCTGCGAGCGTCGAGGTGCCGCTGCGCGTCGCCGTGGTGCAGGGCGGCGTCGGCGAGAAGGTGATCGCTTCCAAGGCCTACCGGACCACGGTCGGAATGTCGGAGGGCGGCAGCGTGCCGTTCACCTTCGTGGCCGAGGATCTGGTCTACCCGATGCCTTCGGCCAAGGACGCCGATAGCTACATCTTCTATGTCGGCTTCGATCCGCAGGCGCTGTCGCCCGAGCCGAAGGCGCGGGCGAAGAAGAAGTAACCACGTCAAGATAGTCGTCATGCCCCGCGAAGGCGGGGCATCCAGTACGCCGCGGCTTCTCGATCTATCAGGGCTGTCTCTGGAATACTGGATCGCCCGCCTTCGCGGGCGATGACATCAGATTTGCCGATGCAGTGCCCGACAAACAAAAAAGCCGGCGCTGATCGCGCCGGCTTTTTGATTGGTGAAGGCAAGATCTCTCAGTTCAGCTTCTGCCTGACTTCGGTGATGCCCTTGGCGAGCAGATCGTCGGCGACCTGGCCCCTGACCGACTTCGACAGGATCGTGGAGGCGGCCTGGACGGCGGCTTCGGCCGCTGCGGCGCGAACATCGGCCACCGCCTGAGCCTCGGCGAGCGCGATCTTGCCCTCCGCGGTCTTGGTGCGGCGAGCGACGAAATCTTCCACCTTGGCCTTGGCCTCGGTTGCGATGCGCTCGGCTTCGCTCTTCGCGTTGGCGATGATGTCGGCGGCCTCGCGTTCGGCCGAGGCGGTGCGCGCCTTGTAGTCGGCGAGCACCTTGGCGGCTTCCTGCTTGAGGCGCGTCGCGTCGTCGAGCTCGGCCTTGATGCGATCGGCGCGATGGTCGAGCGCAGTCATGGCCTTCTTGAAGACCCCGAGATAGCCGAACACGACCATCAGGATCACGAAGGCGATGGCGACCCAGGTTTCAGGATCGAAGAACATATCGATTAACCCTTCAAGGACGCATCAACGGCGGCATTGACCAATGCCGCGTCCGGAACCACGCCCGTGAGCTGCTGCACGATGGTGCCTGCCGCATCGGCCGCGATGCCGCGGACGTTGCTCATGGCGGTCGCACGGGTCGAGGCGATGGTCTTCTCTGCCTCGGCGAGCTTGGCCGCCAGTTGCTCTTCCAAGGCCTTGCGCTCGGCGTCCGCCTGCGCATTCGCCTTGTCGCGGGATTCGTTGCCGATGGCCTGCGCGCGCGAGCGTGCCGAAGCAAGCTCGTTTTCATAGGCCTTCAGCGCCGCTTCGGACTGGTCCTTCAGCTTCTGCGCTTCGGCGAGGTCGCCCTCGATCTTGTTCTGACGCGCCTCGATCGCACCGCCGACGCGCGGCAGAGCGAGCTTGGACACGATCACGTAAAGCGCGACGAAGAAGATCGCGAGCGACACCAGCTGTGAAGCATAAGTGCCGCTCTCGAACGGCGGAAAACCGCCACCGTGACCGCCTTCGGACCCGGTGTGGGCGCCCGCCGCCGGACTTTTCGCCCCGCCATGACTTTCAGCCATGGAGTACTCCTGTTGCAGTCATGCGCGTCGCCTCGGTTGAAGCGGCGCGAAAAATCGTTCTCAGAGCGGAACGAACAGCAGCAGCAGCGCGATCAGCAGCGAGAAAATGCCGAGCGCTTCGGTCACGGCGAAGCCGAAGATCAGATTGCCGAACTGGCCCTGAGCGGCCGAGGGGTTGCGAACGGCCGCGGCGAGGTAGTTGCCGAAGATCACGCCGACGCCGACGCCCGCGCCGCCCATGCCGATGCATGCGATGCCCGCGCCGATAAGTTTTGCTGCTGCCGGATCCATTTTAGACTCCTTGGAAGAAAGATTGGGTTTTGGGTGGAAATTCCCCGGACCGCTCAGTGTCCCGGATGAATGGCGTCGTTGAGGTAGATGCAGGTCAGGATCGCAAACACATAGGCTTGCAGGAACGCGACCAGAATCTCGAGAGCGTACAGCGCGACCGTGAGCGCCAGCGGCAGCACGCCGCCGACCCAGCCAAGGGCGCCGAGCGAGAAGCCGAGCATGGCGACGAAGCCCGCGAACACCTTCAGCGCGATGTGGCCGGCCAGCATGTTGGCGAACAGACGGACGCTGTGGGAAACCGGCCGCAGGAAGAACGACAGGATCTCGATGAACATCACCAGCGGCAGGATGTAGCCGGGGACCCCGTGGGGCACGAAGATCGAGAAGAATTTAAGGCCGTTCTTGGCAATGCCGTAGATCAGGACCGTGAAGAAGACCAGCAGCGCGAGCGCCGCGGTGACGATCAGATGGCTCGAGATCGTGAAGGTGTAGGGGATAATGCCGACCAGGTTCGAAACGCAGATGAACATGAACAGCGAGAAGATCAGCGGGAAGAACTTCATGCCTTCCGCGCCGGCGGTCGAGCGGATGGTGGAGGCGACGAACTCGTAGGAGATCTCGGCGACCGACTGCAGCCGGCCGGGAACCAGCTGCGTGCCGCTGGCGAGCATCAGGATCGAGATGATCGCGACCGCCACCAGCATGTAGAGCGACGAGTTGGTGAAGGCGATCGTGTGGTTGCCGATATGGCCCAGGGTGAAGAGAGGCTCGATGTTGAACTGGTGGATCGGATCGATTTTCATCAGCGCGGCATCTCTTGGTCTGCCGGGCGATGCCGGCGGGTCTCGGTCTGCCGGTCGGGCCCGGCCCGTACCGGCACGAGCCGGCACGATCATTCCTCTCCTGGTGTGGACCGCCTAAGAACCACCGCGCCTGTTTTGACCCGCGCCTGCCGTTCTCACCACATTCACCACGCCGGCGACGAAGCCCAGCAGCAGGAACACGATGAATCCGAAAGGCGACGTCGACAGCAAGCGGTCGAAACCCCAGCCAATCCCCGCTCCGACAACGACCCCGGCGACCAACTCGGAGGATAACCGAAAACCAAGCGCCATCGCCGAGGCTCTGGCCGCTCTGTCCTCACCGTCACCTGCGGGTTGCTCGGTCTTGACGTGGCGGCCGCGAAATTCGGACAACCGCTGATCAAGATTTCCGAGCCGTTCGGAAAGCGCAGCTTCCTCGGGCGATCTATCGCGATCTCCATTCTCGCCGTGTCCCGTGCCCTGTGTCATGCAACGAAGACCCGAAACGCCGCGGTTGAATGGAAATTACGCCCGCCACCCTCAAAAGCCGCGCGGACCATACTGATGGCCCATAATCAAGTCAAGCCAAGTCACGATTGTGTCCATTCCTGTTATGTATTTGATTTATCTTACAATATCGGCGCGGGCGGCAGCGCTGCACACAGCGTGACGCCGCACCGCAGCAGGTCTCCGCTGGATCGGCGGATGCCGTCGCCATTTCGCCCGGCTGCCGGGATCAAAGGGGGCGCCGTGATCGTTCATGTCAAAGGCGCGTTTTGGGCGGCGGATCGCCTCGCCGGGGTGTAGAATTGCGAGACGTGCCACCTTTATGAGCGCCATCTTTGGACGTGCTACCTGCGCGTCGTGGCGGAGAACGCGATGAGAGCAGCGAATTCATCCACAGCATCATGGCTGGCGGCGGCGGCGTTCGCCGCGGTGTTGACCATCAGCGGCGGCTGCCTCGTCGCGCAATCCGCGCCCGACAGCGAAAACGGCCGCTACAGCATGACGCCCATCCCCGAGGGGGTGCTGCGGCTCGACAGCCGCACCGGCACGGTGTCGACCTGCACCCGCAGCGGCGCCGGCTGGGCCTGCTACGCGGTGCCCGATGAACGTACCGCGCTCGACGCCGAGATCGGCAGGCTCCAGGCCGAAGTCGAGACGCTGAAGGGACGGCTTGCGGCGGGGCCGACCGTGTCAGGCAAGATCGACGAGGCGCTGCCGAAAACGGATCCGCTCAAGAAGGCGGAGCCGCAAGCACCAAAGGCCGCCGAGGGCGAGCGCAGGATCGAGATCCCGCTGCCGAGCGACCAGGACGTCGATCGCGTGATGTCATTCCTGGAAAGGGCCTGGCGCCGGCTGATCGACATGGCCAACCGCGTGCAGAAGGACGTGTCGGGGAAGATTTAGCACGTGGCGAGATGCGGTAGGGTGGGCAAGGCCGCGACGCGCCGTGCCCACCATTTTTGTTTTCGTTGCGTGAGTCGGTGGGCACGCTTCGCTTTGCCCACCTATGGCAGCTTTCCGAATTGAGAGAGTGATGATGACATCAGCCAAATCCATCACGCGCTCGGCGCCATCGTCGGTGCAAGCCACCACCATCGCATCGTCGCTGCTGACCGTGCAGACGCCCGGCCGCGGCTTCACCGATCTCACCGCTGAAGCTGCGAAGTTCGTGGCGGAGGCAGGCGCGCGAGACGGCGCGTTGACGCTGTTCGTTCGTCACACCTCCGCATCGCTGACGATCCAGGAGAACGCCGACCCTTCCGTGCTCGTGGATCTCACCACGGCTCTGTCCCGGCTCGCGCCCGAGAACGCCGGCTGGACGCATGATGCCGAGGGACCGGACGACATGCCGGCGCACGTCAAGACAATGCTGACCCAGACTTCGCTTCATGTGCCGGTCCTGAGCGGCAAGCTCGCGCTTGGCACCTGGCAGGCGATCTATCTGATCGAGCATCGCGCCCGCCCGCACCGGCGCGAGGTGGTGCTGCAATTCCTCGGTAGCAATCAGTAGGCCAAAACAAAACCGGCCGCGGAGACCGCGGCCGGTTGGTGTTGATCTCGATCTGCGTCGATCAGGTCGACTTGATATCGACGTCCTTGGTCTCCGGCAGGAAGAACAAGCCGATCACGACGGTAATCGACGCGAAGATGACCGGATACCAGAGGCCCGCATAGATATCGCCCGTCGAGGCCACGATCGCGAAGGCGGTCGCCGGCAGCAGGCCGCCGAACCAGCCGTTACCGATGTGGTAGGGCAGCGACATCGAGGTGTAGCGGATGCGGGTCGGGAACAGTTCGACCAGCATCGCGGCAATCGGGCCGTACACCATGGTGACGAAGAGCACCAGGACGAACAGCAATCCGACGACCGCGGCCACCTGCGGACGGAAGATGTCGAACGGATGCGCCATCTTCACGATGCCCGCATCTCCGGCCTTCGGATAGCCGGCTCCCTGCACGGCGGCGAGCACTGCCGGATTGCCGTCCTTGGCGTTGGCGTAGGGAACTTCCTTGCCGTTGACCATCACCTTCACGCCGGAGCCTGCCGCACCTGGCGTGGTCGAGTACTTGACCGACGACTGCGACAGGTAGGCACGTGCCGTGTCGCAAGGCGAGGTGAAGACGCGGGTGCCGACCGGATTGAACAAGTCGCCGCAACCTGCGGGATCTGCCACCACGTCGACCTTGACCGACTCGATCGCCTTTTCCAGCGCCGGGTTGGCATTGGTGGTGATCATCTTGAAGATCGGGAAGAAGGTCAGCGCCGCGATCAGGCAGCCGCCGAGGATGATCGGCTTGCGGCCGATCTTGTCGGAGAGCACGCCGAACACGATGAAGAAGCCGGTCCCGAGCAGGAGCGACCAGGCGATCAGCAGGTTGGCGGTGTAGCCGTCGACCTTGAGGATCGATTGCAGGAAGAACAGCGCGTAGAATTGGCCAGTGTACCAGACCACGCCTTGGCCCATCACGCCGCCAAACAGCGCCAGCAGCACGAGCTTGCCGTTCTGCCAGTTGCCGAAGGCTTCCGTCAGCGGGGCCTTCGAGCTCTTCCCCTCGTCCTTCATCTTCTGGAAGATCGGGGATTCGTTGAGGCGAAGCCGGATCCAGACCGAAACGCCGAGCAGCAGCACGGAGACCAGGAACGGAATGCGCCAGCCCCATGCCGCGAAGTCGGGTTCGCCGAGCGCGGAGCGCGTGAACAGGATCACCAGCAGCGACAGGAACAGGCCGAGCGTCGCCGTGGTCTGGATGAAGGAGGTGTAGTAACCGCGCTTGCCGTTCGGAGCATGCTCCGCGACGTAGGTGGCCGCACCGCCATATTCACCGCCGAGCGCGAGGCCCTGGGCGAGACGCAGCGCGATCAGGATGATCGGGGCCGCGATGCCGATGGTGGCAGCGTTGGGCAGCAGGCCGACGATGAAAGTCGACAGACCCATGATCAGGATGGTGACGAGGAAGGTGTATTTGCGGCCGACGATGTCGCCGACACGGCCGAACACGATCGCGCCGAACGGGCGCACCAGGAAGCCGGCCGCGAAGGCCAGCAGCGCGAAGATGTCGCGGGTTGCCGGCGGATAGGCCGAGAAGAACTGCGCGCCGATGATGCCGGCCAGCGAACCGTAGAGATAGAAGTCGTACCACTCGAAGACGGTACCGAGCGAGGAGGCGAGAATGACGAACCGTTCGTCCTTCGTCATCCCTCCCGCGCCTGCTTGAGACACAGCCATTGTCGACATGTTGAGTCGCTCCCCGAAAAATCGTTTCCTCGCGCCCTGGATGTCCGGTCATGCCGGATCAACCCAAGCCTTGCCCCCAAGGTAACATTGGCGTGAAACCCGCCCCAATACGACTTTCGGCCTTTCACACTGACGCTCGCCTGACACTGCGAGCCTTCCATCCGGCAACATAGTGCCGGCCTGTGGATTAACCCCGTTGCCGCAAAGGGATAATGTCCACTTGCATGCCACGGCTGGTCGGGAAAGAATTGACCAGGGCCCCGCGCCGGCTTACTGGCCCGGTGCGATTGCCAGCAAGAGAACGATGAACGCTCCCTCGACCCATCTCATCATTGCCGATGACCACCCATTGTTCCGCGACGCGTTGCGGCAGGCGGTGACGGGCGTCCTGAGCTCGGCCAGGATCGACGAGGCTGGATCGTTCGAGGATCTGACCAAGCTTTTGGAACAGACCTCCGACGTCGACCTGATCCTGCTCGACCTGTCGATGCCCGGGATCTCCGGCTTTTCCGGCCTGATCTATCTGCGCGCGCAATATCCGGCTATTCCGGTGGTGATCGTCTCGGCGTCCGACGACAGCGCCACCATCCGCCGCTCGCTCGACTTCGGCGCCTCCGGGTTCATCCCGAAGCGCTTCGGCGTCGACACCTTGCGCGACGCGATCCTCAAGGTAATGGAGGGCGACGTCTGGGTTCCCGCCGACACTGATCTGTCGGCAGTCGCCGACCCCGACATGACGCGCCTGCGCGACCGGCTGGTGACGCTGACGCCGCAGCAGGTCCGGGTTCTGATGATGCTGTCGGAGGGATTGCTCAACAAGCAGATCGCCTATGAGCTCGGCGTCTCCGAGGCCACCATCAAGGCGCATGTCTCGGCGATCCTGCAAAAGCTCGGCGTCGAAAGTCGGACCCAAGCCGTGATCGCCGCCGCGAAAATCGCCGGCGGCCAATGGAAGCAGGGTACCCCGACGGGGTGAGCCTGTAGCGAGCGCCTCTCGCAGCCTGTAGCCCGGATGAGCGAAGCGACATCCGGGACCGCTAGTGCGGCTAGCTAGCGAAAACCCCGGATATAGCTTCGCTCATCCGGGCTACCGGACCTCCTCTGTGTCGCCCCCGTCAATCCGCCGCCGCAAAAATATTCCACTTTACCGAAATTCGGAAATGGCGTATGTGTCGCGCATCCCGGCTCATCCTTGAGGGGCGATCTTGTGGTCGTCATGTTCGCGAGCCGGGCTTGCGGTGGACGCGGCAGCGTTCGGGTGCGAGAGGCCAAGGGC